>NZ_JBIASZ010000023.1:0-140884 GCF_042891345.1 Streptomyces sp. NPDC001903
GCCCGTGTACTGGACGTACTCGGGATTTCGCCCGGTGCGCCGAGAGCGCGTGCCGGGCGCCGCGGGGCAGGCGGGACTTTGCGGACACCCCCTAGAGGCGGTCCGGCGGTACGGCCGCGTAGGACTCCCGCAGTGCCCCGATCACCGGGTCGTCGGTGCGGAAGGCGATGTCGTCGACCGCCGCCAGCGCCCGTACGCCGAATCCCGTGCTCGTCGCGAACGCGGCCCGCATCGAGCGCAGCCGGGCGTCCGTCACCGGGGCCGTGACATGGCCGGACCCGGCGGTCCGCAGCAGCCGCATCGTCGTCCCCGCAAGGACCTCGGCCTCCGGCCAGACCACGGTCCCGGCCCCGTCCACGAAGCCGGCGTTCCACGTGCAGCCCTCGGAGACCAGCCCGTCCGGCCCGGTGAACAGCACGTCGTCGAAGCCGGCGAGCCGGGCCGCCCGCCGCAGCCGCAACTGCCCGAACAGCGCCACGTGCTTCACCGAGGGCGCGTCGCGCCGGAACGGGAGCCGCTGCACGCGCAGCGCGGGCAGCGGCCGGCCGGGGTCGCCGGCGGCGGGCCGGGTCGTCACCAGCACCCCCGGCCGCCCCGTGCGGTCGGGGGCCGTCAGCTCCAGCTCGGGGTCGAAGACCGTGACCCGCACCATGAGCGACCCCGGCCGCCCGCCCGCTTCCCTCCGTACGCATTCCCGGACCCACTCGGCGTCCAGCTCCGCCCCGAACACCTCACGGCAGTCCGCGACCAGCCGGGCGAGGTGCAGGGCCAGCCCCCGCACCCCGCCGTCCTCCACCCGCATGGTGGTGAAATGCCCGTAATTGGTCAGTGCGAGGGCCTGGAGGGCCGCGGGGGAGGCGGGGGAGCCGTTCAGCGTTGCCATATCCGCAGTCTGCACGTCGCGGGCCGGTGCCCCCGTCGGCCGCGACGGAACCGCGGCGGGGTTCCTCGGACCGGACCCCGTCGGGCGCCGCGCCCGCCGTCGTCAGGACGGCGTGAAGAGTCGGGCGGCGGACGTATGGAAGTCGCCAATACGGCTGGCGAGGCCGCATTCCGGCCCGGACGCTGTCCCTCGTCTTTGCTCAATCGGAGGGACCGGCAACATGGCCATGCACACAGGCGAGACCGACACGGCGACGAGGACCGTCCCCGGCGCCGAGGAGCCCCCCGACACCGGGGCGGGAGACCGGCACAAGCTCACCGCGCTGCAGGGGCTCGCCGCGCTTTCGCTCGATGCCATGGCCTCCGTCGCCTACGGGCCGGAGTCGATCGTCCTGGTGCTCGCGGCGGCCGGCGCGTACGGGATGGGGTTCACGCTCCCGGTCACCGTCGCGATCGCCGTGCTGCTGGCGGTGCTGGTGGCCTCGTACCGGCAGGTGATCGCGGCGTTCCCGGACGGCGGCGGCTCGTACGCCGTGGCCAAGCGGCACCTGGGCCGGCGTACGAGCCTGGTGGCCGCGGCCTCGCTGGTCCTGGACTACGTGCTGAACGTCGCCGTGTCGGTCACGGCCGGAGTCGCGGCGCTGACCTCGGCGTTCCCGGAGCTGTACGGGCAGCGGGTCTGGATGTGCCTGGGCATCCTGGTGCTGGTCACGGCCGTGAACCTGCGCGGCGTGGTCGACTCGGCGAAGGCCTTCCTGGCGCCGACCGCGGTGTTCGTCGGCTCGATCCTCGCCATGATCGCCGTCGGGCTGTTCCGGGACGGGCCCGTCAGCACGGCATCCGCCGACGGGCACGCCTCCGCGCTCGGTGGGGGCGCGACCACGGTGGGCGCGCTGCTCCTGCTCAAGGCCTTCGCGGCCGGCTGCTCCGCCCTGACGGGCGTCGAGGCCGTGGCCAACGCCGTACCGTCCTTCCGCGCCCCGGCCGCACGCCGCGCGCAGCGCACCGAGGTGGCGCTCGGGGCCCTGCTCGGCGTGATGCTGATCGGCCTGTCGGTGCTCATCGGCCGCTTCCACCTCCAGCCCGTCGAGGGCGTGACCGTCCTCGCGCAGCTCGCGGACGCCTCCTTCGGGCACGACATCGCCTTCTACGTGGTCCAGTTCGCCACGATGGTGCTGCTCGCGCTCGCCGCCAACACCTCCTTCGGCGGCCTGCCCGTCCTGATGAGCCTGCTGGCCCGCGACAACCACCTGCCCCACCTCTTCTCGCTCAAGGCCGACCGCCAGGTCCACCGCCACGGGGTACTGGCGCTGGCCGCCGTCTCCGCGGCCCTGCTGGTCCTCTCCGGCGGCGACACCAACACCCTCGTCCCGCTCTTCGCGATCGGCGTGTTCGTCGGCTTCACGATCTGCCAGGTCGCAATGGTCCGGCACTGGTACGGGGAACGCCCCGCGGGCTGGCGCAACAAGGCGGCCCTGAACGGCTTCGGCGCGGTCCTCACCGGTGTCGCGGCCGCCGTCGTGACCGCCACCAAGTTCACCGAGGGCGCCTGGATCGTCGTCCTCGCCCTCCCGCTGCTGGTCCTCGGCTTCGAGAAGATCCACCGCACCTACGCGCGGATCGGGGAGCGCCTGGAGCTCGGCCGGATACCGCAGCCCCCGACGAGGTCCCGCTCGCTGGTCGTCGTACCGGTCTCGGGGCTCTCGAAGCTGACCCGGCAGGCGCTGACCGCCGCCCGCTCGCTGGGCGACGAGGTGCTCGCCGTCACCGTCACCCACCCCGCACCGGAGGACCGGCGCGCGGCCGAGGCCCTGCGCCGCGACTGGGAGCTGTGGAACCCGGGCGTCGACCTCGTCGAAGTCGCCTCGCCCACCCGGGCGCTGGGCCGTCCCGTCTCCGGCTACGTACGCGAACTCGCCGCGGCCGACCCGGACTCGCAGGTCACCGTACTGATCCCGGAGACCGAGCCCGCGCACCTGTGGCAGCGGCTCCTGCAGAACCAGCGCGGCTCGGTCGTGGCGCACGCGGTGCGCCGCGACACGGATGCGGTGATCTGCAGACTGCGGTTCCGTATCGGCGACAACATCGGCGACGGCGACGGCGACGGCGACCTCGCGGCCCTCGGCAACGACGGGCGTGGAACCCGGTGACCCGACGCGCCCGCAGACACCAACGCCCCGGCCCCGCGGGCGTGCTGGAGTCCGAACAGCTCGCCGCCTCCGCGCGCGAGGCGGTCCGCAAGCTCCACCCGCGCGAACTCGTCCGCAAACCCGTGCTGTTCGTCGTCGCGTCGGCTCCGTGCTCACCACGCTCTCGGCTCTGCTGCACCCGTCGGTCTTCACCTGGGTCATCAGCATCTGGCTCTGGCTGACCGTGCTCTTCGCCAACCTCGCCGAAGCCGTCGCCGAAGGCCGCGGCCGCGCCCAGGCCGCGTCGCTGCGCAAGGCGCGTACGGACACCGTGGCGCTGCGGCTGCTGCACTGGACGTACGGGACGAACCTGCGCCACGCGCCGACCGAAGCCGTCACCCCGGCCGAACTCCAGCCCTTCGACTTCGTCCTGGTCGAGGCGGGCGAGACGGTCCCGGCCGACGGGGACGTCGTGGACGGCGCCGCCATGGTCGACGAGTCGGCCGTCACCGGCGAATCGGCGCCCGTGCTGCGCGAGTCGGGCGGCGACCGCTCCGGGGTCACGGGCGGTACGAGTACCTGGCCGAGGCGACGCCCGAGGACAAGATGGCCCTCATCAAGCGGGAGCAGGCGGGCGGCAAGCTGGTCGCGATGACCGGCGACGGCACCAACGACGCCCCGGCCCTCGCCCAGGCCGATGTCGGCGTGGCGATGAACACGGGCACCTCGGCCGCCAAGGAGGCCGGGAACATGGTGGACCTGGACTCCAACCCCACCAAGCTCATCGAGATCGTGGAGGTGGGCAAGCAGCTCCTCATCACACGCGGTGCTCTGACCACCTTCTCGATCACCAATGACGTCGCGAAGTACTTCGCGATCATCCCCGCCATGTTCGCGTCGGCCTACCCCGGACTCGGGGCGCTGAACGTCATGGGCCTGCAGAGCCCGACCTCCGCGATCACCTCCGCGACCATCTTCAACGCGCTGATCATCGTGGCGCTGATCCCGCTCGCGCTGCGCGGGGTCCGCTACCGGCCGGCGTCCGCACACGAGTTGCTGCGCCGCAACCTCGCCGTGTACGGGCTGGGCGGCCTCGTCCTGCCGTTCGTCGGCATCAAGCTCATCGACCTGGGGGTATCCGCGGTGCCCGGCCTCGGATGAGCCCCCGCCCCAGGCCAGGGGGTGTCGTCAAAGTCCCTTCTGGCCGGCGGGGTCTGGCACGCGCGCTCGCGGCGTTGTCGTCGGTCGACGACGCGAGCGTCGCCTCTCTCCTCCGCCTTGCGATCACACGCACCAGACCCCGCCGGCCCCGCCCTCACGGGCGGACGAAGCTACTTTGACGACACCCCCTAGGGGGCCGGCGCCGCGGGGTGGGGCAGGGGGCCGACGGGCGGGACCGGCGGGCTCGGCGGCAGCAGCTCGACGGTCACGAACGCCACGACGGCGGCGAGGATCGCCATCGGGATCATCTCGGTGCTGCCCAGTACGAGGACCACGAGCACCACGCTGCTGACCGGCAGCCGCATCGCGCTCACCGCGGCGGCGGCCATCCCGGCCGCCAGCGCGGCGCCGATGCCCAGGCCGGGCAGCGGCGCGCACAGGACGCCCGCCGCCGCGCCGAGGAACAGCGAGGGGAAGATGGGGCCGCCGCGCAGGCTGCCCAGGCACAGCGAGAAGGCGGCGCCCTTGCAGAGGAGGACGGCGATCAGCGCGCCCACGCCCCAGGCGTGCGGGTCGCCGGCCAGCTCGGCCATCGTGGCCTGGCCCGAGGAGGCCACCTCCGCGGGGGAGCGGCCGGTGCCCAGGGTGTAGGCGGCGGCGCAGACGCCGGCGGCGAGCGCGCAGAGAGCCGTGACGGTCAGGGGCCGTTCGGCGACCCGGGCGGCGACCATCCGCCCGCCGCGGAAGACCAGGTACACGCCGACGGCCAAGACCATGGCGAGGAGGATCGACCAGACCACGTCACCGACGTCCAGACGGGGGAAGTGCATCCCCGACCCCTTCAGTGACAGGTCGCCGGTCTTCAGCCCGGTCCAGCGGCCGAAACCGGTGAACACGAGCGAGCCGATGCCGCTCGACAGCAGGGCGGGCAGCATGACGGCGAACAGCTGGGGGCCGCCCACGCCCACGATCTCCATGATCAGCACCGCGGCGATCAGCGGATTGCCGAAGATGGTGGCGATCGCCGCGGCGGCTCCGGCCACGCCCAGCAGCATGGTGCTCGTCGGCGTCTCCGGTGTGCCCGTGAGGTGCCGCAGGGCGATCGCGAGCCCGCCGCCCAGCGCGATGAGCGGGGCCTCGGGGCCGAGCGTGGCGCCGAGCGGGAGGCTGAACACGGCTGCCAGGACCACGCCGGGCAGGGCCGCCGCTCCGGTGCCGCCCGGCTGCAGGCCGGCGGCGGGGATGTGCCCGCCCGCCCCGGGGAAGCGGGTGACGATCTGCCCGACGCAGATGCCCGACAGGAGCAGCAGCGGCAAGGGCCACCACCACGGCGGAGTGTCGTGGCCGAGGGCATGCGGGAGGTCCACCCAGACGAGGCTCTCCAGTTTCTGGAGCCCGGCGAGGAACCAGAACGCGGCGAGCGAGACCGGGATGCCCATGAGCCCGCAGAACACCAGCGTCTTGCGGTATCCGGGGGTCCGGAGCAGCTCGCCGATCTTCTGGGCCTCCGCGGGCCGCGACGGTGGCTGCGGACCCGGACCCGGACCCGTATTCGGACTCGGCTGCGTCGGCTGCGTCATGGGGCCGTTCCTTCCCGTCCCCCGTCCCTCACCGGTGAATCCGGTACAGGGTCCTCCGTCAGCCGAGGAGCCGGCGCTTCTGCTCGGCGAACTCCTCCTCGGTCAGCACTCCCTGCTCCTTGAGGGTGCTGAGCTGCTTGAGCTGGTCGATCTTGGTGCTCATGTCGTCGGCGGCAGGGGCCGCGGCCGGGGGCGGAGGCGGGGGAGGGGGCGGCGGCGCGGCCTCGGCCTGCGGCGCCTCTTGCTGGGCCCACCGGCCCGCCTGCCGCCGGGACACCCGGTTGGACACGGCGGTTGCGGTGCCGGCGACGACGGCCGTACGGGCGACTCCGCGAAGAAGTCCGGGCATGATGCTCATCTCCAGGGGTGCGGTGAAGCAGGTCTGCGGCCGTCTCACCCGTCGGAGGGCGGGGCCTCCATGGCGTCCAGCGACGCGAGCAGGGCCTGGACGGGAATGCGGCCGGCCGCCACGAGCTGGGCGCCTCCGCGCCGCAGTTCGCGGGCGAAGGGCGCCGCCCACAGGTTCTCGTACACGATGATCCCCGCCGAGTTGCCGGGTTCCAGAGCGACGCCGGCGTCGTCGATGTCGCTCTGGTCCAGCAGGCCGGACGAGGCTCCTTCGAAGACCGTCAGGTCGACCTCGTCGCCGAAGTCGCTCAATTCCACCGCGGTCACCGAGCCGTCGAGGTCCTTGCGGACGAAGACCAGGTCGAAGATGCGGATGATGCCGCGGTCGACGAGATCCACGAGCATGGGGAGGCCCTTGCCCGTCATCCGATTGCCCTGGAACTCGATCACGACGTAGTCCACGGGGCCCATGTCCTCGATGCCGCCGGTTCCGCGGGATTCCTCGGCCTCGCTCATGGCTGCTCCTGTCGGGCTGGGGGAGGGGGACGTCGCACCGGCCGCTCGGCCGCGGGCTCCGGGCTCCGGCACCGGTGGGCAGGAGCAGACGTCACCAAGGCCATTCCAGCACCGCCCACGCACCTTCGCATGTCTGAAGGCCGTGCGCCGAGGGAGCGGACGCAGGGCCGGCCGTCTGCTCAGCCGGTCAGTTGGTAGATGCTCTTGCCGGTCAGCCACAGGCCGATCACCAGGCAGATGACCACGATCGCCTGCTGCTGGTGGCCCTCCAGCCAGCTGCGCAGGCGCATCAACCGGTCGTGCGCGACCTCGGGTGCGAACACGATGTAGAGCTCGGCGGCCAGCAGGCTGGCGGTCGCGAGGAAACAGAAGCCGAACAGGGCCGCGAAGGTGGACGTGCGCGAGGTGTTCGCTTCGAGCACGGTCGTCGCGCCCGCCGCGACCAGGCCCCACGGCTGGACGAGCACGGCCAGCCCCGCGGCCGTCCAGAGCGAGCCCGAGTCCCGGCGGGAGGCCGCGCCGTCGGAGGATCCGGCTTGCACGTCCGGGCCGAGCGGGGTGGCGGAGCCGGTCGGGGCCGTGCCCGCCTTCATGAGGCGGCGGCGGTGGAGTCCGTAGAACACCAGTCCGATTCCGATGGCCAGTTTGAGCGTCAGCCCCGCGATGCCGGGCGGGGAGCGCGGCGGCGGTGGCTGCCCGTCCGTCAGCGCGAGTACGGCCGCGATCACCACGACCAGGCAGGCGAGCCAGGCCAGGATGAAGACGAGGCCCTTCCACACGCCCCTGGCGGACGACACCACGAGCGCGAACGCCATGATGGGCAGCGGGTCGACCGTGATGGCCAGCGCGATGAGCAGGAGGTCGACGACCATGGCGCCCCAATCGTGTGACGATCCACGACAGTACGCACGGGTCCGGAGCCCGACACCTTTTCGCGTCCGTTCGGTCGACGGGCGCGGGGCGCCCGGCCGGAGGCGTTCGAGATGCCGCTCCCGGCCGCGTCCCGCAACCTGGACGCACATGAAGGAGACCGCGATGACGACGACGTGCCCCCCGGCCCCGGCGCCGGCGACGAGCCGTCCGTCTCCCCCCGCGCCCGCTCCCGCCCCGGTGTGCTGATGGCCTCCGGCGGGAGCAAGCACGCCGTCCTGCGCTCCGAGTGGTGGCGATCGCGCTCGCGGCGGACGGCGGCCAAGGCCAGGCGGCTCCAGCGCCGGGCCGAGGCCCGGTTCCCGGTGATCACCCACGTCGCCGAGCGCATGGTGTCGGTGAACATCTTCGACTCCGCCACCCGGCTCGCCGCGCAGTGCTTCCTGACCGCCGTCCCCCTGGTCTTCGTCGTCGCCTCGGTCGCCCCGCAGCGCGTGCGGCAGCAGATGGCCGCATCGATCCGTGCGGTGTTCGGGCTCAACGGCGAAGCGAGCGATCAGCTGTCCGCCATCTTCCGCAGCACGGACACGGAGCTCCAGAACGCCGTGGGCGTGGTGGGCTCCCTGATGGTGTTGTTGTCCGCGACCGCCGTGAGCCGCGCCATGCAGCGGCTGTGCAAGCGCGCGTGGGAGATTCCGCGTGCCGGGGCGCGCATCGCGGTCTGGCGCTGGCTCGCGTGGATCGCCGTCTGGATCTGCCTGCTGGTCGTGCAGGAACCGGTGCGCAGCGGGTTCGGCGTCGGGCTCTGGCTGGGCGTCCCGCTGACCTTCGTCTTCCAGGCGGGGGTGTGGTGGTGGACCCAGCACATCCTGCTGGGCCGCCTCGTCGGTTGGATGCCGCTGCTGCCGGGCGCCCTGATCACGGCCGGCGCGATGACCGCCCTGTCGGTCACCGCCGGCTTCTACATGCCGCGCGCCCTCGACCGGGCGCTGAGCGAGTACGGTTCGGCCGGCTCCGTCTTCGTCCTGCTGTCCTGGCTGATCGTGCTGTGCGTGGCCGTCGCGGGCGGTGTCACCATGGGTGCCGTACTGGCGCAGGAGCCGTACCTCGCCCGGAGGCTGGGCAGTCCGCCGCCGAGCCGGGAGCGGGCCGAGCGGGGCTGAGCGCGGGTGCCGCGGCACCCGTCGGCGTCGTACGGCAGCGCCGTGCCAGGGGTGCCATGCTGGGCAGCAGGGGCCGTGCGGCCTGGAGGTCCACAGCGATGGCAAAGCGTGCAGCACAAGAGGAGAGCGGCGTGCAGCGGCTGTCCGTCGCGGAGCGGGTCGCCCGCGGCCGCGCCGCCCGGCGCCGGGCGCCCCGCTCCGGGAACGGGGAATTCGAGCCCTCCGCGCACCGGAAGGATCCGGTGGAACTGCTCGAAGGGCAGTCGGCCGGCCGGGTGACGGAGCTGGTGCCGATCCGCTACGGGCGGATGTCGGAATCCCCGTTCCGCTTCTACCGGGGCGCCGCCGCCGTCATGGCCGACGACCTGTCCCACACCGCGGACTCGGGTCTGCGGGTCCAACTGTGCGGCGATGCCCACATGTTGAACTTCGGACTCCTCGGCACCCCCGAGCGGAACCTGCTGTTCGACGTCAACGACTTCGACGAGACGCTGCCGGGACCGTGGGAGTGGGACGTCAAACGGCTGGCCGTGAGCCTGGCCGTCGCCGGGCGGGAGAACGGCTTCAGCGAGCGCGAGCGCGCCGTGATCGTCCAGTCCGCGGGCAAGTCCTACCGCGAGCAGATGCGCCGCTACGCCGCCATGCGCCACCTCGACGTCTGGTACGCGAGGGTCGACGCGGAACAGCTCCGGACGCTGGGTGAGGCCGAACTGCGCTCGCGCGGCCGCAAGCGGCTGGCCGAGGCATTGGACAAGGCGCGCGGGCGCGACAGCCTGCAGGCCGCCGGCAAGCTCACCGAGGTGGTGGCCGGGGAGCGCCGGTTCAGGTCGGTACCGCCCCTGGTCACGCCGCTCACGGAGCTGCTGCCGGACAACCAGCGCGACGAGCTGGAGGAGCAGATCCGCGACATGGTCGAGCAGTACGGCCAGACCCTCCCCTCGGACCGGCGCCACCTGCTGCGCCGGTTCACCGTCGTCGACGTGGCCCGCAAGGTGGTGGGCGTCGGCAGCGTGGGCACCCGGTGCTGGATCATCCTGCTCCTGGGCAGGGACGACGACGACCCGTTGATCCTCCAGGCCAAGGAGGCCGGAGAGTCGGTCCTCGCCCCGTACGTCGGCGCCGGCGAGCACTCCATGCAGGGCGAACGGGTGGTGGCCGGGCAGCGCCTGATGCAGGCGGCCAGCGACATCTTCCTCGGCTGGCACCGGACGACGGGCATCGACGGCCGCGAGCGGGACTTCTACGTACGGCAGTTGCGGGACTGGAAGGGGAGCATCGAATCGGAGTTCCTGGTGCCGCGGGGCATGCAGACGCTCGGCGACGTGTGCGCCTCCACCCTGGCCCGGGCGCACGCCCGGTCCGGCGACCGGATCGCCATCGCCGCCTATCTGGGCAGCGCGGACGTGTTCGACCAGGCGCTGGTGCGGTTCGCGGAGACCTACGCGGACCGCAACGAGCGCGACCACCAGGCCCTGCTGGACGCGGTCACCTCGGGCCGGCTGGCGGCGGAATCGGCGTGAACACCGGCGGGCGCCTTGAGCGCCCCGCCTCTGTGCCAGTCGGCTGACCTGCTCGGCGAGGCGACGCGTGGCTCGCGGTGACCGTGGGAGGCTCCGGTCATGACAGCCAAGGCACCCGAGGCCGGGAACGCGAAAGACGCGAGGCTCGTCCTGCTGACACTGGCGGCCGGGCAGTTCCTGATGGCCCTCGACAGCTCGGTCATGAACGTCTCGATCGCGACGGTGGCCGAGGACATCGGCACCACCGTGACCGGCATGCAGGGTGCGATCACGGCCTACACGCTGGTCATGGCGATGCTCATGATCGGCGGGGGCAAGGTCGGCGCGCTCATCGGCCGCAGACGGGCGTTCATGATCGGTTGTGTCGTCTACGGGTGCGGATCGTTCACCACGGCCATCGCCCCCAACCTGACGGTCCTGTTGCTCGGCTGGTCCTTCCTGGAAGGCGTGGGGGCGGCGCTGATCCTGCCGGCGATCGTGGCGCTGGTCGCCTCGAACTTCCCCGTGGCGCGGCGGCCGGCCGCCTACGGCCTGGTCGCGGCGGCGGCGGCGATCGCCATCGGAGTCGGGCCGCTCATCGGCGGCGTGGCGACCACGTTCTTCTCCTGGCGCTGGGTGTTCGCCGGCGAGGTCGTGGTCGTGCTCGTCATCCTGGTGCTCGCCCGCCGGGCTGCGGACGCGCCCCCCGACCACAAGCCGCGCATCGACTTCCTGGGCGCGGTCCTGTCCGCCCTGGGCATCGGACTGTTCGTCTTCGGCGTGCTGCGCACGAGCGAATGGGGCTGGTTCCGGCCCAAGGCCGGCGGACCGTCCTGGTTCGCCCTCTCACCCGTCGTCTGGCTGATCCTGGGCGGGCTGCTTCTCATCTGGCTCTTCTTCCGCTGGGAGACACACCTCGTCCGACGGGGTGCCGAACCGCTCGTGGACCCGGAGCTGCTGGGCAACCGGCAGCTCACCGGCGGCCTGACGATGTTCTTCTTCCAGTACCTCGTACAGATGGGCGTGTTCTTCGTCGTCCCGCTGTACCTGTCCGTCGCGCTGGGCCTGTCCGCCATCAAGACGGGCGTCCTGATCCTGCCCCTCTCCGTCTCCCTGCTGGCCGCCGCGATCGGGGTCCCCCGCTTCCGCCCGAACGCCTCACCGCGGCGCGTGGTGCGGACCGGGGTCCTCCTGATGCTCGTCGGCGCCCTCGTCCTGCTGGTCACCCTGGACGTGGAATCCGGCGCGGCCGTGGTCACCGTCCCCATGCTGCTGATCGGGCTGGGGATGGGCGCACTGGCCTCCCAGCTCGGGGCGGTCACCGTCTCGGCCGTCCCGGACGAGCAGAGCGCCGACGTCGGCGGAATCCAGAACACCGTCACGAACCTCGGGGCGTCGATCGGCACCGCGGTCGCCGGCTCGATCCTCATCACCATGCTGACCTCGTCGTTCCTCACCACCATCGAGCAGAACCCGGCGGTGCCGGCCGAGGTCACGAGCCAGGCGAACGTCCGACTCGCGGGCGGTGCCCCCTTCCTGTCGGACGCCCAGCTCACCACCGCCCTCGACGAGGCCGGCGTGGAATCGGAGGTGGCCCAGGCGGCACTCGACGCGAACGCCACCGCGCGGATCGACGGCCTGCGGGCGGCCCTCGCGATCCTGGCTCTGGCCGCCCTGACGGCGTTGTTCTTCACCCAGCGCATTCCCGGGACCCAGCCCGGGGCGGCGCGCCCCTGAGCCGTTCCTCCCAGGGGGTGTCTTCAAGACACCCCCTACACGGGACGCGGCGGGCTTCCACCGGGGGGCGGCGCCGCGTCCTCGGCGTCCGGCGCGTCGTCCTCGGCGATGAAGTCCATGACGGCCAGGGCGAAGAGGAGCACGAGGGCGATGCCCAGGATGACCCAGCCGGTCGGATACGGCCACAGGATGAAGGCGAGGACGGCCGCCGCCACCAGGATCCAGGTGATCCAGACGCGGTGGCGGGCGACGAACGGGCCGACCGGGCCCGTGCGCAGCCCCGCCCGGTCGGCGGCGGCCCGGGTGGCCGCGATGCCCGAGTGCCACATCTGGCGCACCACGGTGGCGCGGCGACCCGGGCCCGAGAGCCAGGCGGCGAGCGCCAGCAGCACGCCGAGGACCGCGACCATGCGGACCGTGGTGCGCAGGAGCTTGATCATCGCGTCGTAGACGGCGCCGGCGGCCGGCTGGGACACGGTGTCGGGGAGCGCGTTGAGGTAGACCGTACGGAAGACCGTCAGTGCGATGCCCAGGATGAGCGCCGCGACGGCGAAGCCGAGGGCCGCCGTGACCAGGGTCCGCCTCCGGTGGACGGAGAGCAGGACGCCGACGGCCGCGAGCACGACGGCGATGACCGGCAGCCAGAAGCCCATGATCTCCAGCAGTCGGAAACCTGTCTTGACCCGGCCGATGTCGTCCGATTTGAGCACCGTGAAGTCGGTGTGGACCTCGGGGATCTTGGCGGCCACGCCCATCCCGGAATCCACCAGCTTGGTCTTCACCTGGTCGATCACGGGGGCGAGGTCGACGGTCACCGAGTCGTTCTTGATCTGAACGGCCCCCTCGTCGCTGCCGGTCAGGGCGCGGACGAGCGAGGTGTGTACCGTGCGGTTCGCGTTGGTCCAGATGGTTTCGAAGGCCTTCGACTGGACGACGTCCAGCGCCTTCTCGTGCACGAAGCTGCGGACCGCGCCCTCCAGCCCGTTGCCCAGCTTTCCCAGAGCTTTCTGCAACAGCGGCCGCTGGTCCGGCGCCACGTCTTCAAGGAGGTTGGGCAGGTCGATGTGCTCCATCACCGCGCCGGTGACCCGGTTCGCGGCGGCCGCCTGTACGTCGGGGTTGGAGGCCAGCGGGGCCACGGTGGTCACGTAGCGGTCGGTGTCGCCCACGATGCCGGACGTCCACGCGGCGACGATGCCCAGCGGCGCCAGGACGCAGCCCAGGACGATCAGCAGCGCGGAGAGGAACGCGCGCACCCGGTGGTGGGGCGGCGGGCGCTTCGCGGCCTCCGCCTCCAGCGTGGCAACCCGCGCCCGCAGGGCGGCGAGCTCGTTCTGGCCTTCGTCATCCGGCATGTCAGCTCTCCTCGGGTCGTACCCCAGGCAATCCCGGCCCGCTCGATCCGGCGAGCGGAGGCGACCCGATCGGGTGAGGCCGGCCGTTCCGGCTCCCGGCAGCGGTGCGGCCCGACGGGCACGGCAACGGCCGCGACCGGTGGGGCCGGGGGGAACCGGCCCGGGGCCGTTCGACATGCGGAATGCGCAAACCGTGCCAATACTGCTGATCGCGGGCATAGGGCCCGCCCAAAGGAGGCGTCCATGGACGACTACCCCGCGCTCAGCATCTTCTGGTCCATGCTCTGGTTCTTCCTGTGGATCATGTGGCTGTTCCTGCTGTTCAAGATCATCACGGACATCTTCCGTGACCACGAACTGAACGGCTGGGCCAAGGCGGGCTGGCTGATCTTCGTGATCATCCTGCCCTTCCTCGGCGTGCTGGTCTACGTCATCGCCCGCGGCAAGAGCATGACCCAACGGGACGTCAAGCAGGCCAAGGAGAGCGAAGCCGCCTTCCAGGACTACATCCGCCAGACGGCCGGGTCCTCCGGGTCCGGCGGTTCGCACGCCGACGAACTGGCCAAGCTCGTCGCCCTGAAGGACAAGGGCGCGCTCTCCGAGGCCGAGTTCCAGCAGGCCAAAGCGAAGCTGCTGACCTGAGCCGCCCGTGTGCGGGGCAGCGCGTGCGTCCGAAGGAAGCCTCGTCGTCCGGTCTGCAGGGGGCAGACCGGGATCCCTGCCCGGCCGGCGGCCGGACCGTCACCCGGTCCGGCCGCCGCTGACGCTTGCCCTGCCGAAGGGCGGCCGGGTTCAGAGCGTGGTGACGAGGCCGCCGTCGATGGTGTGGTCGGAGCCCGTGGTGTTGCCCGCCCGGTCGGACGCGAGCAACAGGACGAGGTCGGCGACCTCCTCGGGGCGGGTGAACCGCCCGGTGACGGACTGTGCGGCGGCTCCCGCGACGACGTCCTGCGGCGTGCCCCCGGTGGCTCCCGCCACGGTGGCGGCCACCCCCTGGTCCCCGAGCCACAGGGCCGTCTCGACCGGGCCGGGACTGACGGTGTTGACGCGCACTCCGTGCGGGCCGAACTCCTTGGAGAGCGCCTTGCAGAAGTTGGTGAGCGCCGCCTTCGCCGCGCTGTAGTCGATCACCCCGGGGTCCGGCAGGAAGGCGTTGACGGAGCTGACCGTGACGATCGACGCCGCGCCGCGCTCGACGAGGTGCGGGAGGGCGGCCCGGGTGGTGCGGACGGCGGTCAGGAAGTTGATGTCCAGGGCCCAGGTCCAGTCCTCGTCGGTCAGCGACAGGAACCCGCCCGGCCGCGGCCGGACGGCGCCGACGTTGTTGACGAGGATGTCGAGCCCGCCGAAGGCCGCGACCGCCTCCCGTACCGCGTGCCCGGGCCCGTCCGCGGTCGCGAGGTCGACCGCCACGGGTCGTACCCGCCCGCCGGCGGCCAGCTCGGCCAGCGGGCCGTCCACCGTACGGGCCGCGGCGGCCACCAGGGCGCCCTCGCCGGCCAGTGCCCGCGTGACGGCCAGGCCGATGCCCTTGCTCGCTCCGGTGACCAGCGCCACCTTGTCCGTGAGATGCAGATCCACGAGGACCGAGTCTGTACGCACACCGGCCCCGGACGCCTGCGACAGGGCCGCCAGGTCAGGCAGGTGGCCCCGTGTCAGCCCAGCAGGCTGGGGGAGGAGGCCGCCGGGGTGAGGAGGCGGGGGGCACCCGAACCGTCGGCCGGGACGGTCCAGAGGTCGGTGGTGTCCGGCGCGCCCTCGGCGGGCAGGGCGTACGCCACGGTGCGGTCGTCCAGCCAGAGCGCCTGGTCGTCCACGCTGCGCTTCTCCGCGAGCGGCTGCTCCCGCAGCGTCCGCAGGTCCAGTACGTGTTCGCGCCACAGCGACGCCCCGCGCATGACGCGCTTCTTGTACACGACCCGCGTCTCGTCCGGGGACAGCGACGGGCATTCGACGTTCCGGGCGAGGGTGGTGACGCTGCGCCGCGAGACCGAGCCCTTCACCAGGTACGTCTGGCCGGCGGTGCCGAGGGTGGCGTAGAAGGTGTCGTCGTCCTTGGAGAAGGTGACGCCCCAGAAGTTCACGTCGCCCGAGGAGTAGGGGCGGCCGTCGAGCACGATGGAGAACTTCTCCAGGTCCGGCTCGACCGCCCACGTACGGGTGTCCACGATCGTCGTACGGGTGGAGAAGAACGCGGCGCCGTAGGACTCCCCGGAGACGAACACCGTCCACGCCGCGAAGTGGCCGCTCGGCGCGACGCGGGCCCGCGACGGCGTGCCCGCGAGCGGGAAGTCGTGCAGCGTGCGCAGATCGGAGTCGACGATCACGGCCTTGTTGTCCTGGGCCAGCGCGCCCGGCGAGGAGTTCAGGCACACGCCGGTGCCGGCGGCGGCGTGGAAGCGCCCGCAGGTGAGGCCGGAGGCGGTCCGCTCGGCCTGGGGCGCCTGCCCCGGGACCGAGACGAGTGCCCCGCGGTGCGGGCCCTGCGCGCCGTTGAGGAAGGCCAGCCGGTCCTGCGGTCCGAGGGTGACCCTGCCCTGGGCGACCGTCGGGTCCCCCTCGTGCGTCTGCCCGGCACGGGCGGCGGAGCGCAGGACCAGCGCGGCGGCGAGGCCCCCGAGCAGCAGCACGGCCACCGCGAGTACGAGCAGCCGGCGGGAGCGGGTCATCGGGTTCCTCGGGGAAGTCGGTCGGTGTCGGTGTCGGTGCCGGTGCCGGCGTCGGGGTTGGTGTCGGAGTCCGGGGCGGGTGCCTGCGCCGCCGGGCGCAGTACGAAGCCGGCGACGGCCGCGCAACAGCACAGGCCGGCCGCGGCGGCGGCGAGCGCCGGGCCGGCGCCCCACACCGTCCAGGCGGCCCCGAAGGCCAGCGAGCAGCCGAAGCGGGCCAGCGCCTGGCTGGTCCCGACGACGGCGAGGCCGGTGGCCCGCAGTCTCGCCGGGACCGTCGCCCCGACGGCCGCGGGCAGCACCCCGTCGGTCGCGGCGTAGAAGAGCCCGTGGAGTACGAGGACCAGGTACGGCAGTGCAGGCCAGTGCGGGGCCCACAGCAGCAGCCCGTACCCCGCCAGCAGGAGGGCGTGCCCGGCGAGGAAGACGGTACGGCGCCCGATCCGGTCGGCCAGGGCGCCGGCCGGCACGGCCAGCAGCAGGAACACGGCGGCGGTGCCCAACGGGAGCAGCGGGAACCACTGCTCGCGGATGCCGGTGCGGTCCTGGAGCAGCAGGTAGAGGAAGGCGTCGCTGACGGTGGTGAGCCCCAGCAGGGCGGCGCACAGCGCGAGGGCGCGCAGCCGGGGCAGGCGCAGCAGGGCCGCCGCCTCGCGCAGGCTCACCCCGGCGGGCCCCGCGCCGTGCGGTCCCGCCGCATCCGGCTTCACCGCATCCGGCTTGGCCGCATCCCGTTTCGCCGCATCCCGTTTCGCCGTCCCGAGAGGAGCCGGGCCCGGGCCCGCCCCCGACGGGACGAACAGCATCAGCACGATCACACCGAGCACGGCGACGCACGTGCTGACGCCGAAGACGGCGTCGTACCCGCCCACTGCCATGTTCAGGATGAAGAAGGCGGCGAGGGGACCGAGCAGTGCCCCGGTGGTGTCCATGGCGCGGTGCACGCCGAACGCGCGCCCCTGTAACTCGGCCGGTGTCGAAAGGGAGATGAGCGCGTCGCGCGGGGCGGTGCGCAGGCCCTTGCCGGTGCGTTCCAGCGCGAGGACCAGGCCCACCGGGCCCAGGCTGTGCGCGAGCAGCAGCAGCGGCTTGCACAGGGCGGACAGTCCGTAGCCGATGCCGGCGATCAGCTTGTGGTTGCGGACCCGGTCGGCGAGGTGGCCGCCGGTCAGCTGCACCAGCGCGCTGACCCCGTTGTAGACCCCGTCGAGCGCGCCGAAGCCGAGCGGACTCAGCCCCAGCCCCGCGACCAGGTACAGCGGCAGCACCGCCGTGACCATCTCCGAGGAGACGTCCGTGATCAGGCTGACCGCGCCCAGCGCGAGGACGGTCGAGGCGACCGCGGGGGCCCGGACGGCCCCGCCGTCCGGTGCGGTCTTCGCGCCGGCGGGCGCGGAGCGGTCCGCGAGGTACATGCTCTGGAGCTCCCGGTGCCGACGGTCAGGTCACTCGTACGTGTGAGTGAAACCCTAGTGCTTGTACGGGCCAACTGGGCGGCGCACGAACTGATTCGGCGGGACGCCGCCGCTCAGCCCTGCCGGCTGCTCTCGTCGCGCAGCCACGTCGAGAAGTCCCCGGACCGGATGGCCTTGCGGGCGCCCCGCCGGGCGGCGAGGGCCGCCACGACGAACACCACCACCCCGGGAAGCAGACCGGGCTGCGCCCTGAGCAGGGCGCGCAGATCGCCCGTACCGGTGCGCGCGGACGGCGCGTGCGCCCCCTCGGCCCCCTCGGCCGCCTCCGAGGCCTGGAATCGCTCCAGTTCGGCGGACGAGGTGGCCGCCCTGACGCGCCGCCTGATCAAGTCCCCCCAGGTGCGCGGCGGATGCACGACGACCCGGGCCGTCTCGACCACGCTCCGCTCTTCCGGGGCGAAGGCGAGGGAGGCCGCCAGGTCGTCGGCCATCAGCGGCGGCAGGGAGGCGATCCGCGCGTGCCCCGGCTCGGTCACCGCGATGACCCCGCGCCCGAACAGCCCCTCGCGGACGGCCGGAAGCCGCTGCCACACGCGGTAGTAGGCGCGGACCGGCCAAGCGCACCCGGAGAGGGGGATGTCCCGCCCGGGGGCCGCGGCGAGCAGGTCCGGACGGGCCGCGAGGGCGCCGGTCAGCGCCCGTACGTCGGCCGCCCCGACCTCCACGTCGGCGTCCACGTACAGGCGCGGGAAGCCCCTCGCGTGCTCGTCGCCGACCCGAAGTGCCCGGTGTTTGGAGGGAGTCGGTATCTCCACCACCCGTACGCGCGGCCCCCGCGCACCCGCCACGGCGGCGGTGTCGTCCGTACAGCCGTTGCACACCACGACGATGTCGGGCCCGGACGCCGGGGCGTCGGCCAGGAGCGCGTCGAGGAGCCGGCCGATGACCCGGCCCTCGTTGTGGGCCGGGATCACGATGCTGGTCACCCCGGAAGTATGCACGCTCGAACACCCGGCCCGACCGTTTCCTCCAACTCTCCCCGGGGGTACGCCCGGTGGTCTAGATTGAACGCAGCCGACCGGAATCGGCGTGCTTCGGCGACGCTGAAATCCAGCCGGAGCAGGGTAGTTGGGGAACATGCGGGTACGGCGGCTTGGGGGTACAGGCCGCCTGCCCGTGGCCGGACCGGTGCGAGGGGTGCCGGGCGGCCGGGGGGCGGAAGTACGTCGCAACACGTAGGGCATCGGTCGTGGGGGGCCATCACCGTTGGGCAGGTCACGCACGGGTCGCGCATGCGCCCCGGCGCCGGCCGTCGGCGGCACCCCCTTCCTTCGCACGCGTCCCGGCCTTGGGTTGTCGATTGCGCCCACGGGCGTGCGCGGAAGGAAAGGTGAACGCTGTGAAGGAATCCGAGAAGGAACCCGAGAAGGACGCCGTGAAGGGTGCGGGGCGCGAGGCCGCGATCGCAGGTGCGTGGCCGGCCAAGCCGTTAGGCGTCGCCGTCGTCGGAGCGGGCTACTGGGGTCCCAATCTCGTCCGCAACTTCCAGTCCAGTCCGGGGTTCCGACTCCGCTGGTTGTGCGATCTGAACGTCGACCGGGCACGTCAGGTGCTCGGCCCCTACTCCACGGTCCAGGCGACCTCCGACTACGCGGCCGTCCTGGCGGACCCGGCCGTCGACGCCGTCGCCGTGGCCACCCCGGCCGGCACCCACCTCGACGTCGCCCTGGCCGCCCTGCGCGCCGGCAAGCACGTCCTCGTGGAGAAGCCGCTGGCCGCCACGTACGAGGACGGTCTGAAGCTGGTGAACGAGGCCGAGGAACGCGGCCTCACCCTCATGTGCGACCACACCTACTGCTACACCCCGGCGGTGGCCCGCATCCGCGACATGGTCCGCTCCGGCGAACTCGGCGACATCCAGTTCTTCGACTCCGTGAGGATCAACCTGGGGCTCGTCCAGAAGGACATCGACGTCCTGTGGGACCTGGCCCCCCACGACCTCTCGGTCCTCGACTTCATCCTCCCGGACAACGTCCACCCCGTCGCCGTCGCCGCTCACGGGGCCGACCCGATCGGCGCCGGCCAGTCCTGCGTGGCCTATCTGACGCTCACGCTCAACACCGGCGCCATCGCCCACGTCCACGTCAACTGGCTGTCCCCGGTGAAGGTCCGCACGACGATGGTGGGCGGCTCCAAGCGCACCCTGGTCTGGGACGACCTCAACCCCACCCAGCGCGTCGCCGTCTTCGACCGCGGGGTGGACATGACGGCCCCGCAGGAGATCGGTGCGGACGAGCGCCGCGACGTGCTCGTCTCCTACCGGTCCGGCGACATGGTGGCGCCCGCGCTCGGCGAGAAGGAGGCCCTGCGCAGCATGGTCGAGGAGTTCGCCGCCGCGATCAGGACGCGGCGGCCGGCGCTGACCGACGGCTGGTCGGGCCTGCAGGTGCTCGACATCCTCGAAGCCGCCTCCCGCAGCCTGGAGTTCCGCGGCGCCGTCGTCGGACTGCGCACCGGCCGCTGACATCCGGCGGGGCCTTCGCGGAACCGCCACCCGCACCACCTCGCCCGGCGTGCACACCGCGCCGGGCGCACCGGCACGAAACACCATGACCGACTCAGTAGGGGCAGGGCGTTGAGCAGCGTACGAGGCAAGAGGATTCTGGTCACCGGCGGGGCGGGCACGATCGGCTCGCACGTGGTCGACCTGCTGGTCGACAAGGGGGCGCGCGAGGTCGTCGTGCTCGACAACTTCGTGCGGGGGCGCGCCGCCAACCTGGCCCGCGCGCTGAAGAGCGGCGCGGTGGACGTCGTCGAGGGCGACATCCGCGACCGGGAGACCGTGCGCAAGGCGACCGAGGGCGCCGAACTGGTCTTCCACCTCGCCGCCATCCGCATCACCCAGTGCGCGGAGGAGCCGCGCCTGGCCAACGAGGTGCTGGTCGACGGCACGTTCAACGTGCTGGAGGCGGCGGTGGCCGCCGGCGTCGGCAAGGTGGTCGCCTCGTCCTCCGCCTCCGTCTACGGGCTCGCGGAGACCTTCCCGACCACCGAACGCCACCACCCGTACAACAACGACACCTTCTACGGGGCCGCGAAGGCCTTCAACGAGGGGATGCTGCGCAGTTTCCACGCCATGTACGGACTGGACTACGTAGCGCTGCGCTACTTCAACGTCTACGGGCCCCGGATGGACATCCACGGGCTGTACACCGAGGTGCTGATCCGCTGGATGGAGCGGATCACCGCGGGCGAGCCGCCGCTGATCCTCGGCGACGGCACCCAGACCATGGACTTCGCCGACGTACGGGACATCGCGCGGGCCAACCTGCTCGCCGCCGAATCGGACCTGACCGACGAGGTGTTCAACGTCGCGAGCGGCTCCGAGACCAGCCTGCGCGAGCTGGCCGTCGGACTGCTGGAGGCCATGGGGGCCGAGGCGATGGAGCCGGAGCACGGACCGGCCCGCGCCGTGAACGGGGTCACCCGGCGCCTCGCCGACACCTCGCAGGCCTCGGGGCGCCTCGGCTTCACCGCCGAGATCGACATGCGCCGCGGGCTGCGGGACCTGGTGGAGTGGTGGCGGGCCGAACGCGCCGCGGACGCGGCCGCCGGGGCGGCCGCAGGGGAGGCCGGCCGATGAGCGCCGAGACCGCCCCCGTCCCGAACGCCGCCCCCGCCCGCATCCCCGTCATGATCCCGTGGCTCGGCGAGGAGGAGGCGCAGGCCGCCGCCGAAGCGGTGCTCTCCGGCTGGGTCGCCCAGGGCCCCCGCGTCGCCGCCTTCGAGCGGGCCTTCGCCGAACGGGTGGGCGCCGAGCACGGCATCGCCGTCAGCTCGTGCACCACCGCCCTGCACCTGGCGCTGATCGCACTGGACCTCGGCCCCGGCGACGAGGTGATCGTCCCCTCGCTGTCCTTCATCGCCACCGCCAACGCGGTGCGCTACGTGGGCGCGCACCCCGTCTTCGCGGACGTCGAGGAGGCCACCGGGAACCTGACCCCCGAGACCGTGGACGCCGTACGGACCCCGCGCACCAAGGCGGTCCTCGCCGTCCACCAGGGCGGGGTCCCGGCGGACGTGCACGCCCTGCGCGCGGCCTGCGCCGACTGGGGCGTCCCCCTGGTGGAGGACGCGGCCTGCGGGATCGGCGCGACCGTCGGCGGCAAATCGGTCGGCCACGGAGCCCTGCTCGCCGCCTGGTCCTTCCACCCCCGCAAGGTGATCACCACCGGCGAGGGCGGCATGGTGACCACGGACGACGCCGAATGGGCCGAGCGCCTGCGCCGGCTGCGCGAGCACGGCATGAACGTGTCCGCCGCGCAGCGGCACGCCAGCAGCAAGCCGATCGCCGAGGCCTATCTGGAGGTCGGCTACAACTACCGGATGACCGACATCCAGGCCGCGGTCGGCCTGGTGCAGCTCGGCAAGCTGGACGAGATCGTCACCCGCCGCCGCGAACTGGCGGCCCGGTACGAGCAGTTGCTGGCCGGCATCCCGGGCCTGCGCCCGGTCCGCGACCCCGGTCACGGCGAGGGCAACTTCCAGTCGTACTGGGTGCTGCTGACCGAGGAGTTCCCGATCGGCCGGGACGAGCTGCTCGCGGTGCTGGCCGAGGCGGGCATCTCGGCCCGGCGCGGGATCATGGCCTCGCACCTGGAACCGGCGTACGCCGGGCACGGCGCGGCGCCGCTGCCCGTGACCGAGCGGATCACCCGCGACTCGCTGATCCTGCCGCTGTTCCACACGATGACCCGGGACCAGCAGGACCGGGTGGTCGCCGTGCTCCGCGGACGGGCGGGCGGATGACCGGCCGCACCGAAAGCCTCCTCATCGTCGGCGCGGGCGGATTCGCCCGCGAGACCGCCCAGGCCGTACGGGACACGGCCGCCGCCGACCGGGAGCGCGGCCGCGCCCCGCGCTGGCGGCTGGCCGGGCACCTGGACGACGATCCGGTCCTGCACGGCCGGGAGGTCGACGGGGTACCGGTGCTCGGCGGCAGTGGGCTGGTGCACCGGAGCCCGGACGCCCGGATCGTGGTCTGCGTGGGCAGCCCGCGCGACTACGCGGTACGGGCCCGCCTCGTCCGGCGGCTGGGCCTGCCCCGGAGCCGGTACGCGACCGTGGTCCACCCCACGGCCGCGGTCTCCGCGTCCTCGGCGCTCGGCCCGGGTTCGGTGCTGCTCGCGCACTGCGTACTGACCGCGGCCGTACGAGTGGGGGCGCACGTCGCGGTGATGCCGCACGCGGTCCTCACCCACGACGACACGGTCGGGGACTTCGCGACGATCGCCTCCGGGGTCCGCCTCGGCGGCGGGGTCCGGCTGGGGCGCGGGGCGTACGTGGGCGCGGGCGCCCTCGTACGGGAGAACACCACGGTCGGCGCCTGGTCGCTGACCGGTATGGGAAGCACGGTCCTGGCCGATGTGCCGCCCGGCGAGGTGTGGGCCGGGAGCCCCGCCCGCCGGCTGCGCGCGGCGGACGGCCCGGCGCTCGACGAGCTGCGGGCCGACGGCGGGGAGACCGGCCGCGGGCCGGGGACACGGACGGGGTCCGGGACAGGCACGGGGCCCGAGACGGGCACGCGCACGGAAACACGGATGGGGAGCACAGCCCGATGAACCAGATACCGCTCGTGGACCTGAAGGCGGCGCACGCCGAGGTCGCGCAGGAATTACGCGCAGGATTCGACCGGGTGCTGGCCGACACCGCCTTCATCGGCGGCGAGGAGGTCCGCGCCTTCGAGCGCGAGTACGCCGACTTCGCCCGGGTCGGCCACTGCGTCGGCGTGGCCAACGGCACCGACGCGCTCGAACTCGCCCTGCGCGCCAGCGGGGTGGGGGTCGGCGACGAGGTGGTGCTGCCCGCCAACACCTTCATCGCCACCGCCGGAGCCGTCGCCCGGATCGGCGCCCGGCCGGTGCTCGTCGACTGCGTCCCCGACACCCTGCTGATGGACCCGCAGGCCGCGCTGGACGCGGTCGGCAAGGCCACGCGCGCCGTGGTCCCGGTCCACCTGTACGGGCAGTGCGCCCCCGCGGCGGAGCTGGCCGCGCAACTCCCCTCGTACGCCAAGGTGGTCGAGGACGCCGCGCAGAGCCAGGGCGCCGACCGCAAGGGCCGTACCCCCGGCAGCGGAGGCATCGCGGCCACCAGCTTCTACCCGGGCAAGAACCTGGGCGCGTACGGGGACGCGGGCGCGGTGGTGACCGACGACGAGGAGCGGGCCGACCTCGTACGGGCCCTGGCCAACCACGGGGGCATCGCCAAGTACCGGCACGACGTGGCCGGGTTCAACAGCCGCCTGGACGGCCTCCAGGCCGTGGTGCTGCGGGCCAAGCTGGCCCGGCTCGCCGAGGGCAACGCGGCCCGCCGCGCCGCCGCCGCCCGCTACGACGGGCTGCTCGCCGAGCAGGCGGCCTCCGGACGCCTGACCCTGCCGGTCACGGCGGAGGGCAACGTCCACGTATGGCACCTGTACGTCGTCCGGGTCAGCGGCGCCGACCGCGACGCGGTCGTCGGCAAGCTCAACGCGGAGGGCATCGGCGCGGGCGTGCACTACCCGGCCCCGGTCCACCTCACCCCCGCCTTCGCCCACCTCGGCCACGGCCGCGGGAACTTCCCGAACGCCGAACTGGCCGCGGACCGGATGCTCTCGCTCCCGCTCTTCCCGCAGATCACCGCCGCCCAACAGCAGCGGGTCGTGGACGCGCTCACCGACGCGCTGCGCTGACGCCCTGCGCCGCGCCGACGCACAAAAAAGAGGTACAGATGAACAGACGGACAAGGTTGCTCCGGTACGGCCTCTTCACCGTGGTCGCCGCCCTGATGGCCACGGTCTTACCCCCGTCCTCGGTGGCGGGTGCGGCGGACCCCTGCGGTCCCGGCACGAACGCGATCGTGTGCGAGAACTCCAAGCCGGGCACGCCGATGTCCGACTGGTTCGCGCCCAGCGCCTACGGGGACATCAAGGGCTTCAGTGCCCAGATGAGCGTCCAGGCAGGCGAGACGGTGCAGTTCAAGGTGCAGTCGCCGACCCCGTACCGGGTGTCGGTCTACCGGCTGGGCCACTACGGGGGTGACGGGGCCCGCCTGATGTCGACCGCGGCGCAGGCGGCCCAGACCTACCCGGCGAACTTCGCCGCGGGCGGGAACCCGCGCAGCTGCACCACCAAGGCCGCCACCGGCCTGGTGGACTGCGGGAACTGGCCCGTCACCGCGACGTGGACCGTGCCGGCCGACGCCGTGTCCGGCCTCTACATCGCCAACCTCGACCAGGCGGACGGCAACGGGGTGATGCCGTACCCGTTCGTCGTCCGCAACGACTCCAGCCACTCCGACATCGTCGTGCAGACCAGCGACCAGACCTGGCAGGCGTACAACAACTACGGCGGCCAGGACCTGTACGACGGCGGGGGACCCGCGCCGGACGGCCGGGCCTACGAGGTCAGCTACAACCGGCCGATGGACATCGGCGGGGAGAACGGGATCTACGGGTCCGAGTACCAGATGATCTCGTGGCTGGAGCGCAACGGGTACGACGTGAGCTACATGTCCGGCATCGACATGTCGACACGCGGCGCCACCCAGCTCGGCAACCACAAGGTCTTCATGTCCTCGGGCCACGACGAGTACTGGACCCAGGACCAGTTCACCAACGCGCTGAACGCGCGCCGGGCCGGGCTCCACCAGACGTACTTCAGCGGCAACGAGGTCTTCTGGAAGACCCGGCTCGCGCCCAGCATCGACGGCGCGGCCACGGCCAACCGGACGCTGGTCTGCTACAAGGAGACCAAGCTCTCCTTCCCCCAGCCCAACGGCGTCCCGGACCCGAGCGGGATCTGGACCGGCACCTTCATGGACCCGGCCAGTTCCACCAACGGACGGCCCTACCAGCCGCAGAACCAGCTGACCGGCTCGCTGTTCAGCGTGAACGGCTACCGCAGCGACGCGATCACCGTGCCCGGCGCCTTCGCCAAGATGCGGCTGTGGCGGGGCACCACCGTCGCGAACCTGACCCCCTCCCAGACCGCCACCTTCCCGTCCGGCACGCTCGGCTACGAGTGGGACAGCGACGTGGAGGACGCGGCGCGGCCGCCCGGGCAGATCGCGATGTCCTCCACCACGGTCGACATCAACGACGGCAAGCTCCGGCTCGACTACGGCAACACGTACGGGAACGGCACCGCGACGCACAGCCTGGTCGCCTTCCGCGATCCGACCTCGCGCGCGCTGGTCTTCGGCGCGGGCACCGTGCAGTGGTCCTGGGGCCTGACCAACATGCCGACGGGCAACCCCGACGACACGGTGGTCACCGAGGACAAGCGCATGCAGCAGGCCACGGTGAACGTGTTCGCCGACATGGGCGTCCAGCCCAAGTCCCTGCAGAGCAACCTGGTCGCGGCGACCGCCTCCACGGACGCCACGGGACCGGCCATCACCGTGACCAGCCCGGCGGCAGGCGCCACGGTGCCCGCGCTGCGCCCGGTGACCGTCACCGGCACCGCCACCGACAGCGGCGGCGGCGTGGTGGCCCGCGTGGAGGTCTCCACCGACGGCGGCACCACCTGGAAGGCGGCCACCGGCGTCGGATCCTGGAACTACAAGTGGACCCCGACCACCCCCGGACCCGTCCAGATCAAGGTCCGCGCGGTGGACGACAGCGTCAACATCGGCGCCACCACCACCGTGCCGCTGACCGTGGGACCCCAGCAGTGCCCCTGCACCGTCTGGCCGGCCGCGGCCGTACCGGGCACCGTCAACGCCGGTGACGGCAGCGCCGTCGAACTCGGCGTGAAGATCCGCTCCTCGGCGCCCGGCTCCATCACGGGCGTCCGCTTCTACAAGTCCCCGGCCAACACCGGCACCCACACCGGCAGCCTGTGGAGCAGCTCGGGCCAGCGCCTGGCCACCGGCACCTTCACCAACGAGACCGCCTCCGGCTGGCAGCAGCTGAACTTCTCCTCGCCGGTCCCGATCAAGGCCAACACCACCTACATCGCCTCCTACTTCGCCCCCAACGGCGGGTACTCCTTCGACAACACCTTCGCCTCCGCCGACGCGGGCCTCGCCCCGCTGACCGCGCTGCGCAGCGGAACCGACGGGGGCAACGGCGTGTACCGGTACAGCGGCACGGGCGGGTTCCCGTCCACGGCCGCCTCCGGCAGCAACTACTGGGTCGACGCGGTCCTGGACACCTCCACCGCGAGCACCAACCCGCCCACCGTCACCTCGATCACCCCGCAGTCCGCGGCGACCGGCACCGCGATCACCTCCGCGGTCAAGGCCACCTTCAGCGAGGGCATCGACTCCGACACCCTCTCCTTCACCCTGAAGGACCCGGGCGGCGCCACCGTCCCGGGCAGCAAGGTCCTCACCGCCTCCAACAGCGCCACCTTCACCCCGTCCACCGAGCTGGTGCTGAACACCACGTACACGGCCTCGGTGCAGGCCGCGGACCTGTGGGGCAACACCATGGCCGCGCCGGTCGCCTGGACCTTCACCACCAGCGCGAGCCCGCCCGCGGTCAACTGCCCCTGCACCCTGTGGACGTCCACCACCGAACCGAGCACCGCCAACGTCGGCGACGACACCAACTCCGTCGAACTCGGCACCCGCTTCCAGTCCGCGGTCAGCGGCTACGTCACCGGCATCACCTTCTACAAGGGACCCGGGAACACCGGCACGCACACCGGCAGCCTGTGGTCGGCCACCGGCACCCTCCTCGCCACCGGCACCTTCGGCAGCGAAACCCTGTCCGGCTGGCAGCAGCTCCACTTCGCCACCCCGGTACCCATCACGGCGGGCACCAGTTACGTGGCCTCCTACCACGCGCCGAACGGCAAGTACTCCGTGGACGGCGGCTACTTCACGGCCGCGCACCGCTCCTACCCGCTGGTCGCCCCGGCCGACGGCAGCGGCGGGGCCAACGGCCTCTACAAGTACGGCGCTTCCACGGCGTTCCCCACCAACACCTTCGGCTCGGTGAACTACTGGGTCGGCCCGGTCTTCACCACCACGGCGCCGAGCGGTCTCGCGGCGGAGGGCTCCACGGAGGTGAGCGGCCAGTGAGCACCGTCAGCGTGGTCATCCCCTGCTACAAGTACGGCCACTTCCTGGCCGACTGCGTCAAGAGCGTCCTGGACGAACAGCCGGGCGTCGACGTCCGGGTGCTGATCATCGACGACGCCTCGCCCGACGACTCCGCGGACGTCGCCCGGGCCCTGGCGGCCGCCGACCCGCGCATCGAGGTCCGGGTCCACGAACAGAACCAGGGCCACATCGCCACCTACAACGAGGGCCTGCTGGAATGGGCCGACGGGGACTACGTCGCCCTGCTGTCGGCCGACGACCGGCTGGTCCCCGGAGCCCTGGTGCGCGCCGCGGCCCTGCTCGACGCCCACCCCGAGGCCGGCTTCGCCTACGGCCGGCCGCTCCGGTTCCGCCACGGCGGGCCGCTGCCCGCCGCCCGCACCCGGAGCACCGGCTCGGTGGTCTACCCCGGACGGTGGTGGCTGGAGCGGCGGTTCCGGGAGGGTACCGGCTGCATCACCTCGCCCGAGGTGGTCGTCCGTACCAGCCTCCAGCGCAAGGTCGGCGGCTACGATCCGCAGCTCCCGCACGCCGGCGACATCGAGATGTGGATGCGGCTCGCGGCGCACGCCGACGTGGGCTACGTCCGCGGGGCCGACCAGGCCTTCTACCGGGTCCATGGCAACAACATGTCCACCACGGACTTCGGCGGGCAGCTCGACGACCTGCGCCAGCGCCTCGTCGCCTTCGACTCGGTCCTGGACAAGTGCGCCGGCCTGCTCCCCGAGGCCGGCCGGCTGTCGGAACTGGCGCGGACCCGGCTCGCCCGGTACGCGCTGAGGCGCGCCTACCGGGCGTACGACCGCAGGCGCACCGCGGTGGTGCCGGTCGAGGAGCTGGAGGCGTTCGCCGCCGAGTGCCTGCCGCGGTACACGGGGCTGCCCGAGTACAGGGCGCTGCGCAGGCGGCGGCGGATCGGGGCCCGCGCGATGCCCTACCTCCAGCCGCTGGTGCTCTCCGCGGTCGCCGACCGCGGCCGCGAGTGGCTCTGGTGGCAGTCCTGGAAACGTCGAGGGATCTGATGAACCGGCAACACTCAGCGGGCCGCCGCGGCCGCGCCCACCAGGACGCGGCTCCCGGTTTCACCGCTGTTCCCCGGACCGGTGTCGGCGCTCTCGCGCCGGCGCCGGTTCCGGCGCGTCACGAGCTGATCGGTCCACAGCGCGGCGGCCACCCCGCAGACCCCGGCCAGCAGCGCCGTCCCGGCCAGTGCACGGCTCTTGGTCCCCGTCTGCGCCACCGCGGTCGGCGGCACCAGCAGGGTCACGCTCATCCGCGCCTTCTCCGGGATCTGCTGCTCGGCCTGCATGGCCGTGATCCGCTTCGTGTACGCCTCGACGACCTTCAGCACGGCCAGGTTGGCGGCGGCGGGATCCGCGTGCTCCGCCTGCACCTGGAGCGAGGGGATCAGATAGCGCGGGGTGACGCTCGTGCCGCTGTTGCGCGGCATCAGCCGGTAGGCGCCGTCCACGCCGGCGGCGCGCAACTCGGCCGCCCCGGCGGGCGATTCCAGCTGCTGCACCGCCGCGTACGAGACGGCGGCCAGAGGGGGCTGGAGATTGGCGAGCTGATTGGGCTGGCTGCCGGTCACCGGCGGCTTCAGCACGACGATCGCCGAGCTCACGAAGGTGTGGGTGGGGCGGAGCACCTGCAGGGCCCCGGCGGCCGCGAGCGCCGCCACCAGGATCAGGACGTACCAGCGGCGGCGAAGCGTGCGGAACAACTCACCAGGCGACACAGGATTCCTTCCGTCGCGTTCGATCTTCCCAGGACGCCGGTCCGCCCGCCATCGGTTCCGGCAGGCGCGAGGGGGCATTCGTGAGCATCGGTGAGATCGCCGCCGTGCTGCGGCGCCGCTGGTACGTGATGGTGCCCCTGACGGTCATCGGACTCCTCGCGGGCCTGCACCTGTACCGCTCGGTGCCCGTCGCGTACCAGTCGCAGAGCTCGGTGGCGCTGCTCGACTCCACGGCGGTCGCCGAACTGGCCCCCGCCTTCGGCAACCCCATCTCGAACGCGGGAGGTTCGCTCGTCGTCACCGCCGACGTGCTGATCCGGACCCTGTCCGGGGCCGACGCCGCGCGCGACCTGCACGGCCTCGGCGTGACCGACCCGTACACGGTCGGCTTCGCCGCGAACACCTCGGGCCCGATGCTCACGCTGACCGTCACGGGTACCGACCGGGCGAAGGTGCTCAAGGAGACCAGCACGCTCACCGCCTTCGCCGGCGAGCAGCTCAACGCGCTCCAGGCGGCGGCCAAGGTGCAGCCCGCCTACTTCGTCCAGACGGCCCCCGTGGTGCTTCCGCAGACCCCGGTGCCCCAGCTCAAGAGCCGCTACCAGCAGGTGCTGGGGGTGGTCATCGCCGGGGTCACCGCGGGGTTCACGCTCTCCTTCGTGACGGAGACCCTGCTGGTCGCCCGCCGCCGCAGGCGCGAGGCCGCCGCAGCGGCCGGCGCACCCAAGGCGCGCGTGCGCCGCAGGAGGCTGCCGGGCCGGCAACCGGACGCCACCGCGCTGCTCAGCGGCTACCTGGGGCTGGCCTTCTTCATCCCCTCGAACCTGACCCTCCCGGGCATGGGCGGCGTGGGCACCCCGGCCAACGTGTTCGCCCTCCTCTGCCTGTTCTGGTACCTGGCGACCTGGCTGACCGGCCGGATCCGGCCCGCCGCGGGCACCCGGCTGCCCCGGGTCGTGATGTGGCTGCTGGCCGTCTCCGTGCTGGCCTCGTACCTTGCGAACGCCACCCGGGGCAGCACCCACAAGGAGGTGCTCGGCGCCGACCGCGGCCTGATCGGACTGCTCGTCTGGGTGTCGATCGTCGTGCTGGTCTCGGCCGGCATCCAGGACCGGGCCCGCCTCGACGTGCTGCTGAGGCGGGCCGTGGTGATGGGGTCGGTGGTCGCCGCCATCGGCTACTACGACTTCTTCACCGCGACAAACATCGCCGAACACATCAGCATCCCCGGACTCCACTCCAGCGTCGCGCAGATCACCACGCTCGACCGCGGCGCGTTCACCCGGCCGCGCTCCACCACCGCCCAGCCACTGGAGTTCGGCGGCATGCTCGCCCTGATGCTGCCCTTCGCGGTCCAGCAGGCCTTCGACCCGGTCCGCGGCCACCTCAGCCGCTGGCGCCGCTGGGGGCCGGTGGCCCTGATGGGCGGAGCCTTGCCGCTGACCGTGTCGCGGACCTCCATCATCGGGGTGCTCATCGTGGTCCTGGTGATGGTGCCGCGGTGGAAGCCGCAGCGCCGCTGGACCGCGATCGGCCTGCTGATGGGCTCGGTCGCCTGCTTCAAGGTCGCCGTACCCGGGCTGATCGGCACCATCACCACGCTCTTCGGGTCCTTCCTGTCGAACTCCGACAGCAGCACCCAGGCCCGTACCGTCAAGTACACGGCGATCGTGCCCTACTTGGAGGAGCGCCCGCTGTTCGGGCGGGGCCTGGGGACCTTCACGCCCGACCTCTACTTCTTCACCGACAACCAGTACATGCTCACCCTGGCGGAGATGGGCCTGCTCGGCCTGGTCGCCCTCCTGGCGCTGTTCCTCACCGGAATCCACCAGGGCGGCGCCATCCGCCGCCTCGCCGCCGACGAGTCCGACCGGGAGCTGGGCCAGGCGTTCTTCGCCTCCGCCCTCGTCGCCCTCGTCAGCGGCGCCACCTTCGACGCCCTCAGCTTCCCCATGTTCGCCGGGATGTTCTTCCTGACGATCGCCGCCGGAGGCAGTTACCTCGGCTTCATCCGGCGCGGCGCGCCGCAGGAGCCCCGAACCGTGGAGTCCCCATGTCCTCCCGCCGAGACGCGGACCGAGCTCGCGCAGCCGGTCCCGTAGCCGTCCTCGTCGTCACCTGGAACAGCGCCCGGGTGCTGCCCGAGTTCCTCGCCTCCCTGCCCGAGGGCATGGCCGGGCTCGACTGGCGCCTGGTCGTCGCCGACAACGACTCCGCCGACGACACGGTCGACGTCGTCCGCTCGCTGGCCCCCGGGGCCACGGTCGTCCAGACCGGCCGCAACGCCGGGTACGCGGCCGGGGTGAACGCGGCCCTGGAGGCCGCCGCCGCGTGGGAAGGGGGGATGCGCGCCGCCCTCGTGTGCAATCCGGACGTCCGGATGCGGCGGGGCTGCGCCCGGCTCCTGGTCGACGCGCTGGACGCACCCCTGTCCGGCGGCCGCCGGGTCGGGATCAGCGTCCCGCTGCTGTACGAGGAGGACGGCACCCTCCAGCACTCGCTGCGCCGCGAATCGCGCGTCACCCGGGCCCTGGGCGAGGCGGTGATCGGCAACCGCCGGGCCGGGCGTTTCCCGCGCTGGAGCGAACTGGTCACCGACCCGGCCGCGTACGAGCGGGCGACGGTCGCCGACTGGGCGACCGGCGCCCTCATGGCCCTCTCCCGCGACTGCCTGGAAGCCTGCGGGGCCTGGGACGAATCCTTCTTCCTGTACTCGGAGGAGACCGAGTACTGCCTGCGGGCCGGGGACCGCGGCTTCGCCACCCGGCTCGAACCCGCCGCCCGCGCGGTGCACCTCGGCGGGGACTCGCAGGTCTCGCCCCGGCTGTGGACCCTGCTGACCCTCAACCGCGTACGGCTCTACGGCCGCCGGCACGGAGCGGCGGCGACCGCCGCCTTCCGCGGGGCCGTACTGCTGCGGGAGACCTCACGGGCCGCGCTCGGCCGGCCGGCGAGCCTGGCGGCGGCGCGGGCCCTGGCCAGCCCGTCCGCACTGCGCGCCACGCCGGGACCCTGAACGGGACCTGAACGGGCCGGGGCCGGGCTTCGCCGGGCCCCGGCCGGAAGCAGGGTCACCCGGTGGGCGTCTGCCCCTCCCAGGCGGTGTAGAAGCTCTCCGGGTTGACCAGGTAGCGGACGGTGGGCCGGGGCACGTGGCGGACCTCGTGGCGGCGCGCGTAGCGCCGTACGAGCTCCCAGTCCTCGCGCGGCAGCACCTCGGGCGTCCGTCGCAGCCGGCTGAAGTACAGGGACCGGGTGCGCCGCGCCACGAAGGCGTTGGTGTCGAGGAAGGCCTCGTGGGCGGCCCGGCGGCGGTCGAACGGCACGGACAGCACGTCCCGTTCGGAGCCGTCGGGCAGCACCCGGCGCAGCGCGGTGTAGACGGCCTCGGGCCCGCCGGGCGGCTCCAGCACCGCGAGGGCCTGCTCCAGGTGGTCGGGCTCCCACAGGTTGTCGTCGTCCAGGAAGGCCACGTACCGCGAGCGGGTCAGCCGTATCCCCACGTTGCGCACGACTCCGGCCGTGGCCGTGTTCCGGGCCAGTGACACCGCGAACAGCCGGGGATCCCGCGGCAGTTCGCCCAGCCCCGCGCCGTCGTCCACCACGATGACCACCTGGTCGGCGACGGTCTGCGCGAGGGCCGAGCGGACCGCCGCGCGCAGCGCCTCGGGACGCCGGTGGGTGGCGATCACCGTGGCCACCAGGGCACTCGGCGGGCTGCCCAGGACGGTGGCGAGCCGGGCGGTCTCGGCGTCCTCGAAGCGCCGCAACCGCAGGGCGGAGGGGGCGAGCAGGACCTTGTTCCTGGTCTCGAAGAGCACCAGCCAGCCGAAGGCCCGCTTGAGCAGCTCCCAGGGGGCCCGCGCGATGCGGCGCATGACGTCCTCTCGGTTCGATCGTCAGGGGGACGGCTCGGGGACCACGGGCCGGCCGTCGGAGGTGCGGTTGCCGTGCCACACGTTCCCCGCGCCGCCCGCGTTCCAGGCGGCCACCAGCCCGTAGGCGCCGGCGTTCGGGTGGTACTCGGCGGAGAACACGTTGTCCGTGACCTGGATCCCGGTCGCTCCCGGCCCGCCTCCGTAGAGCGCGTACGCCCCGCCGGCCAGCCAGTTGCCGTCCACGACCACGGAGGAGACGGTGCCGGTGTCCGCGAAGAGCCCGATGGCGGCGCTGGCCCCCTGGTGCACGGGGACGGGGTTCAGGAGGGTGTTGTGGCGGATGGTGAGACGCCCCTTGTTGCCGCCGCCGCTGATGACGGCGTCGGTGTGCTGCCATTCGCCGCCCTGGTTGCGGAAGGGGACGATGTCGTGCACGTAGTTGTCGTGGATCTCGCCCTGGCCCATGGAGAGGGCGTTGCCGAACACGGAGATGTCGCACCAGCCGACCTCGATCGAGCTGCCGCCCATGTTGGAGACCGCGTAGTCGACGCCGCCGTTGTCGGGGCCCTTGCCCGGTACGGCGGTGATGGCGGTGTGCAGCACGCGCAGGCCGCTGAAGCCGGGGCGGAGGTTGATCCCCCACCAGTTGGCGGAGGTGATCCGGCTGTCGATGACGGTGACGTCGTTGGCGTAGACGTCCAGGGAACCGTGGATGTCCCAGCCCTTGATGACCATGCCGTCGGTCTTCACCGTCATGTTGCCCGTGTCGTGCCGCTCCAGGGCGATCCGCGGCCCGGTGGTGCGCGCGTCGGGGAATCCGCAGGCCCCGGGGGAGGAGCAGGGGCCGCCGGCGGGCGACGTACTCGCACCCGGCGACGGCGTGGCGGAGGCCGGTGCCGTACTGACGGAGGGGCTCGGGCCGCCCGACGCGGACGGGTCCGCGGAGGGCGGGGCCGACGGCGTGGACCGGGGCGGGGGAGTGGCGCCCGGGCACTGGAGGGCGCTGTCCGGGCACGGCCCGGCCGCGCTCTCGCCGACCCCGGTCCGGTCGGCGTCGTAGAGGGCCAGTACGACGGCCAGTACGAGCCCGGCCAGCAGCCAGGCTCCCAGACGCCGCCGGTCGCGTACCACGGCGGCTACCGCGCTTCCTGCGGGGCACCGCGCAGGAAGCCGCGGCTCGGCAGGACGCAGGCGACGTAGCAGACGGTGCCCGCGGCCCCGGTCGCGAGGAGCGCGAGGACCCCGTCGCCCAGGAGCCGCTCCAGGCCCAGGACCACGGCGGCCATCACGGCGCCGCCCGCGAACGGCCAGGCGCAGGCCCGCGCCACGGTCCGCAGGGCCACCCCGCCGCGGTGCAGCGCGAAGAGGAACACCGGCACCACCACCGCCCCCGCGACCAGGACGTGGCCCTGGGCCACCCCCACGATCCCGCCCGCGCCGGCGCCGATCACCAGCGCCGGGAGGAGGAGGACGAGCCAGAGGCCCTGCACTCCGATGAGGGAGCGGCGCCGGCCGATGGCCACCAGGCAGTCGTACGCCAGCTCGCAGCCGATCCGCACGAGTCCGAGGGCCATCAGCCAGGGCAGCGCCGCGGCCGCGGGCAGCCAGCGCTCCCCGTAGACGAGCCCGACGATGGGCGAGGCCAGGGCGGCCAGCAGCACGCACAGCGGGACGGTGCCCGTCATCACCACGCCCAGGGCGCGGCCGAACCCGCCCGCCAGCGCCCCCGGCGAGTCGGCCAGCCGGGAGAACCCGGCGAAGGAGACCCGGCGGGCCGCCTCGGAGATGATCCGCACCGGCCAGCCCGAGATGTTGAAGGCGAGCACGTAGAAGCCGAGCGCCAGCTGGTCCAGGGCGGAACCCACCACCATCGTGTCCACGTTGACCACGCCGAGGGCGAGCATGCTGGCCCCGGCGAGCGGGAGCCCGAAGCGCAGCAGCGCCTTCGCCTGCTCGCGTTCCCAGCCGAACCTCAGGGTGCCGGGCGCGGCGAGGCAGCATCCGAGGAGCGCGGCCGCGTTCCCGGCCACGGAGCCCCAGGCGAAGCTCATCGCCCCCCACCCCTGGACGGCCAGCAGCAGGGTCACCCCGGTGCTGAGCACGAAGTTGACGGCGTCGATGGCCATCCGCCTGCCCTGCGCGAACTCCCGGGTGAGGAATCCGGCGGGCACCTGCGACAGGCCGTCGAGGACCACGCACACGCACATCACCCGCAGGATCCCGGAGGCCTCGGGGGAGCCGAGCACCCGGGCCACGGCCGGAGCCGCCGCGAACAGGACGGCGTACAGCAGGCAGCTGGAGGCGGCGCTCAGGGTGAGCACGGTCGGGGCGAAGCGGCGCGGATCGCCCTCCCAGCGCACGATGGCGAGGGAGACGCCGAGCTCGTTCGCGGAGAGCAGCACCAGCAGCACCGTCTGGGCGATCCCGTACACGCCCCAGGCCTCGGGACCGAGGAAGAAGCGGGCCAGGATGATGCCGGTGACGAAGTTGCCGAGGCGCATGACCACGGTGTTGACCAGGCTCCACCGGGCGGCGGAGCCGACCTTGCGCCCCAGCGAGGGTCCCTCGGGCGGGGTCCCGGCCGGTGCCTGGACACCGGCGTCGGTCCCGGTCCCGGTCACGGCGAGGCTCCGGCGGAGGCGCGGGCGGTACGGGTTCCGCCCGCCTCGGCGTCGGCGGCGTCGGGCGCTGCGTCGGACCCGGCGCCCTCGGCCGGCGCGGGCCGGTGCCGGCCCGGCTTGTCCGGCCTGCGGCGCCGCGCCTCGACGAAGAAGGTGGCCACCAGGCTCAGTACGAAGCCCAGCGCCCCCGCCATGATCAGGTACTGGAGCCGGGTCTTGGTCTGCGCCTCCGGCTTCTGGGGCGGGACGATCGTGGCCATGCGGATCATGGCCTCGGGCGTCACCGACTGCTGGGCCTGGAACTCCTGCAGCCGCTTCTCGGCATAGGCGGTGAACACCTGGTCCGACTTCAGGACGGCGGCCGGATCGGTTCCGGTGACGCTCAGCCACATGAAGGGCCCCTGGGCGTTGTCGGCGATCTTCGCCTCGTACTCCCCGGTGACGCCCTGGGCCTTGAGGTCGGCCCGGGAGTCGTCGGAGTTCAGGTTGCGGGCCAGGCCGTCGGCCATGCCGGTGAGCGAGGCCTGGGTGCTCAGGAAGGGGTTGCCGTCGAAGGCCACCGTGGCCTTCTTCGAGTTCAGGAGCGTCACGGTGCTCTGCGACCGGTACTCCACCGGGACGAGCACGTACACGCCCGCGATGAGCGCGGCCGTGAGCAGCAGTCCGGGCAGCAGCACGTACCAGCGCCTGCGCATGACCCGCCAGATCTCCGCGAGATCCATGGTCTTCCCCCTCGCGGCGGCGTCGTGGAGTCCACGCGCCGCCGCTCTCCTCATGTGCGGATTACGGTTCTTGCTCTTCTTTTCCGGTTCCTGCGGTGGTGCGGTGGTGCCGCGTCGCCGGCGCTACGGGGCGAGGTCGGTGGGCCGCAGCCGCGACCCCGCCGCCTGCCCCTCCAGCAGGACCTGCGCGATGCGCTCGCTCGCGCGGCCGTCCCACAGTGCGGGGCAGCGCGCGGCGGGCGGATCGTCGAGCACCCGGTTCACCACGGCCGTGATGCGCTCCGGGTCGGTCCCCGCCAGGACGTTGGTGCCCTCCTCGACGGTGATCGGCCGCTCGGTGTTCTCCCGCAGCGTCACGCAGGGCACGCCGAGGGCCGTGGTCTCCTCCTGGACGCCGCCCGAGTCGGTCAGCACCACCCGGGCGGAATCCTGGAGCGCGATGAAGTCCAGGTATCCGGCGGCCGGAACCATCCGGATCCCGCCGGGCACCCCGATCTGCTCCAGTCGCTGCGCCGCCCGCGGGTGCACGGGCAGCAGCAGCGGGCAGCGCTCCGCGATATCGCCCAGTGCCTTGAGCAGGCCGCGCAGGGCCGCGGGATCGTCCACGTTGGCCGGCCGGTGCAGGGTGACCAGGCCGTACCCGCCGCGGGTGAGCCCATACCGGTCCAGTACGTCCGAGGCCCTGGCCCGGTCCAGGTTGGCGAGCAGGGTGTCGATCATGACGTTGCCGACGACGTGGATCTGGTCCTCCCGGTACCCCTCCGCCCGCAGGTTCGCGGCCGCGTCGGGGGAAGGGGCCAGCAGGTAGTCGCTGACGCGGTCGGTGGCGACCCGGTTGACCTCCTCCGGCATGCTCCAGTCGCGGCTGCGCAGGCCCGCCTCCACGTGGGCCAGCAGCGGGCCGGCCTTCGCGGTGACCAGGGCGCAGGCCAGCGTGGAGTTGATGTCCCCGACCACCACCACGGCGTCCGGGGCCAGTTCGTCCAACAGCGGCTCGAAGGCCGCCATCACCCGGCCGGTCTGCTGGGCGTGCGTACCGGATCCGGCGCCCAGGTACCGGTCGGGCGGACGGATGCCCAGATCGCGGAAGAAGACGTCGTTCATGGACTCGTCGTAGTGCTGGCCGGTGTGGACGAGGACCACCTCGGCGCCGCGGCGCTCCAGTGCGTCCATCACCGGTTTGATCTTCATGTAGTTGGGCCGTGCTCCGGCCACGCAGATGATCCTGGGCATGCTGTCAGAGCACCTCCACGGTGGGTCCGGAGAGCCGGTTGCGGCAGTCGAGCACGAACGAGGCGTGCTCGGTGACCATCGCGTAGTCGAAGGCGTCGTGATCGGTCAGCAGGACGACCACGTCGGCCGCGGCCAGCTCCTTGCGGGTCGGCTCGACCCGCACGAGGCGGGAGTCGACCTTGAGGCCCTCCACCACGTGGGGGTCGGCCGCACGCACCCTCGCGCCCATGTCCAGGAGCAGCTGGGAGACGCGCACCGCGGGCGATTCCCGGGCGTCGCCGGTGTTCTTCTTGTACGCCAGCCCCAGCAGCAGGATCTTCGAGCCGTTGACGGAACGGCGCTTGGTGTTGAGCGCGTCCATGACGCGGCGCGCCACGTACTCGGGCATGTGGCTGTTGATGTCGTTGGCGAGCTCGACGAAGCGGAAGCTCTGGCCGAGTTCGCGCTGGACCCGCCAGGACAGGTACGACGGGTCGATCGGCAGGCAGTGACCCCCGACCCCGGGGCCGGGGGTGAACTTCATGAAGCCGAAGGGCTTGCTGGACGCCGCCTCGATGGCCTGCCACACGTCGATGTCGAGGTGGCGGGCGAACATCGCTATCTCGTTGACCAGGGCGATGTTCACGTGCCGGAAGGTGTTCTCCAGCAGCTTGGCCAGCTCGGCCTCCTTGGGCGAGCTCACCGGCACCGTCTTGTCGACGAGGTCCGCGTAGAAGGTCTCGACGGCCTTGAGCGAACGGGCGTCCACGCCGGAGACGACCTTGGGCGTCTGCTGGAAGCCCCAGACGGTGTTGCCGGGGTCGATGCGTTCGGGGCTGTAGCCGAGGTGGAAGTCGGCGCCGGCGGTGAGGCCCGAGCCGTCCTCCAGGATCGGCCCGAACAGTTCCTCGGTGGTGCCCGGGTAGGTGGTGGACTCGAGGACCACGGTCGCGCCGGGCCGCAGGAAGCGAGCCAGCGTGTGCGCCGACTCCTCGATGTAGCGCAGGTCGGGGGCACCGTCCTGTAACGGGGTCGGGACGGTGACGACCGCGACGTCGAAGCCGCCGCAGTCGCGCGCCAGTTCGCTGGGCTGGTACGAGCCGCGCTCCAGCGCCCGGGTCAGCCGCTCGGAGGAGACGTCCTCCACGTACGACTCGCCGGCGGCGAGGCTCTTGACCCGCCGGGCGTCCACGTCGTACCCGATCACTTGGTGTCCGACCTCGGCGGCCCTGATGGCCAGCGGGAGGCCTACGTATCCCTGTCCCACGACGACGACGCGCATCAGTGACTCCTGTTCGCGGAACCGGCAGACGATGTGGCGGGCGGAAGTGCGGACGGCGTACGGCGGATGAGCTCGCGGACCGTCATGAGGAGGAATGCGGTGTTGGTGGTCAGGTAGCGCTTGCCGAGCCGGCGCGGCTCCTGGAGGGCGCGGTAGAACCATTCGAGGCCCATGCGCTGCCAGACCGCGGGGGCCCGCTTGGTGATGCCGGCCAGGATGTCGAAGGAGCCGCCGACGCCGTGCACGACGTGGGCGCCGGTGCGCTTGCCGTAGCCGGCGGTGAAGATCTCCTTCTTGGGCGAGGTCATGCCGAGGAAGAGCAGGTGGGCCCCGCTCCGCGCGACGTCGTCGGCGACCGCCGGCTGTTCGGCGTCGTCGAAGTAGCCGTTGCGGCTCCCGGCGACCCGCAGCGCCGGGAAGCGCTCCGCGATCCGGCCGAGCATCAGGTCCAGGACGTCCTGGCGGGCGCCGAGCAGGTAGACGGGCACGCCGGCCGTCTCGGCGGCGGCCAGCAGCCGCATGAACAGGTCGATGCCCGCGACCCGTTCGGGCAGCCGGACGCCGAGGACCCGGCCGGCCCACACCACGGCCTGGCCGTCGGCCAGGACGAGGTCGCAGCCGGAGACCGCCGCCGCGAGACGGGGGTCGCGCCGCATGTTGACCAGTTTCGCGGCGTTGACCATGCCGATCTCGATCTGCTCGCCGCGCTGCACGGCATCGAGGCAGCGCTGCACCGTCTCGTCCATGGTCAGGGCGTCGAGGGTGACCCCGAAGAGGGTCTGGCGGGAGGGCCGGTTCGGCCGGTCCTGCCGGTTCTGTGGTCGGGTCATCTCTCCAGCCCCCCGAGCCACGCGTGGAGCAGCCAGCCGAACTCGTACGGCCTGCACTCGCGGTCGATCACGTCGGGGCGGAAGACCCGGTCGAGCGGGGCCAGCCGGGCCTGCGGGGCCACCTTGGTGGTGAGCCCGCGGGCGGCACGGACGGCCTTCGCGGGATCGCCGCGGTAGACCTTGCGCCAGGTGACCCCGTACTTCTCGACGATCATCGGCTCGCGCGGGGTGCCGTCCGGCCCGCTGATCTCGGGCACGTCGGCCATCCAGCGCAGCCCGCGGCGGATGGCGCCGCCGAAGTCCGTGCCGCCCGCCTCGGCGAGGTCGAACAGCGCGGTCGGCGCCATGGCGTGCTGGTGCACGCTGTAGACGGGGTAGCCCTCCACCACGCCGCCCGTGCGGGCGTCGTAGTGCCACCACCACTGTCCGCCGTCGCCCTGGAGCTCGCAGATCCGGGCGGCGCAGGCGTCGGCGGCCGCGAGGGCCTGCGGGTCCGGGCCGCTCGCGTGCAGCCGGGCCAGGGCCTGGAGCGGGTAGGTCTGGTCGGCGAAGCAGGCCACGTGCGAGCGGTAGCCGGGTACCAGTCCCGGACCGGTGGCGTGCGGGAACAGCGGGCTGCCGGCCGCCTTGGCCGCCAGCAGCCGGTCGCGGGCGGCGGTCAGCCGGTCCTCCACGTCCAGCGCGGTACGGGCCGCGGCGAGGGCGGAGAGCACCCAGGCCGCCTCGACCGTGTACTGCGGCCGTCCGGGGACGTCCAGTACGGCCACCCGCGCGAGGGCGTCCGCCAGTTTCGGGTGCCCGGTCTCGGCGGCCGCCCAGGCGATGAGCGCCGCGTCGCCGAGGTTCGTGACCTCGGGCAGCCGCTCGACCAGCAGACCCGCGTACTCCTCGACGCTGTGGCCGCCGAACAGGGCGCGCTGCCGGTCCTCGGGCAGGAACCGCGCCCCGAGCGCGGTGATGGCCGCGTACCGGGTGCTGGTCCCGCGGGCCTCCATCCGCCGGACGCCGTCGGAGGTGACGGTGCCCACCCGGGTGAAGACGAAGGTGTCGGCGCCCGGGAGGTACATCTCGGGCAGTCCCGCCTCGGCCAGCGCGAGCAGGCGCTCGGCGAGCGCGTGCAGCGCCGGGTCCTCGTGGGCCAGTGCTCCTAATCGTGCTGCTCGTGTTGCGGTCACCGGGTCCCCACCCCGGCTTCCCGTGTGCTGCGCGCACTTCGTATGTCCGAGCTGTACGGCTCCAACACACCTACCCCCTCTGATCGCTCCTCGGACAGACCCGGCGGTCGTCGTTCGGCGGAGGGGTTCGCGCATGACGGCGCACGTGCCGGCGGTGTGGTTCCCCCCGATGGCACGAACCGTCCGGGGCCGCCCACTGGATCCCCCCAGCGATGCCCCGGACCGGAGCACGCGCGGACGGCAGCGCCGGGCGGGCGCGTTGCGCGCCGTCCGTCGTCACTTGGTCCGCGATGCCCTCGTCGTGTACAACCCCCCACTGAACAAAGCCTGTTGCCTGCTCAGATCCCGTGTACAGGGACAAGGTATGCCCAAGGATGTTCGTTGATTGCGGTTTTGCGGAAATGCCACTGACCTAAATTGCCGACGTACCGTCAGTTCCGCTTGTCCGGCGTTTCGGCCAGGGTTCCGTCCCGCTCCTCGTGCAGCGCGCCGGTGCGCGGGCACTCCCACACGCCGGGCTCGCCCTCGCGTTCCACCAGCCGGACCCCGGCCCGGCCCACCCAGCCGATGCGGCGCGCCGGTACCCCTGCGACCAGTGCGAAGTCCGGTACGTCCCGGGACACGACCGCGCCGGCCGCGACCAGCGCCCACCGCCCGATCCGGACTCCGGCCACGCACACCGAGCGGGCCCCCAGCGAGGCCCCTTCGGCCACCACCACACCGGCGGCCTCCCAGTCGCCGCCGCGCTTCTGCTTGCCGTCCGGGTCGACGGCCCGTGGGTAGAAATCGTTGGTGAGCACGGCGGCCGGGCCGATGAACACTCCGTCGCCGAGTACGGCGGGTTCGTAGACGAGCGCGTAGTTCTGGAGCTTCACGCTGTCGCCGATCCGCACGCCGGGTCCGACGTACGCCCCGCGCCCGACGATGCAGTCGCGCCCGAGCCGCGCGTCCTCCCGTACCTGTGCCAGATCCCAGATCGTGGTCCCGTCCCCCAGTTCGGCGCTCTCGTCGACCTGGGAGGAGGGTTGGATGCGGACGCTCACGAAGCGGTCCCCTTACGTTTCGAGGTACTGGCGTACGACGTACGGAGGGAGCATATGCACGGCGCGACCGGACCGCCCTGCGGTTCAACCGACTGTTCACGCAGTGGACTTGACAGGCTCAGGGCCCGCCGGGGCGCTGGACGGAGAGGGCGCCGTACGCCGACAGGGCGGCGGCCGGGTCCCCCCGGCCGTCACGCAGGGTGGCGTCGAGGAAGGCGAGGCTGGCGGCGGCGGTGACGCGCGGGCCCTCCGTGCGGTCCAGGGAGCCGACGAGCGAGGGGAGGGGCGGCAGGTACAACGGGGCGTCGGTGAAGGTGAGGTGGGCGGTCCGGGGCACGGTGAGGCGGTACGCCGTGGCACCGCTGAGGCCGAGCACACGGGTGAGGCGGGGGAGGTAGTCCGGGTCGGTCTCCGGGCCGATGGCCTGCGTGAGCGCGAGCACCGGCTGTCGGAAGGGCTGCGGGGCCGGATCGTGCGGGAAGCCGTCCAGGTCGATGACGGCGGCGAACTCCCGGTCCTGGTGGGCGGCTTGGAGGGCGGCGCCGCCGCCGAGGGAGTGGCCGGCCGCCGCGACGCGGGCGGTGTCGAGGCGCCCGGTGAGCGGGCCGGCGATCTCGCCGCTGTGGATGCGGCCCAACTGCGCCCGTACGAAGCTCAGATCGGCGGCGCGGACCGCGGTCCAGCCGGCCGCCCGCCTCTCGTCCTCGGCGTCGTCGCCCGTCGCCCTCACCTGTGTCCGGATCGTGCGTCCGTCGGCGAGCACGACCGCGGCCGAGTCGTAGGGGTGGTCGAGGCCGACGACCACGTAGCCGTGGCTGGCCAACTCCTCCGCCCAGAAGGTGTTCTGGGCGCGCACGCCGCCCAGGCCGGGGGAGAACAGCACGACCGGGAACCGCTCTCCTCCGTCGGCGACGGGCAGGCCGTACGCCGCATGCGTACGGGCGCGCGGGAGACCGTCCAGCAGGAATCCGGGAAGACCGGAGTAGTCCGCGAGGGCGTCGCCGACCACGCGCGCCTCGCGCTGCGTACGGCCGAGGTAGGGGGCGCGGGGAGTGCCCGCGGCGGGCTTCCGCGCCGGGTACCAGAACTGGGCGACGACCGTACGCCGGTCGTCGGGAGCGGGGGTGGCGCTCTCGGGGCGGGCCGGGTCGGTCAGATCCAGGACGCTGGTGCCCACCGCGAAGGGGCCCGTCGGCTCGGGGAACACCGGGGTGGGCAGGGCCCAGGACGCCGCCGGACCCGCGGCGACCAGCGCGAGGCACACCGCCGTACCGGGCAGCGCCAGCCACCACGGGGCCCTGCGCGCCGTCCGCCGCAGGAGCGGCGGTACGGCGAACGGCAGCGCGACGGCCGCGCCGACCAGCACCGGCACCATCTGCCAGCGCAGCCCGACGATGCCGAGCACGGACCCGGACAGCACGGCCACGGCCGCCGCGGCGAGGGTGGCGGGCCGTCTGGGGCGGGGCGGCAGCCACCGTGCCAGGACCAGCACGAAGGTGCCCAGCACCAGAAGGATTTCGCAGAGGGACATCGGCACGTGCGCGTTCATCGCATTCACCTCGCCATGGTCCGAGGCCCGCCCGGGCCGCGGCGTCCCCCTCGGGTCTGGTGGCCCCTGCGACCTGAGTCGCACGGGACGCGTACCGGGTTCGGCGACGCGGTACCGGGCAGCGCGCCGCCGGAGGCCGCCGTACGGGCCTCGCCGGTGTTGGTCGACATCGGGTGATCCCGGCCCCCGCACGGCCGGGGAAACGTGCCGGTGCGCTGCGATCGTCTACAGTGCCGGGGATCGTCTACGGACCTGTAGTCGGCCGTCGGCCGGGTGCCGTCCTCGGCTCCGGTCCTCTCACCGCACGGGAGTTGTCCCCATGGCCCCCTTCCCCCTCCCGCTCTCGGCGCGCAGCCGCACCCCGCTCGCCGTCGACACGATCCCGAGGAGGGGCGGCAGCACCCGGAACGAAGGCCCGCGTTGATCCGCTGGGCGCTGGCGGCGGGGCTGTGCGCCGCCCTGTTCGCCCTGCTGACCGCCCTGGTGGCGGCGCGGCACGGCGCCCCGTACGGCTTCGACGAGGAGTGGCACCGGTGGTCGGTCCAGCACCGCCCGCCCGCCGCCGTCGCCCTCGCGCGCGGGATCACGGTGACCGGCAGCGGACCCGTCCCGTACGCGCTCGCCGTCGCCGCCGGGCTCATCGCGGGCCGCGGGAGGCGCGGCCGGGTGCAGGCGGCCGCGGGGGCGCTGGGGTTCCTGCTGCTGGCCCAGGGGGTGCGCTACGCCGTCATGTACGGCGTGGCGCGGCCGCGTCCGCCGGTGGCCGACTGGGCCGCGCCGGCGACCGGCTTCGCCTTCCCCTCGGGGCACGCCAGTACCTCGGCCCTGGTCGCCGGGCTGCTGGCCTGGGCGGCATGGCGTACGGCGAACCCGGCGGCCGCCCGGCTCTGCTGGGCCCTGGCGGCCTGCTGGGCCGTCGCCGTCGGCCTGACCCGCGTCTACCTCGGCATGCACTGGCCCACGGACGTCCTCGGCGGCTGGCTGTACGCCCTGACCTGGCTGACGGCGGCGGCAGCCGTGGCCTTCGCCGCGCAAACCGACGTGCGGATCCGGCATCCGGTTTGACAGGCTGGGGTCATGGACGACCAGCACGCACCCGTACCCGACCCCTCCGCGGCGACCACCGCATCGCTGACCACGCCCCTCACCGCGGAGCTCCTGCGCGGCGCGCTCGACCTGGAGCGCACCGAGCACGGGCTGCTCCCGCACCGGCTCCCGGCGCGGGCCCGCGCGCAGTACGCCGACGGGCAGCTGGCGATGGCGCAGGCCCAGCCCTCGGGCGTACGGCTGGTGTTCCGCACCCGGGCCACCGTCGTCGAACTCGACGCGCTCCGCACCAAGATGGCCTACGTGGGCGCCCCGCCCCGTCCCGACGGCGTGTACGACCTGCTCGTCGACGGCCGCCTCGCCGCGCGGGCGGGGGTGACCGGCGGCAACGTCCGTACGGTCGACATGACCACCGGATCCGTGGAGACCCGGCCCGGCCCGGTCGGCACCGTCCGGTTCGGCGATCTGCCCGACCGCCCGAAGGACGTCGAGATCTGGCTGCCGTACAACGAGCTCACCGAGCTCGTCGCGCTGCGCACCGACGCCCCCGTCGAGCCCGTACCGCACGGCAGCCGCCCGGTGTGGCTGCATCACGGCAGCTCCGTCAGCCACGGCTCGGACGCTGACAGTCCGTCCACGACCTGGCCGGCGCTGGCCGCCTCCCTCGGCGGTGTGGACCTCGTCAACCTCGGCTTCGGCGGCAGCGCCCTGCTCGACCCCTTCGTCGCCCGGGCCATGCGGGACACCCCGGCGGACCTGATCAGCCTCAAGATCGGCATCAACCTCGTCAACCACGACCTGATGCGGCTGCGCGCCTTCACCCCGGCCGTGCACGGCTTCCTCGACACGATCCGCGAAGGGCATCCGACCGCGCCCCTGCTGGTGGTCTCCTCCGTCCTGTGCCCGATCCACGAGGGCACCCCGGGCCCCACGGTCCCCGACTTCAGCACCCTCGCCGAGGGCCGGCTCCGGTTCCGCGCCGCGGGCGATCCGGCGGAGCGCGCCGCCGGGAAGCTGACGCTGAACGTCATCCGCGAGGAACTGGTGCGCATCGTGAAGCAGCGGTCCGCCGAGGACCCGAACCTCCACTACCTGGACGGCCGCGAGCTCTACGGAGAGGCGGACTCCGCCGAACTGCCGCTCCCCGACCAGCTCCACCCGGACGCCGCCACCCACCACCGCATGGGCGGCCGCTTCGCGGAACGCGTCTTCGGCCCGGCCGGGCCCTTCAGCCGGTAGGCCGTTCCCCGGGGTGCCCGCCGGCCACCCCCGCCAGGTCGAGGAGGCGGTGCATCACCGCGGGCGGCAGGGCGGGGTTGGCCGCCGCGGAGCGTGCGCTGCCCGGGAGGGCGAGCCGCCGCAGCAGCTCGCCGGCGGGCAGCCGGGGATCCTGGACGGCCCAGGCGGAGACCGCCGGGTCGTCGGCCAGGCGCAGCACCAGCGCGGGGCCGCCGTCGGGGTCGGACAGGGCGGCGTGGCGCAGCCGGGGATTGGGGTGGTCGGCGTACCGGGCGAGGCCGGGGCGGGCGAAGTTCGGGTGATGGCCCAGGAAGCTCCACTTGAGCCCGTGCCAGTGGGCGTACATCTCGACCACGAGCTCGTGCGGGGCGTCCTGGCAGTACTCGCACAGGGTGAGCTTGACGAAGAAGTCCTCGTCCGTGGCCAGCAGCTCCACCACATCGGCGGGCAGGCTCCGCTGCATGGCGATGCTCCGCCGCAGCAGCACGTGGCCCGAGGCGGCGGCCCGGCGGGCCACCTCCGGTTCGTGGCCGCGCTCCACCACCCAGCGCGGAGGCGTGTGGTAGCCGTGGGGTACGACGTAGGCGATCGCGGAGCGCTGCTCCTCGGTGAGGTCCTCCCGCAGGGAGAGGGCGAGGCGGACCCCGTCGTCGGGATCCTCCGCGAGCCGCAGGGCCAGGACCGCCGGTACGTCCGGATCCCCGGCGGCGGCCCGGCGCATGAAGGGGTCGGGGTCCTCGACGCGGAGCTCGGGCGCGGTGCGGGGAGCCGTTTCGGGCTCGGGTTCAGGGGCGAGCAGGCGGTCGACGGCCTCGCGGACCACGGGATCCGGATCGGCGAGCAGGGCCTCGCGTACGCCGGCGTCGAGCAGGGGCCACAGCTCCGGGGTGAGCGCTCCGGCCCGTACCCGGGCGCTCTCGTCCCGGGCGAGCCGGGCCCGTACGGCCAGGGGGAGTTCCCGGTGGTCGGTCGCGGCCCGCCGGACGCGTTCGTGGACGTCCCCGGCCAGGGTCTCCAAGACCCCGTCCGGTATGCGGCGGCCGAAGTCGCCGACCAGCATGGCGTAGACGAACCGGACCCGGGGCTCCGCGTCGTGCGCCAGTCCCGACAGGACGTCGACGTCCAGTTCCGGGTTCTCCACGGCCTGGAGCCGGTGGTCGATCTGCGGCGAGGCCACCACCATGCGGGCGCCCTCGGTGTCCAGGGTGCGCCACGTGAGCCACGCCGAGGAGACGGGGCCGGGCGACTCCACGACCGTGAGCAAGCGGGCCAGCGCGGAGTTGGGCAGGGCCGGATTGGCCCTCAGACCGCCGAGCCACTCAGGCGCGCACGCGTCGGAGCAGTCGTCCAGGTCCCAGGTCCCGCCCACATCGCTCATCAGGCCATTCTCGCGCAGGCAGCCGTCCGGACCGGACGGCTGCCTGCGGTCCGGCGTCAGGGGGAGGGGCTGACCTGGACCGTGGTCAGGGCGCCGCCCGAGGCCTCCTTCACCACCGCGATCCGCGTCCCGGTGTCGGGCACCTTCACGCCCACCTGCGGCAGGTCGGCGTTCCAGTAGGTGCCGCGGTGGTCGTCGAAGACGGGGACTGCGGGACGGGACGGGATCAGCACCGGTACGCCCGCCTTGTGCAGGACGATCTCGTCGCTCGGCCGCGTGGAGAACGTCGCGTCGAAGGTCTGCGCCCGCGCGTTCAGCAGCGTGCCGTCGGCGTTGCGCAGCGGCTCCGGCCGTGCGTCGACGGGGAGCAGCAGGCCCGCGCCCGGGTGCGCCTTGGTGGTGTTGTCGCTGTACGCCGTATCCCAGAGCCAGATGAGCACGCCCTGCTGGTACGGGTAGAACTCCACCGTGTCGTTCCCGGCGCCGAAGTTGTACGGCCCGGTCTTGAGGTAGGCGCCGTAGCCCGTGTAGCGCCGGTTCTCGACCAGGTACGCGCGCGGGTGCTCGGCGCTTCCCGTACGTCCTTCGGTGCGCGACCACTTGAGCGCGCTCCAGCCGTTCGCGCCCGCCTCGGCGCCGTCGCGCAGCAGCTCCCGCTCACCCGCCGTGATCCGGATGTCGTCGAAGGAGACGCCCTTGCCGTGCGTGTTGCCGTCCGAGGTCACCCGCAGCCGCAGCTGGACCGAGCGGCCCGCGAACCGGTCCAACGGCACGCCGAGTTCGGCCCAGCCGCCCGAGGTGCCGGAGATGCCCTTCCCCGGGATCGCCGCGCCGCCGATCGTGCCCGGCAGGGGGGACCATGCGGTGCCGCCGTCCGTCGAGGCCTCCACCGTCAGGAAGTCGAAGTCCTGCTCGATGTCGTACCAGACCCGGGCGTCGAGCCGGGCGCTCTGCCCGGCCGCGCCCGACAGGTCGACGGTCCGGGTCAGGGTGTTGTCCATGAGGTCGCCGGTGCCGCTCCACCACTGGCTGGCGCCCTCGTACGGATCGGCCAGATCGGTGCGGGTCACCGACGGCGGCAGGTGCACCAGCAAGGCCTGTGGATCCTCGGTGTTGTACGCCGAGACTCCGAGCACGGCGCGCGTCTTGCGGCCCGCGTCCGCCTCCGTGTACTCCAGCCAGCCCAGTTGCAGCTTGCTCCAGGGATCGAGGTCGCCGGGGTAGTCCCCGGTGGTGTTCTTCCCCTTGCCGAGGTAGGAGGCCGTGGACATCAGCGACCAGAAGTTGACGCTGTTGTCCCCGTCGGAGCTGTAGAGGTCGGGCAGTCCGAGATCGTGCCCGAACTCGTGGGCGAACAGGCCGACTCCGCTGTTCTCGCCGCCCGTCAGGTAGTCCCCGGCCCAGATGCCGGAGTCCCCGACGGGGACGCCGCCCGCCTTGTTGCCCGCGGGTCCGGCGCTGCCGGCCTGGTCCCAGTAGGCGAACCAGCGGTGCGCCCACACGGCGTCCTTGCCCTGGTCGCCGCCGCCCCAGGTCTGGTCCTTGCCCGCGTGCACGACGACGAGGTGGTCGAGGTAGCCGTCCGGCTCGTCGAAGTTGCCGTCGTGGTCGGCGTCGTAGCGGTCCCACACGTCGTACTCGGCCAGCTGGGCCTTGATCTCCTCCGGCGTACGGCCCTTGGCGCGCTCGGTGTGGTACCAGGCGTTGGTGGCATCGCGCACGAGGTCCCAGTTGGTGCGGCACTGGCCGGGCTCGGAGCAGTTGTCCGTGCCGTACCGGGCCTCGTTCCACGGCAGCCGCACCCAGTCGCTGACCTGGCCGTCCATGTCGTAGCGGCCCGAGGACTGCAGGCGGTAGTAGTTGCGGAGCGTGACGGCGCCGGGGTCGGTGCCGAAGAACTGCTTCTGGTAGTAGGCCTGGTCGAAGTCCTTGCGCCACAGGGTGTGGTTGTCGGTCTTCGCCGGTTTGGCGATGGCGTCGTGGCGGGGGCCGGGCGTGCCGCCGAAGCGCGGCTTGCCCTCGAACTCCGTGGTCTTGTCCACCTGGTCGCCGAATTCGGCCAGGATCACGAAGATCTTGTCCTTGCGCTCCTGCGCGAGTTCGACGTACCGCTTGCCCACCGCGGCCTTGCGGGGGAGCGTGCCGTCCGCCTCGGCCGCGGTGGTGCCGGCGGCGACGCCTTCGAGGGCCTGGCGGCGCAGGCTCTGGCGCTGGACCTCCAGCGGTGCGGAGGGCGGTGCGGGGGAGAGTTCGGGAGCCTGCTGCGCCGCCGCCGGGGGCGGGGCGGCGGGTGCGGCGAGCGCGGGGGTGGCGAGGAGGGCGAGGGATATCGCCGCTACCACCGCTGGGAGTCTGCGCAACGTGGCGGACCTTTCGGGGAGTTGGGTCGGAGCGCAGGTAATATTTCACATGTCACAGGTGACGGATAGACTGTTGTGCGCATAAAAAAGCCGCCGCGGCAGGCACCGGAAGGCGCCCACCGCGGCGGTGCGTGGCCGGGCCGGAGTCCGGCCCGGGTGTCGGGTCAGCCGTCGATGCGGTGCTGGGTCCAGAAGGAGGTCAGGTCGGTGCTCGTCGCGGCCTGCGCGGCGGCCTTGAACTCGGCCGTCGTGGAGACCCCGTACCAGTGCGAAGCGGCGTAGTCCTTCAGCAGCTTGGCCATGGCCGTGTCACCGAGGACGCGCCGCAGGTCGTGCAGGGCGCACTTGCCGTAGCCGTAGACGACGGTGGAGTAGCGCGAGGAGTGGGCATCCCAGTAGCCCATCGAGTTCGTGATCTTCTCGGCGGACGAGGCCCACGAGACGCTGCTCCAGCAGTTGGCGCCCGTCTTGTTCAGGGCCAGGTCGGTGGCGTAGTCGGTGAACGCCTCGTCGAGCCACGGGCTGGTGTACTCGTCGTCGCCGACGATGCCGTACCACCACTGGTGGCCGATCTCGTGCGTGAGCGCCGTGGTGCTGACCAGGTCGAGGACGAATCCGGGGTATTCCATCCCGCCGAACCAGTAGTTGTTGTCGATGACGGCGTCCAGCTCGCCGTACGGGTAGGCGCCGAAGCGGGCCGAGTGCGCGTCCACCGCGGACTTGGCGGTGGTCAGCATCGACTGCGAATCGGCCGAACTGATGCCGGACACGGAGTAGATGTTGATCGGGGTGCCCGCGGCGGAGATGCCGGAGATCTTGCTGAACGGGCCGGCCGCCCAGGCGAAGTCGCGGACCTTGGTGGCGGTGGCCGTGGTGACCGTGCGGCCGCTGGAGCCCGGCGTGTCCACCGAGGCGCCGGTGGCCGGGACGAGCAGGGTGCTCGGGTGGTCGAGGGACACGCGGAAGTCGGAGGCCAGCGAGTAGAAGGACTCGCCGTTGTTGGTGTACGGGTCGAGGTGCCAGCCCGCTCCGTCCCTCACCGCGAGGACGGGCAGGGCGTTGCCGAGCATGCTGAACGCGCCGTCGTAGCCGAACCGGTCGGCGCCGCTGGGCACGGTGATGCCCAGGTCGAATCCGATGGTGGCGGTCTGGCCCTGGTTCAGGGGAGCCGGCAGGTCGATCTTGAGGGCGGTGCAGGCGACCGAGAGGGCGCCCGCCGTGCCCCCGGTGACGTTGCCGACCGTGATCGGCATGGCGGAACAGGAGCCGTGGTAGTTGTCCCACAGCCTCAGGTACACCTCGCTGAGCGGGGTGGGGGAGGCGTTGGTGAAGCTCGCGCTCTCGTGACCCGTCCAGACGGTGCCGCTCGTGTTGCTGCTGAGGTCGACGGTGTACGAGGGCGCGGTCGGCGTACGTGTGGGGTCCCCGGGCGGGGTGGTGCCGCCGGAGGTGTCGAGCGCGACGTCGTCGACGACGAAGCTCGTCTGGAGGCTGGAGTCCTCGGTGCCGGTGAAGGCGACGCTGACGGTCTGGCCCGCGAAGGCCGACACGTCGAACGACTTCTGCGCGTAGCCGGTGTTCTTGTCGAGGTTCGAGTACGTCGCGAGCGTCGTGCTGCCGATCTTCGCCGTCAGCTTGTCGTACTTGGTCGACGTGGTCGTCTCGGCGGTGTCGATGTGCAGCCAGAACGTGAGGGTGGCGGTGCTGCACCCGGAGGGGATCGTGACGCTCTGGGAGAGCGTGTCGGTGTGCGTACGGCCGACACCGTTCAGCCAGGCGAAGGCGGTGCCGCCGTGCGCGGTCTGACCGGCGCGGCTGGTGATGAGGCCGGTCTGCGACTGGGTCCACGGCGAAGTGCCGCTCTCGAAGCCGCCGTTGGCGACCACCTGACCCGGGGTGCAGGCGGCGCTCGCGCGCGGCGCCTGCTGCGGCGCGGCCGTGGCCGGGGTGAGGGACAGTGCGGTGGCGGCCAGCGCGGCGAAGGCGGATATGCACGCTGCGAGGGCCTTGTGGGGGGTCGTTCTCACGCGGAACTCCTTTGAGGCGGCCGGATTCCGGCCTGCTCGGTGGCCGCCCGGTCGGCTCGGGTGCGCCGGAGGGCGGCCGCGGGCTGTGCGTGTCGTGTGCACGAACGCTGGGTGAGATCTGCTGTGCCGTGCGTGTCTGTGCCGTGTCCCCCAGGGGTCGGGGCGACACCGCCGACGAGCCTGGCAGATTTGACCTGGGCATGCCATCAGGGGCGGGTAAAGGCTTCGTACGGCGCCGGCGGCGGGCGGCGGGTGAGCCGCGTCTCACCCGGGCGCTGCGACTTGTCTATGCAACGAGGTGCATAGAAAGATCGGGGTATGGCGCTCGAACACGCGATCCTCGTCTCGCTGCTGGAGAAGCCGGGGTCAGGCTACGAGCTGGCCCGGCGCTTCGACCGGTCCATCGGCTATTTCTGGACCGCCACCCATCAGCAGATCTACCGCGTCCTCAAGCGCATGGAGACCGACGGCCTGCTGGCCGTCCGCGAGGTGGCGCAGCAGGGCCGGCCGGACAAGAAGGAGTACTCCGTCGCCGACCCGGGACGCGCCGCCCTCTCACTCTGGCTGCACGAGCCGATCGAACCCGAGAGCCTCCGCCACGACCTCGCCGTCAAGATCCGCGGTGCGGCCTTCGACGACCCGGCCGCACTGGTCCGCGAGGTCGAACGGCACCGCGGGGCGCACGCCGAGCGCCTCGCCCGCTACCTCGCCGGGGAACTGCGCGACTTCACCGGGCCCGAGGCCCCCGCACCCCTCGACGCCGGCCAGGAGTTGCAGCACGTCGTGCTCCGCGGCGGCATCGCGTACGAGCGGATGACGATCGCCTGGCTCGACGACGTGCTCGCCACCGTCCACCGGCTGACCGCGACCTAGGCCCAGACCTGGGCCGCGGCCCATCCCCCCGCGCTTCCCGCCTCACCCCTCAACCCTCTCCGGAAGGCGAACCTCCATGGCCGACTCCCTCCTGTTCAACCCGCGCACCTACGACCCGCAGCACTTCGACCCCGAGACCCGCCGGCTGCTGCGCGCCACCGTCGACTGGTTCGAGGCGCGCGGCAAGCGCAGGCTGATCGAGGACTACCGCACCCGCGCCTGGCTCGGCGACTTCCTCGCCTTCTCCGCGAAGGAGGGCCTGTTCGCCACCTTCCTCACCCCCGCCTCCGCCGCCGAGGGCCACGCCGACAAGCGCTGGGACACCGCGCGGATCGCCGCCCTCAACGAGATCTTCGGGTTCTACGGCCTCGACTACTGGTACGCCTGGCAGGTGACCATCCTCGGCCTCGGCCCCGTGTGGCAGAGCGACAACGCCGCCGCCCGCGCCCGGGCCGCCGAACTCCTCTCCCAGGGCGAGGTGTTCGCGTTCGGCCTGTCCGAGAAGACCCACGGCGCCGACATCTACTCCACCGACATGCTGCTGGAGCCCGACGGCGACGGCGGCTTCCGCGCCACCGGCTCCAAGTACTACATCGGCAACGGCAACGCGGCCGGCCTCGTCTCCGTCTTCGGCCGCCGCACCGACGTCGAGGGCCCGGACGGCTACGTCTTCTTCGCCGCCGACAGCCGCCACCCGGCCTACCACCTGGTGAAGAACGTCGTCGACTCCTCCAAGTACGTCAGCGAGTTCCGCCTCGAGGACTATCCGGTCGCCGCCACCGACGTCCTGCACACCGGCCGCGCCGCCTTCGACGCCGCCCTGAACACCGTCAACGTCGGCAAGTTCAACCTCTGCACCGCCTCGATCGGCATCTGCGAGCACGCGATGTACGAGGCCGTCACCCACGCGCAGAACCGGATCCTCTACGGCCGTCCCGTCACCGCCTTCCCGCACGTGCGCCGCGAGCTGGCGGACGCGTACGTACGCCTCGTCGGCATGAAGCTGTTCAGCGACCGCGCCGTCGACTACTTCCGCACCGCGGGCCCCGACGACCGCCGCTACCTGCTCTTCAACCCGATGACGAAGATGAAGGTGACCACGGAGGGCGAGAAGGTCATCGACCTGATGTGGGACGTCATCGCCGCCAAGGGCTTCGAGAAGGACAACTACTTCGCCCAGGCCGCCGTCGAGATCCGCGGACTGCCCAAGCTGGAGGGCACCGTCCACGTCAACCTCGCGCTGATCCTCAAGTTCATGCGCAACCACCTGCTCGACCCGGTGGACTACCCCGCCGTGCCGGCCCGCCTGGACGCGGCCGACGACGACTTCCTCTTCCGGCAGGGCCCGGCCCGGGGCCTCGGCTCCGTCCGCTTCCACGACTGGCGCCCCGCCTTCGAGGCGTACGCCGCCGTGTCGAACGTCGCCCGATTCCGCGAACAGGCCGACGCGCTCTGCGAGTTCGTCACCACCGCGGCCCCCGACGAGCAGCAGAGCCGCGACCTCGACCTCCTGCTCGCCGTCGGCCAGCTCTTCGCGCTCGTCGTCCACGGCCAGCTGATCCTGGAGCAGGCGCGGCTGACCGGCCTCGACGAGGACGTGCTGGACGAGCTGTTCGCCGTCCTCGTACGGGACTTCTCGGCGCACGCCGTCGAACTGCACGGCAAGGACTCCGCCACCGAGCAGCAGCAGAGCTGGGCGCTCGGCGCGATCCGGCGCCCGGTCGTCGACGAGGCCCGCTCGGCCCGGGTCTGGGACCGGGTCGAGGCGCTGTCCGGGGCGTACGAGATGGCGCCGTAACGAGGGCGCCGCGGGAGCCGCCCCGGCCCGCCGCCGCGCAGCCCGCGCGGCGGCGGGCCGGAGCGGCCCTTCCTCGCCGAACTCGCCCGCCGGGAGGGCGGCCCGGGGGGTGTCGTCAAAGTCCCTTCTGGCCGGCGGGGTCTGGCACGCACGCACCAGACCCCGCCGGCCCCGCCCTCACGGGCGGACGAAGCTACCTTGACGACACCCCCCAGCCCGTAGCGTGGTCGCATGACGAAGATGCCGACCGGCGCGAGCGGACCGAAGGTGCCGCCCTCCTACCCCCCGAGGACGCCTCCGCCGCAGAAGAAGCCCGTGGAGGCCCCCCGCCCCCGGCCCGCCACGAAGCGGGCGGCCTCGTAGGCTGAGCGGCATGGCGATCACACCCCCGGAGAAGGACGGCACCCGGCTGCTGTACGGATGCATGGCGCTCGGCGGCAGCTGGGACACCGATGCGTACGGCCCCGCCGACATCGACGCGGCCGAGGCGGCCATCGAGGCGGCGCTGGACAGCGGCATCGACACCTTCGACCACGCCGACATCTACCGCCGCGGCAAGGCGGAGGCCGTCTTCGGCGAGGTCCTGGCCCGTACCCCCGGCCTGCGCGAGCGGATCGTGCTGCAGACGAAGTGCGGGATCCGGCCGGCGGACGGCGAGCGCCCCGGCATATACGATCTGCGCGGCTCCACCATCGTGCGCAGGGTCGAGGAGAGCCTCGGACGCCTGCGCACCGACGCCGTCGACGTCCTGCTCCTGCACCGGCCCGATCCGCTGGCCGATCCGCAGGACGTCGCGGCGGCGCTCACCTCGCTGCGCGAGCAGGGACTGGTCCGCCGCTTCGGCGTCTCGAACATGAACGCCGCGCAGATCGCCCGCCTCCAGCGGCACCTCGCGTTCCCGCTGGTCGCCAACCAGTTGGAGATGAGCCTGGACCGGCGGGACTGGCTGGAGGAGGGCGTCCTCGTCAACACCCCCGCGGCCGCGGCGGGCGGCTTCCCCTCCGGGACGGTCGAGCACTGCCTGGAGCACGGGGTCGGCCTCCAGGCCTGGGGCGCGCTGGCACAGGGCCGTTTCACCGGACGGCAGGAGAGCCCCGACGAGCACGCGACGGCCCGCCTCGTACGCGAGCTGGCCGACGCGAAGGGCACGACGCCGGAGACGGTCCTGCTGTGGTGGCTCCAGCGGCATCCGGCGCGGATCGCCCCCGTCGTGGGCAGCGGCCGCCCCGAGCGCATCCGCGCCTGCCGCGACGCCGCGCTGCGCGAGCCCGACCTCACGCACGAGGAGTGGTACGACCTGTGGCTCACCGCCCGCGGGGCCCCGCTCCCGTAGGCCGTGTCTTTCGGATCGGGCCGGGCCCGCGGCTCAGCCGATGCTCCACGACCAGGTCTGGTCCGCGCTGACGAGCCAGGCGAGGACGACGAGGTCCGCGACGCCCAGGGCGAGACCGAGCCGGGCGCGGCCGGACCGGCTCGTACCGCGGTGCAGCGCGAGGGCGGCGAGGACGATCGCCGTCGGCCCGAGGAGCAGGTTCATCGCGAGGAGGCCGATCAGGCCGAACACGAAGGAGGCCACGGCCATCCCGTCGGCCTGACGGACGGCGGCGGTGGGGGCGGGTTCGGGGGTACGGGCGGGGTCGGCGGTACGGGCGGCGTCGGGGGAGCGGAGCGCCGTGCCGGGTACGTTCATGGTCATCCCTCCTGTCGGCCGGCCGGCCGGTGCCGGCGGGCTGTCCGTTCCCGGACCGCGAAGACCAGCAGCCAGCAGGCGATGGCGGCGGTGGCGGCGAGGGATACGTGAATGGGCACATGGGCCACGGTTCCCAGGGCGATCCCCATCAGCATGAGGGCCGCTATCAGGAAGAGCATCGTGCTTCCTCCAAAATAGGAGACAGTTGTGCACTGACTGCTCAGTCTAAATGCAAGCGCGCGGATTTCGAGAATCGGGGGTTGACTTTTCGTCATGAGTGAGACCATCGGGGCACGCCAGGCCCAACGCCACAAAACCCGCAGGGCCCTGCTGGACGCGGCCCTGTCGCTGCTGGAGGAACAGAGCCTGGGCAGTCTCGGCCTGCGCGAGGTGACCCGGGCCGCCGGGGTGACCCCGACGGCCTTCTACCGGCACTTCCGGGACACCGAGGAGCTGGGCATCGCCCTGGTGGACGAGGCGCTGCAGAGCCTGCACGCCGCCGTGCGCTCGACCCTCGCCGCCTCCGGTGAGGCGGCGCAGCGGATCGACACGACCGTGGACTTGATGGCCGAACTCGTACGGGAGTACCCCGCGCACATCCGCTTCATCGTGCGGGAGCGGCACGGCGGCGTACGCAGGGTGCGCGAGGCGGTGTCGGGCCAGCTCGACGCGTTCGCCCGCGAGGTGGCCGAACGGCTCGGCGCCGATCCCCTGAGCGCGGGCTGGAGCGCGGACGACCTCCTCATGCTGGCGCGGCTGTACGTCGACCACATGGTGATGACGGTCTCCGCCTACCTGGCCGCGGGCCCCGACGACGCGCAGTGGGCGGCGGTCACGCGCACCGCCCGCCGCCAGCTCCGGCTGATCCACGCGGGCCGCGTGAACTGGCCCGCGGCCCGGGCCGAGCCGGAGCCGGACGCTCTCTGACGCCCAAGTATCCTCTGCCGGACGGGCTTTCGGCTGACCGCCGACACGCGCCGGACCGCGAAGGGGGACATATGTGGGGGCGGGGGACGGTCCTTGGGGACCGGTACACACTGGCCGAGCGGATCGGCGGTGGCGGCATGGGGGAGGTCTGGCGCGCCGACGACGACGTGCTCAGACGGCAGGTGGCGGTGAAGGTCCTGCTGCCCGCACTGCTCGACGACGCCTCGTTCGCCGCGCGCTTCCGCCGGGAGGCCACGGTCCTCGCCTCCCTCAGCCACCCGGGCATCGTCGACGTGCACGACTACGGGGAGAGCCGGATCGACTCCGGTGAGCAGGTCGCGTACATCGTCATGGACCTCGTCGAGGGACGGACGCTGACCGAGGTGCGGGCGCAGGGCGGGCCCCTCCCCGTCGAGCAGGCGCTCGACATCGCCGGCCAGGCCCTGGACGCGCTGCACGCCGCACACCTCCAAGGGGTCACGCACCGCGACATCAAGCCCTCGAACCTCATGCTCGGGGACGACGGCCGCGTGACCGTCACCGACTTCGGCATCGCCCGCTCCAGCGCGGCCAGTACCGGCATCACCGACTCGCACGCGGTGCTGGGCACGGCCCTCTACATGGCTCCCGAGCAGGCGGAGGGGCTCGGGGCCGTCGCGGCCTCCGACCTCTACTCCATGGGCGTCGTCTGCTACGAACTGCTCACCGGCGAGCCGCCGTTCACCGGCGAATCGGTCGTCGAGATCGCGCTCAAGCACATCCGGGAGCCGGTGCCGGACCTCCCCGCCGAATTCCCCGCGCCGGTCCGCGCCTTCGTCGCCAGGGCGCTGGCCAAGAGGCCCGAGGAGCGGTACGCGGACGCCTCGGTGATGGCCGCGGCGGCCCGGCGCGCGGCGGCCGGCCGGCCGCTCGGCGAGCTCGACGCGCCGGCCGGACCCCTCGTCGCCGGTGCCGGCCGGGGGCCGGCCGGCACGAGTGCCGCCACCGAACTGCGGCGCTCCTGGCGGGAGCGGCTGCGCATCCCCTCGGGCATCTCCACACCGCTCTCGATCGGGCTCTCGGTGACGATCACGGTCTCGGTGGCCGTCACCGTCTACTCCCTCGACTCGGGGGCCCGCCGGACCGATGCGAACGGGCCGGGGCAGCACCCGTCCACCTCCGTGTCCGCACCCGCGTCGGCCGGCGGGAGCCAGAGCCCCGGCGCGGACCCCGCGCAGAGCGCGCCGGCCGCCGCGCCCAGCGCCTCGGCGGCGCCCCCGGGCGGCGAGAACGCGGGCGCGCAGGGCGGGGCGGGCCCCGCCGCGGGCGGCGTCGGCGGCGCGGCGCCCGTACCGAATCCCCCGCCGGTCGCGGGCGGTTCGGGCAACCCCGGGAGCAAGCCCGGCTCGGGTCCGGGCGGCGGCGCCGGGGGCGGATCCGCGCCCGGAGGCAGCGGCTCGACCCCCACGGGTCCGGGCAACGGAGGGTCCAACCCTCCGCAGGGCTGCGGCGGCGCCGGCTGGAGCCCCATCACCAACGTCGGCGACGGCCTCAAGATCGGCGTGAGCGGCTCCGCCCCGCAGGGCGGCAGCAAGGTGATCATGGGCGGGACCACCGTGTTCGGCTGGCTCCACGAGAAGGAGAGCTACGACACCTTCAAGACGTGCGGCCCGTCCGGCAACGCGATGGCCCGGGCGCTGACGCAGTTCGGGGACACCGTCCGGGTGGAGCTCGCGGGCCCCTACGCGGGCGGCGCGTGGTGGAACCTGGAACACGCGCCCACGTCGGGCGCCTACTTCATCAAGGACATCGCGTTCCAGGGCGGCTGCCTGACGGACAACGGCGCCGGCAACCAGCTGACGGTCGTCGCCTGCAACGGGAGCAAGGCCCAGCAGTGGCGGTTCTCCTGAGTCGGACGGCGTGACGACTCCCCGCCTCGTCCGGGACAGCGGACGAAGGCGGGGAGTACGCAGGGGCGGGCGGGCGGGCGGGCGGGACGACGGCCGGCCTCAGCCTTCCCGTACCGCCACCGGTACGGGCCGCCGGGCGGACTGCGTCAGGCCGCTGTCCACGTGGTTCGCCCTGAGCGCCGCGTACGCGTCGCACACGGCCTCCGTCCGGACCGTGCGCCGGTCCGCGCACGCCGTCAGATCCCCCGCGCACTGCAGCTCCCAGCGCGGGAAGCGGCGGCGCGACATGGCCACGGCGGCACTCGGGGCGAAGTACAGCATCGTGGTGTTCTCGTGGGGGTTGTGCGCCGAGCCCTCGTAGACCATCCGGCCGGTGGTCTCCAGCCGGTCCGCCAGTCGGGTGAGGGCCCTCTCGTCGGGCCGGTCCATGAACAGCCCCACGTGGTTCTCGAAGCCGTGGACGCGCTCCTGCGCACCCACGTCGTCCGAGTACCCGGGGCTGCGGCGAGGGAAGAGGAAGACCTCGACCTCCGGCGCCAGACCGGTCGTGACGCGCAGCCGCGTCACCCGTATGTCCGCATCGTCCGGAAGCCAGTGGCGCTCCACCAGACGGCGCTTGACCAGCACGCTCGGTATGGTGGTCGACGCGGGCCAGCCGTTTTCCTCGAAGTACGCGAGAGCGGATTCCACTGTTTCCGGGAACAGTAGCGTTGCACAATGCGAGACAACGCATCCGCTCTTGATTTCCCGTTTGAGATCGCCCGGCATCCAGGGTGGCAGGAGAGCGTCCAGTGATTTCTCGGAGGCGTGGAGGGCGTAGTCAACAGCATGCTGGAGGCGCTGGACGTCGCACGGTTCGAACGTCACTTCAGGCATGTCGCAGCCTTTCTGTTGCCGACACCCGATTAAAGCCACGTCACCCATCAGGCGGCACTCGGCCATAGCCTGATCGAGTGAACGCCTGCGCCTGACCTGCACTTTCGACATCGCGCATACAGCACCTCGCATTCAGCACCGCACGTTCAACGGAAGGCGTCTTTCCCAGGAGGTAGAGGGCATGTCTCCGTACGGCCGAAGAAATTCTCCGCGCATCCTCATAGCCGGCGCCGGAATTGGCGGATTGACGACGGCCCTGAGCCTTCACGCGGCAGGGCAGGACGATGTGCTCATCGTGGAGGCGTGCCCCAACCTGCGCGCCGTCGGTGCCGGGATCAATCTCCAGCCCGCCGCCGTCCGGGAGTTGACCGAACTCGGACTGGCACCGGCACTCGAGAAGGTCGCCGTCGCGACGGGCCGGTTGGAGTACCACCACCGCTACGGCGGTCTGATCTGGTCCGAGCCGCGCGGCCGCGCCGCCGGCTACAACTGGCCGCAGTACTCCGTGCACCGGGCCGACCTGCAGGAGATCCTGCTGTCGGCCGCCTTGGACCGGCTCGGCCCCGAGGCGCTCGTCACCGGCGGCCGCCTCGTACGGTACGAGCAGGACCCGGCGAGCGGCCTCCGGCCGGGCACGCCCCCCGTCCGGGCGTACGTGGCGGACCGGTCGAGCCCGTACACCTGCGACCTGCTGATCGGTGCCGACGGGATCAACTCGGCCGTGCGCGCCACGATGCACCCGCACGAAGGCCCGCCCCTCGGCAACGGGATATGCATGTGGCGCGGGGTGACCGAAGGCCCGCCCTTCCTCGACGGACGCACGATGGTCATCCTCGGCTGCAACGCCCGGGTGAAGGCCGTGGCCTACCCCGTCACCCGGCCCGACCGCAGCGGGCGGTGCCTGCTCAACTGGGTCGTCGAGAGCCGCACCGACGACGGCCTCGGCGAGGAGGAGGCGCGCGGCGGCGCCGACTGGGACCGCGCCGTCCCCCCGGAAGAGGTCCTCACCCACATCCAGGGCTGGCGCAGCGAGTTCCTCGACCTCCACGACGTCATCACCCGGGCGCCGCGCATCGGCCGGTACCCGATGATCGACCGCGATCCGCTGCCCACCTGGACGGACGGCCGGGTCGTCCTGCTCGGCGACGCCGCGCACCCCTTGTACCCGACCGGCTCCAACGGCGCCTCGCAGGCGATCGTCGACGCCCGCGTGCTGGCGTACGAGCTGGCCCACCACGGCCTGGACGAGGCGCTGGCCCGCTACGAGGCGGACCGCCGGCCGCAGACCGCGGAGCTCCTGGCCGCCCACCGCCGGCTGGAGCCCGACCCGGTGCTCCGCCAGGTCGAAGCCCTGGCCCCCGACGGCTTCCACGACATCCGCCACGTCCTGCCCGAGGGCAGCCTGGCCGGCATCAAGTCCTGTACCCGCCAGGTCACCGGCGTGGACGCCACCGCGCTCAACGCCCGTTCCTCGTGGAGCGTCGCCGTATGAACACCTCCCGCATGCGCTCCACCGCCGTCGCCGCGCTCGGCTCCGCCGCACTGCTGGCGGCGCTCCTGTCCGCCACCGGGCGGCCCGCGGCCCCGCCGCCGCCCTCCGGCTCCGCCGCCCGCGTGCCCGCCTGCGACGAGAGCACCGGGAGCGCGGCCTGCGCCGCGTACGGCCGCGCCGCCCGGCTCGGCGACGGCACGGTCCGTACGTACAGCGAGTACCAGGGCGGGATACCCAAGGCGCTGGGCATCGCCCTGACCGCCCCGGCCGTCACCGGACTGCCCACCTCCGCCGCCACCGACGGCAAGCACTGCTACGACGCGGACGCCGACGGGCACCTCGACGGCATGCACGAATGCGTCGGCGGCCACAGCCTGGAACTCGGTCTCCCGGCGACCCCGGCCGCCGCGGCCGCGGTGCCCTTCCAATGGGTGCTGTTCAACTGGAACCCGCACGGGCACAACCCGCACGGCCGCTACGACGTCGCCCACTTCGACGTGCACTTCTACCTCGCCCCCCGGGCGGTCCGGACCGCGATCAAGACCGGCGCCTGCGCCCTGCTGATCGCCTGCGACCAACTGGCCGCGGCCGGCGAACCGGTCCCGGCCGCCTACCTGCCGGCGGGCTACCCCGCGAGCAGCCCGCAGACCGCCGAAGGCGCCATGGGTGCGCACCTGGACAGCCGTCCCCCGTCGACCGGCACGCTCAGCGGCCAGACCTTCATCTACGGGGCGTACGCGGGCGACCTCATCTTCATGGAGCCCATGCTCACCCGGGACTTCCTGCAGCGGCACCGCACCGCGCCCGGCCACCGGACCTGCGAGGCCATCCCCCAACCGGCCGCCTGGCGGATCCCCGGCTGGTATCCCACGCAGTACTGCACCGCGTACCGCCCCGACCAGGGCGACTACACGGTCTCCCTGACGGACTTCGTCCACTCGGGCGGCGCGCACCGCCTCGGTGCGGCGGCCCGCTGAAGCCGGTCCGCTGAAGCCGGGCCGCCGGATCCGGGCCGCCGCTGTCCCGCCGCGGTCCGGCCGCGTGGCGCAGTCGGCCGGACCGGCGGGCAGCCGTCACAATCAGTTTGTCCGTCATGCCGCCTCATCACCCATTTGGGGGCTGGTTTCATGTACGCAGCCGTCGTCCACGCCCTGGGGCAGCCGCCCCGGTACGAGTCCGTGCCCGAGCCCGTCCCCGCGGCCGGCGAGGTGGTCGTCGAGGTCCTCGCCGCCGCGCTGTACCCCCTGGTGCGCTCGTTCGCCTCGGGCGGCCACTACACGGGAGGCGACGCGCTGCCGCTGGTCCCCGGGTTCGACGGGGTGGGGCGGACCGCGGCCGGTGAGCTCGTCTACATCCCGGGGCTGGAGCCGCCGCACGGGACGATGGCCGAGCGGGTCGCGGTACCGGCCGCCGCGCTCATGCCCGTACCGGACGGGCTCGATCCGCTCGCCGTCGCCGCCGTCATGAACCCCGCGTCCTCCGCGTGGATCGCGCTGCGCGAGCGGGGCCGGCTGCGCAAGGGCGAGTCGGTGCTCGTACTCGGCGCCACCGGCAACGCCGGGCGGGCCGCCATCGGGATCGCCCTCGACCAGGGCGCGGGCACGGTGGTGGCGGCCGGGCGCGATCCGGAGGCGCTGCGCGTGGCGGCGGAGCTGGGCGCCCACCGCACGGTGCGGCTCGCGGGCCCGGACGAGGAGGTCGCGGCCGCGTTCGGCGCGGCCGCCGCCGACGTGGACGTGGTCCTGGACTACCTGTGGGACCGCCCCGCCGAGCTGGCGCTCGACGGGATCCTGCGCCACCGCGCCGATCTCACCCGTACGTTGCGGTGGGTCCAGGTCGGCTCCGCGGCGGGGCCCGACATGACCGTGCCGTCCGCCTGGCTGCGCAAGGCGGACGTGAGCGTCTGCGGGAGCGGACTCGGCTCGATCTCGGCCTCGCGCCGCGCCGCCGCCCTGCGCGAACTGCTCGAGCGGCTGCCGGCCCTGGCGCCGACCACCGAGGCGATCGCCGTGCCGATGGCCGAAGTGGAGGCCGCCTGGGAGTCGCCGATGCCGTCCGGCGGCCGGTTCGTGTTCGTCCCCACGGTCGGCGGCGCACCGGCCTCCGGTGCCCGGGAGGCCGTCGGGGACCGGGAAACGGTCTGACCGGAGCCCGGCTCGCCGCGCGTCCGGGCGGCGGCTCCGTCCCGGTGCCGGTGTCGGCGCCGGTGCGTGGTCCGGCCGCCCGTGGCGTGCGCAGCGGTGGGCCGGGCGCAAGTAGACCGGCTCACCGGAGCGGTCCCGGGGAACCCCGACGGCATGCACCCCGCGGCCCGCCCCGGCCGCCCCCCGCCGCGACGAGCACGTCCTGCCGCTGTCGCGGAGCGTATCCGAGGAACTACCCGCCGGTGCGGGGATCGTAGGACTAGCATCACCCGACGTGAGCCATCCGGGGGACCCAGAGCGCACCGTACGACTGGCCGCAGAGACGGCAATGGACGCGATGGCGGCGCGGCTGCAGCGTGTCGTCCGACTGCGGGACGTGACACCGGTGTTGGAGGCCGAGGCCCTGCGCGAAGCGCGGCGGCTCGCGGAGCTGATGCCGGGGGAGGACGACCTCGCCGTCCACCATCTGCTGGGCTGGTTCCACTGGTTCCGCCACCAGGCGACAGCCGAACGGGAAGCCCAGGTCCACCAGGTCCAGGTCCAGGGCCGGGCCAAGGACCAACCGGACCTGCGTGTTGCCGTGCAGGCGCTCACCGCGTGTTTCATCGCCGGTGACGAGAACCTGCCGGAACCGCTGGTGCCCGTCCTCGCGGAGAACGCGGCCGGGTACGCCGTGGAGGCGTTCTCGGAGTTGCGGGAGTCGGACGACCCCGCGCGGATCGCCGGCCTGGCGGACCTGTGGCAGCGCATCGTGGCGGCCGTGCCCGCCGGGCATCCCCGCCGTGCCATCCACCTGACCGCCCTCGGCAACGTGCTGCGGATCAAGTGGCGGCGGGGCGGCCGGCCGGCCGACCTCGACGCCGCCGTCGACCGTTTCCGGGAGGCCCTGTCGGCGGTCTCCGAGGAGTCCGGCCGCGCCATGTACCTCTACAACCTCGGGGACGCGCTGAACGCCCGGTTCGACCGGGCCGGAGCGGTGGAGGACCTCGAGGGCGCCATCGCCCTGCTCGGGGAGGCGGTGCGGGCGACGCCCGATGACGGCCTCTACCGCGCGCTGGTCCTGACCGGACTGGGGAGCGCGCTGAGAGCCCGCTACGAGCGGGCCGGAGCGCTGCCGGACCTCGACGGCGCCATCGCCCGGCTCCGGGAGGCGATGACCGTCTTCCCCGAGGACCAGCCCGGTCGCACCGAGGTCCTCTCCCACCTCGGGAACGTACTGCGGCTGCGCTTCGAACGGACGGGCTCCACCGAGGACTTGGACGAGGCGGTCGCGGTGGGCCGGCAGGCGGTGCAGGCTGCTCCCGCCGACCACCCCGAGCGTGCCGTCCACCTGACCAACCTCGGAGACGCGCTGCTCGTACGGTTCGACCACGACGGCGACCCGGCGGACCGGGAGGCGGCGGTGGCGGCCTGGTCGGCGGCATCGGCGACGGAGCTGTCGACGGTGTCCGTCCGCATCCGCGCGGGGCGGTCCGCGGCCCGCCTGCTGGCGCGGACGGGTGAGGCGGAACGCGCGGCGCAGGCAGCGGACGCGGCCGTGCGCCTGATGCCGCGGATGGCCCGGCGCCGGCTGGAGCGCCATGACCGGCAGGACGTCGTCGGCGATGTGGCGGGCCTGGTCTCGGCCGCGGCCGCGCTCGCGCTCGCGGCCCCGGGCGGGACGGCGGACGGGCGGGCGGAGCGCGCCCTGGGTCTGCTGGAAGTGGGCCGCGCCGTCATGTGCGGCCAAGCGCTGGAGAACCGCGGCGACCTGACCGGGCTGCGCGGCCTCCACCCTGAACCGGCGCTCAGATCGGCCGAGTTGCGGGAGAGACTCGACCGGCCCGCGGACCCGCCGACGCCCGACCGGCACCGGCCGGGGCAGCCGTTCACCACCCTCCTGGCCGAGATCCGCGCCCTGGAGGGCTTCACCTCCCTCGCCCAACCGCCCACCGCCGACGAGCTCAGGGCCGACGCGGCCCACGGGCCGATCGTGGTGTTCAACGTCAGCACGTACCGCAGCGATGCGCTGCTCCTGACGGCCGAAGGCCTCACCGGCCTCCCGCTGCCCGGGCTCGGCCACACCACCCTGGTCGACCGGATCAACGCCTTCCGGCAGGCCCGCCACACCGCGTCGTCGGGTACGGACCCGGCCGAGCGGCAGGAGGCGCAGACCGTACTCGCCGACGTCCTCGAGTGGCTGTGGGACGCCGCCGCCGGCCCCGTGCTGGAGGCCCTCGGGCACAAGGGCCCGCCCCCGCCCCAAGCGGACGGGGAGCTGCCGCGCGTGTGGTGGGCGCCGGGCGGACTGCTGGGGCTCCTGCCGCTGCACGCCGCCGGTCACCACACCGACGCGCGGGACGACCCGTCCCGGCGCACCGTCATGGACCGGGTCGTCTCCTCCTACACCCCGACCGTACGCGCGCTGCGCCACGCCCGCGAACGCGGCCGGCCCCCGGGTGCGGGCGAAGCGCCGGGCGCCGGGCGGGCGCTGATCGTCGCCATGCCGACCACTCCCGGACTGCCCGGGGAGGGCCGGTTGCGCTTCGTCGACGCCGAGGCCGCCGTGGTGGAGGCCCGCTTTCCCGACCACGTCCTCCTCAGGGAAGGGGACCGGGCGCAGGAGGACGCCGCCCCCACGAAGGCCAACGTGCTGGCGCAGCTGCCCCATTGCGCGATCGCGCACTTCGCCTGCCACGGAACGAGCGATCCCGCCGACCCCTCGCGGAGCCGGCTGCTGCTCCACGACCACGAGGACGACCCGCTCACCGTCGAGAGCCTGGCCCCCGTCGCCCTCGACCACGCCAGGCTGGCCTACCTGTCCGCCTGCCGCACGGCGGCCATCGACACCGTGAGCCCGCTCGACGAGACCATCCACCTCACGTCCGCCTTCCAGCTCGCCGGCTTCCCCCACGTCATCGGCACGCTCTGGGAGATCGACGACCAGATCGCCGTCCGCATCGCCCGGACCTTCTACGACGGCCTCAGGACGGATTCGGGAGCCGTCGACCCCGATCGGGCCGCCCGCGCGCTGCACGCCGCCGTACGCCAGGTCCGGGACGGCCACGACCTGTCACCCGGCCACGACCGCAGCCGGACCCCGCTCCTCTGGGCGGCCCACCTCCACACGGGAGCCTAGGGGGCGTCCGCACAGTCCGGCCTGGCCCGCGGCGCCCGGCACGTGCCCGTGTCCTTCGGCCCCCGGCCGCCCGCGCCGATGGCGCGACGTGGTGGGACGCTGGGAGGGGGCAGGCCCGAGCGGCTCCGGCGCTCCGGGCGAACCGTGGAGGACAACCCATGAAACGCGCAACGCGATGCGTCGCGATCAAGGCCTCGTCCGCGCTCCTGCTGGCGGGCTTCGCGTCCGGAACGCTGTTCGTCGCTTCGGCGGCCGCGGCCACCGGGGACGGAGCACGCCGCGCGGCGGCGGCCCCGTGCACGAGCAGCCAGGTCGCTGCCACGAGCGCGCAGCCGACCGGGTCCGCGCAGGTACGGATCACGGTGACCAACAAGAGCGCGAAGCCGTGCGTGCTGAAGGGCTTCCCGACCGTGGCGCTCGCGGGCCAGGGCTCGCCGGACAAGAACAAGCCGCTCCGGGTGATCCGGGTCGGCACGTCGGGGCCGGTGCAGCTGGCGGCCGGCGGCCGGGCCTCGGCGCAGCTCACCTTCACCCCGGTGCTCGGCGAGGCCGACGGCTACTGCGCCTCCGGCGCGGATCCCTTCGTCGCGCCGTCGATGGTGGTGGGCGTGGCGGGCGGGCGGCAACAGCTGGCACCCGACGACGGCAGTGAGTTCGCGCTCTGCGGCTCGACCGTTCGCGCGACCGCCTTCCGCGGGTAGAGCCGCCGGGCAGGGCTGCGGACACCGCAGGTCAATGCGGTCGTTGTAGGCGACGTGTTATAGCGTGCGCACGTCAAGCAATGTACAGTGCACACGCTCACGGGGGATTTTCCGCATGACCTACCCGCCGCAGCAGGGCCCCGGCCCTTACGGCCAGCCCGCCCCGCATGCCCAGCAGCCGCCGCAGGGCTACCCGCCCCAGCCGGGATACGGGCAGCCCCAGCAGCCGGGCCAGCCGCCGTACGGCGCCCCGCCGCAGCAGTACCCCTACCCGCAGCAGCAGTTCGCGGCCCCGCCCGCGCCGCCGCGCAAGCGCATGGGGGTCATGAAGATCCTCAAGATCATCGTCGCCGTGGTCGTCGTCATCGCGGCCGCGGTCGGGTACTACGCCAGCCGCGACGACGCCGACAAGGCGAAGGTCGGGGACTGCCTGACGAACAAGGGCAACACCATCAGCCCCGACCTCCAGGTGGTGAAGTGCGGCGGCGCGAACGCCGAGTACAAGGTGGTCAAGGTGATCCCCGACTCCCTGGACACGAACCAGTGCAAGGGCCAGTCGGACATCGGCTACCAGGAGCAGATGCGCGGCTCCCGCCGCAGCTCGGGCAAGCAGTTCGTGCTCTGCATCGACGAGGTCAAGAAGTCCTGACCCGCCCGTGACCCGAGCCGCGGCCCCGGCGGACCGCGGCTCGGTTCCCTACGACCCGGCCGAACTCCTCGCCAGGGCCGGGTAGGGGTCCTCGGCCGGCGCGGGACGGCGGGCGGGGCGGAAGCCCAGCACCAGGACCACCACGCCGATCAGGGCGAATCCCGCCGTCCAGAGGGCGCCGACGTGCATGGCGTGGACGAAGGCCGCGTCGGCCGCCCGGGCGAGCCGGGGGTCGTGCGTCGCGGCCGCGACATGGCGGGCGAGCTCCGCCGAGACCCGGGCCTGGTTCCGCACCGGATCCGGAAGGCCCGTCAGCGAGCCCTCGATCGCGTGCCGGTAGACGATCGAGGTGATCGTGCCGCCCGCCGCGATCCCCAGCACGCTGCCGGTCTGGCGCAGGGTGCTGTTGACCGCGCTGCCCGCACCGGCCCGCTCCAGGGGCAGGGAGCCCAGTACGGCGCCGGTGACGGGCGCGATCACCATGCCGATCGACGTGCCCTGCACCAGCATGACCACCGGGTACCAGGCGATCGGCGTAGCCGCGTCGAACAGCGCCACGGAGCCCATCGCCAGGGCCGCGATCGCGAGCGCGACCGCCCCGACCATCCGGACCGACGTCCTGCGGGTCAGCCGCACCGCGATCGGCGAGCCGACGACCACGCCGAGCGCTCCCGGCAGCCCGAGGAGCGAGGCGTCCCACGCCGAGAACCCGCGCGCCCCCTGCAGGTAGAAGGCGAGGTAGAAGGAGCCCGCCGTCATCGACAGGAAGACCGTCATCAGGGCGACGTTCCCGGCGGCGAAGCGGCGCTGCTTCAGCAGCCGCGGGTCGAAGCTGGGCTCGGCCATCCGCAGTTCGGTGACGGCGAACGCCGCGATCAGCGCGATGCCCGCGGCGGTGCTTCCCCACACCGCCGGCCGGGTGAAGGAGGCCTCCTGGCCGGCGCGGATCAGACCGTACGCGAGCAGCCCCAGGCCGCCGGTCGACAGGAGCAGCCCGGCCGGGTCCAGGCGGCGGACCTGCGGGCTGCGGGAGTTGGGGACGCAGCGGGCGATGAAGCCGAGGCCGAGCACGACGACCGGCACGTTGACGAGGAACACCGAGCCCCACCAGAAGCGGGCGAGCAGGGCGCCGGCCAGGATCGGCCCCGCGGCGATCCCGACCCCGGCGAACGAGGACAACGTACCGAAGGCGGCGGGTCGTTGTTCCGGCTCGAAGGTCCAGCTGACCACGGCCATGGTGGCGGGAACGAGTAAGGCGGCCCCGGCGCCCATCACGGCCCGCGCCGCGACGAGTTGGCCCGGCGTGGCGGCGTACGCGGCGAAGCCCGACGCGGCTCCGAACAGGGCCATGCCCGCCAGCAGCGTGTTGCGGTGCCCGAAGCGGTCGCCGAGCGCGCCCCCGGTGAACATCAGCCCGGCGAAGGCCAGCGTGTACGCGCCCGTGGCCCACTGGAGTTGGCCGGGTGTGGCGCCCAGGCCGCGGTCGGGATCGGTCAGCGTCTCGAAGGCGGTGGACAGGATCGTACCGTCGAGCCAGATGAGGACCTGGGCGAAGACCAGAACGCCCAGGACGAGCCGTTGGCGGGCCTTCGGCGGCGTGGCGGATGGCATGGGTGACTACCTTCGGGTCAGGAGGAGTTGGCGCTAGAATCGACAGGGACCTGACGATCCGGCGCGGCGTCATCCTGTCAAACTCGTCAAGTTCCTGTCAATCAACAAGAGTTCGGAGGACGCCTCGTGGGCGAGAAGAGCCACGACCGAGTGCTGAGTTTCCTGGTCCGCCACGCCTGGCTCAGCATGCGGGCGGCCATCGGCGCGGAGTTGGAGGAGTTCGGGCTCACCGTGCCGCAGTTCGCGACCCTGATGATGGTCAAGGAGTCGCCGGGCAAGTCGGTCGCCCAGCTGGCCCGCTCCGTCGGGAGCACCCGGCAGGCCGCCAACGAGATGCTCGCGGCGCTGGAGCGCGACGGGCTGATCACCCGCTCCCCCCACCCCACCGACCGCAGGACGCACCAGGTTCACCTCACCGACCTCGGGGCCGACCGCTACGCGGACGCGCTCCCGGCCGTACAGCGACGGGAGGCCGAGCTGGAGGCCGGACTGGCCCCGGACCAGCGCGATGCGGTCCTCGCGTGGATGGCGTCGGTCTCCACCGCCTGCCAGGCGCCGGGGGAGGGCCACTGAGCCGGTCGGGGGAGCGGCAGTCACGGCACGGGCGGCCCGTCGTTTCCCGGATATGACTGATCTGATGGTCCAGATCCCGGCCGACTGGCTGGCCCGGGTGTTCCTCTCGCTCCGCCGCGGCTCGTCGCAGGACGCCCAGGTCTCGGCGGCCGAACTCCAGCCGTTCACCGAGAAACCCGGGCAGCGGATCCCGGTGCCGCGGGCGACCGTACTGCGCACCGAGCTGGCGCTGAGGAGCGAGATCGAACGTGCCCAGGAGGACGAGCGGCGGGCCCGGCTCTCGGAAGAGGCCGACTACCTGATCAGCGCCCGGCTCGGCGGACAGGCCGACCGCTCCGATCAGTAGACGAGCTTGTACGTCACGTCCTTGGTGCCCGGGAACGGAGCCGTGTCGGTGTAGAGAAGCCGGATCGTGGCGTAGCGCTGCACGTCGGGGTGGCCGGGCCAGGGGCGCGGGTGGCTCAGGGTCACGGTGACCGGGTACGAGCGGAAGCGGCCCGCCGCGCAGTACGGGGTGCAGTCGTTCACCATGTCGGTGCCGGTGGCCGTCGCGGTCCGCTGCCCCCAGGTGTTCCAGCGCAGACCGACGAGACGGTTGTTCCCGTCACCGCAGGCCAGCAGGTACTCCCGGGGGCGCACCCGGCCCTGGGAGAAGCAGTCCACGACCACGACCGGATTGGGATCCATGACGGCCCGGGGCGTCTGCGCGGAAGCAGAAGCGGAAGCAGAAGCGGAAGCGGAAGCTGAAGCGGGTGCGGCGGCGGCGGGTACGGCGGCGCCGACCGCGAGGGCCACCGCCGCGCACATCAGGGCGGCCTTCCGTACCCGGGTCCCGGTCGCGGGAGTGAGCCCGCCGACTCGTGAAACGTCCACGCAGCCCTCCTTGCATCGGCGGTCCGGCTCCGGGCCCGCCTCGCGGCTACAGCCGTCCCCAGCTTCGCTCATCCGGCCGCACCCCGCACCCGCTGCGCCGGGGCGGCCGGCTCCGGGGGCGCCTGAGCTGCGCTCATGCGGCCCTGCGGCCCGCTCGGCTCAGGAGATCGCGTACCACTGGCTGCCCCAGCCCGTGTTGATGGTGCTCGTGGACTGATCGGCGAGGTTCACGGTGGGGGGCAGGGAGGTCTGGCCGGTCAGGAGGGTGCTGTAGCGCAGGTTCGGCGGGGTCAGGCCCGCGTTCACCGAGATCCCGGCGCCCGTGGCCTTGAGGGTGAGGGCGTTGGTGGCCCAGGTGCCGTTGAGGAGGAGGGCGATGAAGTAGGTGCCGGGGGCGGCGGTGAAGGGCTTGGTGAGGGGGAACGGCTTGGCGATCGCGTCGGTCATCAGCTGCGGGGAGACGTCCGCGGTGGAGGCGCGCAGGGTGCCGTTCGCGTCGTACACGCCGAGGTAGTTCTGGGAGAGCTGGGCGCCCGGGTCGATTCCGGCGAGCCCGAGCCAGATGTTGGACCAGGTGATCTGCTCGCGCAGCACGACCCGTACGAGGGTGACCCGTCCGGCCACGCCCGCGACGGACTGGGCTGTCACGTGCCCCGCGTCGTTGGGGTCGCCGGTCCAGGCGAGGAGGTTCTGGTCCTGCGGCCGGGGGCCCTCGAACGCGGCGCCGCCGCCCGGCGAGACGGGAGCGGGCGCCGCGGCGCTGCTGCCGCCCGTGCCCTTCGGGCTCCCGCCGGACGCGGTGCAGCCGGCCAGGACGAGCACCGTCGCGAGCGTGGCGGCGAGGACGGCCGGGACGGTGGTGGTGCGGGTGCGCATGGTCCCCCCAGGAAATGCGGCGATGCGGAAGTGCGTGTGCCAAAGGAGGCCATGGTCACACGGGGCCCGCGCCCGACCGCGACCGGGGACTACTTGGCCTCGGTGGCCACCGGCGCGGGCCAGAGGTGGTCGGGGGTCACGATGGAGGTGACGGCGTTCCCGATCATGCTGGACAGGTTCTTGCCCTGGTGGTCCATGTCGCTGTTGACGAGCACCACCAGCGTGGCCTTCTCGGCGGGGAGTTGGACGGCGATGGTCTCGTAGCCGGGCAGTTCGCCGTTGTGGCCGAGCCAGCCGTTGAAGTCGAGGATGCCGAGGCCGTACGAGGCGCCGGGGACGGCCCCGATGGGGAGCGTGCGGAGCCGCTCCGCCTGCGTCCTGGGGGTCAGCAGCCGGCCGTCCGCGAGCGCGGGGGCCCAGGTGTGCAGGTCGTCGAGGTCGGAGATGATCCCGCCGGCGGCCCAGGCCCAGGAGGGGTTCCAGTTCGTGGCGTCGGCGACGGTGCCCTTCGGAGTGAAGTCCGTGTACCCGTGGGCGTGCGGATCGGGCATGGCGCCGTCACCGGGCAGCGAGGTGTCGTTCAGCTTCAGCGGCGCGAACACGTGCTCGCGGAGGTAGTCGGCGAGGCTCTGCCCGCTGACCTTCTCGACCAGCATCCCGAGCAGGACGGTGTTCGTGTTGCTGTACTCCCACTTGGCGCCGGGCTTGAAGTTCGGGGGGTGGCTGAACGCGACGTCCACCAACTGGCGCGGGGTGTACGTGCGGTGCGGGTCGGCGCGGACGCCGTCCAGCCACTTCTCGTCCTCGGTGTAGTTGAAGAGGCCGCTGCGCATGTCCGCCAGTTGGCGGAGCGTGACGGAGCCCCCGCCGGGGACGCCGGAGACGTACCGCGAGACGGGGTCGTCGAGGCCGACCTTGCCCTGGTCGACCAGCTGGAGGAGGCCGGTGACGGTGAACGTCTTGGTGACGCTGCCGATCCGGGTGTAGAGGTCGGTCTTCATGGGCGTGCCGGTCTGCTTGTCCGCGACGCCGAACGACTTCTCGTACACGCCGCGGCCGGGCATCCACAGGCCGATGTTGAGGCCGGGCATGCCGGTCTGCTCCATGACCTTCGTGATCGCCGCGTCCAGCTTGCGCACGGTGGCGGGATCGAAGTCCGCGCGTACGGAGGCGGACCCGGTACCCGCGCACAGCGCGGCCAGCAGCACCGCCACCGCGGCGGGAACGCCCGCCCGCCGGACCCCGCGCCCACGGAACGAACGACGCCCACCCATGACCGGTCACCCCTGCCCAGGCTCGACCCAACACGGCTCCCCGAGCCCCCGAGGCACTCCCCCAAGCGTAGGAGCGCCCCCCACCCCCCGCGATTCGCCGGGCGGCGGGGGTCCACCTGCTAGCTGCGCTGCCAAAAGGTGCAGTCGCGAGCCGTGGGCGCCACACCGCCGCCGCTCGCCGTGGGGCACGGGACCGGCTCCCCACTCGGTGCCGGGGCACGTTCCCAGTGCTTCGGCTCCTGCGTGGCGGCCGTCGGGTCGTCGAGGTACAGCGTGTACGCGCCCCCGGCCAGGACGGCGGCGGCCCAGCCGGCCACGACCCAGCGCCAGACCCGTCGCTGCACTGCTGTCTCCCCGTCCCGAGCCGGATGATCCACGTGCCGCCGGGCGGCGCGTTACGGGGCGATCGGGAGGCGGCGCTTGTGGTCGGTCAGGCGGTAGCGGCGGACGATCGTGTCGAAGGCGCGCTCGTCGACCGGCTTGCCCTCCAGGAAGTCGTCGATGTCGTCGTACGTGACACCCAGCGCGTCCTCGTCGGCCTTGCCCGGGTCCAGGGTCTCCAGGTCCGCCGTGGGGGTCTTCCAGACCAGCTCCGCGGGGGCGCCCAGGGCGTCGGCCACGGCGCGCACCCGGCGCTTGGTCAGACCGGTCAGCGGGACCAGGTCGGCCGCGCCGTCGCCGAACTTCGTGAAGAAGCCGGAGACCGCCTCGGCCGCGTGGTCGGTGCCGACGACCAGGCCGTCGTGGGCCCCGGCCACCGCGTACTGGGCGATCATGCGCTGGCGGGCCTTGATGTTGCCCTGCACGAAGTCCTGGTGGTGGGCGTCCCGGAACACGGTGCCCCCGGCGAGGGCGGCCTCCAGCGCGGCGTCGCTGGCGGGCTTCACGTCCACCGTCAGCACCCGGTCCGCCTTGATGAAGCCGAGGGCCAGCTGGGCGTCCTTCTCGTCCGCCTGGACGCCGTACGGCAGCCGCATCGCGTGGAACGTCGCCTCGTGGCCGGCCTCGCGGGCCCGCTCCACGGCGAGCTGGCACAGCCGTCCGGCCGTGGTGGAGTCGACCCCGCCGCTGATGCCGAGGACCAGGGAGCGCAGGCCGGTGGAGGTGAGCCGCTCGGCCAGGAAGGCCACCCGGCGCTCGATCTCCACGTGCGCGTCGAAGGTCTCCGACACCTGGAGTTCCCGGGCGATCTCCTGCTGCAGAACGGTGGACGCCGGCCGGCTCACGGCTGCTCCTCGTGGTCGATGGTGATGCGTGGGTGCACTGCCCTGCCGACCCTAGTCGAACCCCTCCGGCGGCTCGAAGGCGGCCGGGCTTGACGGATGCGTCCGAAGTTATGACACTCGAAGTGCAAGTAGTTGTTTTCTTGTCGATGACCCCCGAGGGTCAGGAGGCAGTCGTGTCGGAGCGTCGGATCTACGTGGTCGCGGGGGCCGTCATGGGTGGCGTCTGGGCGTGGGGCTCGGACACTCCCGCCTGGGAACACGCGCTGCGCCTCGTCGTGCTCGTCGCGTGTGCCGCACTGGTGATGTCGCTGCGGCACCGCCGCCGGGCCCGTCTCGGCCGGCCCGTCGACCGCCGTCTGCACTGCGGCCTGCTGCTCGGGAAGGTGCTGCTGGTGGTGGCGGCCCTGCTGCTCGACCAGCTGCTCGGCCTGTGGGTCGCCGAGCCGAGCCTGATCACCGCGGCCGTCCTGTTCGCGGGCATCGCGGCGGGCGGCCCCGCACTGCACCGGCGGCTCGCTCGGGGCGGCAGCGGCGCGGGCGGCAGCCGCGCGGCCGGCCGCGGGACCCCGGCGGCCCGCACACCCTCGGACCACCGGGTCCTGTCGGGGGCCGACGCGCGGTAGGCGCCCTACGGCCGGTCGGCCGGCCCGGCCTGCGCGCTCGGCCCGGCCGGCCGGTCGGCCGGGTCCGTACTGGCCAGGAGGGCGTGCACGGCCGTCTCCATCGTCCGGGCGGCCGCCTCGACACTGAGGCCGCTGTTGCGCCAGTGGTACCAGGCGCCCCAGGTGGTCACCGCGTCCAGCCCGTGGAGCACCTCGGTCCTGCGCTCGGCGGGCAGCCGGTCGAGCTCCTCGCCGAAGACCTCGGCCAGCCGGCTCCGGGCGAAGTCCAGGACCTGCCGGGTGACCTCCTGGATCCGGTCGCCGTGCTGCTCCAGCCTCATCAGCGTCAGCTGGGCCGGTGTGATCCACTCCAGGATCCGCGCGCGCTGTTCCGTGAGCGCCGAGACCCGTGCGGCCCGCGGGCCGTCGGTCGGCAGGGGCCTGGTCTGCTCCATGAGCTGCTCCAGGCGCCGCGCGATGGCGGTCTCCACCAGCTGGGACATGTCGGCGAAGTGGTGGAAGACCAGGCGGCGGGAGACGCCGGCGCGCTCGGCGACGCGGTCCGCGGGGAAGTGCGACTCGCCCTCGTCGAGCAGGGACAGTACGGCGTCCGCGATCTTCACGCGGGACTGGCGGCTGCGCTCGGCGCGGCCGTCCGCGAGTCGTTCCTGTGGCTGCCCGGCCGACTGCTGCACGTTGACCCCTCCCGGCTTCGCTCCTCGCCATTGTCGCAAAGGGGGCGGCATGTCCGTCACTCCGTGCCGCCCTGTCGTGCCGGGCGGGAGCCCGCGTTGATTTAATTGCACTTCAAGTGTAATGATGCCGGAAACGAGCCACGCCGACGAGGGGGATCCCGTACGCATGTTCGCCACCCTGGGGCGCTGGTGCGCCCGACGGCCGAAGCGGGTCGTGACCGCCTGGCTCCTGCTGCTGGTGGGCCTGGCCGCGGCGGTGGGCGTGCTCGGCAGCGCGACCACCGAGACGGTCTCCATACCGGGCAGCGACAGCCAGGCGGCCCACGACGCGGCCCGTGCGTTCGCCGACTCCGCCTCGGGCCGCCAGCCCCTCGTCCTGCACACGCCCGCCGACGGCCCGTCCCTCGCCTCGGACCGGGCACGTGACGCGGTCCAGGCGGCCGCCCGCGCCCTCGCCGCCCGCGACCACGTCGTCGCCGTCACCACCCCGTACGAGCCGGGCGGCGCTGCGGCCCTCGCCCCCGACGGGCACACCGCCTATCTCGCGGTCGAGCTGGACCTGGCCGGCCGGGACATCACCGCCGCCGTCGTCCACGACCTCATGGACGCCGCCCGGCCGGCTCAAGCCGCCGGCATCGAGGTCACTCCCGGCGGCAACCTGGCCGAGGCCGCCGACAAGAAGTCCACCCGGAGCAGCGAGGTCATCGGGCTCGTCGCGGCCTTCGCCGTCCTCTTCCTCGGGTTCCGCAAGCCGGTCGCGGCCGCGGTGCCGCTGGCCACGGCCGTCGTGGGGCTCGGCATCTCGCTCGCAGTCATCGGCCTCGCCGGCCACGTGACGGACATGCCCTCCTCCGGCGCCACCATCGCGGCGATGATCGGGCTCGGCGTGGGCATCGACTACAGCCTCTTCTGCCTCACCCGTTTCCGTGAACTCCTCGCCACCGGGAAGCCGATCGAGGACGCCGCCGCCCTGACGATCGGCGCCTCCGGCAAGGCGGTGGCCTTCGCCGGCGCCGCGGTCATCGCGGCCCTCGCCAGCCTGGCCCTCGGCGGCCTGCCGCTGCTCCGCGCCCTGGCGCTCGCGCCCGGCATCGCCGTCCTGGTCGCCATGGCGGCCACCCTGACCCTGCTCCCCGCACTGCTCACCCTGCTGGGCCGGCGCCTGGCCCCCGCCCCGGCCGCCCCGGACGGGCCCGAGGCCTCCGGGGCGCCCGCCCGCGGCTGGGCGCGCACCGCCCGGCACGTCGCCGACCGGCCGTGGCGGTACCTGCTCGCGGGCCTGGCCCTCTTCGCCCTGCCGGCGCTCGCCGCGACACAGCTGTCCTTCGGACAGCTCGACGGCGGCGACAAGTCCCCGGGTACGGCCGGCCGTACGGCATACGACCGGCTCGCGTCCGCATTCGGCCCCGGCGTCAACGGACCGCTCCAGGTAACCGACACCCTGGCGAAGCCGGTCTCCGGACCGGCCGACCCCGCCGTCACGGCCGTCGCTCAGGCGCTCAAGGACACCAGCGGCGTCGCCGCGGTCGGACCCGCCCAACTGAGCCGCGACGCCAGGACCGTGCGCTGGCAGGTCACCCCCACCACCGCGCCCGGCGATCCCCGTACCGCCGCCCTGGTGCACCGCCTGCGCGAGCACACCCTCCCGCCCGTCACCCGGAACACGGGCCGGGAAGTCCACGTGGGCGGCATCCCCGCGACCCAGCTGGACCTCAACGACCGGCTCGCGCGGCGCCTGCCTGCGGTCATCGGAGCCGTCCTCGCCATCGCCGGGCTGCTCCTGCTGCTGGCCTTCCGGTCCCCGCTGGTCGCCGCCAAGGCGGCCGTGCTCAACCTGCTCTCGGTGGCCGCCGCCTACGGCGTGCTCACCGCGCTGTTCCAGTGGGGCTGGGGAGCGGCGCCGCTGGGCCTCGGCGGACCCGTGCCGATCCCCGGCTACGTACCGCTGCTCATGTTCGCCGTCCTGTTCGGGCTCTCCATGGACTACGAGGTCTTCCTGCTGAGCGCGGTACGCGAGGCGTGGCTGGCGAGCGCGGACAACCGCGGCGCGGTGATCACCGGCCTGGCGCGGACCGGCCGGATCATCACGTCCGCCGCGCTCATCATGGTGTGCGTCTTCCTCGGCTACCTCCTGTGGGACGACCCCGTCGTCAAGATGTTCGGGATCGGCCTCGCCACCGCCGTCGCGCTCGACGCCACGGTCGTGCGCGGGCTCCTCGTCCCCACCACGATGGTCCTGCTCGGCAAGGCCAACTGGTGGCTCCCGCGATGGCTCGACCGGCTGCTGCCGCAGATGCACATCGAAGGCGGCGAGCAGGACGCCGCCCGTCCCTCCTCCGTCCCCGACCCCGTGAGGAACGCATGAACCACCGCACCGCCGAGGCCCGCGCCCGCGCACGGGCCGTCGTACGAGGGTCCGCCGCACGCGGCACCGCCGCGCGCCGACCGCCCCGCCCGCGCCGCACCCGGAGGTGGGCGCCGGCCGCCGCGTGCGCGCTGCTCGCCGGCCTCGTACTGGCCGACCGCGTGGCCGTCGGCGCGGCCGAGGGCCGGATGGCCGACCGGATCGCGGCCCGGCAGAGCGCCCTGGTCGCGGCGCCGGACGTCTCCATCGACGGTTTTCCCTTCCTGTGGAACGCGGCCGCGGGAAGCTACCCCGAGGTGGAGGTGGACGGCCGGGCGAAGACGGAGGACGGGCTGCCCGTCACCGCCTCCTTCGACCTGCGCGAGGTGTCCAGGACGGCGGGAGGGTACGCGGCGGCGCAGGCGCGGGCCGAGTTCAAGGTCCCCCTCGACGCACTCGCGGCGAAGCGCGGTCCCGGTGTCCGGCTGACCGGGCACGACGGGCGGCTGCAGATCACCCGGTCCGTCATGGGCGTGCCGCTGGTCGTGACCGCCGCGCTGGGGCTCTCCGGCGGCACCGTCACGCTCGAACCGACGGAGGCGTCCTTGGCCGGGCGTCCCCTGAACCCGGCCAATCCGCAGATCGCGGCCGCGCTGAAGGCGGCGGAGCGCAAGATCCCCGACCTGCCGCTCGGCCTCGTCCCGTCCGGGATCTCCGTCGACGCCGGCGCCGTCACCGTGCACGGCGAGGCGAAAAACGTCACCCTCCCCGGGGCGTGAGCGGGGGAGGCCCCGCGCCGCCCGGCGGCCCGGTCAGCGGCTCTTCTTCTGGGCTTCGACGATGCTCCGGACCGTGTCGTCCACCCCGGAGCGGCTCTGCACCCACTCCGAGAAGGCGGGGAACTGCCCGGCGATCGCGATGAGCACCTTCAACTCGGCGGGTGCGATGTTGACTTCACACCGGTTGCGTTCGACGGCGCGGATGACGCCCCGCGCCACCCGGGCCGGCGAGGAGGTCCGCGCGCCGCCGGGGGTCTTGACGCCGGTCGCGGCGTGCATGCCCGCGTCGCGGACGAATCCCGGCTGGATGACGGACACCCCCACGCCCGTGCCGCGCAGATCCTGCCGGAACGCCAGCGCGAATCCGCGCAGCCCGAACTTCGTCGCGTCGTACAGCGAGGACGACTTGGTGGCCGCCTTTCCCGAGATCGAGCCGATGAGGGCGATGTGTCCGCGCCCCGCACCGACCATCCGGGGCGCGAGCAGTCGGGACAGCATGACCGGTGCCCGCAGGTTCACGGCGAGGGCCCGATCGATCTGCTCGGGGGTGTAGTCCAGCAGGTCGCCGCTGGACGGGAGAGCCGCGTTGGCGATGAGGATGTCGGTCTCCGGGCACTCCTCGGCCAGCCGCTCGACCTCGGACGGGTCGGCGAGATCGGCGAGGACGGGCCGGGCGCCGAGTTGCGCGGCGACTGCCTTGAGCGCGTCCTCGCGGCGCCCGGTGACCACGAGGTCGGCACCCTTCGCCGCGAGCGTACGGGCCAGCGTGAGGCCTATGCCGCCTGTGGCCCCGGTGAGGAGAACCGTTGATCCGGTGATGCGCATCCCAAACCCTCCTGTCACTGTTCGTTTGAACGAACAGTGACAGTCAAGTGGCCCGGGAGGCCAGGGACTTCACCGAACCCGGCCGGTCACCCGCCGGCGGGCGCGGCGGCGCGCAGGCCTTCGAGCAGGGTGGCCAGGTAGCGGCGCGCGGTGTCGACGCGGTCGGCGGGAGCGGCGCCGTGGACGTCCACGGCGTACGCGATGCCGCACATGAGCGGGACCAGATCGCCCGGGGCCAGGTCCTGGCGGACGGCCCCGGCGGTCCGGGCCCGGTCGAGCAGTACCCGGCCGGTCGACCAGAGCGCCGCCTTGAGTTCCGTGGTGCGGGGGAGGGAGTCTTCGGGCGCGGCCGTGACGGGGGCCAAAGAGGCGTCGGTGACCTGCACTTCGAGGGTGCGGGTCAGGAAGCCCTCCAGCGCGTGCCAGGGGTCCGGGTCGGCCAGCGCCTGCCCGCCGTGGGCGGCCAGGGCCTCCAGGCTGGGGGTGGCGACGGTCTCCAGCAGCGCCTCGGGCGTGGCGAAGTGCCGGTAGACGGTGCCGACGCCGAGTCCGGCGCGGCGGGCGACGTCGTTGAGCTGCAGCGCCGCGCCCTGGTCGACCAGCTCCCGGGCGACGGCGACGATCCGCTCCCAGTTGCGGGCCGCGTCCTTGCGCAGTGGCGTCGTCGTCATGGGGACATGGTAACTGGATGGCTCATCCGGATGTGCCGCGCTCCCGCTCCGGCCGTCGAAGGAGTGGCGGTCGGTCGCGCTAGTGTTCCCGTGTGAGCCTTCATGTCGTCATGGGATTCGGGCCCGCAGGGGCCGCCACCGCTCGACTCCTGGCCGAGGAGGGGCATTCGGTACGGGTCGTGACCAGGTCGGCCCGCGCCGCCGAGCCGGGCATCGAGCACCTCGCGCTGGACGCGGCGGACGGCAGGCGGCTGGCCGAGGCGGCCCGCGGCGCGGCCGCGATCCACCACTGCGCCGCTCCGCCCTACCACCGCTGGGCCGGGCAATGGCCTCCGCTCGTCTCGTCCGCCTGCGCCGCGGCGGAGGAGACCGGCGCCGTCCTCGTCATGCTGGGCAACCTCTACGGCTACGGACCCGTGGACGGCCCCCTGACGGAGGGGCTTCCCCTGGCGGCCACCGGGACCAAGGGCCGGGTGCGCGCCGCCGGTTGGGAAACGGCGCGGAAGCTGCACGAAGCGGGCCGCATCCGGGCGGTCGAGGTGCGGGCCTCGGACTTCTTCGGGCCCGGCGTGACCGACGGCGGGCACTTGGCCGGGCGGGTCGTGCCGCCCCTGCTCCGCGGCAAGCCCGTCTCCACCCTCGGCGATCCGGACGCCCCGCACAGCTGGAGCTACCTTCCCGACGTGGCCCGGGCCCTGGTCGCGGTCGCGGGCGAGGAGCGGGCCTGGGGACGCGCCTGGCACGCCCCGACGGGACCCGCCCGGTCCGTCCGGGAGATGGTGGACCTGCTCGCCGCGCAGGCGGGCGCGGGGCCGGTCGCGGTGCGCCGGCTGCCGTCGGCCGTCCTGGGCGCGGCCTCGCTCTTCTCGCCGCTGCTGCGCGAACTGAAGGAGATCCGCTACCAGTTCGACCGCCCGTTCATCGTCGACTCGACGGCCTGCGAAACCGAGTTCGCCCTCCGCGCCACTCCCGTCGACGAGCAGGTCGAGGCGACGGTGGACTGGTGGCGCGGGCGACTGGCCGCCCCGCGGTGACGCCCGCGTCAGAAGAGCGTGCGCTCGATGCGGCGGAGCATCTCGGTCTTCCCGGCCGCGCCGCCCTCCGCGGCCGCGGGCGGGTCCTCCCCGCGTGCCGGCGCTCCGCCCGGCCGCTGCGACAGCAGGTAGGCGATGACCTCCGCCTCCTGTTCCTGGACGTCGTCGTACGTGGCGCGCAGCAGCATGTCGCGCACGAGGGCGGGGTCGAGGTTGGGGAAGAGGATCCGGGAGCTCGCCTCGTCCAGCACGCCGGGTCCGCGGTGGCCGCAGATGATGTGCCCCAGCTCGTGCAGGACGATGTGCTCCTGATGCGCGCCGGTGGTGTTGGCGTCGTAGAAGATCAGGTCCTCGTCGCGCGCGGCGACCCACATGCCGCACGGCTGTGACGCGGGCATCGGCATGGGCACCAGTGTGATGGGCCGGTCGCGGGTCGCGCCGAGGTGGCGGCAGAGCTCGTCCACATCGGCTCCCTCCGGGAGGCCGAGTGCGGCGATCCGCCGCGCGCCGTCCTTCCGGAGCTTCTTGAGACCGCTGCGGCGGTCCTGGTCGGCCGTCCGCCCCTTCCAGGGGACCCTCACTCCGGATCCGAGGAGCCCGCCGATCCCGGGGGTTCGGCGGGGTCGGTGACGGGCGGAAGGCCCTGCAGCTGCCGGTACTGGTCCATGATGGCCGTGATGGCCTGGAGGTTCTCCTTCTTCATGCCGGCCGCGCGCATGGCCACGGAGCGCACTCCGGCCTGCCGCAGGGCCTCGATGGCGGCTATCTCGCCGAGCACCGACTCGGCGACCTCGTCGTCGAAGAAGTAGGCGACCGATACGCCGAAGAAACGGGCGAGGGCGGCCAGCAGGTCCGGTGAGGGATTGGAGCGCTTGCCGGTCCGCAGCTGAGACAAGTACACGCCGCCGGCCTTGATCTCGGGATTGACCCGCTTCAGCTCCTCGGCGACCTCGGCATTGGTCCAGCGCCTGCCCTTGGGACGAGCCGTCTTGAAGAGGTCGTCCAGACGCACTGCCAGCACGGGCCGGTCGTCAGTCTCGGACACTGCGCATCTCCCTCCCGTCACCTCCCCGGCATTGCTCTCAGCTATTTTCCAGTTTTGCAGATTAGCGGTCAGTTGACAATCTGGCGTGAGTCCGCCACCGTGGACCCCGTCGATAGCTGACAGCTAACTTTGCTTCACGGGGGTAGCCGAGTGAGTTGTCCGTCGTATCGGCCCGGCTCGGGCCGGCCCTCGGGGGATGGGGGCCGGTCTGGCCGGGATGCCTCTCCGGGCCCGGCCGCACACGGGGAAACCCGCCCGGCCTGACGGGGGGCAGACCGGGCGGGAGCTCTCGACCCGCTTAACTGATCTTACGGTAGACGGACGCGACTTGGGTGAGCCAAGCCACCTCCGCCGGGAAGTTGTCGGGGTCGCGGTCGTCGAACTCGCCGGCGTCCTTGCTGTGCTCGGGGGCGGTCCCGGTGCGCTTCGCCTCCAGCGCCTGCCTGATCCGCACCGCCTCGGCCAACGCCTGCCGGTACTCCTTGCCCGCCTCCGGGCCCGCGCCCGCGGTGTCGGCCGCGGACCGGTCGATGTACGGGCGCAAGTCCCGCCACCCGTCCCGTATTTCGATGACGCGCCGGTGCAGCCGGTAGTCCAGGTCGGACACCGGGACCGGAGCCGTACCGGGCGGCTCCAGGACGATGTCCGGAGAGGCCTCGTACAGGTCCCGCCAGAGCGGGTACAGCGCCCGGTACGAACGGTAACTGCGCACCCAGTCCAGCAGCTTGGCCGCCGAAGCCTCCCAGGAGGAGATGGTCAGGCTCAGCGAGAGCAGCAGGATGCCGGCCGCGCTGAACACGTTGGAGGCGAGCTGCCAGACGCCGATGTCGATCCCCGCCGCGGCGGTGAGGATGTTGACCGTCCGGCACGTGCAGTAGAGGAAGAGGACCACCGCGGCGACGGAGAGCAGGCGCAGCGCCTGTCGCAGCGAGGCCTTGCCCGTCATCCGGGCGTAGGGGCCGCACTGGCGGAAGATGGTCACGCACGGAACCGCCTGGGAGACGATGAAGACCAGGAGGTACGTGAGGACCAGGGGCTGTCCGCTGCCGGTGTTGAAGTCCGCCGCCGGACGGCTCGTCCCGTCGGCGACGAAGAAGAGCGCGATCAGCAGCGCGCTGAGCGCCGCCCCCGTCACCAGCCAGTAGCGGACCCTTCGCACCGCCTCCTCGGTGGCCGCCGCCCAGTGCAGCAGGATGATCTGGGCGCTGACGCAGAAGGCGACCGCCGACACGTGCATCACCAGGATGGCCAGGTTCCCCACGCCCAGGAAGCTGCCGCCTCCCATGGCGAGCGCGCCCATCGTGAACGTCAGGCACTGGAGCAGCAGGGTGACCATCAGGGCGCGGTAGGCGCTGTCGCGCCGGCTGCGCCCCGCTTGGCACAGCCGATAGGTGAGCGCGGCGTACGAGGAGAGCGCCGCGACGACGAAGCAGAGGGTTCTAGCGGTGTTCACGGCCCTCCTTCTCGTCGTCGGCAGTAGTGGAAACAGACATGGGCCGAACCGTACCCACCGGGTCGTCCGGCAGGCGTTTGCATAGCCATGCGTTTAAGTGCATACTCTTCCCATGTCAAAGGTTCTCACCTCCCTGCCCACCGGCGAGCGCGTCGGCATCGCCTTCTCCGGCGGCCTCGACACCTCCGTCGCGGTCGCGTGGATGCGCGACAAGGGTGCCGTCCCCTGCACCTACACCGCCGACATCGGCCAGTACGACGAGCCCGACATCGCGTCGGTGCCCGGTCGCGCGAAGGCCTACGGTGCCGAGATCGCGCGCCTGGTCGACTGCCGGGCGGCGCTGGTCGAGGAGGGTCTGGCCGCACTCGCCTGCGGGGCGTTCCACATCCGCTCGGGCGGCCGTGCGTACTTCAACACCACGCCGCTCGGCCGCGCCGTGACCGGCACCCTGCTGGTCCGGGCGATGCTCGAGGACGACGTACAGATCTGGGGCGACGGCTCGACCTTCAAGGGCAACGACATCGAGCGGTTCTACCGCTACGGCCTGCTCGCCAACCCCCACCTGCGCATCTACAAGCCGTGGCTCGACGCCGACTTCGTCCACGAGCTCGGCGGGCGCAAGGAGATGTCCGAGTGGCTCGTCGCCCACGGGCTGCCGTACCGCGACAGCACGGAGAAGGCGTACTCCACCGACGCCAACATCTGGGGCGCCACCCACGAGGCCAAGACGCTGGAGCACCTCGACACCGGCGTGGAGACCGTGCAGCCGATCATGGGCGTGCGGTTCTGGGACCCGTCGGTCGAGATCGCCGCCGAGGACGTGACCATCGGCTTCGACCAGGGCCGCCCGGTGACGATCAACGGCAAGGAGTTCCACTCCCCGGTCGACCTGGTGATGGAGGCCAACGCCATCGGCGGCCGCCACGGCATGGGCATGTCCGACCAGATCGAGAACCGGATCATCGAGGCCAAGAGCCGCGGCATCTACGAGGCGCCCGGCATGGCGCTCCTGCACGCCGCGTACGAGCGTCTCGTGAACGCGATCCACAACGAGGACACCCTCGCGCACTACCACTACGAGGGACGGCGCCTCGGCCGGCTCATGTACGAGGGCCGCTGGCTGGACCCGCAGGCGCTGATGGTGCGCGAGTCGCTCCAGCGCTGGGTCGGCTCGGCGGTCACCGGTGAGGTGACGCTGCGGCTGCGGCGCGGCGAGGACTACTCGATCCTCGACACCACCGGCCCGGCGTTCAGCTACCACCCGGACAAGCTCTCGATGGAGCGCACCGAGGACTCGGCGTTCGGCCCGGTGGACCGGATCGGCCAGCTCACCATGCGCAACCTCGACATCGCCGACTCGCGCGCCCGGCTCGAGCAGTACGCGGGCCTCGGCATCGTCGGCACCGCGCACCCCGAACTGATCGGCGCCGCGCAGGCGGCGGCGACCGGCCTGATCGGCGCCATGCCGGAGGGCGGCGCCGAGGCCATCGCCTCCCGCGGCGAGGTCTCCGAGGACGACGAGCTGCTGGACCGCGCGGCGATGGAGTTCGGCACCGACTGACCGACTGACCGGCTGACCGCCTACCGGCTGACCGGCCGGCGGGCCCCGCCCCGGGCGGTCCCACGTCGACGACGTGCGGACCGCCCGGGGCGTTCGCCCGCGTACCGCCGGAGGGCACGGACACCCGCCGGAACCGATCGTCGAGCCGCCGCCCCCGCCAAGGGGTGTCCGCCTGGGCGGTGTCTTTCGGATCATGCCGGGCCCGCGGCGCCTGGCACCGCGCCTCGCGGCGTTCTCGTCGGTCGCCGACACACCACGTCGGCTCCCTCCTCGGCCTTGCGATGCACGGCGCCAGACACCGCGGGCTGACCCGGCCTGATCCGAAAGACACCGCCTAGGATGCTCCCCATGCCGGACGCCTTCCCCCGCCCCGAGCCGTTCATCCCGCGCACCGACCCCGCCGCGCTCGAAGACCTCCGGGCGCGGCTGCGCGCCACCCGGTGGCCGGACGCACCCGAGGACGCCGGCTGGTCCCTCGGCACCGACCTCGCCTACCTGCGCGAGCTCGTCGCCTACTGGGCCGAGGAGTTCGACTGGCCGGCCCAGGAGGCGGCGCTCGCCCGGCTGCCGCACTTCCGCGTGCCGCTCGGCGGCGGGTCCGGGCCAGGGGTCCACTTCGTGCACGCCCGGGCCGTGGCGCCGGCCGGGGCACCCGTCCTGCCCCTCGTCCTCGGCCACGGCTGGCCCGACTCGTTCTGGCGGTACTCGAAGGTCGTCCCGCTCCTCGCCGACCCCGGGGCGCACGGGGCCGATCCCGCCGACGCCTTCGACGTGGTCGTCCCCGACATGCCGGGCTTCGGGTACTCCGAGCGCCCCGCCGGCCTGCCCCTGGACGCCGTCGCCGTCGCCGGGCTGTGGGCCGAGCTGATGGAGCTGCTCGGGTACGAGCGGTTCGGCGCGGCGGGCGGGGACGTGGGCAGCCACGTGAGCCGCTACCTCGCCCTCGACCACCCCGCCCGGGTCGTCGCCGTCCACCGTACGGACGCGGGCCTGCCGCTCTTCACCGGAGACCCGGCGGAACTCGCGCCCGAGGAGCGCGCCTGGCTGGAGGAGGCCGCGGCCTGGGGCGCGGCCGAGGGCGGGTACGTCGCCATGCAGCGTACGAAACCCCAGACCGCCGCCTTCGGGCTCACCGATTCCCCGGCCGGGCTCGCCGCGTGGATCGTCGAGAAGCTCCGGGCGTGGAGCGACTGCGGGGGAGACGTCGAGCGGAGCTTCACGAAGGACGAGATCCTCACGAACGTCACGCTCTACTGGCTCACGGGGACGATCGGCTCGTCCATGCGCATGTACCGCGCGAACGCCGCGATCCCGCCCGCCCGGCACGCCCGCCGGGTCGAGGTGCCCTCCGGCTTCTCGATCTTCCAAGGCGATGTGGTCCGCCCGCCGCGGGCGTGGCTGGAGCGCACGGCGAACGTCGTGTACGCGACCGAGCCCCCGCGCGGCGGGCACTTCGCGCCGTTCGAGGAGCCCGAGCTGTACGCCGAGGAACTCCGCGCCTTCTTCCGCCCCTACCGCGAGGCGGTGCGGAACGTGCGCCGATAGGCGTCCGGCGGGACCCCGACCGTACGGTTGAAATGACGGCGCAGCGTGGCGTCGGTGCCCATGCCGGTGGCCGTGGCGATCGTGCCCACGGTCTCGTCCGTGGTCTCCAGGAGCTCCTGGGCGCGGTGGATGCGCTGCGTCAGCAGCCAGCGCAGAGGAGTGGTGCCGGTGACGTCGGTGAACACCCGCGCCAGGTGGCGCGAGCTCATGTTCGCCCGCCGGGCCAGGTCCTCGACGGTCAGCGGCTGGTCGAGCCGTTCCATCGTCCAGGCGAGCAGCGCGTCCAGGGGGTGGTCGCGCGGTTCGGGCACCGGCGTGGTGACGAACTGGGCCTGGCCCCCGGCCCGGTGCGGCGGGACGACCAGGCGTCTGGCGACCTGGTTGGCGACGGCCGAGCCGTGGTCGAGGCGGACCAGGTGCAGGCACAGGTCCATCGCGGCGGCCTTGCCGGCCGAGGTGAGCACGCTGCCGTGGTCCACGTAGAGCACGTCCGGATCGACTTCCACCCGGGGGTACTTGGCGGCCAGCGCGGCGGCGTGCAGCCAGTGCGTGGTGGCCCGGCGCCCGTCCAGCAGCCCCGCCGCCGCCAGTACGAACGCGCCCGTGCACAGGGAGGCCACGCGCGCGCCCGCCTCGTGCGCGGCGCGCACGGCGTCGACCAGTTCGGCGGGCGGGTCCGCGTCCAGGTCGGCGACGGCCGGGACGATCACGGTGTCCGCGTGCACCAACCGGTCCAGTCCCGCGTCGGGTTCGAGCCGGAAGCGGCCGCCCACGGGCACGGAGGGCGGGCCGCACAGGGCGAACTCGTACCAGGGGTCCGCCAGATCCGAGCGGTCGACTCCGAACACGTCGCAGGCCGCGGCGAGTTCGAAGTGAGGGACCCCGGGCGTGACGGCCAGCGCGACAAGGCTCATGTCCGAAAGTGTACGGGGCGTGGCATTACCGTCCCTCGCGGCCGGCGGCCGCGGCGGGCACGATGGCACCAGTGATCGACCGACGGGGGAGCCTCATGGAATCGAATCGAGCGGTGGCGGCGGTAACGGTGTTCGGCGCGTACGGGCACACCGGACGCTTCGTCGTCGCCGAGCTGCTGGACCGGGGGCTGACCCCGGTCCTGTCCGGCCGCGACGCCGAGAAGCTCCGCGCGCTGGCCGCTGACTTCCCCGGACTCGACGTCCGGCCGGCGTCGGCCGACGACCCGGACGCGCTCGACCGCGCGCTGGCCGGCGCCGCCGCCGTGATCAACTGCGCCGGACCCTTCGCGGAGACCTCCGCACCCGTCATCGAGGCGGCGCTGCGCGCACGGATCGCCTACCTCGACGTCGCGGGCGAGGTGGAGGCCGCCGCCGACACCTTCGCCGACTTCGCCGACCGGGCCCGCGAGGCCGGCATCGTGGTCGTGCCCGCGATGGCCTTCTACGGGGGGCTCGGGGACCTGCTCGCCACCGCCGCACTGGGCGGGGCCACCGCGGCCGACGAGATCGACATCGCCTTCGCCCTCAGCAGCTGGCAGCCCACCGCCGGGACGCGCGGGTCCAGCCGGGTGTCGCGGAGCAGGCGCGAGGGCCGCCGGCTCGTCTACGCGAACGGCCGGCTGGAGCTCCGTACCGACGCCGCGCCCACCGGGCGGTGGTCCTTCCCCGATCCGGTGGGGGACCAGGACGTGATCGGCGAGTTCACCACCACCGACACCGTGACCATCGCGCACCACCTGTCCGCCCCGGACATCCGGACCTTCATGACGACCGGGGCGGTCAAGGACGTCCTGGCACCGGACGCGGCAGCGCCGAAGCCGGTCGACGAGCGGGGCCGGTCCGCGCAGACCTTCCTCGTCGACGTCACCGTCCGCACGGGCTCCACCCGGCGCCGCGCGGTGGCCCGCGGGCAGGACATCTACGCCGTCACCGCGCCCCTCGTCGTCGAAGCGGTCGTCCGGATCCTCGACGGACGGGTCAAGGCGGCCGGCCTCGTCGCCGCGCCCGGCGAGGTCTTCGACGCGCACGCCTTCCTGACCGCGCTGGCCCCCCGGCACCTCGCGTACGAGCTCGGCGCCGCCGAGCCGCGCGGCTGACCCGACGCTCCGGCCTCAGGCGGAGGTGCGGCCCCGGCTCGGACGGCCGTTCGTGGGCGGGTACCCGGGCTTCGCCGGCGTCGACGCCGTGGGCCGCACGGGCGGGGGCACCGGCAGCGGAGGCAGGGCGGGCTCGTACAGCCAGGCCGAGAACACCTCGTCCACCGGCTCGGCCGCGTACCGGGCCACGTGCGTGGTGAAGGCGGCGGTGCTCACCACGCCGTGCCGGTGCACCGTGGTCCAGTCGCGCAGCATGCGGAAGAACGCTCCGTCGCCCAGGGCGCAGCGGATCGCGTGCACCGCGAGCCCCCCGCGCTGGTACAGCCGGTCGTCGAACATCAGCTTGCGGCCCGGGTCGACCAGCCGCAGGTCCTGCGGCAGCGAGGCCAGCAGCCGGTGCGCGGCGGCCGCGTGCTCGTGGGCGCTGCGGCCGCCCGAGCGCTCCGACCACAGCCATTCGGCGTACTTCGCGAAGCCCTCGTTCAGCCAGATGTGCCGCCAGTCGGTGATGGTCACGCTGTTGCCGAACCACTGGTGCGCGAGCTCGTGGGCGACGAGCCGCTCCGACCCGCGGGCGCCGTCGACGTGGTTGGCACCGAAGAGGGACAGGCCCTGGGCCTCCACCGGGACGTCCAGTTCCTCGTCGGCGACGACCACCGCGTACTCCCCGAAGGGATAGGGCCCGAACAGGTCCTCGAACAGCTGCATCATGGCGGGCTGCCGGGCGAAGTCGCGGGAGAACCGCGGCAGCAGGTGCGCCGGTACGTGGGCGGTCATCGGCACCCCGCCGAGCCCGGGGTCCCCGAGCAGCACCGTCTGGTACACGCCGATGGACAGGCCGACCAGGTAGCTGGAGGTCGGCGCGGGCTGCTCGTACACCCAGGTCGTCGTGGACGCCCTGGTCGTCCGGGTGAGCAGCCGCCCGCCCGCCACCACCGTGTACGAGGAGGGGGTGTTGATCGAGATCTGGTACGAGGCCTTGTCGGCGGGCCGGTCGTTGCACGGGTACCAGGAGGGCGCGCCGACCGGCTGGCTGGCCACCAGTGCGCCGTCCTCCAGCTCCTCCCAGCCGAGCCCGCCCCAGGGGCTGCGGACCGGCTTGGGGTTGCCCGCCCAGTGCACCTCCACCGTGAAGGCGGCGCCGGCGGGCAGCGGCTTGGCCGGGCGGACGCGCAGCCTGCCGCCCCGGTGGGTGTAGTGCGGGACCCGGCCGTTCACGGTGACCCGGCCTATTTTGAACTCGGCCAGGTTCAGGTGGAACTCGGTGAGCGGCGCCCGCCCGGCGATCGCGCTGATCCGGGCGGTGCCGGCCAGCCGGTTGGGGCCGGGCCGGTACTCCAGAGCGAGTTCGTACCGGTGCACGCGGTAACGGGAGTCTCCGTTGTCGGGGAAGTACGGGTCCGATGCCGCTGTTCTCTGGCCGCTCATTGCCGCTTCCGCTCCCTGCGCTGTGCCCGGGCCCTTGTCAGGCCCGCCATGCCTCGATCGGGTTGCCCAGCCAACGGGTGTCGGCGGGGACGGATTCCCCGGCCATCACGAGAGAGGCGGGACCCAGTGTGCTGTGGGCCCCGACCGAACTTCCGGGCAGGACGATGCCGCCCGGGCCCAGCGTGGCACCCTCGCGGAGGACCACAGTATCCGTCCTCAAGATCCGGTCGTGGAAGAGGTGAGTCTGCAACACGCATCCGCGGTTCACGGTGACCCCGTCACCCAGCTCCACCAGGTCCGACTCGGGCAGCCAGTAGCTCTCGCACCACACGCCCCGGCCGATCCGGGCCCCCAGTGCGCGCAGCCACAGGTTCAGCAGCGGGGTACCGGGCACGGATCCGGCCAGCCACGGCACGGCCAGTACCTCGACGAAGGTGTCGGCCAGCTCGTTGCGCCACACGAAGCCGCTCCACAGCGGGTGCTCTCCGGTCCGGTGCCGGCCCACCAGCAGCCACTTCGCGAGCACCGAGACCGCACCGGCGGCCGCACCGGCGGCGAGCAGGACCAGTCCGGACAGCAGTGCGGTGCCCCAGACCCCCGGGCCGCCGCTCGCCGTGGCCAGGGCGCACAGCGCCGCCACCATGAGCACGGCCAGCGCCGCCGAGCAGAACACCGGCAGGAGCCGGCACAGCTCGACCAGTGCGCGCGCCCACAGCAGCCGCGCGGGCGGATCGTAGGTCCGGCTCTGGTCGGAGGCCTCGGCGGACCGGGGCAGCTTCACCGGCGGCAGGCCCAGGTAGGAGCTGCCCTTCTTGGCCTTCTTCGGGGTCGCCGAGAGGACGCCGACCAGCCCGCCGTCCGGCACGCTGCGGCCGGGCGCGGTCATGCCCGAATTGCCGAGGAACGCCCGGCGGCCGATCTCGGAGTGCCCGATGTGCATCCAGCCGCCGCCCAGCTCGTACGGGGCGGTCAGGGTGTCGTCGGCGAGGAACGCGCCCTCGCCCACGGTGGTGAGGCTCGGCAGCGCGAGCACGGTGGAGACCTCCGCGCCCCGGCCGATCTTCATGCCGAGCAGCCGCAGCCACACCGGGGTGATCAGACCGGCGTACAGCGGGAAGAGGGTCTCGCGCGCCAGGTCCATCAGCTGGGTGACCGTCCAGGCCTGCCAGCCGACCCGGCTGTGCGTCGGATGCGTCCCGGTGCGCAGGCCCAGGCTGAGCAGGCGTACGGAGACCAGCAGCAGGGCCGCGTACGTGAACCCGTACGCGAGGGCCCCGGGCACCACGGCGAGCAGGGCCCCGCGCAGGGCCTCGGCCAGACCCGCGTCGGCGGGCACGAACCGGCCGACCACGAGCAGCGCGGGCACGGTGGAGAGCACCGGCAGCGCATTGAGGCCGATGCCGGCCGCCCCGTAGGCGGCCCGCCAGAAGGGCCCGCGCGGCGGGCGCTGCTTGGGCCAGCTGTGCTTGGCCTTGCCGAGCTTGACGGCGGGCGCACCGGCCCAGCGCTGGCCGGTGGGGACCGTACCGGCCACGGCCGAGCCGGGGGCCACCTCGGCCCGCTTGCCGACCCGCGCACCGGGGAAGAGCATGCTGCGGGTGCCGACCACCGCGCCCGCGCCGACCTTGACCGGGCCGATCACGAGCCGGTCCCCGTCCAGCCAGTGCCCGCAGAGGTCCACCTCGGACTCCACGGCGCAGCCGCGGCCGAGCTTGAGCATGCCCGTCACGGGAGGCAGCGAGTGCAGGTCCACCTCGGGGCCGACCTTGGCGCCCAGAGCCCGCGCGTACCGCTCCAGCCAGGAACCGGTGAGCGAGGTGGCGCCCACGTACTCGGCCAGCCGCTCGGCCGTCCAGAGCCTCAGGTGCACGCTTCCGCCGCGCGGGTGGCGTCCCGCCTTCACCCCGCGCAGCAGCAGGCGCGCCCCGCCGGCCGCGATCGCGAGGCGGCCCGGCGGGCTGAAGAGCACCGCGGCGGCGGGGACGACGGCCCACCAGGAGGCGGTCGGCGCCCACGGATAGGCGCCGAACCAGTGCAGGGCGTTGCCCAGCGCCAGCAGCGCCACGCTCCAGCGCAGGCCGACCAGGGTGAACAGCGGGAGCAGCAGCAGCGACTGCACCACCTTGGACCGCAGCGGGACGGGCGTGACGACCCGGGCCGCCTCGTCGTCCCGTACGGACTTCTCCAGCCGCCGGGCCAGCTTGCGCAGGACGGGCTGCTGGTAGATGTCGAGGACGGCCGCGCGCGGGTAGCGGGTGCGCAGGCGGGTGGTGAGCTGGGCGGCGGCCAGGCTGTTGCCGCCGATCGCGAAGAAGTCGTCGGCGGGGCCGCCGACGGGCACCCCGAGGGTCTCGGTCCACTGCTCGGCGAGCCAGGCCTCGGTGCCGTACATCTGTTCGGTGGGGCCGGTGGTCTCCAGCTCGGGCAGCGGCCAGGGCAGCGCGTCGCGGTCCACCTTGCCGGAGGTGCGGGTCGGCAGCTCGTCGACGGGCGCGAGCAGCGGCACGAGGGCCGCGGGCAGCTCGGCGCGCAGCCGCTCCACGGCCGCCGCGTGGTCCCAGCCCTCCTGGGCGACCAGGTAGCCGACGAGCAGCTGGTTGCCGCTGCGCGCCGTACGGACGGCCGCGGCCGCGCCGGCGACGCCGGGCAGGGCCTGGAGCGCCGCGTCCACCTCGCCCAGCTCGATCCGGCGGCCGCCGAGCTTGATCTGCTCGTCACCGCGGCCGAGGAAGACCAGGCCCTCCGGTTCCGCGCGCACCAGGTCGCCGCTGCGGTAGGCGCGCTCCCAGCCGAGGGACTCCAGCGGGGCGTACTTCTCGGCGTCCTTCTCGGGATCGAGGTAGCGGGCCAGACCGACCCCGCCGATCACGAGCTGGCCGCTGCCGCCCATGGGGACCGGCTCGCCGGACTCGTCGACCACGGCCAGCTCCCAGCCGTTCAGCGGGAGGCCGATCCGGATCGGCTCCTCGCCGGTCAGGAGCGAGGCGCAGGCGACGACGGTGGCCTCGGTGGGCCCGTACGTGTTCCACACCTCGCGGCCCTCGGTGACCAGGCGCTGGGTCAGCTCGGGCGGGCAGGCCTCGCCGCCGAAGATCAGCAGCCGGACCTCGTCGAGGGTCTCGGGCTCCCAGAGCGCGGCCAGGGTCGGCACCGTGGAGACCACGGTGATCTCCTGCTCCACCAGCCAGGGGCCGAGGTCGGCGCCGCTGCGGACCTGGGAGCGGGGGACGGGCACCAGGCAGGCGCCGTAGCGCCAGGCCAGCCACATCTCCTCGCAGGAGGCGTCGAAGGCGACGGACAGGCCGGCCATGACCCGGTCGCCGGGGCCGATGGGCTCCTCGGTGAGGAACAGCGCGGCCTCGGCGTCCACGAACGCGGCGGCGCTGCGGTGGCTGACGGCGACGCCCTTGGGCTTGCCGGTGGAGCCCGAGGTGAAGATGATCCACGCGTCGTGCTCGGGCCCGGGGCGCGCGGCGCGGCCGGCGACGTCCGCCGGACCGGTGACGTCGATGCGCTGTCCGCCGCCCAGCACGGCCCGTACCCCGGCCTCGCCGAAGACCAGCTCGGCCCGCTCGTCGGGGTCCTCGGCGTCGACGGGGACGTAGGCGGCGCCCGCGGCGAGCACGGCGAGAATGGCCACATACAGTTCATTGGTGCCGGACGGCACGCGGACGCCGACCCGGTCTCCGAGCCCCACGCCGGCGGCCGCGAGGGCGCGCCGGCGGCGTTCGACCTCGTGGGCCAGCGCCCGATAGGTCAGCTGGGCGGAGCCGTCGTCGAGGGCGAGTTCGTCGGGGTACGCCCGTACGGAGGCCTCGAAGACGTCGACGAGGGTGCGCGTGGGGGCGGCGGGCCCGGCGGAGAACCGGGCGGACTTGCCGGACTCCTCGTGCGCGTCCTTGTCGTCGAGCAGGGTCAGGTCACCGAGCTCAGGTGTGGCTGCCATCGGCCCTCGCGTCTCGCTCCCGGGGGGGACATCCGGGTCGCCGGCGGAGCCCAGGTCTGCCCGGGTTGTTCCGGTCCGGCGTCGAACAACCGGCCATTCTACTGCGGCATCAAGAGTTTTCCCGCTGAAGGCTTGGCCCGTGGCGGAGAACGACCGGTCCGGCCGAGGGCTCTGATCAGGGGCTTAGGGCGGGCGGCGGGGTGCTCAGGAGGGTGCCGAGCCGGTGATGGCGGTGACGGTGTGGCGGAGGGTGGAGCTGTGCGGTGAGGGGTCGCGCCAGCGGGCACCGATGTGGCCGTCGGGACGGACGAGCAGCGCTCCCTGCGGGCCGAGGCCGCAGCGCTCGGCGTGCTCCCCGGGCAGGGTTTCGATGCGTACCGGCCACGGCGCGGCGGCCTGGCGTTCCCAGTGGCCGGGATCCGGGGTGAGCACGGTGAACCACTCGCCGCATGCGTCGAGGGTGGAGCGGCCGTCCGTGAGCCACAGGTGCGGCAGGCGGTGACCGGGTTCCGGGGTGGGGACGTAGTCGGGGCCGGCATCCGTGGCCGTGCCCGTATCCGTGCCCTTGTCCGTATCCGTGCCCGCGTCGTCACCGTCGAGGACCGCTGTGGAGCGGTAGGCGGCGCCGAGTACGAGGCCCAGCTGGGCGAAGTACCGCTCCGACCAGGGCAGCTCGACCCGGTCCCGCGCCGGTGCGCCGCCGCGGAGCTGCTCGCGCCGCCGCTGCAGTACCTGGACCATCAGCCGGGCGTTCTCCACTCCCTGGCGCAGCGTCCGCCGGGCGACGGGCTCCCGTTCCGCCGCGTAGGTGTCCAGGAGGCCCGGCCCGGCCCACCCGCGCAGTACGCCCGCCAGCTTCCAGCAGAGGTTGTGCGCGTCGGCGACGCCCGTGTTCATGCCCAGGCCGCCGATCGGGGGGATCGCGTGCGCGGCGTCGCCGGCCAGCAGGACCCGGCCGTGGCGGAAGCGCTCGGCGACGAAGGCGTGCATCACCCAGTGCTGCACCCTCCGTACGTCGGCCCGTACCTCGGCGCCGGGGCCGAGGGCGCGCGAGACGAGGCCGGACCAGTCGGTGCGGGCCCCGTCGCCGGGGGTCGGGCCGAACCAGAGCCAGCCGCCTTCGGGGTGGACCGGCCCGAACGATCCGTGCGCCGTGAAGTAGACCCCGGCGGGCTGGCGGGCGCTCCAGCGCCCGAGGTCGGCGTCGAAGACGACCGTGGTGAACTCGCCCATCGCGCCGGGGCCGGTGGTGCCGATGGCGAGGCACTCCCGCACGGTGGAGTGCGCGCCGTCGGCGGCGATCACGTAACGGGCCCGGACGCGGGTCCGCGCACCGCTTCGGCGGTCGAGGAGCACGGCCACGACCCCGTCGGGCTCCTCGGCCAGACCGGTGAGCTCCACCCCGAACCGCAGGGGCGCGCCGGTGTCGCCGGCTGCGGAGAGGAGGACGGGTTCGAGGCGGTCCTGCGAGGTGAGCACGCCGATCACGGGGCTTTCGGGCACGGGCGCGTCGACCCCGACCATCGCCGCCGTGGCGAAGTCCTCGTCGTACAGGGTGTCGCGGAAGCGGGCGCGGCCGTACTCGGGGGCGAACGCGGCGGCCGTGATCCGGTCGGCCAGCCCGAGCTGGCGGAAGATCTCCATCGAGCGCACGTTGACCAGCCGGGACCGAGGGAACGGCGACAGCTCGGCGTGCTTCTCGACGAGCAGCGTCGACACGCCCCAGCGGGCCAGCAGCGCCCGGGCGGTGAGCCCGACCGGCCCGCCCCCGACGATCAGTACCGCCACCTCGGCATCCGCTCCGGACAAGCCTCGCTCCTCGTACGCACCGCGGGTCGGTCGACCGTCCTGCCCACAGTAGGGCCACGGGCGGACGGGGCCCTGTCGCCACTGCCGACGGCGGGCGGAAAACCACTTGAAAGAAAACCGGGTGACTCGGAAGCTGACGCGGTGATGGCAGATCTGTCCCCCAGCGGCCTGAGCTGGGACGAAGCGGACCCCGCGCGGCACCCGTTCGACAGTGCGACGGCGAGCCGGGTGGTCCGCTCCCTCGGGCCGGCCCAGCGCGTGCCGCGCCGTCCCGACCTGCCCTTCGCGGACCCGGCGATGAGCGCCTGGAGCCGGGGCGAGGCCAGGTCCTGGGCGGATGCCATGTCGCACGCCCTCGTGGAACGCTACGGCCGCTGGGCCGTGGGCTGGCGATGGGCGCACGACGAAGGGGACTTCGACGGAGGCCCGGTCGGGAACTGGTGCTGTCCGCGGGACTCGATCACCACGCCCGAAGAGACGCTCGACCGTGTCGTCGCGGCCCTGTGCGAGTGGCGAGAGTGGCTGGAGAGCCTCGCAGGGTGGTTCGAGGCCTACCCGCTGGAGGTGGCCGAGGTCGAGGAGCAGCGGATCCTGTGGGACCGCTCCGCCCGCAGCATCATCCTGCAGGTCACCGACCGCACCGGCTGCGGCAGCGGCTGGTACGGGCACTGCCGCCAAGTGCTGACCTGGTTCCTCAGCCGTACGGGAGTGGATCCCGACGCCGCGCGCGATCTGGTCGACGCCGCGATCGGCGGGCGGTTCCGGAGCTGGACCGGCCCCGACCCGGAGCTGGTCGACGATGTCGCGGAGCGGCTCGCGCTGTCGCTGCGCCCGGACGACGCCCGCGTACGGTCCGCCGAGCCTGCGCCCGACCACCTGGAGCGCTGGCTGGTGGTGCGCGAGGCCGTGCCGTGGCCGGTGGCCCGCGAGGGCGACGAAGCGTGGTCCGAGGCACCGGTGACCCCGTCGAGCGACGGCGCGGCGCGGGACATCCGGGCCTTCGACGGGGCCGTGGACCCCGCCCGGGCCGAGGGCCTGCTCGCCGCCCTGGAGCGGGCGCGGGCCGACGCGGAGCGCGGCGCCCCGCTCGACTTCGATCTGCTCCGCGGGTGGCAGCGGCACGTCCTCGGCACGCCGCAGCCGCCGCCGTTCCGCAGTCTGCCCGCCTTCGCCAAGAGCGGCCGGGAACGCTACGGCATCGGCCCGGACACCCGCGCCCGCCTCGACGCGTGCCTTGCCGAGAGCGCGCAGGCGAGCGGAGGGCCCGGGCGGCCCCTGCCGCTCACCGCGCGCGCCGCGCGCGCCTACCTCGACGTCTGCTTCTTCCACCCGTTCGACGACGGCAACGCCCGATCCGCCTTCCTCGCCCTGGTGTTCGTCCTCGCCCGCGAAGGCGTCGCGCTCGACGGGGTCACACTCATCCGCCGCATCACCTGTCAGGCCGACGATCCCGAGGACGCGGTGTCCCTCGCCCGGTCCATCGGCTTCCACCTCGAAGACACCCGCCGCACCGCCGCCGCGCGGGGCGCCTGACCGGTCGCGGGCGCGCCCGGACCGCTACAGCTCGTCGAGCCGGAGGAACACGAGGGCCCTGCGGGTGAGGGCGAGGAGGTCCTCGGGGTCGTCCTGGGCGGCCCAGTGCTCCACGGCCGCGGTGAACGCGTCGAGTACGGCGCCCGCCAGCAGCCGTACCTCCAGGCTGTCGGCCGGTCTGCCGGTCCGGGCTGCGAGCACCGGCAGCAGCCGCTCCCGCATCTCCTGTACGGCCGCCAGCCAGCGCGACCGGAGGGCCGGGACGCCGCCCATGAGGCGGACCAGGGCGCGGCCGGGCTCCGGGTCCGCGAGGCGCCGCTCGGACATCGGCGTCGCCAACACCCGCTCCACGGCGGCGATCAGCGGCTCCTCGGCCGGCTGCGCCGCCAGGGCGTCGACCAGCTGGCCGACACCGGAGGTGACGAGGGGGGTGAGCGCGTCCTCCTTCGAGGAGCAGTAGCGGTAGAAGGTGCGCAGCGAGACGCCCGCCGCCGCCGTGATGTCCTCGACCGTCGTCGCCTCGTACCCGCGCTCGGCGAAGAGCGCCGCCGCGGTCTCCGCGATCTCGACGCGGGTCTCCTGCCGCCGCCGCTCGGTCAGAGGCGGCCGCCCGCGTTCTGCCGCCATCCTGCCGTCCCTCTCCTCGTCCTTGCCGGTCCCGCCTGCGCACAGGCGTGCGTGCGTACGGGTCATGCTGCCCGGCCGGGGCCGGGGCGGCCAATTACGGCATCCATTGCGGCACAAACCCGCTACTTGGCGCAACGTGCCAATAAATGTATGTTGATCAACACCTCGCACGTCGCGGACCCCGGAACGCGGCACGCGGACGAGCGACACGAGCCAAGGAGAGTGCCCATGTCCCCTTCCCGGCCCCGCACTTACCTCGTCACCGGAGCCGCCTCCGGCATCGGCGAAGCCACCGCCGCCCGCCTCCGGGCGCGCGGCCACACCGTGCTCGGCGCCGACCTCGCCGGATCGGACATCGACGCGGACCTGGCCACGCCCGAGGGGCGGGAGCGGCTCGTGGACCGGGCCCGGGAACTGGCCGACGGCCGCCTGGACGCCGTCATCGCCGCTGCCGGCCTCCACCTCTTCGACGCCAGGACCGTCAAGGTCAACTACTTCGGTGCGGTGGCCACCTTGGAGGGACTGCGCCCCCTGCTCGCCGCCGGCACCCACCCGCGCGCCGTCGTGATCTCCTCGCTCACCGCGATCCACCCCCACGACCCCGCCATCGCCGACGCCGCCCTCGCCGGCGACGAGAGCGCCGCCACCGCCGCCGCGGAAGCCGCCGTGGAGCGAGGCGAAGGCCACGCCGTCTACGGCTCCTCGAAGAACGCCCTCGCCCGCTGGGTCCGCCGCACCGCCGCCACCGCCGCATGGGCGGGTGCCGGCATCCCGCTCAACGCCATCGCCCCCGGCACGGTCCTCACCCCGATGACCGAGCCGATGCTCGCCACCCCGGGCGTACGCGAGGTGGTCGACTCGGTCATCCCCATGCCCCTGCACGGCCACGCCGCCGCCGAACAGGTCGCCCCGCTCCTCGACTTCCTGACCTCGCCCGAGAACACCCACGTCACGGGGCAGATCGTCTTCATCGACGGCGGCGCCGACGCCACACTGCGGGGTGACGGGGCATGGTGACCCGTACGCTGCTGCGCACCGTCGTCCTGCCCGCCACCCCCGCCGAGGTCTGGCAGGTCATCGGAGGCTTCGGCGCCTTCCCCGACTGGCACCCGCACCTCCTGCCCTCCGTCATCGAGGACGGCGCCGACCCCGAAACCCCCGGTGCCGTACGGGCCTTCACGTACGAGGGCCGGGTCGTCCTCCGCGAACGCCTCCTCGCCAAGGACCCGGCGGCCCACGCGTACCACTACTCCGTGGAGGCCCCGGCCTTCCCGATCCGCGGCTACGAGGCGACGCTCCTCGTCCGCCCGCACGAGGACGGTGCGGAGGTCCGCTGGCAGGGCACGTACGAGGCGGAGACCGACGACGCCGTCGCCCAGGTCGAGCAGGCCTTCGGCGAGGGCACGTACGCGACGGGCCTGGCGGCCCTGAGCGAGCGATTCGCGCGGTGGCGGGATCGGCTCACCGGTGCTCTGGCGGATCCCCCGGAAAAAATGACACGCACCGGGTGATCGCTCGGGAAACACTGTCGGCATGAGTCTCGAAGCCTTCCGGACGCCGCAGGAGCGGGCCCTTCGCCACGTCGCGGATCTGTCGTCGGGTCCGCCGCTCGACCCGGCGCTGCGGGTGACCCTCAACTTCCACCCCGACCGTGTGGCGCACGGCCGGTCGATGCTGGACTCCCTGGCCGACGACGAGGTCTACCACTCGCAGTTCGTCACCGGTACGAGCAACGGAGGCCTGACCGCGCACCCCGGCGGGGACCGGTGGCGCTGGGAGAGCCGGATCTTCAACGGGGCCTACGACGCGGCGCCGGCCCACGAGCGGCCGGCGTACGGGGCATTGAACTTCCGCCACAAGGCGGTCGGGGCGGCGCCCCGCTTCGGTTCGGCTCATTTCCGGCTCACCGCCGAAACGCTGATACGGACCACGTTCTGCTACCCGGACAGCTTCCTCGAACCGTCGGACTTCGGCGTCGCCGACCGCATGCGGCTGATCGAGCTCGCCCGGGCCGACGACCAGGACGCACTCGACGACTACGTCGAGGCGCAGGTCCACGGGCCGGTCCGGCCGGACCGCGACGTGGAGGCACTGGTCCTGGACCCCGCTTTCCGGGGGACGCCCGTCGAGGAGGCCGCCCGGCGGCTCGCCTGCCCCGTGGAATGGCACCCCGGTTTCCGGCTCACCGTCGACGAACTCCGACTCCACCCCGACTATCGCGGCCACGAGTACGTCGAGTTGGGCACGCGGATCGCGGTCGACGGCGTCCTCGACCCCCGCATCCTCGGCGACGCCGCGCGGACGGGTGAGCACGACCCGCAGGCCGTCAAGAGGGTGTGGCACTGCCTCGCGCGTTTCGGGGAGTCCCGGGACCAGCACCGCCGGGCCGGGCCGGTGGCCGCCGCTCATGTCGCCCGGGCGTAGCGGACGTTACCGCTCCAGATGCGCTCGAGCCGTACGCGCGTGCCCGGCCGTGGGGCGTGCCAGATCTTGTCGTGACCGGCGTAGATTCCCACATGCCCCATGGTCGCGCCTGCGGGGAAGAATACGAGATCGCCCGGTACGCGCTGAACGCGGCCGATGTGGCGTGTGTTCTCGTACTGCTCGTCGGCGGTGCGGGGAAGCACCCGGCCGGCCTTTCGGAAGGCGTAGAGCGTGAGGCCCGAGCAGTCGAATTCCCGCGGCCCCGTCGCTCCGTACACATAGGGGGCGCCCCGCTTGGACGCGGCGATCTCGACGGCCTTGGCGCCGTACGGAGAGGCCGCCTGGGCCTCGGCGGCGGGGCCGGTGAAACTGGCCAGGGAGATTATGACGGAGAACGTGAGAACCGTGGCGATACGGCGGGTCGTCAGGTGGGCGGTGGAGCGTTTTCGGTTGTCCGTGCTGGTACAGCTCAATCGTGATACCTCCGCATTGTGTTGCTGAAACAGTCCCGGTTGAGGTTCTGCGTCGGTGACATTGCGTACTGGCTCTCGATGGCGGACCAGTTTTGTCCGATCGGCGCGAAGTTGAGGCCATCGGACACGGCTTCAAGGATCTCGGTTGAGTAAAATCGTCCGAGCTTATACGCATGAATTATTTTCCGGAATGGCGGACGGGGGAGTGCTCCATACGGGTTCAGGGCCGGCCGGTGAATTCCCAGGACCGGATGTCGCGGTAGTGGATCGGTCCCGGGCCGCGGCCTATGTTGCTGCCGACCAGGTGGAGGCGCTCGGTCGGCCACGCGCGGCCGGCGAACTCCGTGAGCGTGGCGGCGATTTCCAGCGCGCTGGACGGGTCGCTGCGGCGGGCGCGGGCCAGCGTCAAGTGCGGGCGCAGCGGCCGTTCTTCGAAGGCGATGCCGCATTCCCTGACGAGGGTGCGGACCTCGGAAGTGAGCAGGTGCAGCCCCTCGACGTCCCCGTCGATTCCGCTCCACAGGACCCGCTGGTCGAAGTGTCCGCTGCCGCGCAGCGCCAGTTCCAGCGGCCGGCGCGCCGCCGCGAGGGCGGCGAGCGGCGGCTGCAGGAGCGGGACCGCGGCGACCGGCAGCTCGCCGAGGAAGGCCAGGGTGATGTGCCAGTCCTCGATCCGGTTCCAGCGCATGCCCGGGTAGGCGCGGTAGGCGGGCCGCAGTTCCCGCGCCAGTTCCTCCTTGGCCTCGTCGGGCGGGGCGAGGGCGATGAACACGCGGACGGTGGCGGCTGCGGGCGGGGGCTGGATCTGATCGTTCACGAGGGACTTCGTACCGCACCCCGGCGATCCCGTCATCTTCCGCCCCCGCCTGCGGCGGGCATGATGGGCGCCGTGCCCGATCCCACACCCGACCCCGCCCGCGCCATCACCGCGTACTGGAACGCCGCCGCTGCCGCCTTCGACGAGGAACCGGACCACGGCCTGCGCCAGGAGCGCACCCGTGCGCGCTGGGCCCGGCTCCTGTCGGCCTGGCTGCCCCGCGCGCCGGCCGACGTCCTCGACGTCGGCTGCGGCACCGGATCCCTGTCACTGCTCCTCGCCGAGGCCGGCCATCGCGTCACCGGAGTGGACCTGGCGCCGCGGATGGTGGCCCGCGCCGAGTCCAAGTTCACGGCCGCCGGCCTCGCGGGCCGGTTCCTGGTCGGCGACGCCGGCGCCCCGCCGACCGGGCAGGAGCAGTACGACGCCGTACTCTGCCGCCACCTGCTGTGGACCCTGCCCGCCCCCGGGGCCGCGCTGCGCGCGTGGGTCGCCCGGTTGCGGCCCGGCGGCCGGCTGATGCTGGTCGAGGGCAGGTGGCGGCAGGCCGGACAGGCCGGACAGGGCGTCACGCCGTACGTCGCCGGAGCCGGGTCCCTGCCCTGGGACGGCGGCGTCACCGCCGCGGACCTGGCCGCCGCCGTCCGTCCCCTCGTGGCCCGGATGCACGTGGAACCACTGGGCGCAGACGCCGAGTTGTGGGGCGGCCCGGTCGACGACGAGCGGTACGCGCTGATCGCCTACGTCTGACGCAGCAGCAGCCGCGCGGCGACCTCCGCCCCGTCGGTGCGGATCTCGCCGGCCACGGCGCTCGCCCGGGCACGGGTCTCGGGGGCCAGGGCGGCCTTCAGCGCGGCCGACAGCGACTCGAAGGTCGGCGTCGGGCCGTCGTGCGCCGCGCCGATGCCCAGGTCGGCCACGCGGCCGGCCCAGTACGGCTGGTCCGCCATCTGGGCCACCACCACCTGCGGCACACCGGCCCGGGCGGCCGTCGTCGTCGTACCCGCACCGCCGTGGTGGACGACGGCGGCCACCCGGGGGAACAGCGCGTGGTGGTTGACCTCGCCGACGGCGAAGCAGTCGTCCCGGTCGTCGGTCAGGGCCAGATCGGCCCAGCCGCCGGAGAGGAGGACGCGGCGGCCCTGCGCGCGGACCGCCTCGACGGCCGCCCGGGCGACGTCCTCGGCGTCGCGCATCGGAATGCTGCCGAAGCCCACGTACACCGGCGGTGCGCCGGCGTCGAGGAAGGCCTCCAACTCGGCCGGGAGCGTGCTCTCGTCGGGGCGGAACCACGCCCCCGTCTGTACGACGTCGAGGTCGGCCGGCTCCGGCCACGGGCTCAGGACCGGGTCCGAAGCGAGCAACGGCCGGTCGGTGAGGACGTAGTTGCGGAAGTCGTCCACCGGGGGCAGGCCGACCGACTCCCGGTGGGCGTTGAGCCCGGTCCCGAACAGCACGTTCATGTTCTCGATGTCGAGGTCCCACAGCGCCCGGTTGTCGGTCACCTCCGGCGGGAAGGGCCGGCCCGGCCGAGCGAACGGCGGATGGTGCGGGGACGGCAGGTAGCTGGGGAAGTAGGCCACGAACGCGTAGGGGATGCCCAGCTTCTCGGCCACCGACCGGGCCCCGGCCGCGGCCGGGAACAGGCCGGTCGCCACGATCGCGTCGCATCCGTCGGCCGCCGCCGCGACCGCCTCGTACGTCGTGGCGACCATCGCGGCGGCGCGCTGGGGCAGCCCCTGCGCGGGCATCGGCGCCGTCCCGGTCACCGCTCCCTGCACGACCGGGCGCACCGGCGGCCCGATCGGCGCCAGCGGTATGCCCACTTGGCCGAGCAGCTCGGCGAAGTCCGGCGGCGCACACACCGCGACCTGCGCGCCGCGCGCCCGCAACTGCGCCGCCAGCCCCACCATCGGCTCGACGTCCCCGCGCGACCCGTACGCCATCAACAACACGCGCATGCGTGACTCCCACTCCCACAAGTTCCTGTTCCGGCCTGCTGATTCTGCGGCACGGCCGGGCCGGTGCCGCAGTCACCCGCAGCCCGCCCGCGGATCAGTGGTGCGCCGTCAAGCGCCTCGTGAGCATCCCTCCACCGACGATCAGCGCCACGCCCAGCCACCACATGTTGTCGAAGATCAACACGGCGACCCCGATCGGCACCAGCAGTCCGGCCAGGGGGACGAACATCCCGGAGAGGTGCGGCGGCTCCGGGCCTGGCAGGCCCGCCTCGCGCAGGGCCCGGGCGCGTGCGACGTCCGGGTACCACTCGGTGAAGCGCAGCGCGGCCACGATGGCCAGGATCTGGATGATCCATCCGGTCCAGATGTTGTTCGGGTTGTGCAGCACCAGGTCGCCGTACGCGCCCGCGACGGCGGCGACCAGGAAGGCCAGCCCCCACACCCCGGTGATGAGGTAGTTCGTCCGCAGGAAGGCGGGCGTGTGCCAGTACGCCGGATCGACCCGCTCCCGCGCGTACTGGAGGGTGAAGGGCATGCGGACCGCCATGGAGCCGAAGGCGATCACGGCGAGGGCGATGTTGGACACCTCGCCGGCGTACGTCTCCAGCCACCGGCGGGTGCCGTCGCTCGCGAGGACCCCGATGACGGCGAGGACCGTGAAGAAGACCAGGTCGGCGATTTCCAGCAGCTTCCACGAGCTGCCCCGGTTGATGATCCGGCCGGCCCCGACCAGCACGATCGTCGTCGCCAGGGCCAGTACGACCGCGATCTCGAACCTGCCCGGCCCGACCACGAGCGAGAAGATGATCCACGGCGCCATGCCGATGACGGGATTCTCCAGGAATCCCGCGATGCCGCCGCGGGCCGTGGCGGGCCCTTCGGTCTTCACGCTTCCAGGGTGCGCCGACGCGGCGGGTGGGGCCATCCGGGGTGGTGACCCCGCTCGGCCGTACGGCCGCACCCGCCATCCGGCGCTTGATCGCCGCCACCGCCTCGGCGCGGGAGGAACCCGGCCGTTACGCGGTGCTCGTCATGCGGGCGAAGACGACCACGTTGCTGTCGTAGTAGTGCTTCTTCGGGTCGAAGTCGCCGCCGCAGGTCACGAGGCGCAGGCCCGCGTAGTCGAGGTTCTTGTAGACCTCGAGGGTGGGGAAGTCGGCCTTCGGGTACTCGGCGACGCGCTCGACCGTGAACGTGGCCGTCTTGGCGTCCCGCCGGGTCACCTTGATGGTGTCACCGGCCTTCATCGTCTTCAGCTTCTCGAACACGGCTGCCGCGCCGTTCCACGTGACATGGCCGGCGATCACGGCCGGGCCTTGGGAGCCGGGTGTCGGGCCCGGCTCGTACCAGCCCGCGAGGCCGGGGTTCTTCGGGGTCTCCATGCTGCCGTCCGCGTTCTGGCGCAGGGTCTCCAGGGTGCTGGAGAGGCCGAGGGACGGGATGGCGATCTTCTGCGGCTCCGACCGGGCCAGGACGGGCTCGGCCGGAGCCCCGGCCTTCGGCGTCGCGTGGTGGCCGCCTGCGGACGCCGCCGTGGTGGGAGCGCTTCCGGCGGCCTTGCCCGCGGGGGCGGGGGAGGCCGCCGGGTCCTGCCCCGCGCAGCCCGCGAGGAGCAGCGCGCCGAGAGCGAGGGCGGCGGCGCCCAGGGAGCGGCGCACGGTCCGCGGGGAGGTCGTCCGGATGGGAATCATGCGGCGGCCGCCTCGGTCTCCGTACGGACCCGCGCCGCCGCGGTCCGCCGCCGCGCGAGGAGCACCACACCGGCCGCCGCCGCGGACACGGCGAGCGCCGCCCCGGCCGGCATCGTCGCGCCCTCCGGCGCGCCGCCGCCCGTCTCGACGCCGCCGACCGGAAGGGAACCCACGGACGCGCCCATGACCATGCCGCAGTTGGTCGGGGCCGTCGCCTCCTGGGGCAGCTTCGGGTCGAGCTCGCTCTTGCCGGCCCCTTGGACGTCGTAGGTGCCGTTGCCGTTGCGGTCGATGCCGTGCTGCACGATGTGCAGGTCCTTGATGTGGTCGACCACGTCCTGCGCGACCGTGATCGTCCGCTTGTACGAGAGCTTGCCCTGCTTGTCGGCGACGGGCATCCGGTCCACGGCGAGTCCGCTGGCCGCCTTGGTGTCGCCGGACGTGGTCAGCGAGATGTTGATGTCGCCGTAGTCGACGGTGGCCTCGGTGTTGCTCAGCACCCCGTCGCGGTCGGTGTCGTCGCTGGCGTCCGGGCACTGGAAGTCGTGCCCCTTCGTCGAACCGTGCAGGTGCTGGGCCGAGGGCTGTCCCGGCACCATGCCCTCGGACTGGATCTGCACGGTCAGCTGGTTGCCCTTGATGCTCAGCATGGCCGTACCCCGGGAACCGGAGTCGTTGAGCTGCGCGAGGTCGATCTGGTACGCCTTCCCGCCGTCCGCGGCGAGAGCCGGGCAGGAAAGCCCGAGGGTCAGGAACACGGCGGCGGGCCCGGCGGCGAGTACCACGAGGCGACCAGTGCGCTTGGCAATCACATTCGCTCCTGTTCCGCGGCTCCCGGGAGGAGGGAGCCGCAGATCGTACGGGGGTGAAGCGAGCCCCGGAGAGGGTCTCGCCGCTACTTCGGAGCGCCAACGCCCTTGGATGGGTGCCTCTTCGAAAAATCTTCCGCAGCCGGACCGGCCCCGCCCGGCGTCCTGTCCGCGCCCGGCCGCGCGGGGTGCTGCTTCGCGCCAACTCGCCTGGAATGCAGGTGAGTTATCGCCGCACTGGCCTATGTTCCTTGGGGTATGCACCAGTTCACCACAGGAGGTCAGATTGCAGCACAGGCGACGCTTCCTCGCCTTCCCACGCGTCTTGCGCCGATCCCACCTGCTCATGGCCTTCGGCCTCGGTTCGCTGCTGATCGGTCTGATGCCCTGGCTCGGCGTCGGCGGGCCGGCGGCTGCCGGGAGGGCCCCCGCGCCCCGGCCCGCGCCCGTTCCCTTCGACCAGCAGACCGCGCGGCAGTCGCCGCACCACGGCGTCGCGCCGGCCGGCGCCATGGAGCCCACGGCCCCGGTCCTCGACCGGACCGGCTGGACGGCCACGGCCGGTGACGAGGAGACGAGCGGTGAGAACGGCCGCGCCGCCAACGTCCTCGACGGCAACACCGGCACCATCTGGCACAGCAAGTGGACCGGCACCCCCGCCCCCCTGCCCCACACCATCACCATCGACATGCACCGCACCGTCGTCGTCTCCGCGCTCGTCTACCTCCCGCGCGCAGACGGAGCCAACGGCCGCGTCGGCGAGTACGGCATCAGCGTCAGTACGGACGGACAGGACTGGGCGGCGGCGAGCCCCGTCGCCACGGGCACGCTCGCGGACGACGGCAGCGCCAAGACGCTCGGGTTCGCCCCGCAGGGGGCCCGGTTCGTCCGGCTGACCGCGCTCACCGAGGCCGGCGGCCGCGGCCCCTGGACCTCCGCCGCCGAGATCAACCTGCTCGGCGACCCCGGCACCCCGGCAGCCACCGTCGACCTGCCCCGCACCGGCTGGACGGCCACGGCAAGTGACGAGGAGACGAGCGGTGAGAACGGCCGCGCCGCCAACGTCCTCGACGGCGACGCCGCCACCCTCTGGCACAGCAAGTGGTCGGGCACCCCGACCCCCCTGCCGCACAGCATCACCATCGACATGCACCGCACGGCGGCCGTCTCCGCGCTCGTCTACCACCCCCGCCTGGACTGGGCCAACGGCCGGGCGGGCGCCTACACCATCGCCACCAGCACCGACGGCACGGCCTTCGGCACACCGGTCGCCGCGGGCACCTGGCGCGACGACGACACCGTCAAGACCGCCACCTTCGTCCGCACCGAGACCGCGCGCTACATACGGCTGACCGTGACCACCGAGGCCGGCGCCCGCGGCCCGTGGACCTCGGCCGGCGAAATACGCCTGAGCGGACCGGCCAGCCCGGCCGCCCACGGCTCCTGGGACCGGATCACCGGCTTCCCCCTGGTGCCCGTGGCCACCGCCGCCCTCCCCGGCGACAAGCTGCTCGCCTGGTCCGCGTACGCCGTCGACCGCTTCGGCGGCAGCAACGGCTACACCCAGACCGCGATCCTGGACCTCAAGACCGGCAAGGTCACGCAGCGCCGCATCGACAACACCGGCCACGACATGTTCTGTCCCGGCATAGCGATGCTGGCCGACGGCCGCGTACTCGTCACCGGCGGAAGCAACGCCGAGAAGGCGAGCATCTACGACCCGGCCACCGACACGTGGTCCGCCACCGCCAGCATGAACATCGCCCGCGGCTACCAGGCCATGACCCTGCTCTCCACCGGAGAGGCCTTCGTCCTCGGGGGATCCTGGAGCGGGACCGCGAACACCGACAAGGCCGCCGAGGCCTGGTCGCCGGACACCCGTACGTGGCGAAAGCTCCCCGGAGTCCCGGCCGCCCCGGCCCTGACCGCCGACCCGGCCGGACCCTACCGGGCCGACAACCACATGTGGCTGTACGCCACTTCGGGCGGCAAGGTACTCCAGCTGGGCCCGAGCAGGCAGATGAACTGGATCTCCACCGGCGGCCAGGGGGGCATCACCCCCGCCGGCACCCGGGCCGACAGCCAGGACGCCATGACCGGCAACGCCGTCGCGTACGACATCGGCAAACTGCTGACCCTCGGCGGCTCGCCCGCGTACGAGAAGACACCGGCCACGCAGCGCGCGTACACGGTGGACGTCTCGGGCGGCCAGACGGTGCGGGCCGCCCGTACCGGGGACATGGAGCACGCCCGCGCCTTCGGCAACAGTGTGGTCCTGCCCGACGGCAAGGTGGCCGTCTTCGGCGGACAGGCCTATCCGGTGCCCTTCAGCGACGCGACCTCGGTGCTCGCCCCCGAGCTGTGGGACCCGGCGACCGGCCGCTTCAGCCCGCTCGCGACCATGGCCATCCCGCGCAACTACCACAGCGTGGCCAACCTGCTGCCGGACGGGCGGATCTTCTCGGGCGGCGGCGGCCTGTGCGGCGACTGCGCGACCAACCACGCGGACGGCGCCGTCTTCACCCCGCCGTACCTGCTGAACGCGGACGGATCCCCCAAGCCCCGTCCCGTCATCACCGGGGGAGTGCCCTCCAGGGCGGCCCCCGGCACCTCGCTCACGGTGAGCACCCAGGCCCCGGTGGCCTCGTTCGTCCTGATGCGGGCCGCGGCCGCGACCCACTCCACGGACAACGACCAGAGGAGGGTTCCGCTCGCCTCCACCGCCACGGGATCCGGCTCCTACACGGTGTCCGTGCCGGCGGACACCGGTGTGGTCCTGCCGGGGAACTACATGCTCTTCGCCCTCGACGCCCAAGGCGTCCCGAGCGTCGCCAGGTTCGTCACCATCTCCTGAATGCCGCGAGCGGTGTCCGGCGGCCGCGGAGCCGACCGGACACCGCTCGCGGTGCACACCCGTCCGATAAGTTGGCCCACTGGACGGTCCGTTCGCAGCGGACCGGTGCAACGTTCGTGGGGGACGGGGGAGTCCGTGGAGTCTTTGCGGCCTGGTGACCTGCCGGAGATCGGCGGGTACCGCCTGCTGGCGCGGCTCGGCGAGGGCGGAATGGGCGAGGTGTTCCTGGCCCGGACCCCCTCCGGCCGGCCGCTGGCCCTCAAGACCGTGCACCGGGAGCTGAGCCTGGAGCCGGACTTCGCCGAACGGTTCGCGCGGGAGATACGCACCAACGACCGCGTACGCAGCCCGTGGACGGTCTCGGTGGTGGACTTCAGCCCGCCGGGAGCGCTGCCGCAGTGGCTGGCGACCGAGTACGTCGCCGCGCCGTCGCTCGGCGACTGGGTGCGCGGGTACGGGCCGCTGCCGGAACCCGCCGTGTGGTGCCTGGCCCGGGAGCTGTCGGCCGCGCTGGTGACCGTACGGGCGGCGGGCGTCGTGCACCGCGACATCAAGCCGGCGAACGTACTTCTCGGCCCCGAGCGGCCCTACCTCATCGACTTCGGCATCGCCCGCGCCGTCCGCGACCCCCGCCACACGCAGACGGGTGCGGTGATCGGCACGCCCGGCTTCCTCGCGCCGGAGCAGGCGACCGGCGCCGTGGCCCAGGCGCCCGCCGACGTGTTCTCGCTGGCCGCCGTCCTCGTGTACGCGGCGACCGGCAGCGGTCCGTTCCTGACGGGCGGAGAGGAGCTGTCGCTGCCGGCCCTGCTGTACCGGATCGTGCACGACGAGCCCGTGCTGGAGGGGGTGCCGCAGTCGCTGCTCGCCCTGGTACGGGAGTGCCTGGCCAAGGACCCGGCCGCGCGGCCGACGGCCGAGGAGGTACGGGCACGGCTCGGCGCGGCGGAGGAGGGGGACTGGAGCGCGGCGGTGCCGCAGACCCTGATCGCGGAGGCCGGCCGCCGCGAGGCCGAACTCCGGCGGCTGCTGGGCGCGGGGCAGCCGCCGGCCGTCGCTCCGGCGGGGACCGGCACCGCGCCGATTCCCCCGCCACCGCCGTTCGCCCCGGTTCCCGTGGCGAACGGGGCCGGGACCGGCGCGGGGGCCGGGGCCGCGGCCGGCTCGGGCTCCCGGGGGCGCCCGGTGTTCGTGGCGGCCGCCGGTGCCGCCGTACTCACCGCGGCCGTCACGCTCGTGATCGTGCTGGCGAAGGGCGGTGACGACGGTCACGGGGGCGGGTCCGCCGCCTCGCCCCCGCCGTCGTCGCCCTCGTCCTCCGCGGCGCCGGTCGCCGGATCCCTGCCGCAGGCATGGGTCGGATCGTGGTCCGGCACCGGGCCGGGGACACCGGACGCGGACGGGATCACCCGGGCGCGGACGGGCGGGTTCGCGGTCACGGTCACGCTGAACGCCGGATCCGCGGGCGAGATCGTGGGCAAGCAGGTCAGCAACGTCAAGGAGGCCTCGTCCGGGCGCGATCTGGGCTGCACGGAGGCCCTCAAACTCCAGCAGATCAAGGGGGACACCGCGGTCTTCGCGGCGGTGACCAGTCATCCGACCGATCGGGCGGCCTCGTTCGACTGCCCCCAGGGCAACCTCTACGTGCTGAAGATGGAGTCCGCGGACCGGCTGACGCTCGAATCGGAAGGCGCCCAGTCGGCCGGAGCCCCGGCGGCCCTGACCCGCACGCCCTGAATCCCGTTCGTTCCGCCGGGCGCTTCAGGGCGTCAAGAACGCGACCAGGGCCGCCGCCACCGCCTCCGGGTCCTCAAGCTGGGGGTAGTGCCCGACGGCCGGCGGGCCCGTCAGCTCCACGACGTGGGCGTCCGGCAGGCGACCCCGGATCCGGGCCAGCACGTGGGCGCCGCTGATCGGGTCGGCGGGGCCCCACACGAACAGCGTCGGCCCGGCGAAGTCCTCCAGCGCCGAGACCCACCGGGCACGGTGCACACGGCGCTCGTCGATGTAGCGCAGCAGGCGCGGGGCGAGGCGGTGGCCGCCGGCGCGGGAGGCGGACATCCACAGGTCGTGCAGGTCCCCTTCATGGAGAGGCCGGCCCAGCACGGTGCGCAGGGTCGCCCCGAAGCGGCGCTCGGTGGTGAACGGCGCCACGAGCGGGCCGAGGGGGCCGTGCAGCAGGCGCTGGATCGGCACGGGGCGGTGCAGATCGGGGTAGAGGCCGCCGTTCAGCCAGGCCATGCGGGTGATCCGGGCCGGGTCGCGGGCCAGCAGCTCCTGACCGACGCTCACCCCGTAGTCGTGCGCGACCACGGCCGTGGCGCCGATTCCGCACCGCCGCCAGACCTCCTCGACCAGCGAGGCCTGGTCGAGCACCGCATAGCGGTGGCGCCGGGGCTTGTCGCTCTCCCCGAAACCGAGCAGGTCGAGCGTCGTCACCCGCAATCCGGCCGCGGCGAGCACCGGTACCACTGCGGCCCAGTCGTGGGACGAGGTCGGGAACCCGTGGACGAGGGTGACGGGTGGGCCCTGCGGCGGCCCGTCCTGGCGTACGAAGACGCGGTGCCCGCCGATCCGCTCCGTACCGCCGCCTTCGGTCCACCGGTGCAGCGGTGGCAGGGCGCGTTCGCCGCTCATGCGCGGGCCTCCTCGGAGTGGCGGTGGTCCAGCCCGTACAGCAGGGTCCGCAGGCCGAACTCGAACTCGGCATCGGAATCGAGGGAGTTGAACAGCTCGGCGTGGCGGTGGACGGACGGGTGGGTGAGAGGGGAGAGGGAGCCGAACAGCTCGGTCATCGCGGCGCGCTGTCCGGCGGTCCGGGCGGCGCCGCCCGAGTCGAGCACGGCGGCGCCGATCACGAAGTGGGTGACCGTGAGGTAGACGTGGACGGCCGACCGCGGTCCCCACCCGTGGGCGAGGAGCTGCCCGAGGGCGTGCTCACGGGCCCGCAGGGCGTTGGGGCCCAGCAACTGCCCGGCGGTCAGCAGGGGGACGACCGCCGGGTGCGCCGCGAGGACCCGGCGGAACTCCAGCGCCCCCCGCTCCAGCCCGGCCCGCCAGTCCCCGCGCAGTTCGGGCAGCATGATCTCGCCCAGCATGTGGTCGACGGTCTCGATGAGGAGCTCCTCCCGGCTCGCGACGTGCCGGTAGAGGGAGGTGTGGCGGACCTGGAGGCGCTCGCCGAGCCGGCGCATCGTGAGCGCCTCCAGGCCCTCCTGGTCGGCCAGTTCGAGCGCGCCCGCCGTGATCCGGTCGAGCGTGAGCCCGCCCTCGCGCGGCCTGCGCCGGTCGCGTTCGGCGTAGCGGGCCTGCCACCAGGCGGGTGATCCGGCCTTCGCGGAGGCCGGCTCGGTTTCGTGCGGGAGCGTCATGGGCGGGGGAGCCTACTCGAAGAGGTCGGGTTCCGTGCGGACGGTCTCGTCCCACAGCGGCTGGAAGGAGAACCACCCGGCGAGCGGGAACCCGGTCTGGTCCCTGGTGTACCGGGCGGATTCGGGGTCGATCAGGTGCGGGGTGCCCGCGGCCTCGGCCAGCAGCTGCGCCTGGGCGCTGCGCTCCATGGAGATGAACCACCAGGCAGCCTCGTCGACCGATTCGCCGACCGTGAAGATGCCGTGGTTCTGATGGATGACGGCCTTGTGCGGCCCCAGCCCCGCGGCGAGCCGTCGGCCGGCCTCCTCCTCGACCACCACGGCGCCGGCGCCGTCCCGGTGCACGGTGTGCTGTTCGTACACGGCGCAGGCGTCCTGTGTGATCGGGTCCAGCGGGCGCCCGAGGCTGGAGAAGGCCTTGCCGTGGACGGCATGGGCGTGGCAGGCGGCGACCACGTCGGGGCGGGCCGCGTGGATCGCGGAGTGGATCACGAATCCGGCTCGGTTGACGGGCCGCCTGCCGTGGCGGACCTGTCCTTCGTGGTCGACGAGGATGAGGTCGCTGACGCGGACGTGCCGGAAGGACATGCCGAACGGGTTCACCCAGAACATGTCGGTGTACTCCGGGTCCCGCACGGTGATGTGTCCCGCGACCCCTTCGGAGAAGCCGAGGCGGCCGAAGACGCGGCAGGCGCCGGCGAGCCGCTGCTTGCGGTGCTCGCGCTCCTCGGCGGGGTCGGTGAACACGGGCGGCAGCGGCAGCTCGAGGTTCTCCTGACGGGGGACGAAGGCGCTGCCGCGCCACCCGCTCCCACCCTCGGCAGGGCCTGCCTCCGGGTCCGTCGCGTCGTTTCCGTGGGTGTCCGCCATAGGGTCCATGTCCCGCCTCACTCGATGATGCGTCCAGTGGACGCATATTTTGCGTCCGCTGGACGCATCACGCAAGAGGTCCGCGCCTGCGGCCGCCTGGCCCGGGGTCTGCGGCCACCCGGCACCCCGGTCGGAGCCTTCAAGATCATCGGGTGCAGAATGGCCCGTATGTCGATAACAAACACGCCTAAAACGGCGACGATTGACGACACGTCACTGATCGGGCGGACCCTCGCCCTCGCCTTCGACGACGACCCGATGATGCGCTGGTTCTTCCCCGAGGAGGCCGCGCGGGCGGCGGGGCTGGGCCGGTACTTCAGCACGATCTTCACCCGGCAGTACGTGCAGCACGGCGTCTGTGAGTACACGGGCGCGGCAGCCGCCTTCTGGGTTCCGCCGGGCGCGCAGGACAAGGCCGTCCCGGACGCCGAGACCATCGGGGAACTCTCGGGGATCCTGGGCGACCGGGCTCCGCTGTTCCGGCAGGCCGCGGAGGCGGCCGCCGGGGAGGGGCCGCAGGAGCCGCACTGGTACCTGGCGGTGATCGGCGCGGATCCCGCCGCCCAGGGCCAGGGCCACGGGGCCGCGCTCCTGCGCTCGGGGCTCGCCAGGGCCGACGCGGCCGGCCTGCCGGTCTACCTGGAATCCTCCAAGCCGGCCAACCTCCCCTTCTACGAGCACTTCGGCTTCACCGTGCTCGGCGAGGTCCAACTCCCGGGCGGCGGCCCGACGCTCTGGCCGATGCGCCGCGAGCCCGCCGCGCGGCCCGCCGGCGCCTGAGGGCCTTCACGACGGGAGGGGCGCCGCGGACCCGCGCGCGGCGCCCCTCGGAATATCGGCTCTTTGCCGGCTCCAGCCTCTTCATGACTTGAACTCTCGCGGTGGCGGCAATCGTGTGGAAAAGGCTGGCTAATCACCGAATTACGCCGAAGCGGAGCGTGATGGCAACGTTGCCATCTCGTTAATAGTTCACTTCTTGACGGGGGTGTCGGCGCCGAGTTGACTGCCCCTACCTCGGCCGAAAGGACACGGCCTGCTCAGGGAGGTTTACGTCGTGAACACGCATCTCGGTCGGGTCGTCGTTGCCGTCACGGCTGCCGCGGCATCCGTCTCGCTCACCGCCTGCGGCAGTACGGAGGGCGCCGACGCGGGATCCGGCGGCTCCGCCAAGAGCGAGGCCATCAAGGTCGGCCTCCTGCTCCCGGAGGACCAGACGGCGCGCTACGAGAAGTTCGACAAGCCGCTGATCGAGAAGGAAATAGCCAAATTCACGCGTAATAAAGGCCAAGTGGTCTACGCCAATGCCAAGCAGGATGCGGCCGCCCAGAACGCCCAGGTCGACGAGATGATCACCCGCAAGGTGAATGTCCTCATCATCGACGCGGTCGACGCGAAGGCAATCGCCGGCGCGGTCAAGAAGGCCAAGGACGCCGGTATTCCGGTCATCGCCTACGACCGTCTCGCCGAGGGACCGATCGACGCCTACACCTCCTTCGACAACGAAGACGTCGGCAAGGTCCAGGCCAAGGCCCTGCTGGAGGCGCTCGGCGACAAGGCCAAGGACGGCCAGATCGTCATGATGAACGGCTCCGTCACCGACCCGAACGCCAAGGGCTTCAAGTCCGGTGCGCACTTCGTCCTCGACGGCAAGGTGACCGTCGGCAAGGAGTACGACACCAAGGAATGGAAGCCGGAGAACGCCAACGCCAACATGGCGGCCGCCCTCTCCGCGCTCGGCAAGGGCAAGGTCGCCGGCGTCTACTCCGCCAACGACGGCATGGCGGGCGGCATCATCAGCGCCCTCAAGGCCGCCGGGGTCTCCCCCCTGCCCCCGGTCACCGGCCAGGACGCGGAACTCGCCGGCGTACAGCGGATCGTGGCGGGCGAGCAGTACATGACCGTCTACAAGAGCTACGCCCCCGAGGCCGCGGCCGCCGCGGAGATGGCCGTCGCCCTCGCCCAGGGCGAGAAGATCGACGGACTGATCAACCAGATCGTGGACAGTCCGACCACCAAGGGCGTGCCCTCCGTGCTCGTCCCCGGCGTGGCCGTGACCAAGAGCAACATCAGGGCGACCGTGGTCGACGACGGCGTCTACACCATCGCCGAGATCTGCACCGACAGGTACAAGGCCGCGTGCGACGAGCTCGGGCTGAAGTAGCCCGAAGCGCAGTGGGGCACGGCCGAGCGGCCCGAACCGGAAAGGAACCGGCCGCGGACCGGCCGCGCGGTCAGTGGCCGGCGGACTCCAGGCGGACGCGGAACAGCGCTCCGCCGCCCGGCGAGGTCTCCAGCTCCAGTACGCCGCCATGGGCCCGTACGAGCGCCGAGGCGATCGCCAGGCCGAGCCCCGCCCCGCCGCCCGCCTGCCGGCTCCGGGAGGCGTCCACCCGGTAGAACCTCTCGAAGACCCGGGCCGCCTGCTCCGGCGTGAGACCCGGCCCGGCGTCGGCCACCTCGATCACCGCGCCCTCGCCCGCGCTCCCCACCCCGATGCGCACCGCAGAGCCCGCCGGCGTGTGGGCGACGGCGTTGCCGACCAGGTTGGCGACCACCTGGCGCAGCCGCGCCTCGTCGCCGAACACCGGAGCGGGGCCGGGCAGGCCGACACCGCCCGGCCCGGTCAGGACCACCTCGCGCGCCGAATCCAGCGCCCGGGTGTCGTGCAGGGCGTCCACCGCGAGGGTGCGCAGGTCCATCGGCGCCAGCTCCAGCGGACGCTGCTCGTCCATGCGGACCAGGGTCAGCAGGTCCTCCACCAGACCGCTGAGCCGCACCGCCTCGCTCTCGATCCGGGCCATGGTCCGCTTCACGTCCGCCTCGTCGGCGAGCGCGCCCATCCGGTACAGCTCCGCGAAGCCCCGGATACCGGCCAGCGGCGTGCGCAGTTCGTGACTGGCGTCGGCGACGAAGCGCCGCATCTGCTCCTCCGACGCGGCCCGGACCGCGAAAGCCGACTCGATCTGCGCGAGCATGCCGTTGAGCGCGCTGGTCAGCCGTCCCGTCTCGGTACGCGGCGAGGCGTCCGGCATCCGGTGCGACAGCGGGCGCCCCGCCGAGATCTCCGCCGCGGTCTCCTCGATCCGCCGCAGCGGGCGCAGCCCGGCCCGTACCGCGAACCACCCGGCGGCGGCGAGCAGCAGCGACACCGCGACGCCGATGAGTTCGAAGGCGGTGGCCAGGTGGTCGAGGGTGGACGACACGTCGTCCAGCGGAGCCGCGACCACCACTCCGGCCGGCAGCGCCGGATCGTCGCTGCCGACGGGCACGATCAGCACCCACCAGGTGCCGTCGCCGTGGTCGCTCGGGACCTCGAACGCCCGCCCGAGCCTGTCCCGCAGCCGCGCCCCGTCCATCGCCGGCCACAGCGGGCGCGGGTCCCCCGCCGCCACCGGCTCCCGGAACTGGTCGGTCACCCTGCCGTCGGCATCGGCGAACGCCACCACGTACTGGCTCGGCAGCCAGGCCCGCCCCGGCCCGCCGCCCGGCCGGCCCGGGTGCGGCTGCGGGGTGCCCTCGGCCCGGACCCGGTACGCGACGGAGTCCCCGTACCGTTCGAGCTGCCGGTCCACCCGCCCCACCAACTGCGCGCGCACCGAGCCGAGGACGACGGTGTCGCTGACGGCCAGTCCGAGCGCGACCAGGACGATCGAGAGCAGCACGAGCCGCGCGCGCAGCGAGAGGTTCGCCGGTCGGGGCTTCGCCATGTCAGCCCTGCGGGCGGCGCAGGACGTACCCGATGCCGCGCACGGTGTGGATGAGCTTGACGGCGCCGTCCGCACCCGAGTCCACCTTGCGGCGCACGTACGAGATGTACGACTCGACGATGCTGTGGTCGCCGCCGAAGTCGTACGCCCACACGTGCTCCAGGATCTGCGCCTTGGAGACGACCCGGTCGGCGTGGGTCATCAGGTACGCGAGCAGTTTGAACTCGGTGGGGGAGAGGGAGACGGGCCGGCCGCCGCGCAGCACCTGGTGGCCCACCGGGTCCAGCTCGAGGTCGCCCGCGACCAGGCGGCCCTCGCCCGTCGGCGCGCCGGTGCGGCGCAGGATGGCGCGGATCCGGGCGATCAGCTCCTCCAGGCTGAACGGCTTGGTGACGTAGTCGTCGCCGCCGGCCGTGAGTCCGCTGATCTTGTCGTCGACGCCGTCCTTCGCGGTGAGGAAGAGCACCGGCAGGTGGTCCGCCCCGGATCCGCTGCCGACCGCCTCGCGCAGCCGGCGTACGACGGCGAACCCGCTGATGTCGGGCAGCATCACGTCGAGCAGCACCAGGTCGGGCCGCTCCTTGGCGATGGCCGCCAGCGCGTCGGCGCCGTTCCCCGCCGAGGTGACCCGGAATCCGACGAACCGCAGCGAGGCGGACAGCAGCTCCCGGATGTTCGGCTCGTCGTCGACGACGAGCAGGCGCGCCTCGGGCGTCGCCGTCTCCCTGTCCAAAGGGGGTTCCCTCCCTCTCGCGCTCAGCCCCGGCCACCGCCTCCGCCTGCGAATCCGCCCCCGTCGCCCTGGGCGACGGTCGTCGCCGCGAGGTCGCCGGCAGGGGTCCGGCTGCCGCGCACGGTGACGCTCTGACCGGGCTGGAGGTCGGACACCTTGCCGCTCTCGGCCTGGGTGATCCGGGTACGGGTGTCGGTGGTGACCTTGACGACGTTGCCCTGGGCGTCGGTGACGTAGAGGGTGGTGCCGTCGACGAGCTTCACCGTACCGGTGGTCACTCCGCCCCCGGCGCCTGGGCCGCCCGTCGCCCCGCCGAAGCCCTGCCGCCCGCCGTTCTGCCCGCTCCCGGCCCCGCCCGTACGTCCTTGTCCGCCCGCCCCGGCCGCGGAGTTCCGGCCCGCGGACCCGGCCCCGGACGAGCCCCGGAGGTGGCCCTTCTCGACCAGGACGCCCCCGGTGAACGCGAGCCCGGCCACCACGCCGCCCGAGAGCACCAGCGTCAGCCAGGGCAGCCGCGGCCGGGGCGGTGCGGCGAGCTCCGCCGAGATGTCCCGGGTGTCCGGGGGCTCGGCGAGGATCCCCTCGGGATCGCCGGCGGCGAATGGCGCGTACCGGTCGTCTTCCGCCTCGGGCCGCTTCTCCGGTTCGGTGCGGCGTCGTGCCATGTCTGCTTCTCCCTCTTCCCGCGTGTGCCGGCTCACTCGTGCCGCAGTGCTTCGATGGGCCGCAGGCTCGCGGCCCGGTTGGCCGGGTATCCGCCGAAGAACAGCCCGATCACCACGGCGATGGCGAAGGCGCCGACGACCGACTCCGGTATGACGACCGGCTTGATGCCGACGATGGTGAAGTGCGAGCCGATCAGCCCGGCCGCGACGCCCAGGCCCCCGCCGATCAGCGAGAGCAGGGTCGACTCGGCGAGGAACTGGCCGAGGATGACACCCCGGGGCGCCCCGATCGCCTTGCGGATGCCGATCTCACGGGTCCGCTCCGTCACCGTGACCAGCATGATGTTGGTGATCCCGATGCCTCCGACCAGCAGGGAGATCGCGGCGACCGCGCCCAGCAGCACGGTGAAGGTCTTGTTCGTCGCCGCCTGGGTGGTCAGCAGCGATTCCTGGCTGGACACCCGGAAGTCGAGGGCGGCCGGATCCTTGATGCCGTGCCGCCCCATCAGGACGGTCGTGATCTCGCTCTGCGCCTGGGCCGTCGCCCCCGCGGACTTGGCCTCGACGAGGATCTGACCGACCGAGCCGAAGCCGGTGAAGGCGTTCTGCACGGTGGGCAGGGGCGCGACCACCACGTCGTCCGGATCCTGGAACCCGGTGCCGCCCTTGGCGGCGAGCACCCCGACCACGGTGAACGGCGTACCGCCGAGCACCATCGTCCTGCCGACGGGGTCGGCCGTGCCGAACAGGTCCGCGGCGGTCGTCGAGCCGATGACGGCGACCTTGCGGGACGCCAGTACGTCGTCGCCGCTGAAGTAGTCGCCCTTGGACACCCTGCTGTTGGAAGCCTTGAAGTACGCCGGGTACGTGCCGACGACCTGGCCCACCGTGTGCGAGGTTCCTTCGTGGAGGGCGGTCTGCGAGGTGGTGACCTCGGGTGCGACCGATTCGATGTGCGGGGCCGCCGAGGGGTCGGCGAGCGCCCGCGCGTCCTCGACGGTCAGCGGTTTCGCGGCGCTCGCGGAGCCGGAGCGCGAGCCGCCGGATCCGCTGCCGGAAGAGACGGTCAGGGCGTTGGTGCCGAGCTTCTCGATGGAGTCCTTCACCGCCTGCGAGGAGCCGTTGCCCACGGCCAGGAGCAGGATCACCGCCGCGACGCCGATCAGCACGCCCAGCATCGTCAGTGCCGAGCGCACCTTGTTCGCCGCGAGGCCGCCGAAGGCGAAGCGCAGCGTCTGGAACGGGTTCACCGCACGCCTCCGGCCATGGTGCGCACGGGCTCGCGCATCGCGGGCGGGGGACCGCCGACGGGCGCCTGCCGGACGTCCTCGACGATCTGCCCGTCCACGAGGCGCAGCACCCGCTTGGCGTGGCGGGCCACCTCGTCCTCGTGGGTGATCAGGACGACGGTACGGCCGGACGCGTTGAGCCGGTCCACGAGGGCCAGGACCTCCTCGGTGCTGTGGCTGTCGAGATTTCCGGTCGGTTCGTCGGCGAGCAGCATCGCCGGCGCGGTGACGAGGGCGCGGGCCACGGCCACGCGCTGCTGCTGGCCGCCCGAGAGTTCGTTCGGCCGGTGGTCCAGGCGCTCGGCGAGGCCGACCAGGGTGAGTGCGGCCACCGCGCGCCGGCGCCGCTCGGCGGCCTTCACCCCGGCGTACGCCAGCGGCAGTTCCACCTGGGCGACGGCGCTCGTACGGGGCACCAGGTTGAAGGACTGGAAGACGAAGCCGATCTTGCGGTTGCGGACCAGCGAGAGCTGGTGCTCGTCCAGGCCGCCCACATCGATCCCGTCGAGGAGGTAGCGGCCCGAGGTGGGGACGTCCAGGCAGCCGAGGATGTTCATCAGGGTCGACTTGCCCGAGCCCGAGCTGCCCATGACGGCGACGAAGTCGCCCTGCTCCACCAGGAGTTCGACACCGGGCCGGCGGCCCGTGGCGGGATCGGGCGGCCCGCCGAGCGCGCGTACGGCGGCGTCGCCCTGCCCGTACGTCTTGAACAGCGCGCGCACCTCGATCACCGGTGGCGGTGTCCGGGGCCGACCCGGTACCTCGGCCGTCGGCCCCCCGAGGGGCGTGGCGCGCCCGGACGGTGCCCGGCGCGGCCACAGCGGCGGTGTCATCCGCGGCCACCCCCGCCCCCGCCGGTGCGGAAGCCGCCCCCGGCGGCCCCGCCCGTCCCGCGGTTGCGGGCCGCGCCCGATCCGGCGCCACCGGGGAAGGCGCCGCCCGGGAAGCCTCCGTTGCCGGTGGAGGAGACCGCGGTCAGCTGCACCTGCTCCCCCTCGGTGAGCCCGCTGAGGATCTGGTCGGTGCCGTCGCCTTCGAGGCCGACGGTGACCGGCGTCCGTACCGTGGTGCCGTCCGCCTTGACGACGGTGACGGTACGGTTCGCACCCGTTCCCGACACGGCGGCGGTCGGAACCGAGAGGGCTCCGGACGCCTCGCCGACGACGACCTGGAGGGAGGCGCTGAGCCCGCTGCGCAGGTCGTCGGTGGGGCTCGTGACGGTGAGGACCGCCGCGTACTGCACGGCGCTCCCGCCGCCCGAGTTGCCGCCGCCGGAGGACGAGCCGCTGCCGGTGGGCAGGGAGCTGACCGACAGCACCTGGGCGCCCAGGACCTTGCCCGACATCGCGTTGAGCGTGACGGTGGCCGGCTGGCCCGGCTTCAGCCTGAGGGCGTCGGCCTCCGAGAAGTTCGCCGTCACCTGCATGCCGGACGGGTTGGTGAGGACCACGAACCCGGAGAGGGCGGTCGAGGAGGCGGCGCCGGAGGAGGAGCCGGCCCCCGAACCGCCGCCGTTGCCGCCACCCGTACCGCCGTTGCCGTTCGTACCGGAGACCGTGTCGCCCACCTTCGCCGACACGGACGCGACCGTCCCGGCGGCCGGCGCCTTCAACGTGGTCCCGTCGAGGGCGCGCTGTGCGGCGTCCACGGCGTTCTGCGCCTGGGTGAGCTGGGAGCGGGCCTGCGCCACCTGCGCCGCGTCCACGGTCGGCGCCGGGGTCGGCGCGGAACCGCCCCGCGACGACGGGGAGCCGCCGCTCGACGCCGTACCCACCTGCCCGGCCTCGGCCTTGGTGACGTTGGCCTGGGCCGCGGTCAGTGCGGCCCGGGCCTGGGTGAGCGTCTCCGTCGCGGCGGTCGCGTCGACCTTCCCGAGCAGCTGTCCCTTGGCGACCTTGTCTCCCGGTGTGACGCCGACCTCGGTGAGCCGCCCGCCGGTGGTGAAGTTCACGCCGGCATCGCTCGGCGAGCTCAGTGACCCCGAGCCGGACACCGTCGCGAGGACGGTGCCCTTGGTGACCGCGACGGTCCGCGCGCCGCCGCGCGCCGGCCCGTCCTCGCCGCCGGCCACCGCCGCGTACGCGCCGCCGGCGCCCGCGAGGACCGCCACTGCGAGCACCGAGTTGATCAGGGCGGCCCTGCGCCGCCGTGGGAGCACGTTCATGGGGCGGGAGCCTGGCCGCCCGCACTTTGGAGGCTCTGGGAGCTTCCTGGGAGTTCCCTGGGAACGCCGGGCCCGGCCGAAGCGGGCATAGTGTCCGATACGGCGCGTACCGTGCGGGCTCGGCCCGTGCCAGGGGCCAGGGGGCCCGTGCGCGCTCAGGAAACTCCCAGCCGATCCCCCGGACGCCCCCATCTGCGTGCGGTTCAGTCGCGGTCGCCGACGCGCCCATGCCGTCGGCGGCCCGACGCCCCGAGGAGACGACGGACATGCCCTGGACCCCGCCCCGGCCGACCGCCGCACTGTCCGCCGTGGCCCTCGCGGCCTGCGGGCTGCTGCTCGCGGGCTGCTCCTCCGGCGCGGGCGCCGCGCGTACGGCAGCCGGCGGCTCCGCCTCCGCCTCTGCCTCCGCGTCACCGTCGTCGGACGCCAAGGCGATGGACGCGTACCGCCAGTGCCTGGCCCGGCACGGTGTCACGATGGCGCCGCGCCCGACCGGCTCGCGAGGGCCCGGTGGCGGTGGCTGGGACGGCGCCTCCGGGGGCCCCGGCCGCAGGGCGTCGGCAGACCCGCAGCGCAGCGCGGCGTCGCAGGCCTGCGCGGATCTGCGCCCGCAGTCGGGCGGGCGCGGAGGCGGCCCCGGCGGCGGTGACGGCAGTGCCCTGAAGGCGTTCAGCAGCTGCCTCAAGGACCACGGCGTGGTGCTGCCGTCGGCTTCCCCGGGCGCGCCGGGCACGAGGGGCTTCCCCACCTCCGACCCGCAGTCGGCGCAGGCCTTCGAGACCTGCAGGGCCCTGCTGCCGCAACGCGGCCAGAACGCCCCGAAGCCGGGCGCGAGTCCCTCCGCCTCCGCGCTCTGACGCCGTGGTGCCGCGCACGGTCGTCCGATGCCGCGGGCCGAGCGGCAGGGACCGTGGGCCGGAAACCGGTGAGCGGCGGGGGGGGGGGGGGCGGGGGGGGGGGGCGCCGGGCGGGGGGGGGGGCCGGGGGCGCCCCCCCCCCCCCCCCCCCCCCCCCCCGCCCCCCCCGCCCCCCCCCCCCCCCCCCCCCCCCCCCCCCCCCCCCCCCCCCCCCCCCCCCCCCCCCCCCCCCGCTCGTGGTGGGCCGACGTCTCACACGCTCGTCCGTGCGGCCGTCGACCCGCTCACCCCGTCAGGGGCGGACGGCCCGGTCAGCCGTTGCGGTGGTGGCGGCGGCCGTCCCACGAGTCGGAGTCGAGGACGTTGCCGCGGTTGTCGCGCAGCGTCGCGCTGTCGCGCTCGTCCCACACCTGCCGGCTGCGGTCCTGGTAGACGTCGTGGCGGGTGTCGCGGCCCTGGCCGGTGTGGACCTTGACGCTGGAACGGCCGTCCAGGCGGAAGTCCTTGAACTGGTAGCGGTTGCCCTGCCGGTCGGTGAGGGTGAAGCCGCGCAGGTTGACGCTGTGGCGGCCGGTGTTCTTCACCTCGACCCACTCCCCGTTCAGGGCGCGGGCGGAACGGTCGCTCCGACCGGGGCTGTCGTACTGGACGTCGCCGATGACGATCGAGGACTGCGCACCCCGGTGGTCGCGCCCGTGGTTGTCGGCGGCGGCCGCCGGCAGGGCGGCGGCGCCGACCAGGGCGCCTGCGGCCAGGAACGCGGAGACGACCCGGCGGGTGGCGAGAGAAGCAGACATGAAGACGACCCCTTCAACAGACAACGGCCCTTCCCGGCCGTGAAGGCGGGTGGGCTCCGAACAGTTCCCGGCGTCCTGCCGAGGAGGCACACTCTGGTCCCCATCCGGCATCAAAAGACACCAACGCGGGGCGTGTTGCCCAATGCAGACATACCCGTGACTCTTGCTTGTATCGGACATCTGTCAACGGCGTGCTGACGCGGATCGCGGGAGCGCGCCCGGCAGGGCATGGGAGGCCTGGAGACCGGCCTTCCGGCGCCACACCCCCCGTACGGGGCGCTCGGCCGTCCCTGCGCCGAATGGGTTCAGGGTTTTGTAACGGGCGTTCGGCGGGGCGTCAGAGCGAGGGCAGGTTGACGGTCGGGGCGGGATCCGGCGCCCGCTGCCTGCGGATCAGCGGGAGCAGCCCGGCCGCGCCCGCGAGCGAGAGGAGCGCCGCGACCCGCAGCACGCTTTCGATGGCCGGTCCGTCCGAAGCGGCCGCCTGCTCCGAGCCGCTCAGGACCTCCAGCACGGTCGCCGCGACCGCCACGGCCATGGCGCCCAGCAGGACCAGCGACGTGAGCACCAGTCCCGAGGCGGCGGCGAGGCGGCCCGACGGCACGTACGACTGGGTGGCCACGTTCGTCAGCGCCCACCCGAGGCCGATGCCGAAGCCCACGACCGCGAAGACGGCCGTGTAGAGCGCGAGCGGCTCCGTCCAGGTCAGCACCAGGAGGCCGACGCCGCTCAACAGCATCCCGCCCGCCATCAGCGCCTCCGGCCGCCGGTGCCGGGCGAGGTGGCCGGACCAGTAGCTGGCCGCCCCGGCTCCGACGGACAGTGCGAGGAAGACCAGCCCGGCGTCCAGCGGGGTCAGCCCGCGGGCCTGCTGGAGGTAGAGCGCGGAGAGGACCGCCACCAGGCAGTACACGATGTTGGACACCGAGCCGGCCAGCGTCACCGTGACGAACGGCCCGTTGCGCAGCAGCGACAGGTCCAGCAGCGGCTCGGCGGTCCGGCGCTCGATCAGTACGAACAGGACCAGCAGGAGCACTCCGGCGGCGAGGGCGCCCAGCGTCGCCGCCGAGGCCCAGCCCCAGTGGCCGCCCTGGTCGACAGCGATCATGACGGCGGTGAGGCCGCCCGCCACGGTGACGGCACCGGGGAGGTCCAGGCCGTGGCCGGCCTCCTCGTCACGGGTGTCGGTGACGAACCGCAGCATCAGGAAGGCCGCGATGGCGCAGAAGGGCACGTTCAGCAGGAACACCGCCCGCCAGCTGACGTGCTCGGCGAACACGCCGCCCACGAACGGCCCGAGCGCCGTGCCGATCGCGCTGAAGGCCAGCACCGTACCCACCGCGCGGCCCTGCCGGTCGTCGCGGAAGTAGGCGGTGACGACCGCCACGGCCACCGGGAAGACCATCGCGGCCGTGGCCCCCTGGACCACCCGTGCCACGACCAGCCAGACCTCGTTCTGCGCGGCGGCGCACACGACGGACACCACGGCGAAGCCGACCAGGCCCCAGACGATGACGGTGCGCCGCCCGTGGACGTCGGCCGCCCGGCCGCCCGTGATCATCAGCGCGCCCAGCGTCAGCATGTAGCCGCTGACCAGCCACTGGAGATTCGTCGTCGGTGTGGAGAAGTCCCGGGCGATGACCGGCAGCATCAGGTTGAGGGCGAACCAGTCCATCTGGACGAGGAGCATCGACAGCGAGGCGGCGGCGATGACCGCCCGGTCCCGGCCCGAGAACAGCCGTCGGTCCCGGGCCCCGGCTCCCGCCTTGGCCACGCCCATGAACACGTCCCGTCCACAGCCCCCCCGGCGCCCCCTCCCACCAGCATGCGCCCGCCCGCGCCGCCGGGCACCCGGGGCCGCGCGCCGGCGCCGCGGGGCGGCTCCGGCGCCGGATCCACCGGGCTCGCGGAAACCTACGCGGGCTCCCACAACTCGACGCGGTTGCCCTCGGGGTCGGTGACCCAGCCGAATCGCCCGACGCCGTCCATCGCTTGCGTCTCCCCGGCCACGTCGGCGCCCTTGGCGCGCAATTGAGCGAGCATCGCGTCCAGATCGCGGACCCGGAAGTTGAGCATGGTCTGCTGGGCGCGGGACCCGAAGTAGTCGGTCCCGGACTCGAACGCCGCGAACACCGTAGGCCCGGCACCCTGCTGCCACAGGCCGTGCCCGTCGGCATCCAGGCCCAGGCACTCGCGGTACCAGGCGCTCAGGGCCGCCGGATCGGCCGCCCGCATGAAGTACCCGCCGATTCCCGTCACACGTTCCATGCCGACATCTTCCCAGCACGGTGATCGGGGCGGGCCCGCACCACACCCGTCAGGGGATCAGCACGCAGTGGTTCTCGATCACCCTGCCACTGCGGTCCAGGCCACCGCAGACGGCCAGCCGCGGGTACGCCCGGATCTCGCGGTTGACCACGAACCGGGCCTGCGACACGCCGGCCCTGCTGTTGCGGTAGTCGCCGACGAAGGCCCGCAGGGTCCCCGGCAGTCCGTCCCTGGTCGTCACGGTGATGTCCTGGACGTAGTCGCGCCCCTGGTAGGCGGTGGCCACGCAGATGTACTTCCCGCACGTGGCCTTGACCTCGGCGCTCGCCGGCGCCGCGGTCACCAGGGCCATGGCGGAGACCGCGGTGAGAGCCGCTCCCACCGTCGCCGCCCGGCGCCGCGCGGGCGTCTGCGATCGAACCGTCTTCCTGCGTACGAAGTGCATGGGATCCCCTCCGAGCTCGGCCGGCCGGCTGCACGGCGTATCCACCGTGTCACGTTCGGTTGTGCCGTGGCATGCGGCAACGGTGAACATGCGGTGAGGAGGCTGAGGATCCGCGGATACGGTATCCGCCCGGCCCGTGAGGGACACGCGCCGCCGCGATGTGACACAGGACACGGGAACCGCCCGGGTCCGGCAGACAAGAACCCGACGTGGACTACTCAATGCACGCCCGGATAAGAGCCGGGGACCCGGAGGCGTTCCGGGAGCTCTTCCGCGACCATGCCCAGCTGGTGCACCGGCATGCCGTACGGGCCACCGGGGACCGCACCCTCGCCGAGGACGTGGTCTCGCTGACGTTCCTGGAGGCCTGGCGCCTGCGCGAGAAGCTGCGGGACGAGGGCGACGGCCCGCGCCCCTGGCTGATGGGCATCGCCGTGAACGTACTGCGCAACACCACGCGCGCCGCCCGGCGGCACCAGCGCGCGCTCGGCCGACTGCCGCTCAGGGACACCGTGCCCGACTTCGCCGACGAGCTCGTCGCCCGCCTCGCCGACGCCGACCAGCTCGCCGCCGCCCAGCGCGCGCTGCGCGCACTGCGGCGCGGCGAGCGGGAGGTCTTCACCCTGTGCGTCTGGTCCGGACTCGGCTACGCCGAGGCCGCCGCCGCACTCGGCGTGCCGGTCGGCACCGTCCGGTCCCGCCTGTCCCGCGCCCGTGCCCGGCTGCGCAAGCTCTCCGAGAAGGAACTGGCGAGATCCGGGGAACCGCTCTCCCGCTCCGGACAAGTACAGGGCGGCCGCACCCCCGCGGCCCGGTCACAAGAGTCGCAGTCCTACGAGGAGGAAGCCCGATGATCCGCAACAAGTGGCGGCGAGACGACGAGTCGCTGGACCACGCGGAACTGGGACGGCTGCTGCCGCCCCCGGGAAGCCCGGACCTGCCGCCCGACCGTCAGAGCCTGCTCGAGGAGCACCTGATGAACGAGATCCAGCAGCACGCCGCCACCGCCACCGCCCCTGTCCCCGCTCCGGCGCCGGCGCCGGAGCCGGCCGAGGACCGGGCCCCGGCCCGCCGGCCCCTGCGAAGGCTCCTGCTGATCGGCATCCCCGTCACCGCCGCCGCGCTCGCGGGCGTGATCGCGCTCAACACCGTCCAGGGCCCGACCGGCACCGGCTCGCTCGGCCGCACGGCCGCCGCGGTCGAGGCGCCCGTCGTGTCCGTGGAGGCGGGAAGCGCCGAACAACTCGCCTCCACCGTGGGGCGGATCGCCGCGGCCGCCGCCGAGACCGGGCTGCCGGACCCTGGGCCGGGCCAGTACGTCTACGTCAAGAGCCGGGTCTCGTTCCAGTCGATCTCCGTCGACGTGGACGCCGACCGGTCCAGGACCTGGGTGCAGCCGCTGCACACCCGCGAGGTGTGGAAGTCGCCCGACGGCGCGAAGGGTTGGCTCGACGAGCCCGGCCAGCAGCCCGACGGCGGTATCACCCTGGACAAGGACGCCCCCCTGTCCAAGCCCGTGAACGGCCAGGACATCCCCGGCGGGGCTCTCGACTTCTCGTACGACTGGCTCAAGGCGCAGCCCTCCGACCCCGACGCCCTGCTGGCGGCGATCCGCGCCGCGGGCGGCAGCGGACAGCGCGACCGGGACCAGGAGGCCTTCGAGGAGATCGGGTCGATCATCGGGGAGCAGGTCGTACCGCCGCACATCGCCGCCGCGCTCTACCGGGCGGCGGCCGGGATCCCGGGCGTCGTCGTCGTCCAGCACTCCCGGGACGCCGCCGGGCGCGACGGGATCGCGCTGGCCCGTGTCGACGAACAGCGGGGCGCGCGCACCGAGTTGGTCTTCGACCGCTCGACGTACGCCTACCTCGGCAGCCGCGGCGTACAGATCAGGGAGGAAGCCGGGATCAAGCCCGGAACGGTGGTCGAGCGGACGGCCGTCCTGGAGCGGGGCGTGGTGAACGGGCAGAAGGAGCGCCCCGCCGCCGCCCAGCGCGCGGCCTGACCCCGGCCCGTACGAACAGCGGGGCTTCACCGTCCCCTTGTACCCTCGCCGCATGGATGACCGCGCCGCGCCCGCCCTGTTCGTGAACCCGCCCCGCACCACCACGGCGGAACTCATCGCGCAGGCCGCGGTGTGGCGCGGCCATGACGTCGTCGCCCACGTCAAGCAGGCCGAGGGCCGCGAGACGTACTGGTACGGAGGCCCGCTCGCCGCCGACGTCCTGTCCGGCCGGCTCGGCCTCGGACTCCTCGAACCCGCCGACGACTGGCTGGCGACGGTGGAGCAACCCCTCCTGCGGCGCACCGTCCGCCTGACGACGCTCGCCGAGGCCCGCTCCCTGCGGGAACCCGCCTTCGTGAAACCGCCCTCCGCGAAGCTCGACCCGCTGCCCGCCGCCGTCTACGCGGAGGGCAGCGCACTGCCGGCCACCCTCGACCCCGCGACGGCGGTCCTCGTCAGCGAAGTGGTGGAGTTCGCCGCCGAGTACAGGCTGTTCGTGCTCGACGGGGAGGTCGCCGCCGGCAGCCGCTACGCCGTGTACGGGCACCCTGATCCCGCACCGCTGCACGCCCGTGCCCGGGGCTTCGCCCGAGAGGTGCTCGACGCCACGGCCGACGCACTGCCCAGCGCCGTGTGCGTGGACGTCGGCCGGCTCACGGACGGTGGATGGGCGGTCGTCGAGGCCAACATGCCGTGGTTCGCGCACTGCTACGCGGCCGAGCCCGACCGCGTCCTCGACGTCGTGCTCCGCGCGGCGGGCCCGCTCGGCCGCGTCGCCGACCGGGACCTGCCGTTCGTCCGGCCGACCAGGACCCGGCCGAAGGAGCCGGCGGCCGGTTGAGATACTCGGGGCCATGAACGCGAGTGCGAAGACGGACGGGACACGGCCGGTCGAGGCGGCGCGTCCCGCGGAATGGTCGCTGCGTTCCGCCGGGCCGTCGGATGTCGAGACGATCGTCGAGCTCAGGGCGATCGTCATGCGCCCGGACCTGGAGCGGTTGGGACGGTTCGACGAACACCGGGTCCGGCAGCGGCTGCGGGACTCCTTCTCCCCCCGGCACACGTCGGTCGTCATGGCCGACGGAGCCTTCGCGGGCAGCGTCACCCTGCGCCCGGCCGAGGACGGGTGGTGGCTGGAGCACTTCTATCTCGATCCCGCACTGCACGGCCGGGGCCTCGGATCGGCCGTCCTGCGCTCCCTGCTGCGGCGGACCGACGCGGACGGCGCGCCCGTCCGCCTGAACGTCCTGCAGGGCAGCCCCGCCCGGCGGCTGTACGAGCGCCTCGGCTTCACCGTGGTGGCCGAGGACCCGGTCGACGTCTTCATGCTGCGCGCCCCGGCCGCCCGGTGACCGTCTCCAGCCGGACGGCAGGGCCGCCCGCGGGCCTCATGAACTCCTGAGGACGACGAGCCGCTGGGTCGCCCGGGTCATCGCGACGTAGCGGTCCACCGCTCCCTCGACGCCCTCGCCGAAGGCCTCCGGGTCGACGAGGACGACCAGGTCGAACTCCAGCCCCTTCGACAGCTCCGGGGTCAGCGACCGGACGCGGGACGTCGCCCGGAAGGAAGGATCGCCGATGACGCAGGCGATCCCGTCGGCGTGCTCGGCGAGCCAGGTGTCGAGGACGGAGTCCAGCTCCGCGACGGCCCCGTACACGACCGGAATGCCGCTGCTGCGGATGGAAACCGGCACGTTGGCGTCGGGGAGGGCGGCCCGGATGACGGGCTCCGCCTGCGCCATGACCTCTTCCGGCGTACGGTAGTTGACGCTCAGGGAGGCCACCTCGACCCGGTCGAGCCCGACCCTTTCCAGCCGCTCCCGCCACGACTGCGTGAACCCGTTCCTGGCCTGCGCCCGGTCCCCGACGATCGTGAAGCTCCGGGACGGGCAGCGCAGCAGCAGCATCTGCCACTCCGCGTCGGTCAGTTCCTGGGCCTCGTCCACCACGATGTGCGCGAACGGGCCGGCGAGCCGGTCCGGATCGGCGCTCGGCAGTGCGGTCTCGTCGATCAGACTGTCCTGGAGGTCCCGGCCGCGCAGCATCCTCACCGCTCCCTCGCTGTCGTCGCCGGCCGAGTTGAAGTCGGCGGCCGCGAGGATGTCGTCGATGACGCCGGCCATGCGCTCGCGTTCGGCGGCGACGGCCGCGTCGTGCCGGTGCTTGCGCCGGGCCGCCTCCGGGTCGCCGAGCCGCTGCCGCGCCGCGTCGAGGAGCGGCAGGTCGGGCACGGTCCAGGCCTGGGCGTCCGCGCGCTGCAGCAGCCGTACCTCCTCGCGGCCCAGCCAGGGAGCGCACAGCCGCAGGTAGGCGGGGACCGACCACAGGTCTCCGACGAGGTCGCCGGCTTCGAGCAGCGGCCATGCGCGGTTGAGGGTGGTGACCAGCTCCTCGTCGTGCAGCAGCGCCCTGCGGAGCCGGTCGGGCGACACCCCGTCGTGCTCGTCGTCCTCGTCGAGCTTGTCCATCAGGATCGTGAGCAGCCCGTCCCAGATCGGCTCGCGCGCCTCGTTGTGCGGGACGCCGGCCGCCTCTTCGAAGGCCTCGGTCCAGTCGGCGGCGCTCAGCCACAGGTCCGCCCAGGGGGTGGACACCGTCATCCCCTCGGTGGGCGGCTCCTCGTAGATCCTGACGGCCTTCTCGATCGCCTTCACCATGTCCGCCGAGGACTTCAGACGCGCCACCTCGGGGTCGGACTCGTGCGGTGCCGCGGCTCCCTCGGGGAGCAGGTCGCGCACCGTGCAGGTCTGCACGCCCTCCTCGCCGAGGCTGGGCAGGACGTCGGCGACGTAGTTCAGGTACGGCTGGTGCGGGCCGACGAACAGGACGCCGCCCCGACGGTGCCCGAGGCGCGGGTCGGAGTAGAGCAGGTGGGCGGTGCGGTGCAGGGCGACGACGGTCTTGCCCGTGCCCGGACCGCCGTCGACGACGAGGGCGCCGCGCGAGCCCGCCCGGATGATGGCGTCCTGGTCGGCCTGGATGGTGCCGAGCACGTCGCGCATCCGGGGCGAGCGGGTGCTGCCCAGGCTGGCGATGAAGGCGGACTGGTCGTCGAGCGCCGCGTGTCCCTCGAACCCGTCGGCCGTGAACACCTCGTCCCAGTAGTCGCCGATCCGGCCGCGGGTCCAGCGGTACCTGCGGCGGCTCGCCAGCCCCATCGGCCGGGCGTGGGTCGCGGCGAAGAACGGCTCGGCGGCGGGGGAGCGCCAGTCGATCAGGAGGCGGCGCCCGGCGCCGTCGGTGAGGCCGAGCCGACCGATGTAGACGGGCTCGCCGTCCTGCGCGCCGACGATGCGCCCGAGGCACAGGTCGAGTCCGAAGCGGCGCAGGGAGCGCAGCCGGGAGGTCAGCCGGTGGATCTCGCTGTCCCGTTCCATCGCCTCCCGGCCCAGGCCACCGGGCGCCTTGCGCAGCTCGTCGAGGCGCTCGGACAGCTCGCCGATCGCCTGCTCCAGGCTGTGGGAGAGGGCCGCGAAGTGCTGTTCGTCGCGGGCGATCAGGGTGGGGTCGGCCTTGGGGGAGAGGTGGTCGGGGAGGTCGAACGCGCTGGTGGTCTTCGTTGTCAACACAGGCACCCCGTGCATCTCCTATTTCCGCTGCTTCTGGCTACGAGGAGCGATTTTGCGGTACGACGGGGGCCTTGCCGCAAGCCCCCCTGTGCGCTATAAGTTAAGAGTGGCAAGGGGTGGGTACTCCCCCTTCCCCACCTCCCTCCCCCCGAAGTGGTCCGCGGAAGAAATCTGCGGAAATCCGCCCCGGGCCCGTCACACTTCCGTCCCGCGATCCGTCAGGTCAGTGACAGCAACACGGAAGACCTGAGGGAGACGGCGATGCAGACTCGTACGATCACGGCGGACGTACCGGTGGGACCGCGGATGGCGCAGGACCCCATGGAGCTGGTCCCGGAGCTGGCCGAGGTGTCGGCGGCGCTCTTCAAGGCCACCGGAAACCGCTCGGTACCGCGCACGACGATCAGCCTGTTGCAGCTGAGGGCCGGTCAGATCGTCGGCAACACCTACCTGACCGTCCTGCACACCGGCATGCTGCGCAAGGCCGGGGAGTCCGAGGAGCGGATCACCGCGGTGGCGTCCTGGCAGGACGCCCCGTACTTCAGCGGCGCCGAGCGGGCCGCGCTGGCACTCGTGGAGGCGGTGCTCCAGCCGTCCGCGGGCGGGGAGCGGGTCCCGGACGAGCTGTACGCCGAGGTGTCCGAGCACTACGACGCGAAGGCGCTCGCGACCCTGACGATCGCGATAGGGCAGGTCAACTTCTTCGTCCCGATCGCGCTCATCGCCAAGCCGGTGCCGGGACGGTCGTTCACCGATCCCTGGAACTGAGCGCGGCGGGGGCGCGTACGCCGTACGACGTACGCGCCCCCGCCGCCCCGTTACCGCGGACGGTCTACTTCGGAGTCGTCCAGACCTGCCGCTTGTTGGTGTTCGCCGTGTACAGCTGGACCACTGTGCCGTTGGCGGTCGCCCCGCCGGTGACATCGAGGACCTTGCCCGAGGCGGTGTGCACGATCTGGCCCTTGGCGTTGACCGACCACTTCTGCGCGGCGGTGCCGTTGCAGTCGTAGAGCGCGATCTTGTTGCCGTTGGTGCTCAGGTTGCGGGAGTTGTCGAGGCACTTTCCGAGCGCGCGGAACGTGCCGCCCTTCCCCAGGATCCAGGACTGCGCGACGGAGCCGTTGCACGCGTACAGCTGGATCTGGGTGCCGTTCTCCGCCTTGCCCCCCTTGACGTCGAGGCACTTGCCGCCGAGACCGGCCACCTTGCCCTGCGGGGACAGCGCCGCACCGGCGCCGGCCGCGAGGAGGCGGAGCCCCTGCACGTCGAACTGCTGGACGTACGTGCCGGCCCGCTTGTCCTTGTACGCGTACGTGGGCGTGCACATGACGGGGAACTCGCCCGAGTCGGTTCCCTTGACGCAGTCGCTCTTGGTCATGCTGCGGTTCGCGTGGGCCATGCCCAGCGCGTGCCCGATCTCATGGCTGACGTGGTTGCGCATGTAGGCCTCACCCATGGCCGCGGTGGGCTTGCCGGCCGTGGTGAAGAACTCGTCGTCGATGTAGGCGTGGCCGCTGGTCACCGTGTCCGCCACGGAGGAGGAGGTGAAACCGCAGCTCAGGTTCGCCGTTCCGGATCCGTCGCGGACCACCTTCCACCCGGTGCTGCCCATGCTGCCCTCGGCCGCGGGCGGCACGCACGGCCGGTGCAGCACGCCGATGACCACCTCGCCCTTCGGGCGGGCGTAGTCCCAGCCCACCGGGTGGGTGTCGACGGTGACGGGGAGGTTGGTGATGCGCTGGAGGTCGGCCGCCGTCGCCTTGGCGTACGGGGCCAGCCAGTCGGCGGACTTCTGGTCGTAGAACTTGATCGTGTAGCCCGTGGCCAGCCACTTGGTGGCCCCCGCGAGCTTCCATCCCTCGCCCTGCGGGGGAGCGGCGGCGGCCGCGAGCGCCCGGGGGGCCGCGGCCGCGCCGCCTCCGCCGATGCTCATGACGCCGTTGCTGAACGGCGTGTGGTCGCCGGCGGAGACGGCGGCATCGCCGTCCGCGGCGTCGGCGTCGGGCGCCTGCCCCTGCGGCGCCGCCTCCTCGGGCGTGGCCGAGGGATCGGCGACGGCGTCGGCCGAGACCGCGGCCCCGCCGCCTTCGGTGCCGAAGGCGGCGGGGGACAGCAGACCGACTGCGGTGGCCACCACGGCACATGCCGCGATGACAGGTATTCGATGCTTAGCGGTGAATCCCAAGTCCTGTTGCCTTTCATCGTGATCGCTCCAGGCCGCCTGCGGCGACACGTTCCCGCCGTGGGCAGCCGGGGTCGAACAGATGATAGGAAACACGCCAAGGGCGTTGACGGTCGGGGGAGTTGGCCGTTCCGGGCCGGCGCGGCGTCGGCTGCATCGAGGATGGCGGCGAAGGTACGGGTGATGACCGGCCGTGCGAGGCGGCGGGTGAGGAACGCGCCGAGCAGCGGTACGGCATGTCGAATGGGAGCACCGTCTCGGCACGGTGCAGCTTGTCCGGGTTGCGCACGCCGTACAGGCCGGCGATCAGTGCGCCGTCGATCTCGAACGCGACCAGCCAGTCCAGTGCGCCGTCGGTGACGAACCGCGCCGCGGGCATGCCGTTGTAGGTGGCGTACTCGACGCGGGTCGCGGGGGTCGTCGTACGGAGCACGCCGAGGACGAACCGGGCGACCTCGGCGGCGCCGGTGATCGGGCGCCGGGCGGCGACCGCTTTCCCGCCGCCGTCGGAGATCTGGACGACGCCGGGCGCCAACAGGTCCATCAGCGACTGCACTTGCCCGCCCGACGCGGCGACCAAGCTGCCGGCGTACTCCTCGCGCCGCGCCTTGACCGTACGCAGCCGGTTGAGCGCCTGCCGGGTCACGGTGCGGACCAGATGGGCGCGCGGATGCTCCACCGCGGCCGGGTCGACCGCGGTCCACCGCAGGTGGCTCTCCTGCACCACGTCCTCGGCATCGGCGGCGCTGCCGAGCATCTCGTGGGCGATGGTGAACAGCAGCGGGCGGTGCTCGCTGAAGGGATCGTCGTCGGCCATGCCCATCGAGACACCCGGAACGGCTCGGACGTGACAGCCCGCCGTTGTGATTCAGGTCATGATGGATGCCGGCTCGGTCAGCCGCTCTTGGGGGCGGGCGGCTTCTTGTGGCCCGGGTACACGTGGTCGGGGGTCACGATGGAGGTGACCGCCTGGCCGAAGAGCGTGCTGGGCTCCTGGCCCTTGTACTGGTCATCGGTGTTGAGGAGGATGACCATGGTCGCCCGGGCCTGCGGCAGGTAGACGGGCAGGACCTCGTACCCGGGTATCGATCCGTTGTGGCCGATCCAGCCCTGGACGTTGAAGATGCCCAGGCCGTAGCCGTCGCCCGGAATGTCCATCGGGGTGGTCTTCAGGCGCTGGGCCTGGGTCGCGGGCGTCAGCAGCGTGCCGGTGGCGAGGGTGCGGGTCCAACTGCGCAGGTCCTGCAGGTCGGAGACCATCTCACCGGCGGCCCAGGCCCAGGAAGGGTTCCAGTGCGTGGAGTCCTCGATCTTTCCCGAGGCCGTCTGGTCGGTATAGCCGTGCGCGTACGGCTCCGGGAGGGCCGCGCTCGTGGGGAAGACCGTGTGGCGCAGCCCGGCCGGGGCGAGCACCTTCCGCGTGATGACCTCGTGGAGCGGCCGGCCCGTCACCTTCTCCACCACCAGGCCGAGCAGGATCAGGTTGGTGTTGGAGTAGTCGAACCGGGCGCCGGGCGGGAACTGCACGGGGTGCTCGAAGGAGTAGGCGAGCAACTGGCCGGGGGTGAAGGTCTGTTCGGGGTCGGCCTGGAGCTTCTTGATGAAGTCCGCGTCCAGGCTGTAGTTGAAGAGCCCGCTGCGCATCCCGGCCAGTTGGCGCAGTGTGATGCGGTCCCCGTCGGGAACACCCTTGACGTACATGCCGATGGGGTCGTCGAGGCCGATCTTCTTCTCGTCCACCAGTTGGAGGAGGGCGGTGACGGTGAACGTCTTGGTCTCGCTGCCGATGCGTACGTGGAGGTCGGTCGTCATCGGTGCGCGCGTCGCCTTGTCGGCCACGCCGAAGCTCTTGACGTAACTCCCCTTGCCGGGGGCCCACAGCCCCACGGTGACGCCCGGCACCTGCGTCTCGCGCATGACCTGGCGCACCGCCGCGTCCAGTCGCGCCGCGACGGCGGGCGTGAGCTGCGGGAACTCCGCGTCGGTGCCGGGGGAGGGGGCGGTGGCGGTGGCGGACGGCGGCCGGGCGGTCGGCGCCCCGTGGGCGGCGGAGCCCGCGGCCGCCGGTCCGATGAGCACGCCCGCGGCGGCGGCAGCGGCGCAGGCCCGGCGCAGCCGGACGTGGGTTGGCTTCACGGCACGCTCTCCTGTCGCCCGAGGACGCAGACAACATCACCAGCGTAGGCCCGGGCCACCCCGGTCGCGCGGCGGGCCGTGCCCGTGGCCCGGGCCCGCCGCGCTTCAGGTCGCCGACCGGTGGTTCAGGCCCCGCAGAACGGCATGGCCCGTACGTACCCGCCGAGGTTCTCGTCGTCGGTGCCGAGGAGGGCGTCGGGGGATCCCGGCAGGCACTCCACCCCCTCGATCTTGTACCGGGGGAAGGTCCCGAGCACCGTCGGGGACGCCGCGAGCGTGACCCGCACCCGGCCGGCCGGCGACACGGTCACGCGGCCCGCCTCGCTCACCGCCGAGTCGAACGGGCCGTCGTCGCCCGCGTCCGCCGCCGAACTCACGATGATCCGCCCGGAGTCGGTCACCGAGATGTCGGAGATGTGCCGCGCGGCCCCGTCGGCCGGATGCGCCGCCCGGTAGGAACGACGGATCACGCTGCCGAACTGCGGCTGCCCCCAGGACGCGAACGAGAGCGGCGCCGCGTAGAGCGTGGCGGGGCGGTTCGCACCCGCTCCGCGGTCGGCCCACAGGGCGGCGAGGCTTCCGTTCTGGGCCACGAGCGCGAAGCTCTCGAAGTCGTCGCCCTCCCCGATCGCCGGCAGCGGCGCGTAGTCGACGACCGTGGCCGTGCCGTCGACGACCTTCAGACGGTAGACGATGCCGCGACTGGCCAGTGCCAGGTACTCGGCGGGCATCCGGGGGATGGCCTCGATGGCCTCCAGGTCGGAGGGCTCCGGCCCGTCCCAGGTGATCGGGGAGATGTCGTCGGAGCCCTTCCGGTGCGTGATCCGGGACAGGCGCTTGTGCCCGGTCCGCTTGTTGTCGTGGACGACGAGGGCGCGCACCTCGCCTCCGTCCGTGCTGCGGCTTTCGAACGCGACGCCGCTCACGCCGCTGCTGGTGTCGCCGCCCACCTTCTGCCACGCGTCGTCGGCCGCACCGGCCGGGGTGGTGCCGAACAGCGTGAGCAGCGCGGTCGCCGCGGCCGGCCAGGCCGCGCGCTTCAACATCGGGAGCTTCACTGGGGATCGTTCGCCTTCCCTCCGACAGACGCGATGTCACGCGCCGGAGGGCAGGCTATTGATCATGGTCGGTGCTGCTCAACGACCCTTGCGCCATATGGGGGAGCGCGAGGAAGCGGCGGCCTGGGACGGCTCGGGGCCCTGCCCGCGTACCGCGTACGGCCGCGGGCGGTACGGGGTCAGCTGACGGTGACGGTCGTGGAGGGCGAGGTCCAGTCGCCGGCCTTCACGCGCAGCTCTTCCTTGCCCTTGTCCTTGAAGGTGTTGTCGAAGGAGAAGCTGGAGCCCTGCTTGATCAGAGTGTTGGCGTGGAGGGTGGTCCACTTGGAGCCGTTCTTGTGCTGCAGGACCACCTTCGTGCCGATCGGCAGGCCCTTGGTCCGGCCGGTGAACGTGACCTTCTCGCCGGCCTTCACCTCGGTCGGCGTGGCCTTGAGGGTGATCTCCCCGGCGGCGGGCGAGGGGGTCGCCTTCGCCGTGGCGGCGGGGACGGCGGCGGTCGTGGCCGCGGTCGCGGTGGCGAGGCCGCCGCCGGTCAGCAGGGCCGTCGAGAGGGCGCCGGAGGCGAGGATGCGAGCGATGCGACGTGGTGTGGCCATCAGGTCGGACTCCCGTCTGGAACGGACTCCCCCGCGTGGCTCGAACCGATCCGATGCTAGCGGCGCCTCGCCCGGACGGGCGACTTGATCAAGAGAAGCTGCTGGTCAACGGGGCGCTATGGCGCGTTGGCGGCGACGTAAGCGCCACGGATTGAAAAGTGTAGTCGTTGCACTTTTGTAGTCGATGTGCTCTTCTGGGGTCATGAACGCCACCACCCCACCCCGCATCGCGATCATCGGCGCCGGTCCCGGCGGCCTGACCTGCGCCCGCGTCCTGCAGCGACACGGCATCGCCGCCACCGTCCACGACCAGGACGCCTCCCGCTCCGCCCGCGACCAGGGCGGCACCCTCGACATGCACCCCGATTCGGGCCAGGAGGCGCTGCGGGAAGCCGGACTGCTCGACGAGTTCCTGGCGTGGGCCCGCCCCGAGGGGCAGCAGATGCGCCTGGCCGGCCGCGACGGACGGGTCCTGTTCGACGCCGTCCCGCCCGAGTCCGGCGCCGGGGCCGAAGCCCGCGACGGCAACCCGGAAATCGACCGGGGCCGGCTGCGCGGCCTGCTGCTGGACTCGCTCGAGCCCGGCACCGTGCGCTGGGGCCACAAGCTCACGCACGTCGAACCGCTCACCGAAGGCGTGCACCGCCTGCACTTCGCCGACGGCGCCACCGTCGAGGCCGACCTCGTCGTCGGCGCCGACGGAGCCTGGTCGAAGGTCCGCAGGCGGCTTTCCGACGCGACGCCCGTCTACACCGGCGTCACCTTCGTCGAAACCGGCCTCGACGACGCCGACACCCGCCACCCCGCACTGGCCGCGCTCACCGGCGAGGGCACCCTGATGGCGCTCGACGACAACCGGGGCTTCATCGCCCAGCGCAACAGCCACCACCACATACGGGTGTACGTCGGCATGCGCACCGACGAGGACTGGCACCGGAGCGCCGGCCTCGACCTGGCCGACGAAGGCGCCGTACGCGACGCGCTGCTGAAGGAGTTCACCGGCTGGGGCGCCAACCTGCTCCGCTTCATCACCGACTCCGACACCGGCTACACCAACCGCCCCCTGTACGCCCTGCCCGTCCCGCACACCTGGCAGCACACCCCCGGCCTCACCCTCCTCGGCGACGCCGCCCACCTCATGTCGCCGTTCTCCGGAATGGGCGCCAACCTCGCCATGCTCGACGGCGCCGACCTCGCCCGCGCCCTCATCGACGGCACCACCACGACCGACGACGCCGTCCGCGCGTACGAGGCCCTCATGCTGCCCCGCTCGGCAGCGGCCGCCGAAGGCGCCGCGGAGGGAATCGCCGGCGCCTTCGCCCCCGACAGCGCCGCCCAGGTCCTCGCCCACATGACGCAGAACCACTGACAGCGGAAATCGGTTGAAACCCGGGTGATCCCGTGACAGGCTCTCCCGCCGTGGCGCCTGCATCCTGATGCAGGACGTCGAGGGCAGCGAATCCTGCCTCGACCGACAGGTTCGTGGGGTTCGTGCATGCGTTTATGCGTGCATGAGTGGATGTGAAATGAAAGGGAGGTGGGGCTGATGACCGCGTACGAGGCCACTGCGCAGCGCAGCGCCCGGACCGCCCTCACGTCCCGGGCGACGGTCTGACCCGGTCGACCCCCCCCGCCTCGCCGAGGACGTGAGCTCGCGAGGACGCCCCCGTACGAACCGACCATGAAACGGATCTCCATCCCTCATGCGCACCCACCACGACTGGATCACCCGCGCCGAGACCCGCGCGGACATCCCGGCCATCCGCGCCGTCAACCTCGCCGCCTTCGAGACTCCGCTCGAGGCCGACCTCGTCGACGCCCTGCGCGCCGACTCCTCCTGGATCGAGGGCCTGTCCATCGTCTCCGTGGACGGTGACGGCACGCTCGTCGGCCATGCGCTGCTCACCCGCAGCCACATCGGCGACACCCCGGCCCTGTGCCTGGGTCCCGTCGCCGTGCTGCCCGAGCACCAGAAGACCGGCGCGGGCTCCGCCGCCATCCGCGCCGCCCTGCGGGCCGCGCAGGACATGGGCGAGCGCTACGTCGCCGTGCTCGGGCACCCGGCGTACTACCCGCGGTTCGGCTTCACCCGCGCTTCGGCCCACGGCATCCGCCTGAGCATCGAGGTCCCGGACGAGGCCGTCATGGCCCTCACGCTCGACGAGGCCCACCCGCTCCCGAGCGGCACCGTGCGCTACGCGGCCCCCTTCGGGATCTGACGGCACACCCGTCCGGCAGCCCGGCCCGCACTCAAGGACGAGTCGCGGGCCGGGCTGCCGGTCCGTCGTCCACACCCAGGTCCGTGCGCATCACGGCGCGGAGCTCCTGCCCGCGGTTCCAGAGATCCTGAAGCTCGTCGTGTATCTCCTGGAACGAGCCTCCCGGCACCGGGCGGCCCTCCTCCAGTCGCATCGTCATGCCGTACAGCTCGGACAGTGCCGTGGTCATGGTGTCCAGTTCGTCCATCACCGTGGTGGAGGCGATCATCTGCGCCTCGGCGAAGGCGGCGTGGTGCGCATGGCGCGCGGCCTCCATCGCCTGCCGCCCTTCCGGTGCGACCTCTCCCTTGTGCACCAGCCACAGGTAGTTCATCAGCTCGATCCGGTAGCGGCGGTACGCGGCGTTGGCCGCCACGTAGCAGTCGCGCCGACGGTCCTCATCGGCGAGCCGCCGCTGGTGGAGCCGCTGGGCGTCGTCCGTCCGCTGCTGGCGCTCGAACTGCTCCGCCTGGGCACGGGCCGTCAGGCGCTGGGACAGGACGGGCGCGAGGAGCGTGCCGATCACGCCGACGCTCGCGGCGGCCAGCGCGATCAGGGCTGTGCCCACCGTGCCTCCTGGTGGTTCGGGACCGTCGTGCGCGGCCTGCGGATGAGCACGACAAATGTAACGGCCCGCCACCGCCGGGAAGTTCACCGGCCGGGGTCGTCGCGGCGGCGGAACTAGGCCGTGTCTTTCGGATCAGGCCGGGTCAGCCCGCGGTGCCAGGCGCCGCGGGCCCGGCATGATCCGAAAGACACGGCCTAGATATGAAACTGCCGGACGTTGGTTACACATGGGTCTTCGAG
>NZ_JBIASZ010000024.1:0-122304 GCF_042891345.1 Streptomyces sp. NPDC001903
ATGTGTTAAGCACGCCGCCAGCGTTCGTCCTGAGCCAGGATCAAACTCTCCATGAATGTTTACCGGTAATCCGGTGCACACACACGTAGAGCGGGCCAATCATGTCGGAATATGACCGACTGACCACTGCGTCCTCGCTGTGTAATTGCCTGCAGGCATCACCCGAAGGCGACCTCACAGGTCTTTTTCAAAGGAACCTCATCCACCGAAGTGGACGGGGTATCAACTTCTGGCGTTGATTTTTGGCACGCTGTTGAGTTCTCAAGGAACGGACGCTTCCTTTGTACTCACCCTCTCGGGCTTTCCTCCGGGCTTTCGTTCTTGCGTTTCCGACTCTATCAGAGTCAGTTCCGCTTGCTTTCCGGGTTCTTCGCTTTCGCGCTTTCCCTTTCCGGCGGTTCCAACCTTACCAGATCCTTTCCGCCCCGTTTCCGGAGTGGAATTGAATTCGGTGGCCGTTGGAGGGCCTTTCCCTTTCGGGCGGATCAGACTTTATCAGGTTTCCCCGGTCTCGAATCCCACCCGCTCGCGCATGACACGTACGGACACACGTGTGTGCCCGGGGTGTTGTGCGAGGTGGAGACGTAAACGTACTGGAGCGGGGCCCCGGATGCAAATCCGGTTGCCCCGCTCCAGTGATGGCGCTACGGCGAGGCTCAGACCTCGACGACGACCGGGAGGATCATCGGCCGGCGGCGGTAGCCGTCCGAGACCCACTTGCCCATGGTCCGGCGGATGAGCTGCTGGATCTGGTGCGGCTCCGCGACGCCGTCGGCGGCGGCGCGGGCGATGGCTTCCTCGATCTTCACCATGACCGACCCGAAGGCCGAGTCCTCGATGCCGGAGCCGCGAGCCTGGATGTTCGGGCCGCTGACGACCTTGCCCGTGCTGCTGTCCACGACCACGTAGACCGAGATGATGCCCTCGTCGCCGAGGATCCGGCGGTCCTTGAGCGAGGCCTCCGTGACGTCGCCGACCGAGAGGCCGTCCACGTACACGTACCCCGCCTGGACCTTGCCCGAGATCCGGGCCTTGCCGTCGATCAGGTCGACGACCACGCCGTCCTCGGCGATGACGATGCGGTCCTTCGGGACGCCCGTCATGGCACCGAGCTCGGCGTTGGCGCGCAGGTGGCGCCATTCGCCGTGGACCGGCATGAGGTTCCGCGGCTTGCAGATGTTGTAGAAGTACAGCAGCTCGCCGGCGGAGGCGTGGCCCGAGACGTGCACCTTGGCATTGCCCTTGTGCACGACGTTGGCGCCCCAGCGGGTCAGGCCGTTGATCACGCGGTAGACCGCGTTCTCGTTGCCCGGGATCAGCGAGGACGCGAGGATCACGGTGTCGCCGGGGACGATCCGGATCTGGTGGTCGCGGTTGGCCATGCGGGACAGGGCCGCCATCGGCTCGCCCTGGGAGCCCGTGCAGACCAGCACGACCTCGTCGTCCGGCAGGTCGTCGAGGGTCTTGACGTCGACGACGAGGCCGGCCGGGACGCGCAGGTAGCCCAGGTCACGGGCGATGCCCATGTTGCGGACCATCGAGCGGCCGACGAAGGCGACCCGGCGGCCGTACTCGTGGGCGGCGTCGAGGATCTGCTGGATGCGGTGCACGTGGCTGGCGAAGGACGCCACGATGATCCGCTTCTGGGCACCCGCGAAGACCCCGCGGATGGCGTTGGAGATGTCGCGCTCCGGCGGGACGAAGCCCGGGACCTCGGCGTTCGTCGAGTCCGAGAGGAGGAGGTCGATGCCCTCTTCACTCAGACGCGCGAAGGCGTGCAGGTCGGTGAGGCGGTTGTCCAGCGGCAGCTGGTCCATCTTGAAGTCGCCGGTGGCGACGACCATGCCCGCGCCGGTGCGGATGGCGACCGCGAGGGCGTCCGGGATGGAGTGGTTGACCGCGATGAACTCGCAGTCGAAGGGGCCGAGGTTCTCGCGCTCGCCTTCCTTCACCTCGAGGGTGTAGGGGCGGATGCGGTGCTCCTGGAGCTTGGCCTCGATGAGGGCCAGCGTCAGCTTGGAGCCGATCAGCGGGATGTCCGGCTTCTCCCGGAGGAGGTACGGGACGGCGCCGATGTGGTCCTCGTGACCGTGCGTGAGGACGATGCCCTCGACGTCGTCGAGCCGGTCCCGGATGGACGAGAAGTCCGGCAGGATCAGGTCGATGCCCGGCTGCTCCTCCTCGGGGAAGAGGACGCCGCAGTCGACGATCAGCAGGCGACCGTCGAACTCGAAGACGGTCATGTTGCGGCCGATCTCTCCGAGGCCGCCCAGGGGGGTGACCCGGAGGCCGCCCTTGGGGAGCTTCGGCGGCGGGCCGAGTTCAGGGTGCGGATGGCTCAAAAGTATCTCCTCACCACACACGCCACGTACCTCGTCGTAAGGCACGCGGCGCGCATGTCATTCGTGCACTTGCATTCGTCTGTTGTGTTCGTCGTGCTTATTCAGTTGTGAAGTCTGGTGTCAGAGCTGTACCCCGCCGGCGGCAAGATCGATCTTGAGCTGGGCCGTCTCTTCGGCCGTCAGCTCGACCAGCGGGAGGCGGAGCGGCCCCGCGGGCAGCCCCTGCAGGTTCAGCGCGCCCTTGGTGGTGATCACACCCTGCGTGCGGAACATGCCGGTGAAGACGGGCAGCAGCTTCTGGTGGATCTCGGTGGCCTTCTGGACGTCGCCGCCCAGGTGGGCCTCGAGCATCGCGCGGAGCTCGGGGGTGACCACGTGGCCGACCACGGAGACGAATCCGACGGCGCCGACGGACAGCAGCGGCAGGTTCAGCATGTCGTCGCCGGAGTACCAGGCGAGTCCGCTCTGGGCGATGGCCCAGCTGGCGCGGCCCAGGTCGCCCTTGGCGTCCTTGTTGGCCACGATGCGGGGGTGCTCGGCGAGCCTCACCAGGGTTTCGGTGTTGATCGGGACGCCGCTGCGGCCGGGGATGTCGTAGAGCATCACCGGGAGCTCGGTGGCGTCGGCGATCGCCGTGAAGTGCCGGTAGAGGCCCTCCTGCGGCGGCTTGCTGTAGTACGGGGTCACCGCGAGCAGGCCGTGGGCGCCCGTGCGCTCGGCCTGGCGGGCGAGCTCGAGGGTGTGGCGGGTGTCGTTGGTGCCGATGCCGGCGACGACGTGGGCCCGGTCGCCGACCGCTTCGAGGACGGCTCGTACGAGGTCGTTTTTCTCCGCGTCGGTGGTGGTCGGGGACTCGCCGGTGGTCCCGTTGATGACCAGGCCGTCATTGCCTGCGTCCACCAGGTGGACGGCGAGCTGCTGCGCGCCGTCGAGGTCGAGTGCGCCATCCGCCGTGAACGGCGTGATCATGGCGGTGAGGACCCGCCCGAAGGGGGTCTGCGGAGTCGAGATCGGAGCCATGGGTAACACGCTACTCGCTGCCATGCTCGCGTTGTCCCCTCGGGGGACGTCAAGAGGGTGTGGCTCCCGGCACGGGCCGGGAGGGTTGTTGGATCCCGGCACTGCCTGCTCGGGGGTTCAAGCAGTGCCGGGTCCGTTTGATCAGCCTAGATGAACTTTACGAAACGTGGCAATACGGACACTTCGGACTTGACTCCGCACATCCGTACGCCAGGGGCTCATCCGTCCCCATCGGGCCGTACCGGCGCTTACGGGGCGACCCGGCCGTTGGCGTTGTACGCGGCGTACGTGAGCGGCATGAGCGAGGCCCAGTGCCGCTCCATCTTCTCGCCGACCATCTCGATCTCCCGCTGCGGGAAGGACGGGGTGGTCGCGAGCTCGTGCTGCGTGCGCAGGCCGAGGAAGTGCATGAGGGAGCGCGCGTTGCAGGTGGCGTACATCGAGGAGAAAAGTCCGACCGGCAGGACCGAACGGGCAACCTCCCGTGCCACGCCCGCCGCCAGCATCTCCTGGTAGGCCTCGTAGGCCTGACGGTACGAGTCCTCCATGACCCGGCCCGTCAGTTCCTGCTGGGCCGCGGTGCCCTCGACGAAGACGTACTTGCCCGGACGGCCCTCCTGGACGAGCTTGCGCTCGGCGTCGGGGACGTAGAAGACCGGCTCGAGCTCCCTGTAGCGGCCCGATTCCTCGTTGTACGACCAGCCCACGCGGTGCCGCATGAACTCGCGGAAGACGAAGATCGGGGCACTGATGAAGAAGGTCATCGAGTTGTGCTCGAACGGGCTGCCGTGCCGGTCGCGCATCAGGTAGTTGATGAGGCCCTTGGAGCGCTCCGGGTCCTTCTGGAGCTCCTCGAGCGACTGCTCGCCCGCCGTGGAGACGCGGGCGGCCCACAGCACGTCGGAGTCGGCGGCGGAGTGCTTCACCAGCTCCACCGTCACATCACTGCGGAAGCTGGGTTTCAGGTCTGAAGCGGCGGTCTCGCTCACCGGGGGTCCTTCCGAACGACTCTCTTGGGGCGCGCCCACTCTACGGCGCGGCCCGGGGCGCGGTGCGCAGCTCTCCGGCCGGCCCGGGCGGCGGTCCCGTCACCCTTTCAGCTGACGCCCAGCCATAAAATTTGGTTAATGTCCCGAATTCCGGCACCGATTGGGCGGTTCGTACGTCTTTACCAGTACACGCCACACGCACCTGTCGTCACCGCCCCCGGGCCCCGACCGTGAGGAGAGTCGCTCTATGTTTCGCCGGAGCGAGCCCGTCCCGTTCGCCTTCGTCGCCGAGGCCGACCGCTTCCGCAGCAACGTCACTCCGCCGCCGCGCGAGCGTCTGGGCACGGCCCAGATGGCCGCCCGTAGTCTGGTCGGGCTGACCGTGGTGGCCGGGCTCGTCGGCTCCCTGCTCTTCGGCTTGCCGGCACTGCAGCCGCACCAGGCGCCCGCCAAGTCGCAGCAGTCGGAGGCCTCCGAGGGGCGGTAGCCTCACGGTCAAGCCCAACCGAACGTGCATGTGAGTGAGGTACAGCCGTGCCCCTGCCCTTCTTGACGGCCGACCGCGCGTTCGACGCGCACGAAGACAGTGCCGACGAGGACGTCCTGGCCCACGAGGACCCCGACCGCTGGCGCCGGCCGTACCGGCCGGGGCCCTGGCGGGTGGCGGGCGCCGCGCTGCTGCTCCTCCTGGCCGCGTTCATGCTGCTCTCCACGATGATCATCGCGTTCGCGGGCACCTGGGCCGGAGCCCTCGTCTGCCTGGCCGCCGCGCTCTGCGTGATCGGGTCGGCGCTGCGGATGCTCATGGCGGGCGTCTGGGTGAGCCCCGCCGGGCTGCGCCGCGTGTCCTTCTTCCGGACCCGCTCGATCGCCTGGGACGAGATCACCGCGGTCCGTACGGTCCAGCAGCCGGTGCGCTGGCTGGGGCTGCCGCGGACCGTCCAGGGCCAGGCGCTGACGGCGGCGGGGCGCGGCGGCGAGGAGCTGCCGGTGCTGCTGACCGACCACAACGCCGACTTCCTGTCGCGGACCGAGGCGTTCGACCGCGCCGCCGACATGGTCGAGGCCTGGGCCGAGGAGTACCGGGCCGTGCCCGCCTGACGCGGACGTCCAAAGCCCTGGAAGCCCGTACGGGATCCGCCGAGGCGGCCCGTACGGGCTTCCTGGTTCCGCGGGGTCCGCGGGCCTTACGGGGCCGCCTGGCGGCGCGGGCCGCCGTGCAGGGCGATGGCCCGCTGCATGGCCTTGCGGGCCCGCGGGGTGTCGCGGGCGTCGTGGTAGGCCACGGCGAGGCGGAACCAGCTGCGCCAGTCCCCCGGCGCGTCCTCCGTCTCGGCCTTGCGGCGCGTGAAGACCTCGTCGGCGGAGTCGCGCAGGATCCGGCCGTACTGGTCCCGCTCCAGCTCGTCGACGGGCAGTCCGCCCTCGGCCTCCAGCTCGGTCGCGAGCTGGTTCGCCTTCGTCACGAACTGCGTGTTCTTCCAGAGGAACCAGACGCCGATGACCGGCAGGATCAGCACCGCGGCGCCGAAGACCACGGTCAGCGGGGTGCCCTGCCGGATCAGCAGCACGCCCCGGCTGCCGGCCAGGACGAAGTAGACGACCAGGACGGCGGCCGTGAGGAAGTAAGTGATCTTCGCGCGCATGGGACTACTGCCTGCTCATCAGCCGAGGTCGAGGAAGTTTTCCAGGCCGAACGTGAGGCCCGGGTGCTGCACGACGCGGCGCGCGCCGAGCAGGATGCCCGGCATGAAGCTGCTGTGGTGCAGGGAGTCGTGACGGATCGTCAGGGTCTCGCCCTCGCCGCCGAGGAGCACCTCCTGGTGGGCCAGCAGGCCGCGCAGGCGGATCGCGTGCACCGGAACCCCGTCGACGTTCGCGCCGCGCGCGCCGTCCAGGGCGGTGGCGGTGGCGTCGGGCTGCGGGGCGCAGCCCGCCTCGGCGCGGGCGGCCGCGATGAGCTGCGCCGTGCGGGTCGCGGTGCCGGAGGGGGCGTCGACCTTGTTGGGGTGGTGGAGCTCGACGACCTCGACGGACTCGAAGTAGCGGGCCGCCTGGGCCGCGAACTTCATGGTCAGGACGGCGCCGATGGAGAAGTTCGGGGCGATGAGCACACCCGTCTGCGGGGAGCCGGCCAGCCAGGTGTCCAGCTGCGCGAGGCGCTCCTCGTTCCAGCCGGTGGTGCCGACGACCGCGTGGATGCCGTGGCCGATGAGGAAGTCGAGGTTCCCCATGACCGAGTCGGGCGTGGTCAGCTCGACCGCGACCTGCGCGCCGGCCTCGGCCACCGTCTCCAGTTTGTCGCCGCGGCCGAGGGCGGCCACCAGCTCCATGTCCTCGGCGGCCTCGACGGCCTTGACCGCTTCGGAGCCGATGCGGCCCTGGGCACCGAGAACCGCTACCCGCAGCTTGCTGCTCATGCTTCTTCGCTTCCTGTCGTACGGGCCGGGCACCGGCCGGCGGCGGCCGGTGCCCGGCCTCGGGGTGTCAGCGTCTCAGGCGACCGCTTCGTCGAGGCGGGCGGCCTGCTTCTCCTTCAGCGGGCCGACCACCGCGAGCGACGGCCGCTGGGCGAGTACGTCGGCGGCGACCGCGCGGACGTCGTCCGGGGTGACGGACGCGATCTTGGCCAGCATGTCGTCGACGGACATCTGGTCGCCCCAGCAGAGCTCGCTCTTGCCGATGCGGTTCATGATCGCGCCGGTGTCCTCCAGGCCGAGGACGGTGGAGCCGGACAGCTGGCCGACGGCCCGCTTGACCTCCTCGTCGGTGAGCCCCTCGGAGACGACCTTGTCGAGCTCGCCGCGGCAGATCCGCAGCACGTCGTGGACCTGGTTCGGGCGGCAGCCCGCGTACACGCCGAAGAGGCCGGTGTCGGCGAAGCCCGAGGTGTACGAGTACACGCTGTAGGCCAGGCCGCGCTTCTCCCGGACCTCCTGGAAGAGGCGGGAGGACATGCCTCCGCCGAGTGCCGTGTTCAGCACGCCGAGGGCCCAGCGGCGCTCGTCGGTGCGGGCGAGGCCGGGCATGCCGAGCACCACGTGGGCCTGCTCGGTCTTGCGGTTGACCAGCTCGACCCGGCCGGAGGTGCGGATGCGCTTGGTGCCGCCGCGCGGGCCGATCGGCTCGGCGTCGGTGTGCCCGAGGGCGCCGGCCTTCTCGAAGGCCGCGCGGACCTGGCGTACGACCTTGTTGTGGTCGACGTTGCCGGCCGCGGCCACGACCAGGTGGCGGGGGTCGTAGTGCTTCTTGTAGAAGCGGCGGATCCGGTCGGCGCCGAGGGCGTTGATCGTGTCGACGGTGCCGAGGACGGGGCGACCCAGCGGGGTGTCCCCGTACATGGTCTGGGCGAACAGGTCGTGGACCATGTCGCCCGGGTCGTCCTCGGTCATCGCGATCTCTTCGAGGATGACTCCGCGCTCGGCGTCGACGTCCTCCTCGCGGATCAGCGAGCCGGTGAGCATGTCGCAGACGACGTCGATCGCCAGCGGCAGGTCGGTGTCGAGCACCCGCGCGTAGTAGCAGGTGTACTCCTTCGCCGTGAAGGCGTTCATCTCGCCGCCGACCGCGTCGATCGCGGAGGAGATGTCGAGGGCGCTGCGCTGGTGCGTGCCCTTGAAGAGGAGGTGCTCCAGGTAGTGCGTGGCACCGTTGAGCGTGGGCGTCTCGTCCCGGGAGCCCACGTGCGCCCAGATGCCGAAGGTGGCGGAGCGGACCGAGGGCAGCGTCTCGGTGACGATGCGCAGTCCGCCGGGGAGGACGGTGCGCCGGACGGTGCCGATGCCGTTCTCCCCCTTGAGGAGGGTTTGGGTACGGGCGACGGCCCGCCCCTCCGAAGAGGGGCGGGCCGTCACACGGGAACTACGCGACGTCACTTGTCGGAGTCGTCCTTGTCAGCGTCGTCACCGGCGGCCTCGCCGTCGATGACGGGGATCAGGGAGAGCTTGCCGCGCTGGTCGATCTCGGCGATCTCCACCTGGACCTTGGTGCCGACCGCGAGCACGTCCTCGACGTTCTCCACGCGCTTGCCACCGGCGAGCTTGCGGATCTGCGAGATGTGCAGCAGGCCGTCCTTGCCGGGGAGCAGGGAGACGAAGGCACCGAAGGTGGTGGTCTTGACGACCGTACCCAGGTAGCGCTCGCCGACCTCCGGCATGGTCGGGTTGGCGATGCCGTTGATCGTGGCGCGGGCGGCCTCGGCGGCCGGGCCGTCGGCGGCACCGATGTAGATGGTGCCGTCGTCCTCGATCGTGATCTCGGCGCCGGTGTCCTCCTGGATCTGGTTGATCATCTTGCCCTTGGGGCCGATGACCTCACCGATCTTGTCCACCGGGATCTTGACGGTGATGATCCGCGGGGCGTTCGGGGACATCTCGTCCGGCGTGTCGATCGCTTCCATCATCACGTCGAGGATGTGGAGGCGGGCGTCGCGGGCCTGCTTGAGGGCCGCGGCCAGGACGGAGGCCGGGATGCCGTCCAGCTTGGTGTCGAGCTGGAGGGCGGTCACGAACTCCTTGGTGCCGGCGACCTTGAAGTCCATGTCGCCGAAGGCGTCCTCCGCACCGAGGATGTCGGTGAGGGCGACGTAGTGGGTCTTGCCGTCGATCTCCTGGGAGATCAGGCCCATGGCGATGCCGGCGACGGGGGCCTTGAGGGGCACACCGGCGTTCAGCAGCGACATGGTGGAGGCGCAGACCGAGCCCATGGACGTCGAACCGTTGGAGCCGAGGGCCTCGGACACCTGGCGGATCGCGTACGGGAACTCCTCGCGGGTCGGGAGGACCGGCACGATCGCGCGCTCGGCGAGCGCGCCGTGGCCGATCTCGCGGCGCTTGGGCGAGCCCACGCGGCCGGTCTCACCGACGGAGTACGGCGGGAAGTTGTAGTTGTGCATGTAGCGCTTGCGGGTCACCGGGGAAAGGGTGTCCAGCTGCTGCTCCATACGGAGCATGTTGAGGGTGGTGACGCCCAGGATCTGGGTCTCGCCACGCTCGAACAGCGCCGAGCCGTGCACGCGCGGGATGGCCTCGACCTCGGCGGCGAGGGTACGGATGTCCGTGATCCCGCGGCCGTCGATGCGGACCTTGTCCTTGATGACGCGCTCGCGCACCAGGGCCTTGGTCAGGCTGCGGTAGGCGGCGGAGATCTCCTTCTCGCGGCCCTCGAAGGCCGGGAGGAGCTTCTCGGCGGCGATGTCCTTGACGCGGTCGAGCTCGGCCTCGCGGTCCTGCTTGCCCGCGATGGTCAGCGCCTGGGCGAGGTCGCCCTTGACGGCGGCCGCGAGGGCCTCGTACACGTCGTCCTGGTAGTCCAGGAAGACCGGGAACTCGCCCTCGGGCTTGGCGGCCTTGGCCGCCAGGTCCGCCTGGGCCTTGCAGAGGGCCTTGATGAAGGGCTTCGAGGCGTCGAGGCCGGCGGCCACGATCTCCTCGGTCGGCGCCTCGGCGCCGCCCTTGACCAGGGCGATGGTCTTCTCGGTGGCCTCGGCCTCGACCATCATGATCGCGACGTCGCCGTCCTCCAGGACGCGGCCCGCGACGACCATGTCGAAGACGGCGTCCTCGAGCTCGGTGTGCGTCGGGAAGGCCACCCACTGGCCGCGGATCAGCGCGACGCGGACGCCGCCGATCGGGCCGGAGAAGGGCAGGCCGGCCAGCTGCGTGGACGCGGACGCGGCGTTGATCGCGATGACGTCGTACAGGTGGTCCGGGTTGAGCGCCATGACGGTGGCGACGACCTGGATCTCGTTGCGCAGGCCCTTCTTGAAGGACGGGCGCAGCGGGCGGTCGATCAGGCGGCAGGTGAGGATCGCGTCCTCGGAGGGGCGGCCCTCGCGGCGGAAGAAGGATCCGGGGATCTTGCCGGCCGCGTACTGCCGCTCCTCGACGTCCACCGTCAGGGGGAAGAAGTCGAGCTGGTCCTTGGGCTTCTTCGACGCGGTGGTGGCGGAAAGCACCATCGTGTCGTCGTCCAGGTAGGCAACGGCGGAGCCGGCGGCCTGGCGGGCCAGGCGGCCCGTCTCGAAGCGGATGGTGCGGGTGCCGAAGGAACCGTTGTCAATGACGGCCTCGGCGTAGTGGGTCTCGTTCTCCACTAGCGTTTTCTCCATTTTCGTCGTCTCCGTCCGCTGCCCGTGTGGCTGCGGACGGTGCGGAGAAGCGCTCCTTGCGTGCGGGCCGGTCTTCGATCGAAGTACCCGGTTCGGTGCCCGTGGGGCTTTCCGGGTACCACTACCGAGGACCGGCGGCCTGGGAGGGCGCTCCTCCTCTTCAGTTGTGCACGTGGTTCGCGGTGCACGTTGCGTCCAGACTACAAAGCGTCCGGTACGTCCCGCACGTAGAGCGAGTGCACGTACAGCAAAGGGAGCGGCCCCCGAGGTGTGGGAACCGCTCCCTTCACAGCGTCTTTACTTGACGCCGGCCGCACCGCGGCGGATGCCGAGGCGCTCGACCAGCGTACGGAAGCGCTGGATGTCCTTCTTGGCCAGGTACTGCAGCAGGCGGCGACGCTGGCCGACCAGGATCAGCAGACCACGACGGGAGTGGTGGTCGTGCTTGTGGGTCTTGAGGTGCTCGGTCAGGTCCGTGATGCGCTTGGAGAGCATCGCGACCTGGACCTCGGGGGAGCCGGTGTCGCCCTCCTTGGCACCAAACTCGGCGATGATCTGCTTCTTCGTAGCGGCGTCGAGCGACACGCGTACTCCTCGTATAGGTCTTCGTAGCCACCGAGTGCCCCAGGTCGAATTCTCTGGGGATCTTCCGTAACTCGGGAGGCGGGGTCCGCTGAGCGCAGCCTCCAGAGGAATCCGGGGGCGCGTACACAAACGGCCGTCACACAGCGTACCAGGCTGCCGCACGGCCCCCGTCTCAGCTGGTGAGAGAGCGGGCCCGGGCGTACACGTCCAGCACGGCGAGGGCCAGCGGGACAAGACTGAGCAGTACTGCCGCCTCGGTGAGGTCGAGCAGCCGTCCCCAGAAGGGTGACAGGCCCTTGCGGGGGATGACAAGCGCAATTCCCGCGAGGAGGGCCGCGCCGGCGGCGACGGCCGCGGAGAGCCAGATCGTACGGAGGTCCAGGCCGCCGCGGTCGTGGTACTGGACGAGCTCGCGGACCAGGTCGGCCGGCGGGTGCAGGGCCAGGCCCAGGATCAGCAGGGCGACGGCGGCCAGGCCGGCGGCCAGGGTGCACACCACCTGGGAGGTGTACCGGAAGAGGCGGGCGCGCAGCAGCATGGCCAGCCCGGTGGTCAGTGCCAGCAGCCGGCCCCAGGTGTTGTCGGAGAAGCCGAGGACGGCGGCGGAGCCGACGGCGACCGCGGCGCAGCCGCCGACCAGGCCGAGCAGCATCTCGTGGCCGCGGCGGGCCTGGGCGGCGATGGCCTCGGCGTCGAGCGGGGCGCCCGGGTCGTGCTGCTCGGCGCCGGAGGGGTCGGCGTACGCCTCGGTCTCGTAGCGGTCAGGGGTCTCGTAATCCTCGACGGCGCTCTGCGGGGCGGCGTAGCCGATGGGCAGCCGGGCGAAGCGGGCGGAGAGGCCCGGCAGGAAGGCGACGAGGCCGATGGCGACGGGGGCGCAGACGGCGGCGGTCGCGGTGGCGGAGGCGTCGGTGACGATGGCGAGGAAGGTGGCCAGGGTTCCGGTGGCGGAGAGGAAGGTGGCCGCGACGAAGGGCGCGTCCCCGTCGGGGGTGAGCGCGACCAGGGCGACGGAGGCGACGAGGACGCAGACGCAGCCGAGGAGGAACTGGAGCTTGCCGGGTCCCTCGCCGGCCGCGGCGGCGACGATGCCGGAGCCGGCGATCAGCAGCAGCGGGAGGGCGCCGAGGCCGAGGGCGACGGCGGAGCCGCGGTCGCGGTAGACCCGGGCGCGCACGCCGGCGGCGGCGGTCAGGAGCACGCCCGCGGCGCCGGCGATGATGCCGGGCAGGCCGTGCATGTCGTGGCGGACCGGGTCGGCGTACCAGAGGACGAGGCCGAGCAGGACGAGCAGCAGGGCGGCGCCGATCAGGCCCGCGCCGCGCAGCATGTCGTCGCTCCAGCGGTGGCGGTCGCGGACGACGGCGGAGGCCACGGCGTCGGAGACGTCGTCGAAGACGGCGGGCGGCAGCGAGTCGGCGAACGGGCGCAGGCTCAGCACCTCGCCGTCGAGGACCTGCTGGGCGGCGAGCGTGCGGGCGCCGTCGAGGACGGTGCCGTCGCGGCGGACCAGGTGGAAGCCGGTGGGGGCGCCGACGGGCTGGGTCTGGCCGGTGAGGCGCAGCAGTTCGGGATAGACGTCGGCGACGGCGATGTCCTCGGGGAGGGCGACGTCGATGCGGCTGTCGGGAGCCACGACGGTGACCCTGCAGAAGCCCGTCGTTGCGGCCGTACTCACCTGTGTGACCCCCCTGGTTGGCGAAGCGGGTGCATGCACCGCCGCCTTGGATTCGCCGTGGATTCGCGGATGCGCATGCTGCGCGGGCCACCCTACCGGGCGTATGAGTGACTGTCGGCAAGTAGGATCACCGTCGCGCAGGGGAGACCCCCTTCGCGCCCGGGACTTGGGGGCGCCGGTTGCGACGTCCCGTCCGTTTTCGAGGGATTGATGCTCCGGTGAGTCAGATCGTCGTCAAACGCCCGCCGCGGTCCTTGCCGCCCGAAGTTCCTTCGGACGAGCTGAGGCTGGAGGCTCCGCCGGAGCTTCCCCGCGGGCAGCAGGAGGGCATGCTGATGCAGCTCCTGCCGATGCTCGGCATGGGCTCGTCGGTCGTCTTCTTCTTCATGCCGGGTGCGGCGCCCTTCATGCGCATCATGGGTGTGCTGATGCTGGTGTCCACGGTGGGCATGGTCCTGGCCCAGCTGGTGCGCCACCGGCGCGGTACGCAGGGGCAAATGGCCGATGTCCGGCGGGACTACCTGAAATACCTCGCGCAGACCCGCCGTCAGGTCCGCAGGACCGCCCGGGCGCAGCGCGACGCGCAGCTGTATCTGCACCCGGCGCCCGAGCAGTTGTGGTCGGTGGTGGCCGAGGGCTCGCGGCTGTGGGAGCGGCGCGTCGGCGACGAGGACTTCGGGCAGGCCCGGCTCGGGCTGGGCGCGCAGCGCCTCTCGACTCCGCTGGTGGCCCCGGACACGGCTCCGGTGGACGAGCTGGAGCCGCTGACGGCGGGCGCGATGCAGCGCTTCCTGAAGGTGCACTCCTCGCTGGACGGGCTGCCGGTGGCGGTCTCGCTGCGGGCGTTCTACCACGTGACGGTGTCCGGGGAGCCGGAGTCGGCGCGCGGGACGGCGCGGGCGCTGGTGGCGCAGCTGGCGACGCTGCACTCCCCCGAGGACCTGGTGGTGGCCGTGGTGGCGGCGCCCGGTGCGGTGCCGTCCTGGGACTGGACGAAGTGGCTGCCGCACACGCAGGTGCCGGGGCAGGTCGACGGGGCCGGTACGAAGCGGCTGTTCAGCGATGACCTGACCGAGCTGGAGGGGCTGCTGGCGCCCCGCCTGGAGGGGCGGCCGCGGTTCAGCCGGGACGTGTCCCCGGTGCTGGACCAGCCGCACCTGGTCGTCGTACTGGACGCCAACTCGCGCGGCGGCCTGGTGCCGCCGGACTCGGCGTTCGCGGCGGCCGAGGGGCTGCAGGGCGTGACCATCGTCGAGGTGGTCGCGGGTGAGCTGGACGAGCCGCGCGGCGGGCTGTCGGTCGTGGTGCGGCCGGGCCGGCTGCGGCTGGAGTCGGGAGCGGGGATCGCCTACGAGGGCGTACCGGACACGCTGTCGCTGCCGGCGGCGGAGGCCCTCGCGCGGCAGCTGGCGCCGCTGCGCACGGGCGGCGGGGACGACGACGAACCGCTGCTGGCCAACCTGGACTTCACGGACCTGCTGAACCTGGGCGACGCGGCCTCGATCGACGTGGCCCGCACCTGGCGGCCGCGCTCGGCCGGTGAGCGGCTGCGCGTGCCGATCGGTGTCGGCGAGGACGGCACGCCGGTCATGCTGGACCTGAAGGAGGCGGCGCAGGAGGGCATGGGCCCGCACGGCCTGTGCGTGGGCGCGACCGGTTCCGGCAAGTCGGAGCTGCTGCGCACGCTGGTGCTGGGTCTGGCGGTCACGCACACCTCGGAGACGCTGAACTTCGTGCTCGCCGACTTCAAGGGCGGTGCGACCTTCACGGGCATGGGGCAGATGCCGCACGTGGCCGCGGTCATCACCAACCTGGCGGACGACCTCACCCTCGTGGACCGCATGGGCGACTCGATCCGCGGTGAGCTGCAGCGCCGCCAGGAGCTGCTGCGCTCGGCCGGCAACTACGCGAACATCCACGACTACGAGAAGGCGCGCGCGGCGGGTGCCCCGCTGGAGCCGCTGGCCTCGCTGGTGCTGGTCATCGACGAGTTCAGCGAGCTGCTGACCGCGAAGCCCGACTTCATCGACATGTTCATCCAGATCGGCCGCATCGGCCGTTCGCTGGGCGTGCACCTGCTGCTGGCCTCGCAGCGCCTGGAGGAGGGCAAGCTGCGCGGGCTGGACACGTACCTGTCGTACCGGATCGGTCTGCGGACCTTCTCGGCGGCCGAGTCGCGGACCGCGATCGGCGTGCCGGACGCGTACCACCTGCCCTCGGTGCCGGGCTCGGGCTACCTGAAGTTCGGTACGGACGAGATGACGCGCTTCAAGGCGGCGTACGTCTCGGGCACCTACCGCTCGGGCGGCCCGGACCTGTCGGTCGGGCTGTTCCCGGTGGAGCGGCGGCCCGCGCTGTTCACGGCGGTGCCGGTGCCGGTCGTGTACGCGGCTCCGGACCCGGCGTACCTGGCGGCGCAGTCGCAGCGGGAGGACGACGCGCTCGCGGACACGGTGCTGGACGTGATCGTGGGCCGGCTGGAGGGGCAGGGGGTGCCGGCGCACCAGGTGTGGCTGCCGCCGCTCGACCAGGCCCCGCCGCTGGACCAGCTGCTGCCGGCGCTGGCGCCTTCGGCGGAGCGGGGGCTGCACGCGGAGGGGTACACGCGGCCCGGCGGGCTCGTCGTACCGCTCGGCCTCATCGACAAGCCGTTCGAGCAGCGGCGCGAGGTGCTGTACCGGGACTTCTCGGGTGCGGCGGGCCACATGATGGTGGTCGGCGGCCCTCAGTCGGGCAAGTCGACGCTGATGCGGACGCTGATCTCCTCGTTCGCGCTGACGCACACCCCGCGCGAGGTGCAGTTCTACGGGCTCGACTTCGGCGGCGGCAGCATGTCGTCGATCTCCGAGCTGCCGCACGTGGGCGGGATCGCCTCGCGCCTGGACCCGGAGCGGGTGCGGCGCACGGTCGCGGAGGTGGGGGGCATCCTCAACCGCCGCGAGGAGTTCTTCCGCTCGAACAACATCGACTCGATCGGCACGTACCGGCGGCGGCGCGCGGCGGGCGACCTGCCCGGCGAGGCGTGGGGCGACGTGTTCCTCGTCATCGACGGCTGGGGCGGCTTCCGGACCGAGTACGAGGGCCTGGAGCCGGTGGTCACGGACATCGCCTCGCGGGGTCTGGGCTACGGCATCCACGTGGTGATCACGGCGGCGCGGTACATGGAGGTGCGGGCGGCGCTCAAGGACCAGATGCTGAACCGGCTGGAGCTGCGGCTCGGCGACGTCATGGACTCCGAGTTCGACCGCAAGGTCGCGGCGAACGTGCCGACGGGGATGCCGGGGCGCGGCCAGGTCGCGGAGAAGCTGCACTTCCTGGGCGCGCTGCCGCGGATCGACGGCGCGCACGATCCGGAGGAGCTGTCGGAGGCCACGGCCGCGTTCGTGTCGGCGGTGAAGCAGAACTGGACGGGAGCCGCGGCTCCCGGCGTACGGCTGCTGCCGCGGCTGCTGCACGCCGACCAGCTGCCCCGGGGCGGCGACCAGCCCGGCCGCGGGCTGGCCATCGGCATCGACGAGACGGACCTGGAGCCGGTGTTCGTCGACTTCGAGAGCGATCCGTTCTTCCTGGTCTTCGGTGAGAGCGAGTCCGGCAAGACGAACCTGCTGCGGCTGATCTGCCGGCAGATCGCGGAGCGGTACACCCCGGAGCAGGCCCGCCTCGTCGTCGGCGACTACCGGCGCAGCCTGCTCGGGGCGCTGCCGGAGGAGCACCTGCTGGAGTACGCGCCGATGGCGAGCTCGCTGCAGACGCACATGGAGGCGCTGGGCGGGGTGTTCTCCCGGCGCCAGCCGCCGACGGACGTCACTCCGCAGCAGTTGCGCGACCGCAGCTGGTGGACGGGCCCGGACGTGTTCATCGTGATCGACGACTACGACCTGGTGGCCACCAGCCAGGGCAATCCGCTGGCCCCGCTGGTGGAGTACCTGCCGTTCGCCCGCGACACGGGCGTCCGCTTCATCATCGCGCGCAACTCGGCGGGCGCGTCCCGTTCGATGTACGAGCCGTTCATGCAGCGCATCAAGGAGCTCGGCGCGCAGGGCGTGGTCCTGTCGGGTGATCCTTCCGAGGGCGACCTGATCGGCAACGTCCGCCCCCGCCCGATGCCCCCGGGGCGCGCGTACTTCTCCTCCCGCAAGCGCGGCACGTCCCTGGTCCAGCTGGGCCGCCTGCCGGGCGCGTAGGGACCCGGCAAGGAGCGCGGACGCGAAGCGGGGCCCGGCTGCCGGCCGGGCCCCGCTTTCCTGTGATCAACGGGAAACGCTCCCCCGGGAGTGGCGGGAGCGTCGATAATCGGGAGGGAAGACCGCGGGAGCACCGCACCGCCGAGGGAAGGGCCGCACATGGGCACCCAGCAGGAGAAGGACGAGCTGTACGCGCTCGACATCAGCGGCGTGGAGTGGGAGGGCCCCCCGGGGTCCAGCCCCGACGAGGAGCGGGTCGAGATCGCGCGGCTGCCCGAGGGTGCGGTGGCCATGCGGTCCTCCCTCGACCGGGACACCGTCCTGCGCTACACGGCGGCCGAGTGGGAGGCCTTCGTACTCGGGGCCAGGGACGGGGAGTTCGACCTCGACCGCGGCCCGCGCTGAGGCCCCGTACCACGGGACGGCGCGCAGGAAACGGCACGAAGGGGCGCGCCCGGCCGGGCGCGCCCCTTCGTCATGCGGCTGTGGCCGACCGGGCTCAGTAGGCCTCGGTGAACAGGCGCGAGGCCTTCACGTCGGTGGCGCGGTAGTCGCCCTTGCCGCGCTCGATCAGCGTGGCGACCTGCTCCAGCTGCTTGTGCATGTGGTCGGCCTTGCCCTTGTACTTCCCCTGGAGGGTGACGTACGCCTGGTGCGCCTCACCGTCCCAGGTGTCCGTGACGACCTTCAGGGCCTGGTCCATCTCCTCCAGGTCCGTCATGATCTTCTTCGAGACGACGCGGATGCGGTTCGCCATCTCCTGGACGCTTTCATACCGGACCCGGGTGTGCCCGCTGTCACCGGACATGCTGTGCTCCTTCGCGCTGAGTTGAGTGGGACGACGTGACGGCCCACGACCTGGTCGGCAGGTCGGATGCCGTCGAGCGGCAGGTCAGATGCCGTTGAGGCCCGAGCCGCCCTGGCCGGCGCCGGCCTGGACCGTCTTGAACGCCGCACGCACGTCGTCGTCCTGCGCGTTGCTGAGGTTCTTGGTCTGCGCGACCGCGTTGTGCAGCACGCCGAGCAGACGACGGATCTCGTCGTGGTCCTCGTTGACGACCGTCTGGGCGGAAACGAAGCCCGACGCACCCACACCGGTCCAGCCGGCGCTCACCGTGGCGAGGATGTCGGCCAGCTCGCGGGACTGGGTGGTGACGGCGCGGGCCGTCGTCTCGATCTTGTTCTTCGCCTGGACGATCGGATCGTCTGCGAGTCCGAAATTGCTCATCCGAAGCTCCTCACTTCTCAATTCGCCGGCAGAACCGGCGGATTGCGCAGCGGAAGGGAGGTTCCGGGCGCGGATTCGAGCCACGCACCACCGGAAATCCCCTCCGCCTCACGCGATCCCCCGATCACAGTCGTGAAGCCTGGTGTCACTCTAGCCAGTTCATCTGACAGCCCCAACACCAGTGGGCCGCTACCGTTGATGAACTGTGACGGTTCACTGCAAACGGCCCCGGCGCTTGCGCGCGTCGCGCACCACCGTCGCGGTGCCCGCGATGACCGCGATCAGCACGCCCGCGATGCCGAGAGCGTACGTCCCGAACCGCTCCGCGCGCTCCTGCGCCGTCTCGGTCAGGCGCAGCGCCGCCGCCTCGGGCGCGGCCGCCGGGGGCGGGCCGGGGTCCGGGACGGGGGCCTTGGGGACCTCGTGGTCCTGGGTGACCGCGCGGACCGGGTCCACGACCCCCCATCCGACGTAGTCGTCACGGCCGTTGACCGAGCGCTCCGCGGTCCCCTGGATCTGCCAGATGATCTGCTGCGGGGTCCAGTCCTCGTGCTTGGCGCGCAGCAGGGCCGCGACCCCGGCGACGTACGGCGCCGAGAAGCTGGTGCCGTTGTCGATGCACTGGCCGAAGCCGGGGACGGTGGAGACCATGTCCACGCCGGGCGCGGCGACCCCGATGAAGTCTCCGGGCTGGGAGAACGCGGCCCGCTCGTTGTTGCGGTCCGAGGAGGCCACGGCGAGGACGCCGGGGAAGGCCGCCGGGTAGGTCTTGCGCTTCTCGCCGGTCATGCCGTCGTTGCCCGCCGAGGCCACGACCACGACCTTGGCGTCGACGGCCCGCTGGACGGCCTTGCCGAGATCGGAGTCGGCGCTCAGGGGGACGTCGGTGTCCTGGGAGATGTTGATGACCTGGGCGCCCTTGGCCACCGCGTGGTCGATCGCCTGGCCGAGCGAGAGGGCGTTGCCCTTGCCCTGCCCGTCGTTCTGCCGGATCGGGATGATCACGGCGTCGGGGGCCAGGCCGACGAAGCCGGTGCCCTCCTGCGGGCGGGCCGCGATCAGCCCTGCGACCTTGGTGCCGTGGCCGACCGTGTCGGTGGTGCCGTCGCCCTTGGGGTCGATGAAGTCCTTGCCGGCGCCCACGTCGATGCCGCCGCTGAGCTGCGGGTTCGCCCGGTCGACCCCGGTGTCGATGACCGCGACGCGGACGGGCTTGCCGTTCTTGTCCTTGCCCTTGGTCTGCGCCCAGAGCGCGTCGAGCAGGAGCCGCTGCAGGGCCCAGGGGCGGTCGGCGATCTGCTTCTTCATGGGGAAGGTGCACTCGCCCGCGCCCGCGAGCTCCAGGGGGGCGGCGGCCGGTGCGCGGCCGGGCTCCGGGTACGGGGCCGCCGCGGCGGCGCCGGCCGCGGCGGCCGTGCCGGACAGCGCGGCGACGGTGAGGGCGGCGGTGACGAGCGCACCGCGCGCGTACGGGGACTTGGGCGTCGGCATCGGCGGCTTCCTCACGAACCCTGCGGCTGGCGGGCGGAGTTGGTGTCCAGGCGCGGGCCCTTCGAGAGGAACTCGGACCATGCGATGGGCACCATGGCGGGCGTGACGTTCCCGTAGCCGAGCCGGATCTGCGCCTGGCTGGCCTCGGGGCGGCCGTCGGCGGTGGCCTGGCCGTTCTGCTGGTCCGGGGCCCCGATCTTCGACTTCTCGGCGTCGCTGTCCCCGTTGGCCTGCACCGCGTACCGCAGGCCGGTGTCGGTGACCAGGAAGAGGGCGCCGCCCGCCGTGGTCTGCTTGCCCTGGGCCTGCGTGTAGAGCAGTCCCGAGCCGGGCGTGACGTACGCGCTGGTGCCGCTGGCGGTGATGTCGATGGGGAAGCCCGTGCCGGCCCAGGTGCTCAGCGTCTGGTTGCCCTGGCCGTCGACCGAGCGCAGCACGTTGCAGACGGTGTCGCGGGCGCCGGCGCCCTGCGGGGCCGCGCCGCCCTGCGCACCGGCGGCGTCCCCCGGCGCCGCCGTCATGTTGATCCGGTCGGACTTCTTCTGCGGCCACTTGGCCTCGGCCTTGAAGGCCGCGGTGTCCGGGTTGAGGGACTGGAGGTCCACCTCGTGGGGCTTGCCGTGCATGTTGAGGCCGTCGGTCGCGGGCGCCGAGATCAGCAGCCACGCCACGAAGTCGGAGACGGGCGCGACCTTCCCGGGCAGCACGACGTAGTGCTGCGCACCGGAGCCGGTCTGCGCCATCAGCACCATGCCGACCTTGTTGTCGGCGGTGGTCAGGCCCTGGACGTCCGCCTTCGTGCCGGCCGGGACCGGCAGCTGCGGGAAGGCCAGGTCTTCCCCGGAGTTGAGGGTGGCCAGCCACGACTCGGTCACCTGCTGCGGGGTCGCGCCGGTGCTGCCGACCAGGGCGTTGGTCATCTTCCCGGCGTCCGGGCCGCCTTCGGGGAACTTGTACTTCGTCCCGGAGGCGTCGACCAGGTAGCGCTCCTTGGCCCCGCCCGTGCTCTGCACGTACAGCATCTGCGTGTCGGTGACCTTGCGGGCGTCGTCCATCAGCCCCGCCTCGCGGTCGGCGAGGACGAACGTCGCCGTCTGCACGGTCTTGCCGTTGCCGCCCGGCGCCTGGCAGACGGCCCACCGCTTCGCCTTGCCCGCGTCCTGCGGGGCCGGCAGCCGGTCGGGCGCGTACGGGATGCCGATGATGGGCCCGCGCGGCGGCTTTCCCGCGTCCAGGACCTTGTCGTCGATCTGGACGACCTTGAACTTCTGCGGATCCAGGAGGAGTCGGGCGGAGGCGAGGTTCAGCACCGGGTGCAACCGGGTCTGGTCCTTGCCGTTCACCTTCGTCGTCAGGACCACGTACCGGGTCGTCGACTGCTTGCCGACGATGACCTTCGTACCGGCCTCGTCCCAGCCCTTGGGGGCCTGCGGCTTGAACATCCCCCACGCACCGAACCCGGCGAGTACGAGCGCCCCCACCACCAGTCCGGGCAGGACCGCGCGCAGCGGGCGCGGGGCGCCTTCCTCGGAGCCCGTGGCGGAAGGCTGGAGGAACGCGGCCACCGTGCGCCGCTTCGCAAAGGTGTACGCGTTGAGTTCATCACGTCGTGATGCCATGACCGCCTGCTTCTCCCCGCACGGCCCGGTCGGTGAGTACGGTCCCCGGGCCTCGATTGTCGGACCGGGCACCTACTATGCCTCTTGACGGAGGGCGGGTACGGGCCGGGTAGGGTGAGGCCGCCGCTTCCTGCCTTCCGGGCCGCACGCATTCAGGGGTCGTCGGGGCATCAGGGCTTGTTGGGGTGGATTGGGGAGATTCCGGGGTCATGCGGCGGGCAGCGTCCGGCTCCGGCACTCACGGGGTACGGCCCCGGAAAGGGGAGGTGGGCGCGTGATGGCCACCGCGACGCAGCCGCAGACGGGTGCATCCGCACCCGCACGCGGCGGGGTGACGCCGTATCCGAAGTCGAGCCCGGGCCGCTTCGGCCCGTTCCGATTGCAACAACTCGTCCTGCTCCAGATCGCCGTGGCCGCCCTGCTGGTGGCCTGGGTCGTGGAGCCGATGCTGCTGGTGCCCGCCGGTGTGCTGGCGCTCGCCCTGGTGGTGCTCGCCGTCGTACGCCGCCACCAGCGCTCCCTGCCCGAGTGGCTCGGCGGCGCCCTCGAACTGCGCGCGCGGCGCCGCCGGGCCGCTTCGTTCGCGGTGCCCGCGGGCACCGAGCCGGGGCTGGCCCCGCTCGTCGAGGCCGATCCGGCGCTGCGGACCCTCACCTTCAGCGACCGCGACCGGCGGCCCGTCGGGATGGTCGGTGACGGGACGTTCCTGACCGCCGTCGTGCAGGTGGACATGGACGCCACCGCGCTGCGGCCCGACCGCGGCGCGCGGCCGCTGCCGCTGGGGCTCGTACGGGACATCCTCGAAGTCGACGGCATCCGGCTGGAGTCGGCGCAGCTCGTGCAGCACACGCAGCCGGCGCCGGCCCCGCACCTGCCGGCCCAGTCGATGGCCACCCGCAACTACGCACCGCTCCAGGCCGCCACGGGCACCCCGGCGGTGCGGCTGACGTGGATCGCGCTCAAGCTCGACCCGGAGCTGTGCCCCGAGGCGGTCACCGCGCGCGGCGGCGGCCTCGGGGGCGCGCAGCGCTGTGTGGTGCGGGCGGCCGACCAGTTGGCGAGCCGGCTGACCGGGGCCGGGTTCCGGGCCACCGTGCTCACCGAGCAGGAGCTGACGGCGGCCCTGGCCACCTCCTCGTGCGCGAACCCGATGGCGATCACGCAGGCGGGGCGCACGGCGAGCACCGGCCGGCGGACGGAGGAGACGGCGCGGATCTGGCGCTGCGACGACCGGCGGCACACCACGTACTGGATAGCCCGCTGGCCGCAGCTGGGCGGCGGCGGGGCGGCGTCCCTGCCGCAGTTCGTGGCGCTGCTGACCTCGCTGCCGGCGCTGGCGACGAACTTCAGCCTGACGATGGCCCCGGCGGAGCGCCAGGGCGTGACGCTGACCGGCCACGTGCGGGTCACGGGACGCAGCGACGAGGAACTCGTGGCGGCCCGCCGGGAACTGGAGCGGACGGCCCGCGGCGTGCGCACCGGGCTGGTCCGGCTCGACCGCGAACAGGTACCGGGGCTGCTCGCCTCGCTGCCGCTGGGAGGGGCGCGATGAGGGGCGGCTTCGGGCTGATCGGCCCGCGCCGGGAACGGCATGCGGTCGCGGCGGCGGACCTGGACGCGCTGGCGCTGCCCGTCGGGGACGACGGGGTCGTCATCGGCGTGGACGCCGAGGGGCGTCCGGCGGTGCTCGGCATCAACCGGCCGACGCCGTACGAGATGACGCTGATCGGCGGCCTGTGGACGGCGCAGGTGCTGGCGCTGCGCGCGGCGGCCACGGGTGCGCGGGTCGCGGTGGAGACCGGGCGCGGGCAGGTGTGGTCCGGGCTGGCCCAGGCGGCGGGCGGCGGCCAGCAGTGCGTGACGCTGCACGAGGTGGGCCGGGTGCCGCCCCAGGGTGCTTCGGCGGGAAGCCCGGTACTGGTGATCCGGGACTGCGGGATGCGGCCGCCGCGCGGGCGCGTGGTGGCCGGGCCCTGGCAGTCGGTGCTGACCCTGCTGCCGTACCTGAGCCCGACGGCGCCGCGGCTGCTGCAGAACTCCTCGCTCGTGGGCGTCCAGCGGGTCTCCCCGGACGAGGCGCAGCAGCTCGGCCGCCTGATGAACCTGCCGCGGGCGGCGGTGGACTCGCTGCCGACGCTGGGCGACGGGGTCACCCTGTGGTGCACGCCGCGGGACCGCCAGTTCGTGATGACCCAGGGCACGGAGGCCGAGACCGGCCTCCTGGGCCCGTCCCGCCGCATCGACTGAGCCGGACCCTGGGGCGGAGTCCCGCCGAGGGACGGTGACGGTTGCTCAGGGGGCGGCCACCCTGTAGGCAGGACGGGAAGGACGACGCCACCGGGCCGGCCCGCACGGTCAGGCCCCGCGGCCCGTCCAACGGGGGCGGACACCGGCGTCGGCGCACACGATTAGGCTGAGCGTGGGCGCGGCGTCGAGGTGGGCGCCGGACCAGTGTTCGACAGACCAGGAGGACCAGTGAGCGGCGATCGGAACGAGAGGCGCGGCGGGACGTGGGACGTCCCGACGGACGATCAGTCCGACGCGGAGCCCGAGGTGACGGGCGAGTTCACCATCGACTACACCCCGCCCGCCTGGTACACGCAGGGCGCGGCCCCGGCCACTCCCGTACCGGGCCTCCCCGAGGGCAGCGGTTTCGAACCCCACCGTCCGTCGGACGTGGCCTCGCCCCCGACGATGCGGATCGCCCCGCCGGCCCCGCGCACGCCGTCGGACGGCGCGGGCGTGCCGTCCCCCTTCCCGGCCCCGGCCACGCCGCTCCCGGCACCCGAGGACGCCACCGCCCCGCCCGCGCCGTTCCCGGCCCCCGCCGACCACACGGCCCCGCCCGCGCCGTACCAGGTGCCGGCACCGGCGCCGGGCGACACGGCTGCGCCCCCGGCCTTCCCGGCCCCCGCCGACCACACGGCTCCGCCCGCGCCCTTCCCGGTCCCGCCGGTCCCGGCCGACGGCGCCGGCGCTCCCGCGGCGGAGGCGCCCGCCCTGCCCGCCCCGGCCCCCTTCGCTCCCCCGGCCCTGCCGGCGCCGGTCGAGGCGCCCGCGCTGCCGGCCCCGGCTCCCGCGCCCTCGGACGCGCCCGGACCGCTCGTGAAGGCCTCCTTCGAGGCACCCGCGCCCGCCGCGCGCCAGGACACCCCTCCCGACGGGACGCCCGTCCCGTTCGCGAGCCCCGAGCCCGCGCCGGAGGCTGCCCTTGCGGCTGCGGCCGCGGACGACGAGCCCCGGGACGCCGTCCCCGCGCCGGAGGCCCCGGCGCCCGTCAGCCCCGTGGACGCGGTTCACCCGCTCGTGGAAGCCCCCTTCGGGGGACCCGGAGCCGAACTCCCGGCCCTGCCGCCCGCGTTCCCCTCCCCCGCTGCGCCCCAGGACGGATACGGGTTCCCGCCCGCCCCGGGTCCGGCGCCCGCGCCCGCGCCCGCGCCGCAGGACGGGTACGGGTTCCCGCCCGCCCCCGGCCCGGCCGCGCCCGCGCCCCAGCAGGGGTACGGGTTCCCGCCGAACCCCGGCCCCGCCGCACCCGCGCCCGCGCCCGCGCCGCAGGACGGGTACGGCTTCCCCCCGGCCCCCGCACCGGCGCAGCCGATGCCCCAGCCCCAGCCGCCCGCCGAAGCGAGCGACTACGCCTTCCCGCCCGCGCAGGGCGCGCCCGTACCGCCGCACCACCAGCAGCCGCAGCCGCAGCCGCAGTACGACCCCCGTACCGGCGCCCCGTGGGCCACCGGACCCCAGCCGGGCCCGCAGCCTCACGACCCGCGCTACCAGCCGGGCCCCGGCACCGGCGGCGGCGCGCCCCTCGGCTACACCGCCGCCGTCGAGCTGTCCTCGGACCGCCTGCTGCGCGGCAAGCAGAAGCCCCGGCCCCAGCGCTCCGGGTTCCGCTTCGGCGGCAAGGCGGCCGAGGCGGAGCGCCTGCGCAAGCTGGAGCTGATCCGCACCCCGGTCATGTCCTGCTACCGCATCGCGGTCATCAGCCTCAAGGGCGGCGTCGGCAAGACCACGACGACCACCGCCCTCGGCGCCACCCTCGCCACCGAGCGCCAGGACAAGATCCTGGCCATCGACGCGAACCCGGACGCCGGCACCCTCGGCCGACGCGTCCGCCGCGAGACCGGGGCCACGATCCGGGACCTGGTCCAGGCGATCCCGTACCTGAACTCGTACATGGACATCCGGCGGTTCACCTCCCAGGCCCCCTCCGGGCTGGAGATCATCGCCAACGACGTCGACCCGGCCGTCTCCACGACGTTCAACGACGAGGACTACCGCCGCGTCATCGACACGCTCGGCCGCCAGTACCCGATCATCCTCACCGACTCGGGCACCGGGCTCCTCTACTCCGCCATGCGCGGCGTCCTGGACCTGGCCGATCAGCTGATCATCATCTCCACCCCGTCGGTGGACGGCGCCAGCAGCGCGAGCACCACGCTCGACTGGCTCTCCGCGCACGGGTACGCCGACCTGGTCTCCCGCTCCCTCACCGTCATCTCGGGAGTCCGCGAGACCAGCAAGATGATCAAGATCGAAGACATCGTGCAGCACTTCGAGACCCGCTGCCGGGGCGTCGTCGTGGTGCCCTTCGACGAGCACCTCGCAGCCGGTGCCGAGGTCGACCTCGACCTGATGCGGCCGAAGACCCGGGAGGCGTACTTCAACCTCTCCGCCCTCGTCGCCGAGGACTTCCTCCGCGCCGCCCAGCAGGCCCCCCAGGGCCACTGGGGAGCACCTCAGCAGCCCCAGCCCCAGCAGCCCCAGGCGTACCAGCAGCCTCCGCAGCAGCCGCAGCCGCAGCCGCAGCCGCAGGGCCAGCCGTACCCCCAGCCCCAGGGCCCGTCCCCGTACCAGCAGCCTCCGCAGCCGTACGCCCAGCCCTACCCGCAGCCCGGCCAGCCCTGGCAGCCCCAGCAGCAGCCGCCCCAGCACCCGCAGCAGCCCCAGCAGCCCCCGCGCGACCCGCGCCTCGGCTGACCGGACGACGGCAGCGAAAAGGGCCCGTACCTCCCGGAGGAGGTACGGGCCCTTGCGGTTTCGGGGCGATCAGCCGCCCGCGAGCCGGCTCAGCGGTCCTCGTCGTACGACTCGGTCAGCGTCCGCGCCCGCTTCACATCGTCCGCGATGGCTTCGAGCAGTCCGTCCAGCGAGTCGAACTTCGCCATGCCGCGCACGTACGCGAGGAAGTCCACGGTCACGTGCAGGCCGTACAGGTCCAGGCCGACCCGGTCGATCGCGTACGCCTCGACGGTCCGCTCGGTGGCGTCGAACTGCAGGTTCGTGCCGACCGAGATCGCGGCCGGCATCCGTTCGCCGTTGGCCGTGAGCCAGCCCGCGTAGACGCCGTCGGCCGGGATCGCGGTGTGCGGGGCGGTCTCGACGTTGGCCGTCGGGTAGCCGAGCTCGCGCCCGCGCTGGGCGCCGCGCACGACGACGCCCTCGACCCGGTGCGGCCGGCCCAGGATCTCGGCCGCGCCGTCCATGTCGCCCTCGGCAACCAGCCTGCGGGCCAGGGTGGAGGAGAACGGCACGCCGCCGCCCGCCGCGCCGCGCTCGACCAGGTCCACGACCTCGACCTCGTAGTCGTACGTGGCGCCCAGCTCGCGCAGGAAGTCGACGTTCCCGGCGGCACGGTGGCCGAAGCGGAAGTTCGGGCCCTCGATGACGGCCCGCGCGTGCAGCTTGTCGACGAGCACCTTCACGATGAAGTCGGCCGGGGAGAGCTGCGAGAACTCCGCCGTGAACGGCAGGATCAGCAGCGCGTCCACGCCCAGCCCGGCCATCAGCTCGGCACGGCGGTCGTACGGGGCCAGGATCGGCGGGTGGCTGCCGGGGCGCACGACCTCGCTCGGGTGCGGGCTGAAGGTGACGACGACGGAAGGGACCCCGAGCGCGCGGGCCTTGGCCACCGCCCGCCCGATGATCAGCTGATGGCCCCGGTGCACACCGTCGTACGAGCCGATGGTGACGACGCTGCGTCCCCAGTCCTGGGGGATGTCCTCCAAGCCACGCCAGCGCTGCACTGTGACCGCTCCTCGCCCGAACCGTGTAGGCCCTTGTACTGGTTGCCGATTGCTGGTCTAAGACTGCCATGTCCGTGCCCGGGGGCCAGCATCGGCATCTGGCTGGGACCGGTCTCCGTCATCTCGGGCGGGCGGCGCCCCGGCGGGGAGGGGGCACGGGCGGCGAAAGCGCCCCCTAATGCTCCCTCCAGTCACTCCGCGCGCCTGCTCGGACGGGTGAATACGAGGGCCCGGCTGGATAGAGACCTACCCGAGGGGGGTCGTGGAGCGGTGAGCGGCAGACGATGTGCGCTCACCGCTCCACGTCACACCGGATCAGGCGAAGACCGCCAGCGACTTCGCCTTGCCGCCCTTGCTCTCCACGAGTCCGAGCAGCACGCCCTCCGGCCCGTAGACCGCCACCGTCCGCCCCGCGGGGTACGCGTCCGGCATGTCGATCCGCACGCCGTTGGCGAGCAGCGAGGCCCGCCGGGCGTCGAGGTCCCAGCGCGGGAAGGCCGCGGCCGCCGCCTCGCCGATCGGCATGACGGTCAGCTCCTCCTGGAGCTGGTCCAGGGTCCGCGCCCGGTCGATCTTGTACGGGCCCACCCGGGTGCGCCGCAGCGCGGTGAGGTGCCCGCCGACGCCGAGGTCGGCGCCCAGGTCGCGGGCGAGCGCGCGGATGTACGTACCGCTGGAGCAGACGACGGAGACGACGAGGTCGACGACCTTGGTGCCGTCCTCGGCCTCGGCCTCGCGCATGTCGTACACCTGGAACGAGGAGATGGTCACCGGGCGGGCCGGGATCTCGAAGTCCTCGCCGTCGCGGGCGCGCTTGTAGGAGCGCACGCCCTTGATCTTGATGGCGCTGACCTTCGACGGGACCTGCATGATCTCGCCGGACAGCTTGGCGATGCCCTTGTCCACGGCCTCCCGCGTCACCGCGGAGGCGTCCGCGGAGGAAGTGATCTCGCCCTCCGCGTCGTCCGTCAGCGTGTTCTGGCCGAGGCGGATCGTCCCGAGGTATTCCTTCTCGGTGAGCGCGAGGTGGCCGAGGAGCTTGGTGGCCTTCTCCACGCCCAGGACGAGGACGCCCGTCGCCATCGGGTCGAGCGTGCCGGCGTGGCCGACGCGGCGGGTCTTGGCGATCCCGCGCATCTTGGCGACCACGTCGTGCGAAGTGAAGCCGGACGGCTTGTCGACGATGACAAGCCCGTCCGGCGTCTTCCCTGCGTTGTTGCTCATTCGGAGGCTGCGTCCTCGGCGTCGTCGGCGTCCTCGCCCGGCTTCTTGTACGGGTCGGCGTCACCGGCGTACTGCGCTCCGGAGGACACCTCCCGCACCTGGGCGTCGGAGGTCCGCGCCTTCTCGAGGAGGTCCTCGATGGTCTTCGCGTTCTCCGGGAGGGCGTCCGCGACGAAGGTCAGGGTGGGCGTGAACTTGGTGCCCGCCGCCCGGCCGACCGCGGAGCGCAGTACGCCCTTGGCGCTTTCGAGGCCCGCCGCCGCGCTGGCGCGGTCCTCGTCGTCACCGTAGACCGTGTAGAAGACCGTGGCCTCCCGCAGGTCGCCGGTGACCCGGGTGTCCGTGATGGTCACGTGCGTACCGAGGCGGGGGTCCTTGACACCGCGCTGCAGCTTCTCGGCCACCACCTCCCGGATGAGGTCCGCCAGCTTCTTCGCCCGCGCATTGTCGGCCACTGGTCCGTCTCCTTCTTATGTCTTGCAGTCAGTCTTCATCACCGTGCAGCCGCCGTCTCACCGACAGCAGCTCCACTTCCGGACGTGCCGCGACCAGCCGCTCGCAGCGGTCCAGTACATCCGAGAGGAACCCCGCGTCCCCACTGACCAGAGCGACCCCGATACGGGCCCTGCGGTGCAGATCCTGGTCGCCCACTTCGGCCGCGCTCACGGAGAACTTGCGTTGGAGCTCGGCGACGATGGGCCGGACGACAGAGCGTTTCTCCTTCAGCGAGTGGACGTCGCCGAGGAGCAGGTCGAAGGACAGAGTCCCCACGTACATTCAGTTCCGGATATCCCGCCGGTGCGGGTTCGGTGGCCTGCCGGCCGTCGCGCGGCAGGGTCACCAGAACCGTACACGCAACGGCCGGGGCCGATCGACGGATATTCCGCCGACCGGCCCCGGGCTTACGACACGGTGCGAACCGCCTCGCGCTTACGCGCGGGGCTTCTCGCGCATCTCGTACGTCGCGATGACGTCGTCGATCTTGATGTCGTTGAAGGAACCGAGGTTGATACCACCCTCGAAGCCCTCGCGGATCTCGGTGACGTCGTCCTTGAAGCGGCGCAGACCGGAGATGGTGAGGTTCTCGGCGATGACCTTGCCATCGCGCAGGAGCCGCGCCTTGGTGTTGCGCTTGACCTCGCCGGAGCGGATGAGGACACCCGCGATGTTGCCCAGCTTGGACGAGCGGAAGATCTCGCGGACCTCCGCCGTACCGAGCTCGACCTCTTCGTACTCCGGCTTGAGCAGACCCTTGAGGGCCGCCTCGATCTCCTCGATGGCCTGGTAGATCACCGAGTAGTAGCGGACGTCGACACCCTCGCGGTCCGCCATCTGCGCGGCACGGCCGGCCGCACGGACGTTGTAACCGATGACGATGGCGTCGGAGCCCATCGCCAGGGCGATGTCGGACTCGGTGACCGCACCCACACCGCGGTGCAGGACGCGGATGTCGACCTCTTCGCCGACGTCGAGCTGGAGCAGCGAGGACTCGAGGGCCTCGACCGCACCGGACGCGTCGCCCTTGATGATGAGGTTGAGTTCCTGGACCAGACCGGCCTTGAGGACCGAGTCGAGGTCTTCCAGGGACACCCGGCGGACGCGCTTGGCGAAGTTGGCGTTGCGCTCACGCGCAGCACGCTTCTCGGCGATCTGACGGGCGGTGCGGTCCTCGTCGACGACGAGGAAGTTGTCGCCGGCGCCGGGGACGTTGGTGAGACCCAGGACCAGGACGGGGGTCGACGGACCCGCTTCCTCGACGTTGTTGCCCTTGTCGTCGAGCATGGCGCGCACGCGGCCGTAGGCGTCGCCCACGACCATCGTGTCGCCGACCCGCAGCGTTCCGCGCTGGACGAGGACGGTGGCGACGGCACCGCGGCCGCGGTCGAGGTGGGACTCGATCGCAATACCCTGAGCGTCCTGCTCCGGGTTGGCGCGCAGGTCGAGCGAGGCGTCGGCGGTGAGGACGACGGCCTCCAGCAGGGAGTCGATGTGCAGACCCTGCTTGGCGGAGATGTCGACGAACATCGTGTCGCCGCCGTACTCCTCGGCGACCAGACCGAACTCGGTGAGCTGACCGCGCACCTTGACCGGGTCGGCACCCTCGACGTCGATCTTGTTGACCGCGACGACGATCGGGACGCCGGCGGCCTTGGCGTGGTTGAGCGCCTCGATCGTCTGCGGCATGACGCCGTCGTTGGCCGCGACCACGAGGATCGCGATGTCGGTCGACTTGGCACCACGGGCACGCATGGCGGTGAACGCCTCGTGACCCGGGGTGTCGATGAAGGTGATCTTGCGGTCTTCACCGTTGACGGTGGTGCCCACCTGGTAGGCACCGATGTGCTGGGTGATGCCGCCGGCCTCGCCCGCGACGACGTTCGTCTTGCGGATGGCGTCGAGCAGTCGGGTCTTACCGTGGTCGACGTGACCCATGACGGTGACGACCGGGGGACGCGGCATGAGGTATTCCTCGCCGCCCTCGTCCTCGCCGAACTCGATGTCGAAGGTCTCGAGGAGCTCGCGGTCCTCCTCCTCCGGGCTGACGATCTGAACTTCGTAGTTCATCTCGCCCGCGAGGAGCTGGAGGGTCTCGTCGGAGACGGACTGCGTGGCAGTGACCATCTCGCCGAGGTTCATCATGACCGCGACCAGCGACGCCGGGTTGGCGTTGATCTTCTCCGCGAAGTCGGTGAGCGAAGCACCGCGCGACAGGCGAACGGTCTCGCCGTTGCCGCGGGGCAGCATCACGCCGCCGACCGACGGGGCCTGCATGGCCTCGTACTCCTGGCGCCTCTGGCGCTTCGACTTGCGACCGCGACGGGCGGGCCCGCCGGGACGGCCGAAGGCACCCTGCGTGCCACCACGGGCACCGGGACCGCCGGGACGGCCACCGAAGCCGGGACGACCGCCGCCACCGGCGCCGGCCGGGCCGCCGCCGAAGCCGCCGCCACCCGGACGCGGGCCGCCGAAGCCGCCGCCGCCCGCGGGACGCGAGCCGGGACCGGCCGGACGGCCGGCGAAGCCGCCGCCGCCGGGACGACCGGCGCCACCGGGACGCGGGCCACCGGCACCGGGACCACGGCCACCGGGGCCGCCGCCGGGACGGGGACCGGGACCACCGGCAGCGGGACGCTGCGGCATCATGCCCGGGTTCGGACGGTTACCGCCGGGAGCACCACCGGGACGCGGGGCGCCGCCCTGCGGACGGGGCATGCCGCCCGGGGTCGGACGACCCGCACCGGGACCCTGCGGACGCGGAGCGCCACCGGGACCACCCTGCGGGCGGGGAGCACCCTGGCCGCCGCCGGCGCCGGGGGCACCGGGACGGGGAGCGCCGGCCGGACGGGGCGCCTGCGGGCGCGCCATGCCGGTGGAGCCACCAGAGGTGAACGGGTTGTTGCCCGGACGGGGACCGGCCGGACGGGCGCCCTGGGGACGCGGGGCCTGGGAACCGGGACCGGAGGGACGCTGTCCCTGACCGGGGGCGGTGCCGGCCGGGCGCGGGGCGCCGGGACGGGCGCCGGCCTGGCCGCCCTGGGCCGCGGGACGCTGCTGCGCCGGACGCGGGCCGGGGGTCGCGCCGGGACCGGCGGGACGCTCGGTGCGCGCCGGGGCCGCCGGAGGCGCGGAGAACTCGGTCGCCACGGGAGCCGCCGGAGCGGGCTTCGGGGCGGCCGGGGCCTTCGGGCCGGGACGCGGGCCGGAGGCGGCCGGGGTCACCGGGGCGGCTGCGGCCGGAGCCTCGGCAGCGGCCGGCTTGGGAGCCGGTGCGCCGGGCTTCGGCGCAGCGGGACGTGCAACGGCACCCGGGGTGGGAACCCCGGGCTTGGCGGGCGCGGCCTTGCGGGGCGCGCCCGGCTTCGCAGCGGACTTGCCGGCGTTGCCGCCGGGCCCCTGCAGTGCGTCAGTCAACTTGCGTACAACCGGCGCCTCGATCGTCGAGGACGCCGAACGGACGAACTCACCGAGTTCCTGGAGCTTGGCCATGACGACCTTGCTCTCAACTCCGAACTCCTTGGCGAGTTCGTATACCCGGACCTTAGCCACTTCGCTCCTTTTAGGTCCGGGTTACGCCGGACCGTCGCTACTTCATGGGCGTACTCATCGCGTACTCATCGAGTGCTCATCGCAATCTCGACCTACTTCCAACTCGCGAGGTACCTGACCGCACGGGGTATCCGTGCCGTACTACTTCTTACGGTGTCGCCTCGGCCACGACGGCCACGGCTTTGCTCAGTCCGGTCGTGTCGAGTGATCCCGGGGACCGAAGGGCCCGGGGGAACGCTCTGCGACGGACCGCCTTGTCCAGACAGACCACGGCAGGGTGCACGTAGGCGCCCCGGCCGGGCAGCGTACCGCTTGGATCAGGGACGCATTCGTCCCCGATCGCCACGATGCGCAGCAGATCGCTCTTGGCCGCTCGCTCCCGGCACCCCACACAGGTGCGTTCGGGGCATGCGCGGGCTTGCGTCCGGCCAGACACGCCTAAGTCTACCTCCCCGCACCGACCTCACCCCTTCGGGCGAAAAATCGAACGGATGTTGTCGAGATCTGCTGTCTTGATCCTGTCTACCGGCCGGACAGCTCCGACCGGTACCGGATTTATTCCCCGCCCCGGGCCCGGTCGGCGTCCGGGGACGCCTCGGTGTCGGGGCGGATGTCGATGCGCCAGCCGGTGAGCCGCGCGGCGAGGCGGGCGTTCTGGCCCTCCTTGCCGATGGCCAGCGACAGCTGGTAGTCGGGCACGGTCACCCGGGCGGAGCGCGAGTCCCAGTCCACGACCTCGACCTTGCTCACCCGGGCGGGTGACAGCGCGTTCGCGACCATCTCCGCCGGGTCGTCCGACCAGTCCACGATGTCGATCTTCTCACCGTGCAGCTCGGCCATGACATTGCGCACGCGGGCGCCCATCGGGCCGATGCAGGCGCCCTTGGGGTTGAGGCCCGAGCGGGTGGAGCGCACGGCGATCTTGGTGCGGTGGCCGGCCTCGCGGGCGATCGCCGAGATCTCGACGCTGCCGTCCGCGATCTCCGGGACCTCCAGCGCGAAGAGCTTCTTCACCAGGTTGGGGTGGGTGCGCGAGAGGGTCACGGACGGGCCGCGGACACCCTTCGCCACCCGTACGACGTACGCCTTGATGCGCAGGCCGTGCGTGTACTCCTCGCCGGGGACCTGCTCCTGCACCGGCAGGATGGCCTCCAGCTTGCCGATGTCGACGAGGACGTTCTTGGGGTCCTTGCCCTGCTGGACGACACCGGTGATGACGTCGCCCTCGCGGCCGGCGAACTCGCCGAAGGTCAGGTCGTCCTCGGCGTCGCGCAGACGCTGCAGGATCACCTGCTTGGCGGTCGTCGCGGCGATCCGGCCGAAGTCCGACGGGGTGTCGTCGAACTCCTTGGCCTCCTGCCCCTCCTCCAGGTCCCGCGGGTCCTCCGTCGCCCACACCACGACGTGGCCGTTGGTGCGGTCCAGCTCCACGCGCGCGCGCCGGAAGCTGCCCTCGGTGCGGTGGTACGCGATGAGGAGGGCCGACTCGATCGCCTCGACGAGCAGGTCGAAGGAGATCTCCTTCTCCCGGACCAGACCCCGCAGGGCACTCATGTCGATGTCCACGGCTACGCCTCCTCTTCCTTTTTGTCCTTGCGGTTGAACTCGATCTCGACCCGCGCCTTGGCGATGTCGGTGAAAGCAATGCGGCGGGCGGTCGCCTTGCGGCCCTTCACGCCCGGAACCTCGAGGTCCATTCCCTCGTCGTCCACGTCGAGGATGCGGGCGATCAGTTCCCCGCCCTCGGCGAGCTGGAACTTCACGAGGCGGTCGATCGCCCGTACGTAGTGACGGTGCTCGGTCAGCGGGCGGTCGGCGCCCGGCGAGCTCACTTCGAGGACGTACTCGTCCTCGCCCATCACATCGGATTCGTCGAGCTTGTCGGAGACCTCGCGGCTCAGCTCGGCACACGCGTCCAGTTCCACGCCCTCGTCGGAGTCCACGATGATCCGCAGCATCCGGCGCTTGCCGGCCTTGGACATCTCGATGTCCTCGAGGTCCAGGCCCTTGGCGGCGACGAGCGGCTCCAGCAATCCGCGCAGCCTGTCGCTCTGGGTGGTGCTCATCCGGGTGACTCCTCGGCCGCGTGTGCTGTTGTGGTTTACGTCGCGTGTCAGGTCAAAGGGTATCCGGTCGCGGAGGGTGTTGCCGTCAACCGTGGGGACGGGGCCCCGGGTACGGTGATCACACCTGCCCCGCCACCACCTTCGAGGACGTCGCCGTGCCCTGGACTCCGCCTTCGCGGCCCTCTCGCAGGAGCCTGCTCGCCGGCGCCGCCGGTGTCGCCGGCGCCGCGCTGCTCACCGGGTGTTCCGACGGGTCCGGCGCGCCGGACGCCGACACCGGGGTTCCACTCGAACGGCGGATGCGCGAGACGGCCGTTCGAGAGAGCGAGCGGCTGCTGGAACGTTACGACGCCACGGCCGCCGCCCATCCGGCCCTGGCCGCCCGCCTCGCGCCGCTGCGCTCCGCGGTCGCCGCGCACGCGGCGGCGCTGGCCTCCGCGGACGCCGCGACCGGCAGGCCCGCGGGTTCCGCGCCGCCGTCCCCCTCGCCCTCGTCCGCCGCGGCCGGCGCCCCCGTGGCGAGCGCCGAGCCCGTGCCGCCGAAGCCCGAGGAAGCCCTGACCGCCCTCGCGGACGCCGAGCGCGGCCTCGCCGAGGCCCGGACGGTCACCCTCGCCGGGGCTCCCGGGGAGCTGGCGCGGCTGCTGGCCTCGGTGGCCGCCTGCGGCGCCGTACACGCCCACCTGCTGACCTCGCCCCAGGGAGACAAGCCGTGACCCCCGCACCCCCCTCCGCGAGCCGCGCCCTGGAGGCGGCGCAGGCCGCGCTCGCCGCCGAGCACGCGGCCGCCTACGGCTACGGGGTCATCGGCGCCCGGGCCGCCGCCGCCCGGTCGGCGGAGGCCCGTGAGGCGTACGGCGGCCACCTCTCGCGCCGGGACGCGCTGGCCAGGACGGTGCGCGAGCTGGGCGGCTCGCCCCGGCCCGCGGAGGCGGCGTACGCGCTGCCCTTCGAGGTGCGCACCCCGGCCGACGCCGAGCGGCTGGCCGCCGAGATCGAGGACCGGGTGGCGGGCGCCTACTCCGATCTGGTGCGGGCCGCGGACGGCCGGCTGCGCCGCGAGGCGGCCGACGCGCTGAGCGCCGCGGCCGTCCGCGCGGCACGCTGGCGCGGGGTCGGCGTAGCCTTCCCTGGGCTCACGGAACGCGCAGAACGAGCCCGGACCAGCTGAAAGGGATCACGCACGCATGGCTTTCGAACCGCCGCAGCGGCTTGTACGGGCGCTCGGCGAGACGCCGGATTCGGCGCAGAACGCGGACTGGCTGGGGCAGTTGGCCCGGCTCGCCGAGGAGGCGCCGGCCCGGCGTGGGGTGCGGGTCCAGCGGGTGCAGGCCCCCGGCGGCCGGAGCAGTCTGGTCCTCCTCGTCCACTACGCCGACGGGACGCCGGCGGCGCTGAAGCTGGCTCCCCCGCAGGCCAGGCCCGACCGGGAGCTGGCCGCGCTGGCGCACTGGGGCGGTTTCGGGGCCGTACGGGTCCTCGACACCCGCCACCACGAGGAGGACGGGGCGCTGCTGCTGGAGCGGCTCCACCCCGAGGTCTCGCTGCGCTCGCTCCCGGAGGCGAAGGCCCTGCTGGAGGCGTGCGGGACGCTGCGCAGGCTGTGGGTGGCCCCGCCGGACCGGCACCCGTTCGAGACGGTGGCCGAGCGCACGGCGCAGCAGGCGGAACTGCTGCGCAAGGCCCCTGCGGAGACCGGGGCGCTGGCCTCCGCGGCGCTCGCGGTCCGCGAGGAGCTGACCGCGCTGCCCGGCGAGGAACTGCTGCTGCACGGGAACTTCCGGCAGGGCAAGGTGCTCGCGGGCGAGCGCGCGCCGTGGCTCGCGGTGGGGCCCGATCCGCTGGTCGGGGACCGGGCGTACGACCTGGCGCGGCTGGTAAGGGACCGGCTGGAGGACCAGGTCGCCTCCTCGGCGGGGGCGGCGGGCGCCCGCCGCCGGGTGAACAAGCTGGCCGACTCGCTGGAGCTGGACCGGGACCGGCTGCGGGGCTGGACGCTGTTCCGCGCGGTGGAGTCCGGCAACCGGGCGCTGGCCGCGGGACGGCGCCGGGAGGCGGAGCTGCTGCTGGAATTCGCGGCCTGGTTGTAGGGCATACCGTAGATACGGGGTGCCTCGTGGATTCCGGCCGGTGCCTCGCGGGAGGCCGTCATGGTCCAGGAACTGGTGGCAGCGGGAATCGGCGCGGCCGTGGGCATAGCGGCGTACGCGGGCGTGGCCTCACGGGTGGTGCGGCAGTACGAGCGGGGCCTGGTCTTCCGCTTCGGCCGCCTGCGGGAGGGGATCCGGGGGCCGGGCTTCACCATGATCCTCCCGTTCATCGACCGCATGCGGAAGGTGAACATGCAGATCGTGACGCTCCCGGTGCCCGCACAGGAGGGCATCACGCGGGACAACGTCACGGTGCGGGTGGACGCGGTCGTGTACTTCAAGGTCGTGGACCCGGCGAACGCGATCATCGAGGTCGAGGACTACCGGTTCGCGGTCTCGCAGATGGCGCAGACCTCGCTGCGCTCGATCATCGGCAAGTCGGACCTGGACGACCTGCTGTCCAACCGTGAGCAGCTGAACCAGGGGCTGGAGCTTATGATCGACAGTCCGGCGGTGGGCTGGGGCGTGCAGATCGACCGGGTCGAGATCAAGGACGTCTCGCTGCCGGAGACGATGAAGCGCTCGATGGCGCGGCAGGCGGAGGCGGACCGCGAGCGGCGGGCGCGCGTCATCAACGCGGACGCGGAGCTGCAGGCCTCGAAGAAGCTGGCCGAGGCGGCAGCGGTGATGTCGGAGCAGCCGGCGGCGCTGCAACTGCGGCTGCTGCAGACGGTGGTGGCGGTGGCCGCCGAGAAGAACTCCACGCTGGTCCTGCCCTTCCCCGTGGAGCTCCTGCGCTTCCTGGAGCGCGCGGCCCCGACGCCGGGCGGGGCCGAGCCGGCGCCGCAGGCCCCGCCCGCGGTCGCCGGGGACTCCGCCCCGCCCCGGCTCACCGGGCCGGACCCCGAGGCCCGGGTCGACTCCGACCCCGACGCCCTGGTCGACCCCGACCCCGGCGTCGACCCCGCCTCCGGCGAACCGGAAGCGGACTGACGGCGGGGCCGGGCGCCGGGAGGGCGGATCAGGCCGTCGTCAGGCGGGCGAGGGCTTCCGCCAGGGGGAGTTCCTCGCGGGTGCCGGTGGCGCGGTGCTGGAGTTCGACCACCTCGTCCGCGGAGCGGCGGCCCGCCACCAGGATCCAGGGGACGCCGATCAGCTCCGCGTCGGTGAGCTTCACGCCCGGGGACAGGCCCGGGCGGTCGTCCAGCAGGACCCGCAGCCCGGACGCGGCCAGGGCCTCGGCCGCCTGCTCCGCGAGCCCCAGTTGTACGGCCTTGCCCGCGGCCACCACGTGGACGTCCGCCGGGGCCACCGCCGCCGGCCAGGCCAGGCCCCGCTCGTCCGCGGTCTGTTCGGCCAGCGCGGCCACCGCCCGCGAGACCCCGATGCCGTAGGAGCCCATCGTGACCCGCACCGGCTTGCCCTCGCGGCCGAGCACGTCCAGCCCGAAGGCGTCGGCGTACTTGCGGCCCAGCTGGAAGATGTGCCCGATCTCGATCGCCCGGTCCAGCCGGAGCCCGGCGCCGCAGCGCGGGCAGGGGTCGCCCGGTTCGACGACGACCACGTCGAGGTACCGGTCCACCTCGAAGTCCCGCCCGCAGACCACGTTGCGGGCGTGCGTGTCCGCCTTGTTGGCGCCGGTCACCCAGGAAGTGCCGGGCGCGACGCGGGGGTCGGCGAGGTAGCGGACCTTGCCGAGGCCCTGCGGGCCCACGTAGCCGCGTACCAGGTCGGGGCGGTCGGTGAAGTCCTCGGCCGTCACCAACTCCACGACCGCCGGGGCCAGATGCTCCCCGAGCTTGCCGAGGTCCACCTCCCGGTCCCCGGGGACGCCCACGGCCGTGATCTCGCCGTCGACCTTCACCAGCAGGTTCTTCAGCGTCGCCGACGCGGGCACGCCGAGGTGCGCGGCGAGGGTCTCGATCGTCGGGGTGTCGGGCGTGTCCACCTCCTCGATCGCGGGGTGCTCGGCGTCGACCGGGGTCAGCGCGAAGGTGACGGCCTCGGTGTTCGCCGCGTAGTCGCAGGACGGGCAGTCCACGAAGGTGTCCTCGCCGGCCGGTGCGGGTGCCAGGAACTCCTCCGACGCCGAGCCCCCCATCGCCCCCGACACCGCGGACACGATGCGGTGGTCCAGGCCGAGGCGCTCGAAGATCCGCTGGTACGCGGCCCGGTGGAGGGCGTACGACTCGGCGAGGCCCTCGTCGCTCACGTCGAAGGAGTACGAGTCCTTCATCTGGAACTCGCGGCCCCGCAGCACCCCGGACCGCGGCCGGGCCTCGTCCCGGTACTTGGTCTGGATCTGGTAGAGCATGACCGGCAGGTCCTTGTAGGACGTGCACTGGTCCTTCACCACGAGGGTGAAGATCTCCTCGTGGGTGGGGCCGAGCAGGTAGTCGGCGCCCTTGCGGTCCTTGAGCCGGAAGAGCAGGTCCCCGTACTCCGACCAGCGCCCGCTGACCTCGTACGGCTCCTTCGGCAGCAGCGCCGGGAGCAGCACCTCCTGGGCCCCGATCGCGTCCATCTCCTCGCGGACGATGCGCGAGACGTTGTCGAGGACCTTCTTGCCGAGCGGCAGCCAGGTCCACACGCCGGCGGAGCTGCGGCGGACGTATCCGGCGCGGACGAGGAGGCGGTGGCTGAGGGTCTCCGCGTCGGCCGGGTCCTCGCGGAGGGTCTTGGCCATGAGGCGGGACATGCGCTGCACGTGTTGCGATGACATGCCGGGAGGCTACCGGGGGTGCCCGGCCCCCCGGAAACCGTTTCAGGGCCTGCGCAGCGGCAGCGGGGCGCCCATCACGGCGTACGGGAGGCCGGCGCTCGGGAAGTGCACCTGGCGGGCCAGGTCCGTGTAGCCGAGGGCCCGGTAGAGCCCGCGGGCCGGGCTCTCGGTGTCGATGGCGGAGAGGATGGAGCGGGGCTCCTCGGCGGCGTCGGTGAGCCGGGTGATGAGGGTGCGGCCGACGCCGCGGCCCTGGAAGCCGGGGTGGACGTGCAGCTCGGTGATCACGAAGGAGCGGTCGAGCCACCCGTCGAGGCCTTCGGAGCGCAGGTACGGCTCGACGACGGAGGACCACCAGTACGCCCGGTCGTTGGGCATTCCGTACACGAACCCGGCGAGGGCCCCGTCCTCGGTGAAGGCGCCGAGGGCGCGGGCCCCGCGGCAGGTCATGTGGCGCTGCACGATGTAGCGCCGGATGCCGACCTCCTCCTCGCTGAGCCCGAAGGCCACGGCCTGCACGCGCAGGGCCTCGTCCACGCGGTCGGCGAGGTCGAGGGGGCCGATGCGGAGTCCGGCGGGCCGGTCGGGGCCGTCGCCCTCGGGGGTAGGCAGCATGCCGCGACCTTACTGGGCGTCCTCCGCTCCCGTCCCTACGCCCCCGCACGTACCGGACACCGCGGGGGCTCGCGTCAGAAGAGCACGCTCATGAACGCGCCCACCTCGCGGAAGCCGACGCGGCGGTAGGCGGCGCGGGCCGCGGTGTTGAAGTCGTTGACGTAGAGGCTGACCACGGGAGCGACGTCGCGCAGGGCGAACTCGACGACCGCGGCCATCCCCGTCTCCGAGTGCCCGCGGCCACGGAACTCGGGGTCCACCCACACGCCCTGGATCTGGCAGGCGCGGGCGGTCGCGGCGCCGATCTCCGCCTTGAAGACGACCTTGCCGTCCTCGATGCGGGCGAAGGAGCGGCCGGTGCCGACCAGCTCGGCGACCCGGGCCTGGTAGAGCAGCCCGCCGTCGCCCGCCATCGGCGAGACGCCGACCTCCTCGGTGAACATGGCCACGCAGGCGGGCATGATCGTGTCCATCTCGTCCTTGCGGATCCGGCGCACGAGCGGATCGGGACGCACGTCGGTGGACGACTGCTCGGTGACCATGAGCGGCTGGTGGGAGCGGACGTCGCGGGCCGGCCCCCAGCTGGGCTCCAGGAGCCGCCACAGCAGCCGGGTGGCCTCGGCGGGGCCGACGATGGAGGAGCAGCGGCGGCCGGTGCGGCGGGCCCGGTCGGCGAAGGCGCGGACGGCGTCGGAGTCGGCGCAGACGGGGACCAGGTTGGCGCCCGCGTAGCACAGGGAGCGGAGCCGGCCGTCGGTGTAGTAGCCCCACATCTCGCCGCCCAGCCGCCACGGGTCGAGGCCGGCGACCTGGACCCGGGAGGTGACGAAGGCGTTCTCGACCGGCTCGCGTCCGAGGACTTCGAGGGCGGCGTCGAGATCACTGGGCTCAAGGACCCGGGTGGTGGTCTGCGTCAACACTGGGGCCTCACCATACAAGTCTGCTGATCTCCGCACTGTACCCGGCGTCACCGGAGGATGCCTGGTCCCACGGGTCACGAAAAAGCCCCGGCCCCGCCCGCGAGCTGCGGGAACGGGGCCGGGGCCGATGCCTTCGGGGGCCGGGCGGGGGGCCCGGGCGCCGTGGTGCTCAGACGCCGTGGTGCTCAGACGCCGTGGTGCTCAGACGCCGATGGCGACGGTCGGCTCGCCGGAGGCGATGCCGTCCTTCTCCATCTGCTCGGCGATCTTCATCGCCTCCTCGATGAGGGTCTCCACGATCTTCGACTCGGGGACGGTCTTGATGACCTCGCCCTTCACGAAGATCTGGCCCTTGCCGTTGCCGGAGGCGACGCCGAGGTCGGCCTCGCGGGCCTCGCCCGGGCCGTTCACGACGCAGCCCATGACCGCGACGCGCAGCGGGACCTCCATGCCCGTGAGGCCGGCCGTGACCTCTTCGGCCAGCTTGTAGACGTCCACCTGGGCGCGGCCGCAGGACGGGCAGGAGACGATCTCCAGGCGGCGCGGCTTGAGGTTCAGGGACTCCAGGATCTGGATGCCGACCTTGATCTCCTCCACCGGCGGGGCCGAGAGGGAGACGCGGATCGTGTCGCCGATGCCCTCGGAGAGCAGCGCGCCGAAGGCGACGGCGGACTTGATGGTGCCCTGGAAGGCCGGGCCGGCCTCGGTGACGCCGAGGTGCAGCGGGTACTCGCACTGGGCGGCGAGCTGGCGGTAGGCGTTGACCATGACGACCGGGTCGTTGTGCTTGACCGAGATCTTGATGTCGCTGAAGCCGTGCTCCTCGAAGAGGGAGGCCTCCCACAGCGCGGACTCGACCAGCGCCTCGGGGGTGGCCTTGCCGTACTTCTTGAGCAGTCGCGCGTCGAGGGAGCCGGCGTTGACGCCGATCCGGATCGGGGTGCCCGCGTCCTTGGCGGCCCGCGCGATCTCCTTGACCTTGTCGTCGAACTGCTTGATGTTGCCCGGGTTCACGCGGACGGCGGCGCAGCCGGCGTCGATCGCCGCAAACACGTACTTGGGCTGGAAGTGGATGTCGGCGATGACCGGGATCTGCGACTTCTTCGCGATCACGGCGAGCGCGTCGGCGTCGTCCTGCGTCGGGCAGGCCACGCGCACGATGTCGCAGCCGGAGGCGGTCAGCTCTGCGATCTGCTGGAGCGTGGCGCCGATGTCGGAGGTCCTGGTGGTCGTCATCGACTGCACCGAGATCTGTGAGTCGCCGCCGACGGCCACCGAGCCGACCTGGATCTTGCGGCTGACCCTGCGGTCGGCAAGCTTCGTCGGCACGGCCGGCATTCCGAGAGAGATGGCAGTCATCTGCTGTGCAACCCCAAGGTGTGGATCAAGGTCCCGAGATCGGCGGGCTCCAGGCTTCGAGATTACGCCAATCAAGGGGCCGCTCACGCATCCGAGGGGCTGGAACACCCGAACGTAGGGAGCCGGGCACGATGCGTGCCCGGCTCCCTCGCGGCTCCCGTGCGCCCCGTACGGGAGCGGACGTACTAGGTGATCTTGATCGGGTTCACCACATCGGCCACGAGCACGAGCAGCGTGAAGCAGACGAACACGCCGGCCACCACGTACGCGGCGGGCATCAGCTTCGCCACGTCGAACGGACCGGGGTCGGGACGCCGGAACACGCGCGCCACGGTGCGCCGGACGGACTCCCACAGGGCGCCCGCGATGTGCCCGCCGTCCAGCGGCAGCAGCGGGAGCATGTTGAACAGGAACAGCGAGAGGTTGAAGAACCCGACGAGCTGGAGGAAGAACACCAGCCGCTGCTCGGCCGGGATGTCCAGGGTCGCGATCTCGCCGCTGATCCGGGCCGCGCCGACGATGCCCATCGGGGAGTCGGGCTCGCGCTCGGCCCCGCTGAAGGCCGCGTTCCACAGTGCGGGGACCTTGGCGGGCAGCTTGAGCAGCCCCTGGACGCTGTTGTCGACGACCTCGCCCATGTGGTCCACGGACTGTCCGAAGGACAGCGGGGCGATCTCGCTCTTCGGGGTGAAGCCGAGCCAGCCGGCCGTCACGTACTCGCCCTTGACGTACCCGCCGTGGCCGTCGGTCTTGGCGACCTTGTTCTCGATCAGCTTGACGGGCAGGGTCTGCTGCTGCCCTGCGCGCACGACCGTGACGGTGGCGGGGCCGACGGTGTCGCGGATCTGCTTCTGCAGGGCGGCCCAGTCGGTCAGCTTGCGGCCGTTGAACGCCACGATCCGGTCGCCCGCCTGCAGCCCGGCGGCCTTGGCCGGGGCGACCGGGTCGCCCGCCTTGCAGACCTCGCGCTTCTCGCTCTGCTGGATGACGCACGGCGAGATGCTCGCGACCTGCGTGGTCGTCTGGCTGATGCCGAAGCTCATCCAGACGCCGAAGAAGATCGCCAGCGCCAGCACCAGGTTCATGAACGGGCCCGCGAACATCACGATCACGCGCTTCCACGGCCGGCGCGTGTAGAACAGCCGCGTCTCGTCGCCGGGCTGGAGCTCCTCGTACGCCGCCGAGCGCGCGTCCTCGATCATCGAGCGGAACGGCGAGGTCGACCGGGCGGTCACCTTGCCGTCCTCGCCGGGCGGGAACATCCCGATCATGCGGATGTAGCCGCCCATCGGGATGGCCTTGATCCCGTACTCGGTCTCGCCCTTGTGGCGCGACCAGATGGTCGGGCCGAAGCCGACCATGTACTGGGGCACGCGGATGCCGAAGAGCTTGGCCGTGGAGAGGTGGCCGAGCTCGTGCCACGCGATGGAGACGAGCAGCCCGAATACGAAGATGAGTATTCCGAGCACCGTCATGAGTGCTGTCATGCGCGCGCCTCCACGGCGGCCCTGGCCGCCATCTCCTGTGCCCGGGCCCTGGCCCAGGTCTCCGCTTCGAGGACGTCCCGGACGGTCAGGGAAGTTCCCGCGTCCGGCGTTCCGTGCTCATCGACCACGGCAGAGACCGTATCCATGATTGCTGTGAACGGCAGCCGACCGGCCAGGAACGCCTCGACGCACTCCTCGTTCGCCGCATTGAACACGGCGGGGGCGGTGGAGCCCAGGGTGCCCACGTGCCGGGCCAGGCCGACCGAGGGGAAGGCCTCGGTGTCGAGCGGGAAGAACTCCCAGGTCGACGCCTTGGTCCAGTCGAAGGCGGGCGCCGCGTCCGGGACGCGCTCGGGCCAGCCGAGGCCGATCGCGATCGGGCCGCGCATGTCCGGCGGGGTGGCCTGGGCGAGCGTGGAGCCGTCGGAGAACTCCACCATCGAGTGGACGTAGGACTGCGGATGGACCACGACCTCGATGCGGTCGAAGGGGATGTCGTAGAGCAGGTGCGCCTCGATGACCTCCAGCCCCTTGTTGACCAGGGTCGCCGAGTTGATGGTGATCACCGGGCCCATGGCCCAGGTGGGGTGCGCGAGGGCGTCCGCGACGGTGACTTCGGCCAGCTCGGCGCGGGTACGGCCGCGGAAGGGGCCGCCGGAGGCGGTGACCACGAGCTTGCGCACGTCGGCCCGGGTGCCGGCGGCGAGGGCCTGGAAGAGGGCCGCGTGCTCGGAGTCGACCGGGATGATCTGGCCGGGCTTCGCGAGGGCCTTGACCAGCGGGCCGCCGACGATCAGCGACTCCTTGTTGGCCAGGGCCAGCGTCCGGCCCGCCCGCAGCGCGGCGAGGGTGGGCGCGAGGCCGATGGAACCGGTGATGCCGTTGAGGACGGTGTGGCACTCGGAGGCGGCGAGCTCGGTCGCCGCGTCGGGGCCGGCCAGGATCTCGGGCAGCGGCTCCGAAGCGCCGTACTGGGCGTTCAGGGCCTCCTTCAGGGCCGGTACGACGTCTTCGCGGGCGACGGCCACGGTGTGCACCCGCAGCTGCCGGGCCTGCTCGGCCAGCAGCCCGACGCGCCCGCCGGCGGCGGACAGCGCGGTCACCCGGAACCGGTCCGGGTTGCGCAGGGCGAGGTCGATGGCCTGGGTCCCGATGGACCCGGTGGATCCGAGGATGACGATGTCCCGCCGGCCGGCCGCGGGGTCGAAGAGGAGGTGCGGATCGGCGAGGGGGGCTGGGCGGTCGCTCATGCCCCCCATTGTTGCCGCAACTCAGGGGCGCGTGGACACGGAGTCCCCGTCGGTGACCCGCAGCAGCAGGTGCGGGAGCGTTCCGGCGAAGTCGGGGAGGGTGCGGGCCACCCGCCACCAGGCGTCCGGGTCCTCGCCGAGGGCCAGGGCGAACAGCCGGTCCGCCTCCGCGCGGGCGGCGAGCACGGCCCCGGGGCGGTCGTGCCGGTCGGGATGGTCCACGTCACCGAGCCAGTGGTCCTCGTCCAGGGCCCAGCAGGCGGGCAGCTTGTGCCGGACCACGTCGACGCCGGTGAGCAGGGACCGGTCCAGGCAGTCCCGCACCCAGCGGATGTCCTCTTGGACGGTCTCCATCGGGACGGCGAGGCTGGCCAGGGCGAGTTCCCGCTCCACTCCCCCGCTCACCGGCTCGGCGGCGGTCGGGGCCAGGTGGCGCACGGCCCGCGCGAGGGCCTCCTCGGGTCCGGCGCCGGCGCCGGCGCTCGCGGCAGAGGGCGCGGCCGGACGCTCGGGTGCGGGCAGGCTCCCCTCGACCACGGCGGCCACCAGGTCCGGCAGCGGCCCGGCGAAGCCGGGGGCGTGGCGCAGCAGTTCGGACCAGAGCCGGGGGTCGTCCCCCAGCGGGGTCAGCGCGCGGGTGACGGCCGTCCGCATCCCGGCCTGTTCGGGCAGGTTCCAGCGCAGGCCCGGGCGGGGCGGGAGGTGGCCGAGGAGCAGCGTGTGGCGGGCCGGGGCCACGCAGGCGACGAGCTCCTCGTGGGTGAGCCGGCCCATCCGGACGGCGCGGACGGCGGGCCGGTGCCAAGAGCGCCCGTCCCGGAGCGCGGCGGGGGTGGCGAGCAGGGCGCGCACGGTCTCGTCGGGCAGCTCCGCGACGAGCAGCAGCGCCTCGACGGCGCCGGGCGGCAGCGGCTGCCGGGCGTGCTCGGCGGCCGCCTCGCCCGGATCGAGTGCGTGCGGCAGCCGCAGGACGTCGAGGGCGGTGCGGGGCCCGCGTATGCCGTGCCGGCGCAGCAGGCCGATCAGCTCCGCGGTGGTGAGGGCGCCGTCGGCGGGGTCCCGGCCGAGCTCGGCGCGCAGGACGGGCAGCAGTTCGGGCGGGGTCCGGCGGCGGGCGTACCGGGCGGGGCCGGGCAGCCCGGGCAGGGGCCGCCCGACGACGCGGGGGTTGCGGGCGATGAAGTGGCGGTCCGCCTCGCTGCCGTGGCGCAGGAGCAGCGTGACGGCGGAGGCGGGGAGCCACTCGTCGCGGCACAGGTACTTGCGGGTCGGCCGGTCGAGCCGGCCCAGCAGGTCGAGGGCGATGTGGTCCGGTGCGTGGCGCAGGACGTGCGCCACGCACCAGGCCAGCCGCCGGCTGTCCCGGTCTTCCACGGCCGTCGACATCGCTGCCCGCCTTGCCCTCGTGCCGGTGGGCGTACGCCCACCCGTACCCGTGCACCCGTACATCAGTGCGCCTGAGGTCGATCCTCTCAGGTCAGCGGAGGGGACGGTGCACGTTTTTGTGAGTCGACGGGCCCGGAGTGGCGTCCGCGATCCACGGGCCGTCGCCGGAGGGGTCGAGCACGCCCTCCTCGAGCCAGGTGTAGGTGCCGGACAGGACGCCCGCGACGACCTTGCGGTCCAGGTCGTCGGTGTTGGACCAGAGCCGCCCGAAGAGCTCCTCCACGCGGATCCGCGACTGCCGGCAGAAGGCGTCGGCCAGCTGGTAGGCCTCGCGGCCGTGCTCCCCGGAGGCCCGCAGGTGCTCGGCGCGCACGCAGGCCGCGCTCATCGCGAAGAGCTCGGCGCCGATGTCGACGATCCGGCCGAGGAAGCCCTGCTTGGTCTCCATCCGGCCCTGCCACCGGGACATGGCGTAGAAGGTGGAGCGGGCCAGTTTGCGGGCGCTGCGCTCGACATGGCGCAGGTGGACGGAGAGGTCGGGGTGGCCGCCCGGGTGGAAGGCCCGGTAGGTGCCGGGGACGTGGCCGGGGCCGGTGGCCAGCTTGGGCAGCCAGCGGGCGTAGAACCCGGCGGCGCGGGCTCCGGCCCTGGCCTTGTCGCCGAGGTCCTTCTCGGGGTCGATGAGGTCGCCGGCGACCGACAGGTGGGCGTCGACGGCCTCGCGGGCGATCAGCAGGTGCATGATCTCGGTGGAGCCCTCGAAGATCCGGTTGATGCGCAGGTCGCGCAGCATCTGCTCGGCGGGGACGGCGCGCTCGCCGCGGGCGGCCAGCGATTCGGCGGTCTCGAAGCCGCGCCCGCCGCGGATCTGGACGAGCTCGTCCGCCATCAGGCAGGCCATCTCGCTGCCGTAGAGCTTGGCGAGGGCGGCCTCGATGCGGATGTCGTTGCGGTCCTCGTCGGCCATCTGGGAGGCGAGGTCGACGACGGCTTCGAGGGCGAAGGTGGTCGCGGCGATGAAGGAGATCTTGGCGCCGACGGCCTCGTGCCGGGCGACCGGGCGGCCCCACTGCTCGCGGACGGCGGACCATTCGCGGGCGATCTTCAGGCACCACTTCCCGGCGCCGACGCACATGGCGGGCAGGGACAGCCGGCCGGTGTTCAGCGTGGTCAGTGCGATCTTCAGCCCGGCGCCCTCGGCGCCGATGCGCTGCGCGGCGGGCACCCGGACCCGGTGGAAGCGGGTGACGCCGTTCTCCAGGCCGCGCAGGCCCATGAAGGCGTTGCGGTGCTCGACGGTGATCCCGGGGGAATCGGCCTCCACGACGAAGGCGGTGATCCCGCCGCGGTGGTTCTCCGACTTCGGTACGCGGGCCATCACCACCAGCAGGTCCGCGACCACCCCGTTGGTGGTCCAGAGCTTCACCCCGTCCAGGACGTACGCGTCCTCCCCGTCCGGGACGGCGGTGGTGGCCAGGCGCGCCGGGTCGGAGCCGACGTCCGGCTCGGTGAGCAGGAAGGCGCTGATGGCGGTGGTCGCGCAGCGCGGCAGGTACGTGTCCTTCTGCTCCTGCGTGCCGAACATCTTCAGCGGCTGCGGGACGCCGATCGACTGGTGCGCGGAGAGCAGGGCCCCGATGGCGGGGCTGACGGAGCCGACCAGGGCCAGCGCCTTGTTGTAGTACACCTGGGTGAGGCCCAGGCCCCCGTACTTGGGGTCGATCTTCATGCCGAGGGCGCCGAGCTCCTTGAGCCCGCGCACGGTCTCGTCGGGGATCCGCGCCTCGCGCTCGATGCGCGCGCTGTCGATCTCGGTCTCGCAGAACGCCCGCAGCCGGGCCAGGAAGGCCTCGCCGCGCCGGACGTCCTCGTCCGCCGGCATCGGGTGCGGGTGGATCAGGTCGAGCCGGAAGTGCCCCAGGAACAGTTCCTTGGCGAAGCTGGGCTTGCGCCAGTCCTGTTCCCGGGCCGCTTCCGCGACCTGCCGTGCCTCGCGCTCGGTCACCTTGGGCTGTGCGGGCTGTGTTGCGGACATGAGGGGACTCACCTCGCCGCCGGAGTCGGTGGTATCGGCCTACTGGCCGGTGCTACCTGTGAGTCGTACCCAATCCGTGCGCGCGGGAAAAGGGGGACGGCCGGAGCCCCCGCACAGTAGGCTCCGGCCGTCGGCTTTTTGGCCGTACGAGAATCAGATGTCGAGGCCGGTCAGGACCAGGACTCGCTCGTACGTGTAGTCGTCCATCGCATAGCGGACACCCTCGCGGCCGACACCCGACTGCTTGACGCCGCCGTACGGCATCTGGTCGGCGCGGTAGGACGGCGCGTCGCCGACGATCACACCGCCGACCTCGAGCTCGCGGTGGGCGCGGAACGCGGTCTGGATGTTCCGGGTGAAGACGCCGGTCTGCAGGCCGAACTTCGAGTCGTTGACGGCGGCGAAGGCCTCGTCGGTGTTCTCGACCTTCGTCAGCGTCAGCACCGGCCCGAAGACCTCCTCGACGGCGAGGGTGGTGTCGGCGGGCAGGTCGGCGATGACGGTCGGCTCGTACGAGGCGCCCTCGCGCTTGCCGCCGGTGAGCAGCTTGGCTCCGGCCGAGACGGCCTCGTCGACCCAGGACTCGACGCGCTTGGCGGCGTCCTCGGAGACGAGCGGGCCGACGTCGGTGGCGTCGTCGTTCGGGTCGCCGGTGACCTGGGCCTGGACCTTCGCGACGACCTTCTCGACGAGGCGGTCGTAGACGGAGGCGTCGGCGATCACGCGCTGCACGGAGATGCAGGACTGGCCGGCCTGGTAGTTCGAGAAGGTCGCGATACGGGTCGCGGCCCAGTCGAGGTCGGCCTCGGAGGACCAGTCGTCCAGGACGACGGCGGCGGCGTTGCCGCCGAGCTCCAGGGTGCAGTGCTTGTGGGGCACCGACTGCTGGATGGCGTAGCCGACCTTGTCGGAGCCGGTGAAGGAGATGACGGGCAGGCGCTCGTCCTTCACCAGGGCCGGCATCTTGTCGTTGGCCACCGGCAGGACCGACCAGGAGCCGGCCGGGAGGTCGGTCTCGGCGAGCAGCTCGCCCAGGATCAGGCCGGAGAGCGGGGTGGCCGGGGCCGGCTTCAGGATGATCGGCGCGCCGACGGCGATGGCCGGGGCCACCTTGTGGGCGCACAGGTTCAGCGGGAAGTTGAACGGCGCGATGCCGAGGACCGGGCCCTTGACGAAGCGGCGGGTCAGGGCGAGGCGGCCGACGCCGCCGGCGTCGGTGTCGAGGCGCTGGGCCTCTCCGCCGTTGAAGCGGCGGGCCTCTTCCGCGGCGAAACGGAACACGGACACCGCACGGCCGACCTCACCGCGGGCCCACTTGATGGGCTTGCCGTTCTCGGCGGAGATCAGCTGGGCGATCTCCTCGGTGCGCTCGGCGAGCCGCTTGGACACGTGGTCCAGGGCGGCGGCACGGACGTGGGCGGGAGTCGCGGAGAATTCGGCCGTCACGGCGTACGCCGCGGCCACGGCCTCTTCGACCTGGGCGTCGGTGGGCACGCTGACGGTGCCGACGAGCCGGTTGTCCCACGGGGAGTGGACGTCGAAGCTGTCCTCGCCGGTGGCCTGGCGGCCGGCGAGCCAGAAGGCGTGGGTGGAAGTCATGCGAATCCCGGCCCTTCGAGTGTGTGCGGGGTCCTTGTCCCCTCCACCGTAGGACTCCGTCCGGGTTTCGGCGTTTAGCCGGGGTGGAGCATGCCGGGCCTTCCCCGCGCCGCTTTGTCAGTGTCGCGCCGCGCGGGGCCGGTTTTCGCCTGCCGCCTACGCGGCGGGGGAGGTGGCCTTGAGGGCGAGCCACAGCTCCATGCGGACGTCCGGGTCGTCGAGGGAGCGGCCGAGGATCTCCTCGACGCGCCGCATGCGGTAGCGCAGCGTGTGCCGGTGCACCCCGAGGTCGGCCGCCGCCGCGTCCCACTGCCCGTGGCGCGAGAGCCACGCCCGCAGCGAGGCCACCAGGTCCCCGCGGCCCTTCTCGTCGTGCTCGCGCAGTGCCCGCAGCGTGCCGTCCGCGAAGGCCCGTACCGCCTCGTCCGCCAGCAGGGGCAGGACCGAGCCGGCCGCCAGGTCCTCGTGCTCCACCATCGGCCGCCCCCGCCGCCGGGCCACGGCCAGCGCCTGGTCGGCCTGCTTGAAGGCCGCCGCCACCCCCGAGGGCTCCGCGGCCGCGGACAGCCCGATCACCAGCTCGTCCGGCTCCGGACCGGTCGACTCCCGCCCGCGCCGCGACTCCAGCGCCTCCGCGTGGTCCGCGGCGGCCTGCACCGCCGCGCCCCCGTCGGCCGCCAGCACCACCAGCCGCCCCGGCTCCGGCACCACCAGCAGCGCCTCCCCCGCCCGGGCCGCCGCCGACTCCACCGCGTCGGCCAGCAGCGCCAGCCCCTCCGGCTGCGCGGTCCCCGCCAGCGCCGGCTCCGCCACGATCAGCCGGAACGGCGCCTCCAGCAGCGCCCCGTACAGGTCCCCGGCCACCGCCCGGGCATGCTCGGCCTCCCCGTCCAGCAGCATCCGCAGCACCGCCGCCCCCAGCCGGGACTCGGCGTCGTGCAGCGACCTCGACCGCTCGGTGGTCAGGGTCAGCAGGGCCACCGCCGAGTGCACCGCGTACCGCTCGGCGGTGCCCAGCGGAGCCCCCGTGCCGACGGCCAGCGCGCCTCGGGCCCGGCGGCCCGTGCCGAGCGACTGGAGCTCGACGCGGTCCTCCGAACCGCCCACCACCGCGCTCGCGGGCGCCGGCCGCTCCCGCAGCCGCTCCACGTCGGGGGTCAGCCGGGCGGCCCGCCGCGCGGCCCATTCCGGGGCGGCCGCGACCACCGCTCCCGAGGTGTCGTACAGGGCGGCCCACCCGTGCACGTGCGCCGCCAGCCTCGCCAGCAGCTCGGCGGGCCCGTCGGCGGAGAGCGCGGCCCGGGTCAGCTCCCGCTGCGCCTCGAAGCCCGCGGTCACCGCGCGGTACTGGTCCGCGGCCAGCGCCGCCGAGACGGCCTTGCTGATCGCGAGGAACGGGGTCCTGCGCGGCACCTCCAGCAGCGGCAGGTCCTCGGCCCGCGCGGCTTCGACCAAGGCCTCGGGGATCGCCTCGTAGTTCACGCCGACGGCGAAGCCGATGCCGACGACCCCGGCCGCGGCGAGGCGGCGTACGTAGCGGCGCATCTCCTGCGGATCCTCCGCGTCCAGCTTCATCGCGGTGATCAGGAGCAGCTCGCCGCCCTCCATATAGGGGACGGGGTCGGCGAGCTCGCTGACGTGGGCCCAGCGCACGGGGGTGTCGAGGCGGCCCTCCCCCGCCCGGACGCTGAGCTTGAGCGCCGAGTGCTGGACGAGTGAGGCGAGCGTGAGCGGCATCGGGTACCAGGGGCCTTAGAGGAGGGAGGGGTACGGCAGAAAGGAGAGGCGCGTGAATTTCGCCTTGTCGTATGAACGACTCCCCTCGATTCTGCCACCTCGTACGGGTCGGCTCAGCCCGTGGCGGCCAGCCGCACCAGCAGCGGAGCCGCCCGCTCCCCCTTGACCGAGGTCAGCGAGAGCACGGCGTACCCGGGCGGTACGGCGTGCGCCAGCTCGGAGGCCGACCACCGCTCCCGCTCCACCTGCCGTACGGTCACCGCGTCCGTGGTCACGGCCTTGCCGGTGACCAGCTTGCGGAAGGCGTGGATGGCCCGGGTCAGCGGCTGGTCGGCGAAGACGGTCCGGTGGGTGACGTCCCGCGTCTCCACCCATTCGGTGCCCCAGGCCTCGGCGAAGCGCTTGCCGTCCCAGGTGGTGACCCCGGAGAAGGCCATCCGGCAGCCGACCGCCCCGAGCAGCGGGGTGCGCAGCGCCTCCGGTACGTCGTCCAGGGTGCGCAGCGTGAGCAGGACTCCCGCGTTCGCCGAGCGGAGCCGCTGCAGGCCGCGCACGGTCTGCGGGGTCAGGGTGTGCGAGGCGTCGTCGAAGGCGAGGAAGGCGAACAGGGACCGGTCGGCGCGGGCCGCGGCGGAGGCGTTGAACTGCGCGAGCAGCAGCCGGGCCAGGATCCGGGAGGCGTCGGCGTGGCCGCGCTCCGGCAGGTCGATGCGGACGCGCAGCGGGTGCTCCAGGGCGCGCAGCGAGAAGGGCCTGCCCTGCCCGGTCGTGTCGAAGAAGCCGGCGAAGGCGGGCCGGTCGAGCAGGGCCACCCGGTCGGCGAGGGCCGGTCCCGGGTCGCCGTGGGCCCCGTACTGCCGCTCGCGCGCGTCGAGTTCGCGGAGCATCACCTGCGCCCCGGCGGCTTCGAGGGCGCTGCGCAGGCCGCCGAGGGCGCCGGGGACCTGGTCGAGCAGTTCGCGCAGTTCCGGCACGGCGGGGAAGCGGCCGTGCGCGGCGCGGAAGGGGCCGAGCAGCTGGGCGAGGGCCGTCGCGGCCCGGCGTACCTCGATGCCGGGGACGTCGCCGACGAAGGCCTCGGCGAGGAGCGTGGCCGCCTCGTCGGCGTCGGTGGTGCCGCCGTAGAGGTCGAGGTCGTAGACGGAGTCGGCGTCGCCGACGCGGACCACGACGTCGTACGCGGTGTCCGGCCCGAGCTGGGTGCCGGCCGAGGCGACGGCGATGACGGCGGCCTGTCCGGCCAGCGCCTGGAGGGCGAGCGATTCGACGACGGGCCGCACCAGCTGCCGGGTCTTGCCCGCGCCGGAGGGGCCGACGGCCAGCAGCGAGGTGCCGAGGACGGCCGGGTCGAGGGCGAGGCGGGTGCCGCGGCGGCCGTACGGGTTGCGGGGGCCGTCGTCGACGGTGCCGAGCAGCACCTGCCGGGCCAGCAGGTCGTGCCGCGCGGCCCGCACGGGCAGGTCCCGGGCCCCGGAGGGGTGGACGCAGGCGCCCGCCCCCTTGTCGCGCACGGCGTCGGCGAAGGCCACGGCCCGCGAGGGTTCGGCCCGTACGGACTCCCAGGCGCGCCGGATCCGCGCGTAGTCCACGTCGTTCATACGGCCGGCCCCGGCCTCGGCGCCGAGCCGGTCGGCGATCTCCCCGAGCCCCGCCCCGCGCAGCTGCGGCCATGCGGCGGGGTCGTCGGGGCCGCCCTCCTCGGGCCGGGCCGGTACGGCGGCCTGCACGGCCTGCACGGCGCGGCTGCGGAGCATCCGGCGGGCCAGCTCCGGCCAGCGGCCGAGCCGGCCGAAGCCGACGACCAGGGCGGCGCCGACCAGGGCGTACCAGACGTACGAGGCCACCACCGAGGGCAGCTTCCCGGCCCAGGAGTCGGGGGTGAACATGTAGAGCGGCCAGAGCCAGAAGCCGCCCAGGTAGCCGTTCCACAGCAGGGACCACAGCAGCAGCCCGGCCAGCAGGGCGATCAGCGCACCGCTGATCAGCTGCCGGGTCGGGGTCCGCTCGGGCTCCTCGGCGGCGCGCGGCACATGGCCGTACGTCCACACGCCGGGCCCGTCGGAGCTGCGCGGGGTGCGCAGCCAGTCGGCGAGGGAGGGCCCGGCGCCGGCGGGGGCGTGGGCGGGCTTCGGCGGGAGGCCGGGCGCGGGGCCGGAGGGCGGCGGTCCGGCCGGCGGCGGGCCCGCGGGCCGCGGGACGTGCCCGGCGCGCGGCGGCCGCTTCTCGTCCGTGCCGTACGTGCCGTCGGTGTCCATGAAACCCCTGCCCCCTGCCCGTGCCTGCGCTGCGTCGCTCAATGTAGTTGCCCGCAGGCGCCCGTGGGCCCCGTACGGGCCCCTGTGTCCGCAGCGTCCACAAGACAGGCGGCGACTCCTTCCTATGGCCGTCACGGACAAGGACACGCGGGCACCACTCCCGAACGGAGCATGCAGTACCCCCTCTCCCGGGCCTAGCCTGCGGACAAAGACACAAGTGCGCCCGAAAACACCCCCCAGGAGCCCTCTATGACCGCTGTCCCGCAGGAGCGCCGCATCGTCACCGCGATCCCCGGCCCCAAGTCGCAGGAGCTGCAGGCCCGCCGCCTCGAGACGGTGGCCGGCGGCGTGGGCTCCGTGCTCCCCGTCTTCACGGCCCGCGCGGGCGGCGGCATCATCGAGGACGTCGACGGCAACCGCCTGATCGACTTCGGTTCCGGCATCGCCGTGACCTCCGTCGGCGCCTCCGCCGAGGCCGTCGTGCGCCGCGCCTCCGCGCAGCTCGCGGACTTCACCCACACCTGTTTCATGGTCACGCCGTACGAGGGCTACGTCGAGGTCTGTGAGGCGCTGGCCGAGCTGACCCCGGGCAACCACGCGAAGAAGTCGGCGCTGTTCAACTCCGGCGCCGAGGCCGTCGAGAACGCCGTCAAGATCGCCCGTGCGTACACCAAGCGCCAGGCCGTCGTCGTCTTCGACCACGGCTACCACGGCCGTACGAACCTGACGATGGCGCTGACCTCGAAGAACATGCCGTACAAGAACGGCTTCGGCCCGTTCGCCCCCGAGGTCTACCGCGTCCCGGTCGCCTACGGCTACCGCTGGCCCACCGGTGCCGAGAACTGCGGCCCCGAGGCCGCCGCCCAGGCGATCGACCAGATCACCAAGCAGATCGGCGCCGACAACGTCGCCGCGATCATCATCGAGCCGGTCCTCGGCGAGGGCGGCTTCATCGAGCCGGCCAAGGGCTTCCTGCCGGCGATCGTGAAGTTCGCCAACGACAACGGCATCGTCTTCGTCGCCGACGAGATCCAGTCCGGCTTCTGCCGCACCGGCCAGTGGTTCGCGTGCGAGGACGAGGGCATCGTCCCGGACCTGATCACCACCGCCAAGGGCATCGCGGGCGGTCTGCCGCTCGCCGCCGTGACCGGCCGCGCCGAGATCATGGACGCCGCGCACGCGGGCGGCCTGGGCGGCACCTACGGCGGCAACCCGGTGGCCTGCGCCGGTGCGCTGGGCTCCATCGAGACCATGAAGGAGCTCGACCTCAACGCCGCGGCGAAGAAGATCGAGTCCGTCATGAAGGCCCGCCTGACGGCCATGCAGGAGAAGTACGACATCATCGGCGACATCCGCGGCCGCGGCGCCATGATCGCGATCGAGCTCGTCAAGGACCCGGTTTCCAAGACCCCGTTCCCGGAGGCGGCCGGCGCGCTCGCCAAGGCCTGCCACGCCGAGGGCCTGCTCGTCCTCACCTGCGGCACCTACGGCAACGTGCTCCGCTTCCTGCCCCCGATCGTCATCGGCGAGGACCTGCTGAACGAGGGCCTGGACCTCATCGAGGCGGCGTTCGCGGCCATCGGCACGGACGTCTGAGCGACCTTCCGAACACGAGAGCCCGCCCCTACCTCCGGTAACGGGCAGGCGCTGTGAAGAAGATGTGGGGGGCCGATGGCAGGAGCGCGTTCCTGCTGTCGGTCCCCTTTCCGCTGCCGTACGGTTTCTGCAGATGAGTGAGACACCCCGCTCCCGGGAAACCGGGGGCGACACCAGTACCGGGCTTCCCCAGCGCCGCACTGGGCCTGCGTTCGCGCACACTCCTCACCGATCGGACGGCCGTTCGCCCCAAACCCCCCGGGGCGCTCGGCAACCCGATCCGGGCGGCCGTCCCGGAACCACCCCCCCTGTTCCGGGACGGCCGGCCATTCTCCTCCTTCTCTCCCTGCTGGGGCTCGCCCTGACGACCTGGCAGGTCCTGGCCTCGGGTCCGCTGCTCACGCCGGACGAGCGCCTCAGCGGCGCCCTGGTCCGCACGCTCCCCGACTCCGTCACGGAGCGCCTCTCCGACCTCGGCAACGTCCCGGTCGCCGTGCCGGTGCTGGTCCTGGCGATGGCGTACTCCGTCCGGCGCTCGCGCGCCTGGGTCCCGGCCCTGACCGCCGGCGCGGCGATGGCCCTGGTCCCGGCCGTGATCGTGCCGCTGAAGGAGTGGACCGCCCGTCCCGGCCCCCTGGAGCCGTGGGCCGCCGGCTACTTCCCCTCGGGCCACACGGCCACGTCGGCCGTCGCCTACATCGGAGCGGCCCTGCTGGTCTCGCCGTACGCCCGCCGCCCCTGGCCGACGGCCCTCGCCCTCGTCCTGACGGCGGCGACGGCCACCGGCCTGATCCTGCGCGGCTGGCACTGGCCCCTGGACGTCCTGGCCAGCTGCTTCCTGTGCACGCCCCTGCTGCTGGCCGTCGCGCACAGCGTCCGCCGCACCGTCAGACCCTCCGCCTAGCCTGGCTCCCGTTCCGCACCGACCTCGACGTCGTGCGGGTCGCCCCCGGGCCGCAGGAGGAGGACGGAGCCGTCCGGCCCCTGGCCGCCGACCGGCTGCTCCACCACTTCGGGACGGACCGGCCGACGGTCGCCCAGTACGAGGAGGCGCTCGCGCGGGCGGAGCGGGCGATGAGCCACCAGGAGTACGCGCAGAGCCTGGCGGGCGAGGCCGACCTGCGGTGGAGCGGGCTGTACGTCCTGCTGCACACGGACGGACGGCCCACCCACGTCGGCTTCTTCGGCTCCTCCGGCGATCAGCGGCCGAAGTAGGCGTCGAAGTTCTTCGAGAACTCCCAGGCTCCGAAGCGGTCCCAGTTGATCGACCAGGTCATCAGTCCGCGCAGGGCGGGCCAGGTGCCGTGGGTCTGGTAGGTGCCGCAGCCGGTCTTCTTCGTCAGGCAGTCCAGCGCCTTGGCCACCTCGGCGGGCGGGGTGTGGCCGTTGCCCGCGTTCGTGGTGGCCGGGAGGCCGATCGCCACCTGGTCCGGGCGCAGCGGCGGGAAGACGCGAGCCGTGTCGCCCGCGACCGGGAACCCGGTGAGCAGCATGTCGGTCATGGCGATGTGGAAGTCCGCGCCGCCCATGGAGTGGTACTGGTTGTCGAGGCCCATGATCGAGCCCGAGTTGTAGTCCTGGACGTGGAGCAGGGTGAGGTCGTCGCGCAGGGCGTGGATGACGGGCAGGTAGGCACCGGCGCGCGGGTCCTGGCCGCCCCAGGGGCCGGAGCCGTAGTACTGGTGGCCCAGCTGGACGAAGAAGGTCTCGGGGGCCATGGTCAGGACGAAGTCCGGGCCGTACTTGGCCTTGAGGGTCTTCACGGCCGAGACGAGGTTGACGATCACCGGGGTGGTGGGGGCCCGGAAGTCGGTGTCGCCCGTCGCGAGCGAGAGGGAGTGGCCCTCGAAGTCGATGTCGAGTCCGTTGAGCCCGTACTCGTCGATGATCTTGCTGACGGAGGAGACGAAGGTGTCGCGGGCGGCCGTCGTGGCGAGCTGGACCTGGCCGTTCTGGCCGCCGATCGAGATCAGGACCTTCTTGCCGGCGGCCTGTTTGGCCTTGATGGCCGCCTTGAACTCGGCCGCGGATTCCACGTTCGGGCATTCGCCGACCGGGCAGAGCGAGAAGCGGATGTCCCCCGAGGTCACCGACGTCGGTTCACCGAAGGCGAGGTTGATGACGTCCCAGGAGGCGGGGACGTCGGCCATCCGGACGTAGCCGGAACCGTTGGCGAAGCTCGCGTGCAGGTAGCCGACCAGGGCGTGGGCCGGCAGGCCGGGGTTGCCCGGGTTGCCGCCGCCGCTCGTCGTGGAGGCGGAGACGGGGGCGCTCTTCGGGGACTCCCCGGCCGCGTTCACCGCGCCGACCCGGAAGGTGTACGCGGTGGACGCGGCGAGTCCGGTGACCGTGGCCGAGGTCCCGGTGACGCTCACGGGCGCGGCGCCGTCCCGGTAGAGCGTGTACGAGGTGGCGCCGGAGGCGGCCGACCAGGAGAGGTTCAGGCTGCTCGCGGTGGCGCCGGACGCCGTCAGGCCGGTGGGGGCGGCCGGTGGCCGGGGCTGGCCGGGTCCGGAGCCGCCCGGGTCGGGGCCGACGAGCGTGACGTCGTCCGTGAGGTGGGCGCTCTGGCCGTACCAGCCGTGCGTGTAGACGGTCACGGAGGTGGTGGCCGGGCCCGTGCGGAACGCCGTGCTCAGCTGCTTCCAGGCGCCCGGGGTCTGCGTCCAGGTGGACACGTCGGTGGTGCCGGTCCCGGCCGCGCCGAGGTAGACGTACGCGCCCTGCACCCAGGCGGTGAGCGTGTACGCGGAGTCGGGCTTGACGGTGACGGTCTGGGAGCAGCGGGCGTTGTCCTGGCCGGCCGGGGTGGCCCTGAGGGCGGAACTCCCGCCGTGGACGGGGCTGGTGACGACGGCTCCGCTGCCGGCGGAGCAGCTCCAGCCGTCGAGTCCGGCTTCGAAGCCGCCGTTGCGGGCGAGGTCGGCGTCGGCCGCCGCGGCCGGCGGGCCCGCGGCGAGGAAGGCGGCCACCGCGAGGGCGGCCGCGGTAAGCAGCGACATGGGTCTGCGCACAACTGCCTCCGGAACATGGGGGGATGGAGCCAGGCCGCCGGTGATGCGGCAGCGGCGCCCAACATGGTCCAGACCAATGCCCTTGTCAAGGCTTGCGTCCTTCCTGCCCCGCCACGCGGGCCGCGGCCTCGTGCATCGCGAGCTCCAGCAGCACCGGATCGGTGAGCGTCCCGCTGCCGTCCGGGGCCACCAGCCAGCGCACCCCGCCCGTGGCCCGGCCGGGGTACGGGACCACGATCCAGGTCCCGTGTCCCGCCCCCCGTACGCCGGTGCCGATCCAGCGGGACGCCGTGCCCGGGGGCACGAAGAAGCCCAGCCGGGCGTCCGCGAAGTCGGCGAGCACCGGGCCGGGCCGGTCGAGGAGCAGGGCCAGGACGTCGAGGGCCGCCTGCCCCAGCTCCCCGGGCAGGATCAGCACGTCCCACTGCCGGCCGGCGGGCAGCAGGGCGACCCCGAGGGGGTTGCGCTCCCACTCCCACCGGCAGGCGTCGGGATCCGGCGCCACCGATACGAGCCATTCCACCGCGGTCTTGATCTCCGAGCCGTGCATCGCCCGGCCTCCGTTCTCTCGGGTGAGGGTTCCTCACCGGAAGAGAGCGGGGCCGGGCCCTGCGATGACGCGGGTTTGCCCACCCCGTGGTGGTGAAGCGGCTCACGGCGTGAACCGCGGCGCGCGCCGGGGCGTGGCGGGGTCGGGCGGCGGGACGCCCGCCCGACCGGGCGGGGCAGGCAGGGCGGGGCGGGTCAGGTCAGCTGTCGAAGCCGAGGCCGAACTTGTCCATGACCTTCAGCCACAGGTTGCGGCGGCCGCCGCGGGCATCCGCCCGGGCCAGGGACCACTTGGTGAGGGTGATCCCCGTCCAGGCGAAGGGCTCGGGCGGGAACGGCATCGGCCGGGACTTCACCATCTCCAGCTCGGTCCGCTCGGTGCGGGCCCCGTCGAGGAGGTCCAGCATCACGTCGGCGCCGAAGCGGGTGGCGCCGACCCCGAGCCCGGTGTAGCCGGCCGCGTAGGCGACCTTGCCGCCGTGCGCCGTGCCGAAGAAGGCCGAGAAGCGCGAGCAGGTGTCGATGGCCCCGCCCCAGGCGTGGCTGAACTTGATGCCCTCCAGCTGCGGGAAGGCGGTGAAGAAGTGCTGGGCGAGCTTCAGGTACGTCTCGGGGCGGTGGTCGTACTCGGAGTCCAGCTTGCCGCGGTAGGGGTAGATGGCGTCGTAGCCGCCCCACAGGATGCGGTTCTCCGGGGTGATGCGGAAGTAGTGGAACTGGTTGGCGCTGTCGCCCAGGCCCTGGCGGTTGTTCCAGCCGATGGCCTTCAGCTGGTCGGCGGTCAGCGGCTCGGTCATCAGCGCGTAGTCGTAGACGGGCACCGTGAACGGGCGGATCCGCTTGACCAGCGAGGGGAAGATGTTCGTGCCGAGCGCCACGCGCCGGGCGAAGATCCGCCCGTACGGGGTGCGGACGGCCATCCCGGCGCCGGAGGCGGCCAGGGACAGCCCGCGGGTGTTCTCGTAGATCCGCACGCCCAGCGAGAGGCAGGCCCGCTTCAGGCCCCAGGCGAGCTTGGCGGGGTTGAGCATGGCGACGCCGTCGGTGTCCCACAGCCCGGCGAGGAAGGTCGGCGAGTCGACCTCGGCGCGCAGCTCCTCGCGGTCGAGCCAGCGCGAGCCGCCCGCGAGGCCCAGCTTCTCGGCCTCCTCGTACAGCTCGCGCAGCTCCTCGACCTGGTGGGGCTCGGTGGCCACGTCGATCTCGCCGGTGCGCTCGAAGTCGCAGTCGATGCCGTAGCGGTCGATGGCCGCCTCGATCTCGTCGAGGTTGCGGGCGCCCATCTCCTCCAGCTTGGCGAGCTCGCCCGGCCAGCGGGCCATGCCGTTGGCCAGGCCGTGCGTGAGGGAGGCCGCGCAGAAGCCGCCGTTGCGGCCGGAGGCGGCCCAGCCCGCCTCCTTCGACTCGATCAGGACGACGTCCCGGGCGGGATCGCGCTCCTTGGCGATGAGCGCGGTCCACAGTCCGCTGTACCCGCCGCCGATGACGAGCAGGTCGCAGGCCTCGTCGGAGGTCAGCGCCGGCTGTGCGGCGGGCTTGCCGGGGTCGTCCAGCCAGTACGAGACCGGCAGTGCTCCGGAAAGGGATCGAGCAACACTTCGCATGGCGACTGGGGCCATGTCTTCCAACTCCCTACAGAGTTACTTGGGCTGTGCGTTCTTGCGGCGGTTGCCGACCATCTGGCCGACGAGCACCACCAGCACCGCGATGACGAACATCGCCGTGCCGATGACGTTGATCTGTACAGGCGTACCGCGCTGGGCCGATCCCCACACGAACATGGGGAAGGTGACGGTGTTGCCCGAGTTGAAGTTGGTGATGATGAAGTCGTCGAACGAGAGCGCGAACGAGAGCAGCGCGCCCGCCGCGATACCGGGTGCCGCGATCGGCAGGGTGACCCGTACGAAGGTCTGCACCGGGCCCGCGTAGAGGTCCCGGGCGGCTTCCTCGAGCCGCGGGTCCATCGACAGGACGCGCGCCTTGACGGCGGCGACGACGAAGCTGAGGCAGAACATGACGTGGGCGATCAGGATCGTCCAGAAGCCCAGCTGGATGCCCATGTTCAGGAACAGGGCGAGCAGCGAGGCGGCCATCACGATCTCGGGCATGGCCATCGGAAGGAAGATCAGCGAGTTGACCGCGCCGCGCGCCCGGAAGCGGTAGCGCACCAGCGCGAAGGCGATGGCCGTGCCGAGGACGGTGGCGCCGATGGTGGCCCACACGGCGATCTGGAGCGACAGGGACAGGGAGCCGCACAGGTCGGCGACCCCGCAGGGGTCCTTCCAGGCGTCGAGCGAGAACTCCTGCCAGGCGTAGTTGAACCGCCCGGCCGGGTTGTTGAAGGAGAAGACCGTCACGACGACGTTCGGCAGGATCATGTACGCGAGCGTGCCGAGGCCGAAGATGACGACGAGATTGCGCCGGAGCCAACGCATCAGACCAGGTCCTCCGTCCCCGCTCGGCGGATGTAGATGGTGACCATGATCAGCACGATGGCCATGAGGATGAAGGACAGCGCGGCGGCCGTCGGGTAGTCGAGGATGCGCAGGTACTGCGACTGGATGACGTTGCCGATCATCCGGGTGTCCGTGGAGCCCAGCAGTTCGGCGTTGACGTAGTCGCCGCTCGCCGGGATGAAGGTGAGCAGGGTTCCGGAGACCACGCCCGGCATGGAGAGCGGGAAGGTCACCTTCCGGAAGGTGGTGGAGGGGCGGGCGTACAGGTCCCCGGCCGCCTCGTGGAGGCGGGTGTCGATGCGCTCCAGCGAGGTGTAGAGCGGCAGGATCATGAAGGGGAGGAAGTTGTACGTCAGACCGCAGACGACGGCGAGCGGCGTGGCGAGCACCCGCTCCCCCTCGGTCATCCCGAGCCAGCTGGTGACGTCCAGGACGTGCAGGGCGTTGAGGACCTCCACCACCGGGCCGCCGTCGGCCAGGATCGTCTTCCAGGCCAGGGTGCGGATCAGGAAGCTGGTGAAGAACGGGGCGATGACCAGCACCAGCAGAAGGTTGCGCCAGCGGCCCGCCTTGAAGGCGATCAGGTAGGCCAGGGGGTAGCCGAGCAGCAGGCACAGCACGGTCGCGGTGCCGGCGTACAGCAGGGAGCGCAGGAACTGCGGGTAGTACTCGGTGAGCGCGTCCCAGTACGTCTGGAAGTGCCAGGTGACCTTGAACCCCTCTTCGAGGGAGCCGGTCTGCACGGAGGTGGAGGCCTGGTAGACCATCGGCAGCACGAAGAAGACCAGCAGCCACAGGATGCCGGGGAGCAGCAGCCAGTACGGGACGAGCCGCTTGCGCAGGGACGCCTTGTGGACCGGGGGCTCGGCGGGGGCCTGGACCTCGGGCGGCGCGGCGGTGGCGGTCATGCGCCCTCCTCGACCGTCTCGATGCCCGCGTCGATGTCCTGAGCGGCGTCCAGGCCGAAGGTGTGCTCGGGGTTCCAGTGCAGGACGACCTCGGCGCCGGGGGTCAGGCGCGCGTCGCGCTCGATGTTCTGGACGTACACCTCCAGCTCCGGGCAGACGGGGCTGTCGATGACGTACTGGGTGGAGACCCCGATGAAGGAGGAGGCCGCGATCCGGCCGCGGACCTGGTTGCGGCCGGCGGCGATGGTGTCCTCCTGATCCGCGTGGACCAGGGATATCTTCTCGGGACGCACCCCGACCAGCAGCTTTCCGCCGGCCTTGGGCGTGGTCGAACATCGGGCCGCGGGCAGCCGCAGCTTCGCGCCGGCCGAGCCGACCACCACGTCGGCGCCGCCCGCCTCCAGGACCTCGGCCTCGATGAGGTTCGAGGTGCCGAGGAAGTTGGCGACGAAGGTGGTGCGGGGGTTCTCGTACAGCTCGGCGGGGGCGCCCAGCTGCTCGACGCGGCCGCCGTTCATCACGGCGACCGTGTCGGCCATGGTCATGGCCTCCTCCTGGTCGTGCGTGACGTGCACGAAGGTGATGCCGACCTCGGTCTGGATCCGCTTGAGCTCAAGCTGCATCTGGCGGCGCAGCTTGAGGTCGAGGGCGCCGAGGGGCTCGTCGAGGAGCAGTACCTGCGGGTGGTTGATGAGCGCGCGGGCGACGGCCACGCGCTGCTGCTGGCCGCCGGAGAGCTGGTGCGGCTTGCGCTGGGCGAACTGGCCCAGCTCGACCAGCTCCAGCATGTCGTCGACCTGCTTCTTGACGGACTTGATGCCGCGCCGGCGCAGTCCGAAGGCCACGTTCTCGTAGATGTTCAGGTGCGGGAAGAGCGCGTAGCTCTGGAACACCGTGTTGACCGGGCGCTTGTACGGCGGCAGCTGGGTGACCTCGCGGTCGCCGAGGCTGACCGTGCCGGTGGAGGGCTCCTCCAGGCCGGCGATCATGCGCAGGGTGGTGGTCTTCCCGCAGCCCGAGGCGCCGAGCAGGGCGAAGAAGGAGCCCTGGGGGATGGTGAGATCCAGCGGGTGCACGGCGGTGAACGAGCCGTAGTGCTTGCTGATCCCGGCGAGGCGGACGTCGCCGCCCGCGGTCTTGTCAGTCATGGGCCTGGGCCTTCGGTGGTGGTGTCGTCGGAAGGGGGCGGGGCGCGGAGGCCGGCGCGGGAGGGCTCGTCAGGCTCCGATGAGCTTGGCGAACTTCTCCTCGTACGCGGTCTCTTCCTCACTGCTGAGGGAGCGGAAGGCGTGGGCCTTGGCCGCCATCGCCTTGTCCGGAATGATCAATGGGTTGTCCGCGAGCGCGGGGTCGATCTTCGCGAGGTCTTCCTTGACGCCTTCGACCGGGCAGACGTAGCTGATGAAAGCGGCCAGTTGGGCGGCGATCGGCGGCTCGTAGTAGAAGTCGATCAGCTTCTCGGCGTTGGCCTTGTGCCGGGCATGGGCGGGGACCAGCAGGTTGTCGCTGGAGGTGATGTAACCGGGCGCCGGTATCGCGTACTTGATGTCCGGGTTGCCGGCCTGGAGCTGGATGACGTCGCCGGCCCAGGCCAGGCAGGCGGCGATGTCGCCCTTGTCGAGGTCCGCCGTGTAGTCGTTGCCGGTGAAGCGGCGGATCTGCTTGGTGTCCACGCCCTTCTGGAGCCGGCCGATGGCGGCGTCGAAGTCGGCCGTGGTGAAGTTCGCCGGGTCCTTGCCCTGGTCGAGCAGGGTCATGCCGACGCTGTCGCGCATCTCGGTGAGGAAGCCGACGCGGCCCTTGAGGGAGGGGTCGTCGAGCAGCTGCGTGACGGAGTCGACCTTCTTGCCGCCGGTGGCCTTCTCGTTGTAGGCGATGACGGTGTCGATGCCGGTCCAGGGGTAGCTGTAGGAGCGTCCCGGGTCCCAGTCGGGGTTGCGGAACTGCGGGATCAGGTTGGCGTAGGCGTGCGGGAGGTGGGAGGGGTCCAGCTTCTGCGCCCAGCCGAGCCGGATGATGCGGGCGGCGAGCCAGTCGGTGACGACGATCAGGTCGCGGCCGGTGTCCTGGCCGGCCGCGAGCTGCGGGCGGACCTTGCCGAAGAACTCGACGTTGTCGTTGATGTCCTCGGTGTACTTGACCTTGATCCCGGTCCGCTTGGTGAACTCCTCCAGCGTGGGATGGGACTTCTCGTCCTCGCTGGTGTCCATGTACTCGGTCCAGTTGGAGAAGTTGATCTCCTTCTCGTCGGCCGAGTGGTCGTCCGAGGCGACAGCCGTGTCCCCCGCGCGCTTGGCCGGCGGGATGCCGCAGGCGGACAGGGAGGCCAGGCCGCCGAGGGTGAGCGCTCCGACACCGGAGGCGCGCAACAGCGAGCGGCGGGTGAGGGCGCCGCGCCCGCCGGTGAGACTGCGCCGCATCGCGGCGAGTTGCGCCGCCGAGAGGCGGTCGGGCTCGAACTGCTCCATGAGCTGCCCTTTCGGGAGGGGTGGCGCCGCTGGTCAGGCGGCCGGCTGCCACTCGGCGGAAGCCGAAGACGGTTAGATGCGGTCCCCGAAGATGGTGCGGTGCCAGTCCTTGGCCGCCACCGCGGTGTTGTCGTACATCACGTGCTTGACCTGCGTGTACTCCTCGAAGGAGTAGGCGCTCATGTCCTTTCCGAAGCCACTCGCCTTGTAGCCGCCGTGGGGCATCTCGCTGATGATCGGAATGTGGTCGTTGACCCACACGCAGCCCGCCTTGACCTCGCGGGTGGCGCGGCCTGCCCGGTAGACGTCGCGGGTCCAGGCGGAGGCGGCGAGTCCGTACGGGGTGTCGTTGGCCAGCCCGATGCCCTCGTCGTCGGTCTCGAAGGGCAGGACCACGAGGACCGGGCCGAAGATCTCGGACTGGACGACCTCGCTGTCCTGGGCGGCGCCGGAGACGAGGGTGGGCCGGTAGTACGCGCCCTCGGCGAGCTCGCCTCCCGGGACCTCGCCGCCGGTGACGACGGTGGCGTAGCCGCGGGCGCGCTCCACGAAGCCCGCGACCCGGTCGCGCTGGGCGTGCGAGACCAGCGGACCGAGGTCGGTGGCCGGGTCGAAGGGGTCGCCCAGGCGGACGGTCTCCATCAGCTCGGCCACGCGGGCGACGAAGGCGTCGTGCAGGGGGCGCTGGACGTACGCGCGGGTGGCGGCGGTGCAGTCCTGGCCGGTGTTGATCAGTGAGGCCGCGACGGCGCCGTGCGCGGCGGCCTCCAGGTCGGCGTCGTCGAAGACCAGGAAGGGCGCCTTGCCGCCGAGCTCCAGGTGGAGCCGCTTGACGGTGGCGGTGGCGATCTCGGCGACCCGCTTGCCGACGGCGGTGGACCCGGTGAAGGAGGTCATGACCACGTCCGGGTGCCCCACCAGGTGCTCGCCCGCGTCCCGGCCGGCGCCGGTGACGATGTTGACCACGCCGTCGGGCAGGCCCGCGTCCTTGGCGGCCTGGGCGAACATCAGGGAGGTCAGCGGGGTCAGCTCGGCGGGCTTCAGGACGATCGTGTTGCCCGCGGCGATCGCCGGGAGGATCTTCCAGGCGGCCATTTGGAGCGGGTAGTTCCAGGGCGCGATGGATCCGACGACCCCGATGGCCTCGCGGCGTACGTAGGAGGTGTGGTCTCCTGAGTATTCAGCTGCCGCCTGCCCCTGGAGGTGCCGGGCGGCGCCCGCGAAGAAGGCGGTGTTGTCGATGGTCCCCGGTACGTCGAACTCGGTGGACAGCTTGATCGGCTTGCCGCACTGCAGGGATTCCGCGTACGCGAAGTCCTCCGCCTGCTCGGCCAGCACGGCGGCCAGCCGGTGCAGGGCGTCCGAGCGCTCGCCGGGGGTGGCCGCGGACCAGGCCGGGAAGGCCCGCTTGGCGGCGGCGACGGCCGCGTCGACGTCCGCGGTGGAGGCCAGCTCGTACGTGAGCACCTCCTCGCCCGTGGCAGGGTTGACGATGGTGTGCGACTGCCCGGACGTACCGGACCTCAGCTGCCCGTCGATGTACTGCGCGCCGTCTGCGAAGCGGTCCTTGACCTGGAAGCGATTACCCATGACGCTCTCACGCTCTCCGTAGCTTCAGCTCGAATTGAGTGCCGATCCTGGCAGAGGTGTTCCCCACCGCCAAGTGATTCCGTTGTTGCCTTTTGATTACGCGACGGAATCGGTCGACCATGTGTCGAGGCACGCCGCAAATCCCGTACGAAGTGTCAGTGGCGACTGCCAGACTCGCGTGCATGGAGAAGATCGACAAGTTGATCGAGCAGGTCAGCCGTGGTGAGCGGGTGAAGTACCTGCCGTTCTGGGGGCACCGGCCGCGCCCCGACGGGACGCTCGGCCCCAGCTGCCTGAGCCAGTGGTGGCCGTCCCCGTTCACCGTGGGTGATGTCCGGTACGACACGGCCGAGCACTGGATGATGGCCGGCAAGGCGCGGCTGTTCGAGGACGCGGAGGCGGAGCGGATCGCCCTGGAGGCGAAGACCCCGGCGGAGGCCAAGAAGGCCGGCCGGCTGGTGCGCGGCTTCGACGACGCGATATGGGTGCGGGAGCGGTTCGCGCTGGTGGTCGAGGGCAGCGTGCACAAGTTCGCGTCCACCCCCCAGCTGCGCGCCTACCTGCTGGGCACCGGGGACCGGGTGCTGGTGGAGGCGAGCCCGATGGACCGCATCTGGGGCATCGGGCTGGCGGCGGACGACGAGCGGGCCCTGGACCCGGCCCGCTGGCGCGGGCTGAACCTGCTGGGCTTCGCGCTGATGGAGGCGCGCGAGCGGCTGCGCACGCGGGCTTAAATGCGTGGCGGGCGGACGAGCGGGCCGCCTACGGTGGGTCTCGTCCAGGTGCGCAGGCGAGACCTACTTCCACTCTTCATGGGCAGGTCGCGGGTTCGAGTCCCGCCACCGGCTTCCGGGCCGGTGTAGCTCAGTTGGCAGAGCAGCACGTGGTTTCGCCGACCTCGATCTCTGGACACCTACGTCACGCACCTCCCGGTGCGCGGGCTGCGGCTCCTTCTTTCGCAGAGAATCCCAAGCCGCCGCCACCTTGATCTCGGGAGGCACGCGTGCGGGATGCCCGGTGCGCGGGCGACGGTTACTTCGGGGACCAGGAGGTCGCGGGTTCGAATCCCGCCCGGCTCCGGCCGGTGGAGCAGCTCGGCAGCTCGCCTGGATAAAAGTCCGTCGCCGACTCCGATCTCGGGCATCCCGCACGTCACGCCTCCCCCACGTTCCACTTGAATTCGGGGGGATTCACCATGGCTCGCTTCAACCTGCGCGCACCCAAGAAGGCATCCGCCGCCGCGGGGCCCCTCTCGCCCGTGCGCACCACCGGCGACCGCGCCGACAACCACCAGGGCGGCCGCGGCTTCGTCCGCGACGCGCGTTCCGAGCTGTTCCTGCTCGCCGTCGCCAACTTCGTGACGCAGCGGACCTTCCACGAGAGCGGCGAGGCCCGCGACGAGCGGTTCGCCGCCCTCGTGCGCCGCCTCGCCGTCGAGGACCCCGCATGGACCGCGGGCCTTCTCGGCTGGCTGCGCGCCGACGGGAACATGCGGACCGCCTCGCTGGTCGGAGCGGCCGAGTACGTGAAGGCGCGGCTCGACGCCGGAGCCGCCGACGGGCCGTCGAACCGCTCGGTCGTGGACTCCGTACTGCGGCGCGCCGACGAGCCCGGTGAACTGCTGGCCTACTGGACGGCGACGTACGGGCGGGCCGTCCCCAAGCCGGTCAAGCGCGGTGTCGCCGATGCCGTGCGCAGGCTCTACTCCGCCACCTCACTGCTGAAGTACGACACCGCGTCCAAGGGCTTCCGCTTCGGTGACGTGCTCAACCTCGTGCACGCCTCCCCCGACCCCGCCAAGCCCTGGCAGGGCGAGCTGTTCCGGTACGCCCTCGACCGGCGGCACCACCCGGAGACGGCGCAGGTGCCGGCCGGCAACCGCACCCTGCTCGCGCACCGGGAGCTCATGGAACTGCCGCTGGAGGAGCGCCGGGCCCGGGTCGTCGCGCCCGACGGGGCCGAGCGGCTCGCCGCCGCGGGCATGACCTGGGAGGCGCTGGCCGGCTGGCTCCAGGGGCCGATGGACGCGGCCGCCTGGGAGGCGGTCATCCCCTCCATGGGGGTGATGGCGCTGCTGCGGAACCTGCGCAACTTCGACCAGGCCGGCGTCTCGGACGCGGTGGCCGCCCAGGTCGCGGCGAAGATCGGCGACCCGGAGGTCGTCGCCCGGTCCCGGCAGTTCCCGTTCCGCTACCTGGCCGCCTACCGGCACGCGCCCTCGCTGCGCTGGGCCTACCCGCTGGAGCGGGCGCTCGGCCACTCGCTGGCCAACGTACCGGCCCTGCCGGGCCGGACGCTGGTGCTCGTGGACCGCTCGGGGTCGATGTGGGCGCCGCTGTCGGACCGCTCGCAGCTCAACCGGGCGGACGCGGCGGCCGTCTTCGGCGCGGCGCTCGCCCTGCGCGCGCAGGAGGCGGACCTCGTGCAGTTCGGGACGGAGAGCAAGCAGGTCCCGTACGGCCGGGGCGAGTCGGTGCTGAAGGTGCTGGAGCGGTTCGAGGACCTCGGCGGCACCAACACCTCGGAGGCCGTGCGCCGGTACTACAAGGGGCACGACCGGGTCCTGATCGTCACCGACGAGCAGGCGGCCTACGCCCACGGCGGCGATCCGACGGCCCTCGTCCCGGACGAGGTCCCGGTGTACACCTGGAACCTGGCCGGGTACCGGACGGGCCACGCGCCCTCCGGCTCGGGCAACCGGCACACCTTCGGCGGGCTCGGCGACGCGGCCTTCCGGATGGTCTCCCTGATCGAGGGCGGCCGGGACGCCGACTGGCCGTGGGCGGCGTAGGCCGCGCCGTACGGAGGACCGCAGAGACGGACAGGGCCGGTCCCGGGCACGTGCTGCCCGGGACCGGCCCTGCGCCGCATGCCCCGTGTGCGTGCCCGTGCCCGCCGCGTCAGACGCGCTCGCGTATGTGCGTGTGCGAGGACGACCCGCCGTCGTAGTCGTACTCGGAGCCGGAACCGCTGCCCGGGTCTCCGAGCAGGACGCCGGCGATGACGAGCCCGATCATCAGCAGGCTGAGCAGGATGCCGATCGCGCCCAGGATGATGGCCGCCAGGGCCATCGGGCCGTTGTCCGCCTCGCCGCGCTGGGCCTTGCCCCGGCCCAGGACGCCGAAGATGACCGCCGGGACGCCGAACAGGAGCCCCAGGTAGCAGGTGACGATGCCGATGATGCCGAGCACGAGGGCGGTGACGCCGAAGCCGTTGCTCTTCTGCGGATAGCCGGGGTACCCCGGGTATCCCGCGTAGCCCGGGTAACCCTGCTGGCCCGGGTAACCGGGGTGGCCGGGGTGGCCGTACGCCGGCTGCGCCGGCGGCGGTCCGGGGTACGCGTAACCCCCCGGGTCCGGCTGCGCCGGGTATCCGTACGCGGGCGGCAGCGCCGGGCCGGGTATCTGCGCGGGCGGGGTGTCGCCCCCCGGCATCCCCGCGATCGTCGGCTGGTCGTGCACGGACGGCGGACCCGACACCCCCGGTGTCACCTGCGGCTTTCCGAGCTCCACCGCCGGCCGCTCCGGCGGCGCCCAGGGGTCCTTCGGCTCGGGGCTCTGATCGGTCATGCGGCGCCCCCCTCTCGTACGCCCATGCTATGTGCTGTCACCGACAGTCCCGGAGCTGCCTACGATGAAGCCCGATCTGTCCGCACCCGCGTCCTCCCGGAGGCTCCCTCATGCCCGACCTGAACCCCTTCATCGCGGGGCTGCCCAAGGCGGAACTCCACGTCCACCACGTCGGCTCGGCCTCCCCCCGCATCGTGGCCGAACTCGCCTCCCGCCACCCCGACTCCGCGGTCCCCACCGACCCCGAGGCGCTCGCCGACTACTTCACCTTCACCGACTTCGCCCACTTCATCGAGGTCTACCTCTCGGTCGTGGACCTGGTCCGCACCCCGGACGACGTCCGCACCCTGACCTACGAAGTCGCCCGCGACATGGCCCGGCAGAACATCCGTTACGCCGAGCTGACCATCACCCCGTACTCCTCCACCCGGCGCGGCATCGACGAGAAGGCCTTCATGGAGGCCATCGAGGACGCCCGCAAGGCCGCCGAGACCGAGCTCGGCGTCATCCTGCGCTGGTGCTTCGACATCCCCGGCGAGGCCGGCCTGGAGGCCGCCGCCGAGACCGCCCGCCTCGCCGTCGAACTGCGCCCCGAGGGCCTGGTCTCCTTCGGCCTCGGCGGCCCCGAAATCGGGGTTCCGCGCCCGCAGTTCAAGCCGTACTTCGACGCCGCCCGCGCCGCCGGCCTGCACAGCGTGCCGCACGCCGGCGAGACCACCGGCCCGGAGACCATCTGGGACTCCATCCGCGAGCTGGGCGCCGAGCGCATCGGCCACGGCACCAGCGCCACCCAGGACCCGGAGCTGCTCGCCTACCTCGCCGAGCACCGGATCGCGCTGGAGGTCTGCCCGACCTCCAACATCGCCACGCGCGCCGTGACCGACCTGGACCGCCACCCCGTCAAGGAGATGGTGCAGGCGGGCGTGCTCGTCACCATCAACAGCGACGACCCGCCGATGTTCGGCTCCGACCTCAACAACGAGTACGCGGTGGCCGCACGCCTCCTCGACCTCGACGAGCGCGGGCTGGCGCAGCTGGCGAAGAACGCCGTCGAGGCCTCCTTCCTGGACGAGGCCGGCAAGGCGAAGCTCAGCGCGGAGATCGACACGTACACCTCCGCCTGGCTGGCGCGCTGACGCCTGCGGAGAATGGGTGCCATGCGCACCCTGACGGCCGTGGGCCATCGCGGCGATCCCTACCGTGCCCGTGAGAACACCCTGCCCTCGATCCGCTCCGCCTTCGCTCGCGGAGCGGACGCGGTGGAGATCGACGTACGGCTGACCCGCGACGGCCGGCCGGTCCTGCTCCACGACGAGACGCTCCAGCGGCTGTGGGGCCATGACGTGCGGCTCGACGCCGTCACGGCCCCGCAGCTGGAGGAGCTGACGGACGGCGGGATCCCGACGCTGCGCGAGGCCCTGATGGCGGCCGGCGCGGGCCGGGTGATGATCGACCTGCCCGGAGCCACGGCCGAGGCCGTACGGACGGTCGTCGGCCAGGTCCGGGAGTGCGGGGCACGCGACCGTACGTACTACTGCGCGGGGCCGGACACGATGCTGGCCGTGCGCGCCGCCGATCCGGGCGCCGAGATCGCGCTGACCTGGACCACGCTGGCGCCGCCGCGCCGGGTGCTGATCGACGCGGTGGCGCCGTCCTGGCTCAACTACCGCTTCGGGCTGGTGGACCGGGAGCTGACGGACGCCCTGCACCGGGAGGGCCTGCTGGTGTCGGCCTGGACCGCGGACACGACCTGGGCGATGCGCAGGCTGATCGCGGCCGGGGTGGACTCCGTCACCACGAACCGGGTGGACGCGCTGGCCCGCGTCCGGGCGGAACTCGGCGTACCCGGCCGGTGATACGGACCTGGGGGGAGCGGATCCGGCGGGCGGATCCGCGGTGGCAGGACCTCGGACTGACTCTGCTGGTCCAGGTGGCGACGACGATTCCGTTCGTCGTACCGCGAGATCCGCTGGATTCGCCCGCCACCTGGACGGCGTACCTGCTGACCACGCTCGGCAACGTGCCGCTGGTGTGGCGGCGGCGGGCTCCCGTGGCGGCGATCTTCGGGATGGTGGCGGCCGGCTCGCTCTACACGCTGGCCCTGGACGGCCCCGGGCAGCCGCTGCCGTACGCGGCGCTGATCGGGGTGTACACGATGGCGCTGCTGTGCCCGGCCCGGGTGCGGATCACCATGGGCGTGGTCCTGGCCGGGCTGATCCTCGCCTCCGTGGCGCTCAACACGGGGACGGCCAGGGAGCTGCTGTTCGCGCTGTTCGTCTTCGCGGCGGCGTACGCGCTGGGGCGGCTCCAGTACACCCGGCAGGCGTACACGCAGGCCGTCGAGGCGCGGGCGGCGGAGCTGGAGCGGGCGAACCGCATCGAGGCGGAGCAGGCGGCGGCGCGCGAACGGGCGCGTATCGCACGGGAGATGCACGACATCCTCTCGCACGCGGTCAGCATCATGATCGTGCAGGCGGAGGCCGGTCCGGTGGCGGTGCGCAGGGCCCCGGAGCGGGCGGAGGCGGCGTTCGACGCGATCGCCGAGACGGGGCGCGACGCGATGGCCCAGCTGCGGACGATGCTGGGGGTGCTGCGGGCGGGGGACACGGCGCGGGACGCGCAGGCTCCGCGGTCGCCGCAGCCCGGGATCGAGGAACTGCCGCGGCTGCTGGAGCGGGTCCGGCGCAGCGGGGCGCAGGTCTCGTACGAGCGGACGGGCGCGGTGCGCGCGCTGCCTGCGGCGTTGGAGGCGACGGTGCACCGGGTGGTGCAGGAGGCGCTGACGAACGTGGTGAAGCACGCCGGGGCGTCGACGGCCTCCGTACGGCTGGAGTACGGGCCGCGCGAGCTCACGGTGACGGTGACGGACGACGGGCGGGGTCCGGGACGGGCTGACGGTGCCACGACCACTGCCCGTGCCACTGCCGGCGCCACTGCCGCTGCCGGCGCGGGCGGGCACGGGCTGATCGGGATCCGGGAGCGGGCGGCGGCACACGGCGGCACGGCGGAGTACGGCCCCGGGCCCGGCGGCCTCGGGTTCTCGGTGCGCGTCGTCCTGGGGGGTGTCTCGCCTGCTCGGCGGGACAGCGCCGGGCATGATCCGAAAGACACGGCCTAGGGGGTGTCCGCGAAGTAGCGCCGTGCGCCCGCAGGGCGCTCCCGCGGCGTCCGGTGCGTGCTCTCGGTGTGCCGGGCGGAAGCCCGTGTACTGGACGTACTCGGGATTTCGCCCGGTGCGCCGAGAGCGCGTGCCGGGCGCCGCGGGGCAGGCGGGACTTTGCGGACACCCCCTAGTAACCTCGCCGCTGGAGGTGGGGCGTTGACGATCCGTGTGGTGGTGGCCGACGACCAGGAACTGGTGCGCAGCGGCTTCGCGATGATCCTGGACGCGCAGGAGGACATCGAGGTCGTCGCCGAGGCCGGGGACGGCGCGGCGGCGGTGGCGGCGGTGCGGGAACTGCGGCCGGACGTGGCGCTGCTGGACGTCAGGATGCCGGTGCTCGACGGGATCGAGGCGTGCCGGACGATCTCGGCCGGGACCTCGTGCCGGACGGTGATGCTGACGACCTTCGATTCGGACGAGTACGTGTACGAGGCACTGCACGCGGGGGCGAGCGGGTTCCTGCTGAAGGACGTGCGGCGGGACGATCTGGTGCACGCCGTACGGGTGGTGGCGGCGGGCGATTCGCTGCTGGCGCCTTCGGTGGCGCGGCGGCTGATCGAGGAGTACACGGCGGCGACGGCGCGGCCGGCGGCCGCGGGGGCGCTCTGCGCGCAGCGGCTGGAGGTGCTGACGGCGCGGGAGCGCGAGACCCTGCTGCATCTGGGGCGGGGGCTGTCGAACGCCGAGATCGCCGCCGCACTGGTGGTGAGCGAGCACACCGTGAAGTCGCACGTGGGGAACGTGCTGGCGAAGCTGGGGCTGCGGGACCGGATCCAGGCGGTGATCTGCGCGTACGAGACGGGGTTGATCGGGGTGGGGACCGGGGCCGGCGCCCCGCCCGGGACCGGGGCCGCGACCGGTGCCGGGACCCGTGCCTGGCCCTGGGCCGGCTCGGAGGTATCTCCCTCTGGGGAGTGAGAGGCGGGCTGGCCGGTCCCTCGCTCCGGTGAGTTGTCGTACCGGTGAAGACCCCTCTCAGTGGTGATCCGCTGGGACCTGTCTGACCTGCAGCATTGAGTCGTCGGGGCCGCTGGGGCCCGGATGACTCGCAGGGGGTTCCGCCATGAAGGCACGTACGCGCACGCTGATCGCCACCGCCTTGGTCCTGGGCATCGCGGCCGGACCGGCCGTGGCCCACGCCGCTCCGGCTCCGGCGCCCGGCGCGGTGGGCGCGCCGGCGTCGGCCGGTTCGGCCCGGACACCGCTCTACACGACCCCGCCCGATGCGGCGGCGCTGCGGAAGGCGATCGCCGGGGTCGGCCCCGGCAACAAGGACGCGACGGCCGCACTGGTCCGCGTCGGCGGTACGAGCGGCCGCTGGGTGGGCAGTTCCGGCGTGGCCGATGTCCGCACGGGGCGCGCGGCGTTCGACGATGCCCGGTTCCGGGCGGGTTCGGTGACCAAGACCTTCACTGCGGCGCTGGTCCTCCAGCTGGCGGCCGAGGGCAGGGTCGACCTGGACCGGCCGGTGCAGGAGTACCTGCCGGGGCTGCTGCCGTCCGGCCCGCGCGGCTTCGAGCCCATCAGCGTGCGGCAGTTGCTGAACTACACGAGCGGCATCCCCTCGGCCGAGGGTCCGGGTGACTCGTTCCCGGTCCAGTACGCGCACCGGTTCGACGTGGTCGATCCGCACGCGCTGATCGCCGAAGCGGCGGCGAAGGGGCCCGAGTTCCGGCCGGGCGAGCAGCAGCACTACCTCAACATCGATTACACGGTCCTCGGCGTGCTGATCGAGAAGCTGACGGGCACGTCGTATGAGCAGGCCCTGTCCGCCCGGATCCTGAAGCCGCTCGGCCTGCACCACACTTCGGTTCCCTCGCGTACGGAGAACCGGATAGCGGGCCCGCACCACCACGGCTACCAGGCGGTGGCCGAGCCCGGCGGCGGGAGCACGCTGGTGGACGTGACGGAGTGGAACTCCTCGTCCAACTGGGCTGCCGGGGACCTGATATCGACCACGGCGGACCTGGAGCGGTTCACCGTGGCCCTGTTCGCCGGCCGGGTGGTGCCGAAGGCGCAGCTGGCGGAGATGTTCACGGTGCCGGCGGTGCGGGACTTCGAGTCCGGGGAGGACGCCGTGCAGACCGCGGGGATGAAGCGGTTCGCCCTGCCGGACGGAACGGTGGTCTACGGCAAGACCGGGTCCCGGTACGGCTACAGCACCGTGATCGGCGGCGCGCGCGACCTCTCGCGCACGCTCGTCTACTCGGTCAACTCCACCGACGCCAAGGGCCGGGACATGAACCAGGTGGCCTACGGGATCGTCGCGGCGGCCTTCGCCAAGTAGCCCTGCGCCGGCAGCGACTCGAGGCGCTTGATCATGCGGCGGAGCACCAGCAGGGGTATGACCCCGAAGACGCCGAACGACATGTCGATGAGGCTCCACCCGAAGGGGATGCCCCGGATGGGGCCGCAGATCAGGGCCAGGGGGATCACGCCGGCGCAGGCGATCATGCCGGCTTCGACGATCCAGATGTTGCGGACGGGGTCGCGGTGGACCCCGTAGAAGAAGACCGCGATCACCAGGTGGGCGAAGGCGAGCCAGTCGGTGCCGTAGAGGAGGAAGGGGTAGTCCGCGTCCGCCTGGTCCAGCCCGTCCCCCACCCGTCGCAGCCACGCGTGGGACACCAGGGAGTTGGCCCAGTGGAGTTCGCTGACCAAGGGGAAAGCGGTGAGGCCGCTGAGCACGAGGCAGACGATGAACAGGACCAGCCAGGCACGGATCCGCCGCTGAAGGGCGCTTCGCTCGCTCATGGAAGGAAGCGTACGCCGATTTCTGAACACGTTCAGCCAAATCTCTGAACATGTTCAGTTCTGTGGCGGGACCGTGATCATTGCGGCGGCGCCCGTGCTCAGAGGCCGACGATGGCATTCCAGCGCTGGGCGAGGGAGCGGCGCTCGGCCGAGGAGATGTCCCGGGCCACGACCAGCCTCTTGCGCATCTCCTCGTCGGGGAAGATCAGCGGGTTCTCGGCGAGTTCGGCGGTCTCCTTGTCCTCGGAGGCGGCCAGCACCTCGCGGGCGGCCGGGACCGGGCAGACGTAGTTGACCGCGGCGGCGAGCTCGGCGGCCACCTCGGGGTCGTAGTAGTAGTCGACCAGGGCCTCGGCGTTGGCCTTGTGCCGGGCCAGGTTGGGGACGAGCAGGCTCTCCGCCCAGAGCTCGGCGCCCTCCTCCGGAACCACGAACCGGATGTCGGGGTTGTCGGCCTGGAGCTGGATCGCGTCACCCGAGTACGCCTGGCAGGCCAGGACGTCGCCCTTGCTCAGATCGGAGGTGTAGTCGTTGCCGGTGAAGCGGCGGATGTGCTTCTTCTTCACCATGCTCTCCACCTGGTCGCACATCCGATGGAAGTCGGACTCGGTCCACCGGGTGACGTCCACGCCGTTGCCCTGCATCAGCAGGGCGAAGGACTCGTCCAGGCCGGAGAAGAGGGTGACCTTGCCGGCCAGGTCCGGATGCCACAGGTCCTTCACGGACTTGATCTCGCGGCCCAGCGCCTTGCGGTTGTAGGCGATGCCGGTGATCCCCGACTGCCACGGCACGGTGTGCAGGCGGCCCTCGTCGAAGGCGGGCGAGCGCAGCTGCGGGTCGAGGTGCGTGGCCACGTTGGGCTGCGCCGAGCGGTCCATCTTCTGGGCCCAGCCCAGGTGGACGAAGCGGGCGGCCATCCAGTCGCTGACCACCACCAGGTCGTGGCCGGTCTCCTGGTGGTTCATCAGGGCCGGGCTGACCTTGCCGAAGAACTCGTCGTTGTCGTTGATCTCCTCGGTGTACCGGACCTCGATGCCGGTCTTCTCCGAGAAGGCGTCCAGCGTGGGCCGGCGCTCCTCGTCCTCGTCGTCGGTGTCGATGTAGAGCGGCCAGTTCGAGAAGGCGACCCGCTTGTCCCGGCCGGAGCGGTCCGGGCCTCCCCGCCGGTCCTCGGGGACGAAGGCGGCGGGCACACCGCAGCCGGTCAGGGCCGCGAACAAGCCGGCGGCACCGAGGCCGCGCAGCGCCGCGCGGCGGGAGAAGGCGAGTTCAGGCATGGGCAAAGCCTCGGGGAACAGCGGAGGGCGGGCAATAGACACATTGTCTACTGCCCGCCCTCTCAAGCCCCTTCGGTGATCGATGCGATCCCCGCGGGGAGCGATCAGCCGTCGAGCGAGGTCATCACGTGCTTGATGCGGGTGTAGTCCTCGAAGCCGTAGGCGGAGAGGTCCTTGCCGTAGCCGGACTTCTTGAAGCCGCCGTGGGGCATCTCGGCGACGAGCGGGATGTGGGTGTTGATCCACACGCAGCCGAAGTCGAGGTTCTTGGACATCCGCATCGCGCGGCCGTGGTCCTTGGTCCACACGGAGGAGGCGAGGGCGAATTCGACGCCGTTCGCGTACTCCAGCGCCTGGGCCTCGTCCGTGAAGGACTGGACGGTGATGACGGGGCCGAAGACCTCGTTCTGGATGATCTCGTCGTCCTGCTTGAGGCCCGAGACCACGGTCGGGGCGTAGAAGTAGCCCTTGTCGCCGACCTGGTGGCCGCCGGCCTCGACCTTGGCGTGCGCCGGGAGGCGCTCGATGAAGCCCGCGACCTGCTTGAGCTGGTTCGGGTTGTTCAGCGGGCCGTAGAGCACGTCCTCGTCGTCCGGGGCGCCGGTCTTGGTGTCGGCGGCGGCCTTGGCGAGGGCGGTCACGAACTCGTCGTGGATGGACTCGTGCACGAGCACACGGGTCGCGGCGGTGCAGTCCTGGCCGGCGTTGAAGTACCCGGCGACCGCGATGTCCTCGACGGCCTTGGCGATGTCGGCGTCCTCGAAGACGACGACCGGGGCCTTGCCGCCGAGCTCCAGGTGGACGCGCTTGACGTCCTTCGAGGCGCTCTCGGCGACCTGCATGCCGGCGCGCACCGAGCCGGTGATGGAGGCCATCGCCGGGGTGGAGTGCTCGACCATGGCCTTGCCGGTCTCGCGGTCACCGCAGACGACGTTGAAGACGCCCTTGGGCAGCACCGAGTCGATGATCTCGGCCATCAGGACGGTCGAGGCCGGGGTGGTGTCCGAGGGCTTGAGCACCACGGTGTTGCCCGCGGCGATGGCCGGGGCGAACTTCCACACGGCCATCATCATCGGGTAGTTCCACGGCGCGACCTGGGCGCATACGCCGACCGGCTCGCGGCGGATGATCGAGGTCATCCCCTCCATGTACTCGCCGGCCGAGCGGCCCTCCAGGAGGCGGGCCGCACCCGCGAAGAAGCGGATCTGGTCCACCATCGGCGGCAGCTCCTCGCTGGCCGTGAGGCCCAGCGGCTTGCCGGTGTTCTCCGACTCGGCGGCCACGAGCTCGTCCGCGCGCGCCTCGAAGGCGTCCGCGATCTTGAGCAGGGCCTTCTGGCGCTCCGACGGGGTGGTGTCGCGCCAGCCCGGGAACGCGGCCGCGGCGGCGGCCATGGCGGCGTCGACGTCGGCCTGGCCGGAGAGCGGGGCGGTGGCGTACACCTCGCCGGTGGCGGGGTTGACCACCTCGGTGGTCCGCCCGTCGGCGGCGTCCTTGAACTCTCCGCCGATGTAGTTGCGCAGACGACGCAGTTCGGTGGTCACTCCAGCCACACTCCTGATCACATGTCCAACGATTGAGACGAATCCCAATCCTAGCCCCTAGGCGGACGCTTTCGGCAGGGCCGGATGCCACCAACTACGAAATCAGTGAGATCCAAGACGTCAAACAACGGATTTCATCGATTCCGTCTTGCGGAACAGACGACTCCTCGTGCACAGTGAGGTCGTGGTCAGTCGAAGCGCAGATTCCAGGAACAGACAACCGTCCCCTTCGGTCGATGCTGTGTCCCTGGCGATCATCGAGCAACTGCAGGAGGACGGTCGCCGTCCCTACGCAGCGATCGGCAAGGCCGTCGGCCTGTCGGAGGCGGCCGTGCGCCAGCGCGTGCAGAAGCTGCTCGACCAGGGCGTCATGCAGATCGTCGCCGTCACCGACCCGCTCACCGTGGGTCTGCGACGCCAGGCCATGGTCGGCATCAACGTCGAGGGAGACCTCGACCCGGTGGCCGACGCACTGACCCAGATGGCCGAGTGCGAGTACGTGGTCATGACCGCGGGCTCGTTCGACCTGATGGTGGAGATCGTCTGCGAGGACGACGACCACCTGCTGGAGACGATCAACAAGAAGATCCGCGCGCTCCCCGGCGTGCGATCAACCGAAAGCTTCGTTTATCTGAAGCTGAAGAAGCAGACCTACATGTGGGGAACTCGATAGCCCGTGAGCCAGGACCTCTCCAAGACCGCGTACGACCACCTGTGGATGCACTTCACCCGCATGTCGTCGTACGAGAACTCCCCCGTCCCCACCATCGTGCGGGGTGAGGGCACCTACATCTTCGACGACAAGGGCAAGCGCTACCTGGACGGTCTCGCCGGACTGTTCGTGGTCAACGCCGGTCACGGCCGCAAGGAACTGGCCGAGGTCGCCTACAAGCAGGCGCAGGAACTCGCGTTCTTCCCCATCTGGTCGTACGCGCACCCCAAGGCCGTGGAGCTCGCCGAGCGCCTCGCCGACTACGCCCCGGGCGACCTGAACAAGGTCTTCTTCACCACCGGTGGCGGCGAGGCCGTCGAGACCGCGTGGAAGCTGGCGAAGCAGTACTTCAAGCTGCAGGGCAAGCACACCAAGTACAAGGTCATCTCCCGCGCGGTCGCCTACCACGGCACCCCGCAGGGCGCCCTGTCCATCACCGGCCTGCCGGCCCTGAAGGCCCCCTTCGAGCCGCTGGTGCCCGGCGCGCACAAGGTGCCGAACACCAACATCTACCGCGCCCCGATCTACGGCGACGACCCCGAGGCCTTCGGCCGCTGGTGCGCCGACCAGATCGAGCAGGAGATCCTGTTCGAGGGCGCCGACACCGTCGCCGCCGTCTTCCTGGAGCCGGTGCAGAACGCCGGCGGCTGCTTCCCGCCGCCGCCCGGGTACTTCCAGCGGGTCCGCGAGATCTGCGACGAGTACGACGTGCTCCTCGTCTCCGACGAGACCATCTGCGCCTTCGGCCGCCTCGGCACGATGTTCGCCTGTGACAAGTTCGGCTACGTGCCCGACATGATCACCTGCGCCAAGGGCATGACCTCGGGCTACTCCCCGATCGGTGCCTGCATCGTCTCGGACCGCATCGCCGAGCCGTTCTACAAGGGCGACAACACCTTCCTGCACGGCTACACCTTCGGCGGACACCCGGTGTCCTCCGCGGTGGCGCTCGCCAACCTCGACATCTTCGACAAGGAGGGCCTCAACCAGCACGTGCTGGACAACGAGGACGCCTTCTTCTCGACGCTGAAGAAGCTGCACGACCTGCCCATCGTCGGCGACGTCCGCGGCAACGGCTTCTTCTACGGCATCGAGCTCGTCAAGGACAAGGTCACCAAGGAGTCCTTCACGGACGAGGAGACGGAGCGCGTGCTCTACGGCTTCCTCTCCAAGGCGCTCTTCGAGAACGGCCTGTACTGCCGGGCCGACGACCGCGGCGACCCGGTCATCCAGCTGGCCCCGCCGCTGATTGCGGACCAGGGCACCTTCGACGAGATCGAAGGCATCCTGCGCTCGGTGCTCACCGAGGCGTGGACCAAGCTGTAAAGAGCAGCGACGAGCAGTAAACAGTCCGAACCACACGGCCCGGATCCCCCGTTCGAGTGAGAACGCGGGGGTCCGGGCCGTGTGCTGTCACCATCCAAGACGTTCATCTCTTTACATCTCAGTGCGGTGCCAGTGACCGAACCGGTTCCGCTTCGTTCCCCCGGACGGAGGTGTACGCCATGGTGGCTCCACCGGACAACGCCCCACCGGACAATGACGTCCTGTGGGCACGGTCCGTTCACTACTCCCACGGAGGTTCACCCGGCCTCATCGGGGTCTCGGTGGGCGTCCGCCAGGGCGAGATCCTGGCCCTGACCGGCCCGCGCGGCAGCGGGAAGACCACCCTGCTGCGCTGCCTGTCCGGACATCTGGTGCCCGAGCAGGGCGAGATCTGGTTCAACAGCGTGCCCGTCCACACCATGGGCGCCGTGGCCCGCGAACGGCTGCGCCGCGACCGGTTCGGATGGATCGGCCCCGACCCCCTGCTGCTGCCCGAGCTCAAGGTATGGGAGAACGCGGCCCTGCCGCTGCTGGTCTGCGGCGCCTCCCACCGCGCCGCCAAGGCCGCCGCCTGCGAATGGCTCGACCGGCTCGACATCGGCGCCTTCGCCCGCAAGCGGCCCGGAGCGCTGACCCGGGCCGAGTCACAGCGGGTCGCCCTCGCCCGGGCCCTGGTCAAGGAGCCCGCGGTCGTCTTCGCCGACGAACCCACCGCCCCGCTGCACCGGGCCGAGCGCGCCCTGCTGCTCCGTACGCTCACCACCGCGGCCCGCTCGCACGGCATCACCGTGCTGCTCGCCACCCACGACGAGGAGAGCGCGGCCGTCGCCGACCGCCGGGTCGAACTGCTCGACGGGCGGCCCGCCGCGGCCGCGGCCGCCGTCGGCGGGGCGATCGGCGCGGGCGGTGCCGGCGCGCCGTCCGACGAGACCCCGGAGGACCAGGCCGCGTGCTCGCTCTCCGCCTAGCCCGCGGCTCCCGCCCGCTCGTCCAGCTGCGCCGGCTGCTGGTCGCCGCCGCGTGCGCCGGTACCGGATTCCTCCTGCTGTACGTGCTGGCCGAGGCCACCGTCCGGCCTGCCGGATCGTTCCCGCGGCTGCTGTGGGCCATGGTCCCGCTCGCCGTCACCGTGCAGTTCGCGGTCGCCGTGGCCCGGACCGACCCGGCGACCCGGCCCCGGGAGGGACTGGACGCCGTCGGGCTGGGCCCCGTACAACGCGTGCTCGTCGCGGTGGTCTCCACCGCCATCGCGTGCACCCTGGGCGGCGCCCTGGCCCTGGCCGCCTTCCTGCACCTGCGGGGCGAGCTCACCGGTCTGCCCTTCGACGGAGCCGGGGCCGCACTGCTGCACGCCGACCGGCCGCTGCCCGTGGCGGCCGCCCTCACCCTGTTGGCCCTGATCCCGCTGAGCGCCTGCGCCGCCACCGCCCTCGCCCTGCGTCCGCACCCGCCGTTGGCCCCGCAGACCGCACTGCCCTGGGGCATCGCCCTGACCGCCTGCGGACTGGCGGTCGAGGCGTACGCGGGTCCCGGCGGCGCGGGCATGCCCGCCGGCTGGGCGCTCACCGCCGTCGGGCTCTCCCTCGCGGGACCCGGACTCGCCTACGCCTGCGGGGCCCTGGTCCAGGCGGTCCGCCCCGGCGCCCTGCGGCTGCTGGCCGGCCGGGCCCTCCAGGAGGAGGCGCCCCGGCTGGGCCGCCCCCTCGGGGTGCTGTGCGCGGTCGGCGCGGGCGCACTCACAGCCGCGGCCCTGCGCGGGCGGGGCGGCTTCGGTGTCCCGCTGGGCCCGCTGACCGGGCCGGCTTGCGCCCTGGTCGTGCTGTGCGCGGCCGCGACGCTGCTCACCCGGGCCGTCGAGGTCCGCCAGGACCGCTCGGCCACCCATGCGGCCCTGCGCGACCTGGGCACTCCCGGCGCGGTCCTGCGTACGGCCGCGACGCTGCGCGCCACCGCCCTGGCCGCCGCGTGCGTACCGGTGGTGTGGGGTGTGGCGCAGCTGACGTCGCTGGCACTGACCCGCTGACACGGGCAGCCCTTAGGGTGGGCCGAATGGTCAACGGATACATCGACACCGAGATCGAGACGCTCGCCGAATTCGACCGGGTCGCGGCCCGCGGCTCGCTCAGCGGCTACCGGATCCAGTCGCTCAACCTGCTGGAGCGCACGTTCGCCCTGCTGGCCGCCGACACCTCCGCCGCCGTCTTCCTCGGCTGCGCGATGGAGCCCGACGCCTCGGCGAAGGTGCGCGCGGACGGCGCGCTCGTCTTCCCGCCCGTCCCTGACCTGCCCTTCGACCCGTACCGCGGCCTGCCGTACACCGCCGACGAGCTCTTCGCCGGACTGTCCGCCGGATACGAGGCCACCCCGGACGCCCAGTCGTACGCCTGGTTCCAGGAGACCAAGGCCGACGGCGACGTCTTCTCCTCGATGCTGCGCTCCATCCACGACGACGCGGTCTCCGACGCCCTCGACGAACACCTCGCCGGCGCCCGGGTGGTGGGCGTCATGGGCGGCCACGCCATGGCCCGCGGCGCCCTCGACTACCAGGGCGCGGCGGAGCTCGGCCGGAAGCTGGCGCGGTCCGGGCTGACGGTGGCCACCGGCGGCGGCCCCGGCGCGATGGAGGCGGCCAACCTGGGCGCCTACCTGGCGCCCGCCCCGGACGAGGCCCTGCCGGAGGCCCTGGAGATGCTGGCCAAGGCCCCTTCCTTCGCCCCCTCGGTGTCCGACTGGGCGCGCGCGGCCTTCGCCGTGCGGGAGCGCTGGCCCGCCGGCGGGGACTCGGTGGGCATCCCCACCTGGTTCTACGGGCACGAGCCGCCGAACGCCTTCGCCGGCCACATCGCCAAGTACTTCGCGAACGCCACCCGCGAGGACGGGCTCCTCGCCCGGTCGAACGCGGGCGTGGTCTTCCTGCCGGGCGCCGCGGGCACCCTCCAGGAGATATTCGACAACGCGACGCCGAACTACTACCAGTCGCGGGGCGAGCCGACCCCGATGGTCCTGGTCGGACGTACGCACTGGACCGAGCACCTGCCGGCGTGGCCGCTGCTCCAGGCGCTGGCGCGCGGCCGCGCGATGGAGTCGCGGATCGCGCTCGTCGACTCGGTGGAGGAAGTCCCCGCCGTCCTGGCGGCGATGAATGCGACGAACTAGAGGGCGGTCCGAGGCAACTTCCCGGCCCGATCGCACGTCTGCCATAGGTAATCAACACGCAAAACCTGCCAGACGTGAACGGAGCCCTCGGTGCTCATAGGCCTGCTGACCGCGATCGCGGCGTCCATCTGCTACGGCACGGGGTCCGTCCTGCAAGCCGTGGGCTCGCGCAGGGCGGCCCGGATGACCCCGGCCGCCGCGGGGGTGACCGCGCACGGCGGCCCGAACCTCTCGTCCACCGCGAAGGCGGCGATGACGTGGGAGTTCATCGTCGGCACCATCCTGGACTTCGTGGGCTTCGGGCTCGGCGCGCTGGCCGCCCGGCTGCTGCCGCTGTTCCTCTCCCAGACGGTCATCAGCGCCAACCTGGTGATCACGGCCGTCCTCAGCGTGAAGATGCTGGGCATCCGGCTGACCCGCAAGGAATGGACCTCGATCGGGGTCGTCTGCGCGGCGCTGGTGCTGCTGGCGACGGCGGCGGGCCACGAGGGCGGCCACCACGCCCCGATGTCCACGCACTGGTGGCTGTTCGCGGTGACCCTGCTGATCATCGCGGGCGGCACCGTGGCCGTCCGGCTCCTGGGCTCCCGGGCGGCGATCCTGGCGGGCCTGCTGTCGGGCCTGGCCTTCGGCGCGCTGGGCGTCGGCGTCCGGATCCTCGACGGCATCGACCCCTTCGACCTCGGCACGCTGCTCGCCGACCCGGCGCTCTACGCCATCGTGCTGGCCGGCGTCGGCGGCATGTACCTGCACACCGTCGCCCTCCAGATCGGCTCGGTGAACGGCGCGACGGCCGCGCTGGTGGTCGGCGAGACCGTCCTGCCGGGCGCGATCGGCGTCCTGTGGCTGGGCGACGCCTCCCGCCCGGGCCTGGCCTGGCTGGCGGTCCTCGGCTTCGTCCTGGCCGTCGCGGGCGCGGTGGCGGTCGCCTGGTACGGCAACCACGAGGGCGCGGACGAAGCCCCGGCGGAAGAACTCAGCCCCGCCGGCGTCTGAGGCGCGGGGTACGGGGTACGGGGCGCAGCCCCGGGCGGGGCCCTCCCGGACGGCGGCTACGCCGCCGGGAGGACGACCACCTCAGCCGGCGAGAAGGCCACCGCCACCCGGTCACCCACCCCCGGCGCCCCGGCCAACCCGCACTCCGCCTCCAGCTCCGGCCCCGCCTCCGGCCGGAGCCGCAGCGCCACATGGGTCCCGCGGAACGTGCGCGCGAGCACCTCGCACCGCAGGCCGGCGGCCGCCGGCACCACCCCGGCGGGCCGGATCAAAAGGTTCTGCTCCCCCTGCGGCGACCCGGCCGGCACCTGCACCTTCCCCCACGCCGTCGCCGCGGCCCCGCCCGACACCACCGCCGGGATCACGTTCTCGAAGCCGAGGAACCGCGCCACGAACTCCGAGGCCGGCCGCTGCCACACCTCCAGCGGGGTCCCGGCCTGCGCGATCCGTCCGTCCCGCATCACCACCACCCGGTCGGCCAGTGCGAAGGCCTCCCCCTGGTCGTGCGTGACGGCCAGCACCGTGGTCCCGAGCCGGGAGAACAGTCCCCGCAGCTCCACCACCAGCCGCTCGCGCAGCCCGCGGTCCAGCTGCCCCAGCGGTTCGTCCAGCATCAGCAGCCTGGGCGAGGGGGCCAGCGCCCGGGCCAGGGCGACCCGCTGCTGCTCACCGCCCGACAGCGAAGCCACCGAGCGGCCCTGGGCCCCGGGGAGCCCGACCAGCTCCAGCAGCTCCGCGACCCGGGCCTCGTACGCGCCCCGCCCGGAACCCCGCCCGGAGCCCCGCATGCGCAGCCCGAACGCGACGTTCCCGGCCACGTCCCGGTGCGGGAACAGCTGGTGGTCCTGGAACATCAGGCCGACCCCCCGCCGGTGCACCGGCACCCGCGCCTGGTCCGCCCCGCCCAGCAGGACCCGCCCCGCCGAGACGGGCTGGAGCCCGGCCACGACCCGCAGCAGCGTGGACTTGCCGCTTCCGCTGGGCCCGAGCACGCACACGATCTCGTGCTCGGCGACCTCCAGGTCGACCGCGTCGACGACGGCACGCTCACCGAAGCGGACCGACACCCCGGCCAGTTCGAGCAACGTCATCAGAACTCTCCCGAGGTCTTGTCGGGGCGCAGCCGCTCCAGCACCAGCAGGGACACCGCGCACACCAGCATCAGAATCGTGCTCAGGGCCATCGCCTGCCCGTAGTTCAGCTCACCGGCCCGCCCCAGCAGCCGCGCCACGGCCACCGGCAGCGTCGGCCGGTCGGGCCGGGCGATGAAGACGGTCGCGCCGAACTCCCCCAGGGAGACGGCGAAGGCGAATCCGGCCGCGATCAGCAGGGCCCGCCGCACCAGCGGCAGGTCCACCTCCCGCCAGGCCCGCAGCGGCGACGCCCCGAGCACGGCGGCGGCCTCGCGCAGCCGCCCGTCCACCGCGCGCAGCACCGGCAGCATGGTCCGTACGACGAACGGCACGCCCACCAGCGCCTGCGCGAGCGGCACCAGGATCCACGAGGTCCGCAGGTCCAGCGGCGGCTCGTCCAGGGTGATCAGGAACCCGAAGCCGACGGTCACCGCCGACACCCCCAGCGGAAGCATCAGCAGCGCGTCGAACCCGCGCACGAACCGGCCCGCGCGCCGGGTCAGTGCCGCCGCCGCGAGCCCCCCGATCACCAGAGCGATGGCGGTGGCGGCGAGCGCGTACTGCAGCGAGTTCCAGATGGCCTCCAGCGGCGGCACCAGGAACGTTCCGCCACCCGCGCCCACGTCCTGGAGCGCCCGGTAGAAGCCGAACCCGTACCCGCCGGGCGCGTCGAGGGAGCGCTCCACCAGCACCGCCAGCGGGGCCACGATCAGCAGCGCCACCGTCAGCAGCACCCCGCCCAGCAGGGCGCGCTGCGCCGGCCCGCGGACCCGGTGCGCGGTCCGCGCCGGGTCGACGAGCCGCAGGGCGGTCTCCCGCCGGCGCACGGTCCAGGCATGGATACCGAGGATCAGGCCGACCGCCGCGAACTGGACCATCGTGAGGACGGCGGCCGTCGAAAGGTCCAGCAGCTGCGCGGTCTGCCGGTAGACCTCCACCTCCAGGGTGGCGTACGAGGGCCCGCCGAGGATCTGCACGACGCCGAAGGAGGTGAACGTGAACAGGAACACCATCAGCGAGGCCGCGGCCACCGCCGGCCCGAGCGCGGGCAGCGTCACCCGCCGCCAGGCGGCGAACCGCCCGGCGCCGAGCACCCGGGCGGCCTCCTCCTGGCGCGGGTCCAGCTGCGACCAGAGCCCGCCGACCGTCCGTACGACGACGGCGTAGTTGAAGAAGACGTGCGCGAGCAGGATCGCCCACACGGTGGTGTCCAGCCGGACGCCCCACAGCTCGTCCAGCAGCCCGCCCCGCCCGACCAGCGCCAGGAAGGCGGTGCCGACCACCACCGTCGGCAGCACGAACGGGACCGTGACCACCGCGCGCAGCAGCTGTTTGCCGGGGAACTCGAAGCGCGCGAAGACGTACGCGCCGGGGAGTGCGATCAGGAGCGTGAGCGCCGTGGAAGCGAACGCCTGCCAGGTGGTGAACCAGAGCACGTCGGCGATGTCGGGCCGGGTCAGCACCTCGCCGATCCGCCCGAACTGCCAGCCCTCGTCGGTCTTGATCCCGCGGCCGACGATCGCGGCCACGGGGTAGGCGAAGAACAGCCCGAAGAAGGCGAGCGGCACGGCCATCAGCAGGAGCCGGACGGCCGTACCGCGCGCGCTCTCGCGTCCTACTTCACGACGAGCGCGGACCATGCCTTGACCCACTGCTCACGGTTCTTGGCGATGGTCTCGGGGGCCACGTTCTCGGGCTTCTCGATGACCACGCCGTGCTTCGTGAACAGCTCCGGCAGCTTCGCGTCCTTCACCACCGGGTTCACGAACATCTGGAGCGGCATGTCCTCCTGGAACTTCTTGCCCACCAGGAAGTCGAGGAGCGCCTTGCCGCCCTCCTCGTTCTTCGCGCCCTTGAGCAGGCCCGCGAACTCGACCTGGCGGAAGCAGGTGCCGGTGGCCACGCCCGTGGGGGCCTCGGCCGGCTGCGGCTCCCCGTACAGGACCTCGACCGGCGGGCTGGAGGCGTACGAGACGACCAGCGGCCGGTCGCCCTTGGCCTTCTTGCCGCCCGCGGAGCCGGAGAAGCGCTCGTTGTAGGCCTGCTCCCAGCCGTCGACGACCTCGACGCCGTTGGCCTTGAGCTTGCTCCAGTAGTCCTTCCAGCCCTCCTCACCGTACTTGCCGACGGAGGCGAGCAGGAAGCCGAGGCCCGGCGAGGACGTGGCCGCGTTCTCGGTGACCAGCAGGTTCTTGTACTCGGGCTTGACCAAGTCGTCCAGCGTCTGCGGCGGGGCGATCTTCTTGTCGGCGAAGTACGCCTTGTCGTAGTTGACGCAGATGTCGCCGGAGTCGATCGGGGTGACCCGGTGCTCCTTGTCGAGCACGTACTCGGGCTTCACGTCGGCCAGGCCCTTGGCCTCGTACGCGGTGAAGATGCCGTTGTCGAGGGCGCGGGAGAGCAGCGTGTTGTCCACGCCGAAGAAGACGTCTCCGCGCGGGGAGCCCTTGGTGAGGATCTCCTGGTTGAGGGCGGCTCCGGCGTCCCCGGACTTCAGGACCTTGACCGTGTAGCCGCTCTGCTGCTCGAACTCCTTGAGGACCGTGTCGGTCACGTTGAAGGAGTCGTGCGAGACGAGCGTGACCGTCTTGGACTTCGGCGCGCCGCTCTCGCCGGAGGCGGACTCGTCCTTGCCCCCGCCGCCGCAGGCGCTGAGCGTGGCGACGCCGAGCGCGGCCGCGAGCGCCGCGCCCGCGAACTTCTTGGTGGTGCTCACTGGTGAATTCCTCCTGGGATGACCAGGAGAAGACGCGGCCCTGCCCGGCGCTCCATGCGAGCGGTCGCCGGGCAGGGCGCAACAGCTTGAGTGATGACCGAACTTCCTACCCCGAATGACCGGGGCGAGGTTCAGAGGGTCTGCGGATGACGGTTACCGCACTCTCAGCGCTGTGGCGCTCCCCTGTCGGAATATGCAATTGGTTCGGCCACAGGGTACCCCGTGGCCGAATCGGGCCCGCGGGCCCGCAGGCCCGCGGAAACCGCAGGCTAGCGCTCCGAGGCGGCCAGCTGGCCGCAGGCGCCGTCGATCTCCTGGCCGCGGGTGTCCCGTACGGTCACCGGCACCCCGTGGCGGGCGATGGCCTCGACGAAGGCCTTCTCGTCCTCGGGGCGCGAGGCGGTCCACTTCGAGCCCGGCGTCGGGTTCAGCGGGATCAGGTTGACGTGGACGCGCTTGCCCTTGAGCAGTCGGCCGAGGAGGTCGCCGCGCCAGGCCTGGTCGTTGATGTCGCGGATCAGGGCGTACTCGATGGAGATCCGGCGGCCGGACTTCTCGGCGTACTCCCAGGCCGCGTCGAGGACCTCGCGGACCTTCCAGCGGGTGTTCACGGGGACGAGGGTGTCGCGCAGCTCGTCGTCCGGCGCGTGCAGCGAGACCGCGAGGCGGCACTTGAAGCCCTCGTCGGCGAAGCGCAGCATCGCCGGGACCAGGCCGACGGTGGAGACGGTGATGCCGCGCTGCGACAGGCCCAGGCCGTCGGGCTCGGGGTCGGTGAGGCGGCGGATGGCGCCGACGACCCGCTTGTAGTTGGCCAGCGGCTCGCCCATGCCCATGAAGACGATGTTGGACAGCCGGGCCGGTCCGCCGGGGACCTCGCCGTCGCGCAGCGCGCGCATGCCGTCGACGATCTGGTGGACGATCTCGGCGGTGGACAGGTTGCGGTCCAGGCCCGCCTGGCCGGTGGCGCAGAACGGGCAGTTCATGCCGCAGCCGGCCTGCGAGGAGATGCACATGGTGACCCGGTCGGGGTAGCGCATCAGCACGGACTCGACGAGCGTGCCGTCGTGCAGCTTCCACAGGGTCTTGCGCGTGGTGTCGTCGTCGCACGAGATGTGCCGGATGACGCTCATCAGGTCGGGCAGCAGCTCCTGCTGGAGCTTTTCGCGCGAGCCCGCCGGGATGTCGGTCCACTCGGCCGGGTCGTGCGCGTACCGGGCGAAGTAGTGCTGCGAGAGCTGCTTGGCCCGGAAGGGCTTCTCGCCGATCGCGGCGACCGCCTCGCGACGCTCCTCGGGGGTGAGGTCGGCGAGATGCCGGGGCGGCTTCTTGGCCCCGCGAGGGGCGACGAAGGTGAGCTCTCCCGGGACAGGGCGGGCCATGGCTGGTACTCCTCGTAAGACGAAAGGCGCGCCGCAGAAGCAGCGCGCCTTTCAAGAGTAACCGCCCGGACCCGCCCCAAGCCGTCAGACGTACGTCGTCCCAGCTCAGCGGGGTTGCCCTGGTGAACCGCCCGTCGGCCGGAAGCCGCGGAGCCCGGTTTCAGCCGGTGCCGACGAACGCGGCGAGCAGCAGCCACACCACCGGGGCGGTCGGCAGCAGCGAGTCGAGCCGGTCCATGATGCCGCCGTGGCCCGGGAGCAGCGTGCCCATGTCCTTGATGCCCAGGTCCCGCTTGATCATCGACTCGCCGAGGTCACCCAGCGTGGCGCTGACCGCGACCGCGAGGCCGAGCAGCAGGCCCTGCCACCAGACGCCGCCGTCGATCAGGAACTCCATGCAGAGCGCGCCGGCCGCCATCGCGAAGGCCACCGCTCCGAAGAGCCCCTCACGGGTCTTGCCGGGGCTGATGCGCGGAGCCAGCTTGGTCTTGCCGAAGCGCCAGCCCACCGCGTAGGCCCCGGTGTCGCTGACCACGGTCAGCAGCAGGAAGGTGACCACGCGCTCCGGACCGTCGTCGGCGGTGAGCAGCATCGCGACGAAGGTGGCCAGGAAGGGCACGTAGAACGCGGCGAAGACGCCCGCCGTGACGTCCTTGAGGTAGTCCTCGGGCGGTTCGGTCATCCGCCAGACCAGGACCGCCAGCGCGGTCAGGGCCATGGCCACCCAGGCGCCTTCGGCCCCGCGGACGTATCCGGCGATGACCATGGCGGCGCCGCCGACCGCGAGCGGGACGAGCGGGGCCTTGATGCCCTTCTTCTCCTGCAGCCGGGAGGTGAGCTCCCACAGGCCCACGACGACCGCGACGACGATGACGCCGACGAAGACCGCCTTGACGATGAACAGCGAAGCGAAGATCACCGCACCGAGGCCGACACCGACCCCTATGGCGGCACGCAGGTCTCGCCCCGCCCGCTTCTTCGGCGGGGGCGTGGCGTCCTGCGGTGCCTGCGAGGGCGGGGGCGGGGGGCTGGGCATGGGCTCCTGCGGCGGCGTCTCGGCGCGGAACGGGGGGCCGCCTTCGGCGGCGGCCCCCCGATCGCGTGCTTCCCGGTCGTCGAAGTCACGGCCGGCGGCATCGGGCACGATGGGCATGGGCCGAGTGTGCGGGCCCACCAGCGCATCGTATGCGGGACCCGCCGGAACCGGCTCCGTGGCCCAGGGAGAGTCGTTCATCAGACCTCGAGGAGCTCGGCTTCCTTGTGCTTGAGCAGCTCGTCGACCTGCGCGACGTACTTCGCGGTGGTGTCGTCGAGCTCCTTCTCCGCGCGGCGCACCTCGTCCTCGCCGGACTCCTTGTCCTTGACGAGCTTGTCGAGGGAGTCCTTCGCCTTGCGGCGGACGGCGCGGATCGAGACCTTGGAGTCCTCGGCCTTGGTGCGCGCGACCTTGATGTACTCCTTGCGGCGGTCCTGCGTCAGCTCGGGGAAGGTCACCCGGATGATGTTGCCGTCGTTGCTGGGGTTGACGCCCAGGTCGGAGTCGCGGATGGCCTGCTCGATGTTGCGCAGGGCGCTCTTGTCGAACGGGGTCACGATCGCCATGCGCGGCTCGGGCACCGAGAAGGACGCGAGCTGGTTGATGGGCGTGATGGCGCCGTAGTAGTCCGCCACGATCTTGTTGAACATCGCCGGGTGCGCACGACCGGTGCGGATCGCCGCGAAGTCTTCCTTGGCGACGACGACGGCCTTCTCCATCTTCTCCTCGGCCTCGAGGAGGATTTCTTCGATCACCACGTGCTCCTGCATGTCAGATATGGATGGTTCAGGCGGGCGGGGCGGGCTCGGCCCAGTGGGGCCGGGCCCGGCGTGGGAACGCTCAGGCCCGGGTGCCCTGGTCGCTCACGAGCGTGCCGATCTTCTCACCCTTGACGGCGCGGGCGATATTGCCCTCGGCGAGCAGCTCGAAGACCAGGATCGGCAGCTTGTTGTCGCGGCACAGCGTGATGGCGGTGGCGTCGGCGACCTTGAGATCGCGGGACAGCACCTCGCTGTACTCCAGCGCGTCGAACTTCACCGCGTCGGGGTTCTTCTTCGGGTCGGAGTCGTAGACCCCGTCGACACCGTTCTTGCCCATGAGCAGGGCCTCGGCGTCGATCTCCAGGGCCCGCTGGGCGGCCGTGGTGTCGGTGGAGAAGTACGGCATGCCCATACCGGCGCCGAAGATCACGACGCGGCCCTTCTCCAGGTGCCGTACGGCGCGCAGCGGGATGTACGGCTCCGCGACCTGGCCCATGGTGATGGCGGTCTGCACGCGGGAGTCGATGCCTTCCTTCTCCAGGAAGTCCTGGAGGGCGAGGCAGTTCATGACGGTGCCCAGCATGCCCATGTAGTCGGACCGCGCGCGGTCCATGCCGCGCTGCTGGAGTTCGGCGCCGCGGAAGAAGTTTCCGCCGCCGATCACGACGGCGATCTCCGCGCCGTCACGGACCACCGCGGCGATTTCGCGCGCGATGGCATGGACGACGTCGGGGTCGACGCCCAGTCCTCCACCACCGGAGAAGGCTTCGCCCGACAGCTTCAGCATGAAGCGGCGGCCCTTCTTGTCGTGGTCGCTCTTGTCGTCGGAAGCGGTGTGGGGGTCCACGCCCTGATTCATGGAGATCTCCTCGTGCACATACGAAGAAGGCCATTGCCGGTGGGTCCTCGCGGTTCCCTCTACGGCAATGGCCTCCTCGTCAGATCTGCGGTCGTTCCGCGCGCACGCGGACGACTGCTTCAGACCCTACCGGGGTCCGGTGTCCGTCGTTGTAAGGACGGACTCAGATGCCGACCTTGATGCGCGAGAAACGCACCAGGGTGACACCGGCCTCGTCCAGAACCTTCTGGACGGACTTCTTGGCGTCCAGGGCGTACGCCTGGCCGAGCAGCGTGTTGTCGCGGAAGAAGCCGTTGACACGACCCTCGACGATCTTCGGCAGGGCGGCCTCGGGCTTGCCCTCCGCGCGGGTGACCTCTTCGGCGACGCGGCGCTCGGACTCGACGACCTCGGCCGGGACGTCCTCGGCGGACAGCCACTTCGGCGCGAACGCGGCGATGTGCTGCGCGACACCGCGGGCGACGTCGGCGTTGGGCTTGTCGAGCTCGACCAGGACACCGATCTGGAACGGCAGGTCGGGCATGGTGCGGTGCATGTACGCCGTGACGTAACCGCCGGTGAACTGCGCGAAGCGGTCCAGGACGATCTTCTCGCCGAGGTTGGCGTTCGCCTCGTCCACGAAGGCCGTGACGGTCTTGCCCGGGGCGATCTCGGACGCGAGCAGCGTCTCGATGTCGGCCGGGGAGGTGGCGGCGACGTGCGCGGCCAGCTCGTTGGCGACGGCGAGGAACTTCTCGCCCTTCGCGACGAAGTCCGTCTCGCACTTCAGCTCGACGATGACACCGGAGGTGTTGTCGTCGGCGATGAGGGACACGACGGCACCGTTCTCGGCAGAACGGCCCTCGCGCTTGGCGACGCCCTTCTGACCCTTGATACGGAGCGCCTCGACGGCCTTGTCGACGTCACCGTCGGAGTCGACCAGCGCGTTCTTGCAGTCCAGCATGCCGGCGCCGGTGAGCTCGCGGAGCTTCTTGACGTCAGCGGCGGTGTAGTTCGCCATGAGTCTGTGATTCTCTCTCGAAGTCGTAGATCTACGGGTGAACGGCGGAGGAGTCGCGCTCGTGGCGCGGCTCCCCCGCCGTCATCGTCCGTGCTGCGAGTGCCCGGCGGATGAACGCCGGGCTCTCTCAGAGGGTCAGGCCTGCTCGGCGTCGGCGGCCGGAGCCTCGACGACGGCCTCGGCCGCGGGGGCCTCGACAGCGGCCTCGGCCGGGGCGGCCTCGGCCGGGGCGGCCTCGGCGTCGTCGGCCTTCTTCTCGCCCTCGAGCAGGTCGCGCTCCCACTCGGCGAGCGGCTCGGCGGCGGCCTTCTCGCCCGGCTTCGAGTCGCCGGTCGCAGCGCCGGAGCGGGCGATGAGGCCCTCGGCGACGGCGTCGGCGATCACGCGGGTGAGCAGGGTGACGGAGCGGATCGCGTCGTCGTTGCCCGGGATCTTGTAGTCGACCTCGTCGGGGTCGCAGTTGGTGTCGAGGATCGCGACGACCGGGATGTGGAGCTTGCGCGCCTCACCGACGGCGATGTGCTCCTTCTTGGTGTCGACGATCCAGACGGCGCTGGGAACCTTCGACATCTCGCGGATACCACCGAGGGTCTTCTCCAGCTTGGTCTTCTCGCGGGAGAGGACCAGGAGCTCCTTCTTGGTGAGACCCGAGGCGGCGACGTCCTCGAAGTCGATCGCCTCAAGCTCCTTCAGACGCTGGAGGCGCTTGTAGACGGTGGAGAAGTTGGTGAGCATGCCACCCAGCCAGCGCTGGTTGACGTACGGCATACCAACGCGCGTCGCCTGCTCGGCGATGGCCTCCTGGGCCTGCTTCTTGGTACCGACGAACATGATGGAGCCGCCGTGGGCGACGGTCTCCTTGACGAACTCGTAGGCGCGGTCGATGTACGACAGCGACTGGAGCAGGTCGATGATGTAGATGCCGTTGCGCTCGGTGAAGATGAAGCGCTTCATCTTCGGGTTCCAGCGACGGGTCTGGTGACCGAAGTGGACGCCGCTTTCCAGCAGCTCCCGCATCGTTACGACGGCCATGGCCATCTCCTTGGTTTCTCGGTTTGGTTCCTGACGCCCCACCGCGCCCTGCCCCCGACGAGGGGACCGAGAGACGCTTTCACCCGGCCTGAGCGGCTGGTGCTGGGGCGTGCGAAGTCGACCCGGTGACCCGGATCGCCGTAAGAAGTGTACGGGACCGGGCGGTATGCCTGGTGACGCCGTTGTCCACACCCGGCCGGTTGTCCACAGACCCGATCACGCTGCGCGACGCGGCGGCAACCTGGACGACATGACGACACTGCTGCTCACGCTGCTGCTGGCCCTGTCCCAGGCGCTCTCCCCGGGAGCCCGGCCGCTCCCGCCGCCCCTGGTGGTGGCCCGCTGGTGGGATCCGCCCCCGACCCCGTACGCGGCCGGGCACCGCGGGGTGGACCTGGCCGCCCCGGTGGGCGCGGAGCTCAGGGCCGTGGGCCCGGGGCGGGTGCACCACGCGGGCCCGGTGGCCGGGCGCGGGGTGCTGTCCCTGACCCTTCCGGGCGGCCTGCGCACCACGTACGAACCGGTCCGGCCGCTGGTGGCGGAGGGCGAGGAGGTCACGACGGGCCAGGTGGTGGCGGTCCTCACGGAGGGCACGCACTGCGCGAGCCCCTGCCTCCACTGGGGCCTCCTGTCGGGCACGACGTACCTGAACCCCCTGACCCTCCTCCCGCACCCGACCCCGAGACTGCTGCCCCTCACGCCCCCGACCGGCTGAGACGGGGTGGCGACGTGGCACGGGGTGGGGCGGAGGGGCGGGGGCGGGGGGGGAGCCCCCCCGGGTCTCAGCCCTGCACGCCTCGGAGGGCCATGGCCACGGCGGCCTCCGTCACCACGCCGGGATCCTCGGCGGCGCCCAGCTCGATGCGCCGCACCGCCGCGTCGACGACCCCCTGCAGCAGCATCGCGGCGAGCCGGGGCTGCTCGTGCCCGAGGGCACCCAGCGCCTCCACGATCATCGCCACGAGTCCCCCGTGCGCGGCGCGGATCTTCTCGCGCGCCCCCGCGTCCAGCTCACTGGCCGAGATCGCGACCACCGCCCGGTGCCGGCGGTCCCCGACCAGCCCCAGCTGGCTCCGCACGTAGGCCTCGACCTTGGCCTCGGGCGACTCGGCCCGCTCCATCGCGGCCTCGATCTCGGCGGCCCACACGGGGAAGTCCACCGCGCACAGCTCTTCGACGACGGCCGCGCGGGAGCGGAAGTATTCGTACACGGAGGACCGGGCGAGGCCGGTGCGCTCCGCCAGGGCGGGGAAGGTCAGCGCTTCCGTCCCGCCTTCGGACAGCAGGGAGCGCGCGGCGTCCAGCAGGGCGCCGCGCTGCATCGACCGGTGCTCGGCCACGGAGGCCGCTCGAATCCTGGGCACACGTCCACTCTACGGAGGTGCCGCAAGCTCACCGCCCGACATCCGCCAGCTTGGCCCGCAGTTGGAGCACCGACTTGGTGTGGATCTGGCTGACCCGGCTCTCGGTGACGCCCAGTACGTTGCCGATCTCGGCCAGCGTGAGGCCCTCGTAGTAGTAGAGCGTGACGACGGTCTTCTCGCGTTCGGGCAGGGTGTTGATCGCCCTGGCCAGGAGCCTGCGCAGCTCGCGGTCCTCGGCCACCTCGACCGGGTTGTCGGCGGCGGTGTCCTCCAGGGTGTCCATCAGGGAGAGGCGGTCGCCGCCCTCGCCGCCCGCGTGCAGCAGCTCCTCCAGGGCGACCACGTTGGCCAGCGACAACTGGCTGAAGACGGCGTGCAGTTCCTCCACGGCGATGCCCATCTCGCCGGCCACCTCGTGCTCGGTGGGGGTACGGCGCAGCTGGGCCTCGAGGACGGCGTAGGCCCGCTCCACGGCTTTGGCCTTCTGCCGGACCGAGCGCGGGATCCAGTCGAGGGCGCGCAGCTCGTCGATCATCGCGCCCCGGATGCGGGTGATCGCGTACGTCTCGAACTTGATGGACCGGTCGATGTCGAACTTCTCGATGGCGTCGATCAGCCCGAAGACCCCGGAGGAGACGAAGTCGGCCTGTTCCACATTGGGCGGCAGCCCCACGCTGACCCGGCCGGCGACGTACTTCACCAGGGGTGAGTAGTGCAGGATCAGCTGCTCCCGCAGCCGCTCGTCACCACTCTCCTTGTACGAGCGCCACAGCACCTCGAGGGACGAGGGCGCGGTGGTCCGCACGCTGCCGCGGGCAGCGGGGGGCACCGCAGCGCGGTCAGACCCTGAGGTGTGCTGGGGCATGCTTCGCCTTTGCCGGAGCCGGATTCCTTGGGAGCGTAGCGTGACGGAAGTGTCGCGGTGCGCGAAGAGTACGGGATCGCGCATGGGCACCGGGGCGTCCTGACTCGCGCGGGCGGCCCGGGACCGGCGCCTGGCGCTCGGTCCCGGCGGCTGCCACCGGGAAGACCGCGTCTCTCATCGGCTTCACTCTTTCACCGGAACACCCCAGGTCAACCACCGCCTCGCCGGGTGCCACCGGTTTGTGTGCCGCCCCCAAGCGATCGCGTGGTCAACTGCCAGCCCTCGCCCTGCCGTTCGACGAACCCCAGAGAGTGAAGTTCGTACAGTCTGCCGATGACTTCATCGGTGTCGGTGCCGGCGGCGAGGGCCACTTCGTCGGCGCGGACGGGGCGGCCGGCGGGGAGGGCTTCGAGTACGCGGGCGGTGTCCCGGTGCAGCAGGTCCCGGGCGAGTACGGGGCCGCGCCGCTCGGGAGCCAGTTCGCCCATGCCGCCGATGAGCTCGACCACTTCCGCGGCGTCCGTGACGAGGACGGCCTCGCCGCGCAGCAGTTCGTGGACCCCGCCCGAGAGGCTGCTGGTGGCCGGGCCGGGGACGCCCATGGTGAACCGCCCGAGCCGCTGGGCCCGCCGGGCCGTGACGAGGGAGCCGCTGCGGTGGGCCGCCTCGACCACCACGGTGGCGCGGGTCAGTGCGGCGATGACCCGGTTGCGCAGCACGAACCGGCTCGGGGTCGGGTGGCTGCCGGGCGGCAGCTCCCCCAGGACGAGTCCCTGCGCGGCGATCCGGCCGAGCAACTCGGCGTGGCCGCGCGGGTAGGCGACGTCCACCCCGCAGGCGAGCACCGCGGCGGTGGCGCCGCCCGAGGCGAGGGCTCCTCGGTGGGCCGCGCCGTCGACCCCGTACGCCGCGCCCGAGACCACGACCCAGCCCCGCTCGGCGAGCCCGGCGGCCAGGGTCTGGGCCATGTGCGCGCCGTACGGTGTGCAGGCCCGGGCCCCGACCAGGGCTACGGAGCGCAGCGCCCAGGTCCGCAGGTCGGGCCGGCCCCGGAGCCAGAGGCCGACGGGCCGGGCGTCGCCGAGGTCGTCGAGCTGGGTCGGCCACTGCGGGGAGCCGGGGCAGATGAACCGGCAGCCGCTGCGGGCGGCGGCGGCCAGGTCCCGCCGGGGGTCGGCGAGCGCGGCCCGTCTGCGGTAGCCCGCGAGCCGCTGCTCCGTCACCCCGGCCAGGCCCGTCGCCGCGCGGTCCGGCCCGGTCAGCAGCCGTATCAACCCGACGGCGCCGTGCTCGCGCAGCCACCGCCCGCCGTGCTCGTCGCCGGGCTCCAGCACCCGGGTCAGGGCAGCGCGCGCCAACCACTCGGGATCGGGCTCGGCGGCCGGGCCCGCCGCGGCGCCCCGGTCGGGCCCGTCACCCGGCTCGGGCTCTCTCGGCGGTTCGGCTCGGCAGGCCGGCCAAGGGGCTTCGACCGGGCCGGGGCCGGTCGCCGGGCCGGGCCGCTCCGGGGCGCTCACGACCCCGCCTCCATGGCCAGGGCCGCGCCGCGGGCGATGCCGGTGCGCAGTTCGAGGGCCACGGCCACGTCCAGGGGTTCGGGGCGGTCCCGGCCGCGCAGGTCGGCCAGGGTCCAGGCGACGCGCAGCACCCGGTCCAGCCCGCGGGCGGTGAGCAGACCGCGCTCCAGGTCCCGCTCGGCCTGGGCCAGCGCCCCGGGGGCGGCCTGCCAGCGGGTGCGCAGCTCGTGTCCGGGCACCTCGGCGTTGAGCCGCCAGGGGGTGTCGGCGAGCCGGGCGGCGGTGCGTTGCCTGGCTTCGCGCACCCGGTCCGCGACGGCGGCCGTGGACTCCCCGCGGCCGCCGCGCCCCAGCAGGTCGGAGCGGGTGACCGGTTCGACCTCCACCCGCAGGTCCACCCGGTCCAGCAGCGGCCCCGACAGCCTGGCCTGGTAGCGCCGGATCACCGAGGCCGGGCATTCGCAGCCGGCTCCGAGCAGGGTGTGCCGCCCGCACGGGCAGGGGTTCGCCGCGAGCACCATCAGGAACCTGGCCGGCAGCCGCACCACCCCGGCGGCCCGGGCGATGACCACGTGCCCCGATTCCAGGGGCTGGCGCAGCGCGTCCAGCGCCTTCGTGCTGAACTCGGCGGCTTCGTCCAGGAACAGCACTCCCCGGTGGGCCAGGGAGACGGCCCCGGGCCGGGGCACTCCCGCTCCGCCGCCGACCAGGGACTGCATCGTCGCCGAATGGTGGGGCGCGCAGTACGGGGGCCGGGCGACCAGCGGTTCCCCGGGCGGGAGCACTCCCGCGACCGAGTGCACGGCGGTGACCTCCAGGGAGTCCTGCCGGCAGAGCGGCGGGAGGATCCAGGGGATCCGCTCGGCCAGCATGGTCTTGCCCGCTCCCGGGGGTCCGCTGAGGAAGAGGTGGTGGCCTCCGGTGGCCGCCACCTCCAGGGCCCGGCGGGCGCCGTACTGCCCGGCGACGTCGGAGAGGTCGGGGAAGTCCGGGGTCTCGTCCTGCCCGGCCGGGCGTGCGGCGCGGGAGATCCCGGTGCCGATGCCGGCTCCCGGGACCACCAGCCCGGCGAGCATCGGGTCGGGCCGTCCGAGCGGGTCCGGTGGTTCCTCCTCGGGTACCTCTCCGTCGGTGAGGACGGCGATCAGCTGCCGCAGGCTGCGGACGCCGAGCACGCTCACGTCCGGGACGAGCATGGCCTCGGCGGCGCACTGCTGGGGCACCACCACGTTGCGGTATCCGGCGTCGGCCGCGGCGAGCACCGCCGGGAGGATGCCGCGCACCGGCCGCACCCGGCCGTCCAGCCCCAGCTCCCCGATGAGCACCAGGTCGGCGATGGCCGCGGGGTCGACCACCTCGGCGGCGCCCAGCACGGCGGCCGCGACGGCCAGGTCGAACCCCGCGCCCGATTTCGGTACGGAGGCCGGGCTGAGCCCGACCGTGAGCTTCTTCTGCGGCCAGGTCGCGCCGGAGTTCACGACGGCGGCCCGCACCCGGTCCCGGCTCTCGGTCAGGGTCTTGTCGGGCAGCCCGACCAGGGTGAAGGCGGCGAGCCCGGGCTCCAGATCGGCCTGGACCTCCACCACCACGCCGTCGACGCCCACCAGGGCCACCGAGCAGGCTCGTGCGAACCCCATCACGCCACCCCCCGGACGTGCTCCACCACGGGCGCGCCGCGCCGTGGCAGCAGGACTCCCACGAGGTCGATGCGCACCCCGCCCGCCGGCGGTCCTCCGTGGTCGGCGAGCCAGCGCCCGGCGAGCCGCCGCAATCGCTCGGCCTTGCCGGGGCGGACGGCGGCCATGGGGTGTTCGAACTCCCCCGACCGACGGGTCTTGACCTCGCAGACGACGAGGGCGTCCCCGTCCCGCGCGACGATGTCGATCTCCCCGCTGCGGCACCGCCAGTTCCGGGCGATCACCGTCATCCCGGCCTCGGTCAGGCGCCGCGCCGCGAGCTCCTCGCCGTACCGCCCCAATGCCTGCTGTGCCACGCCCTTCGCGTTCATCGGGCACCACCTCCGCCCCCGACGGTCCCGCGGCCCCGCCCACCTTGTGGATCTTGGTGGACAGTGAGGGCATTGTGGACAACCCGCTCACCCCTGAGGGTGAAAACCGGGGAGGCCGAGGGGGCCGGGAGGGTGGGGCGCGAGGGCGGGGACGGGCGGCGGAGGGCCGGGCGTCAGCTGCCCGGCAGCTCGAGATCGCTCTTGTTGAGCTCCTCGATGTTCACGTCCTTGAAGGTCAGCACCCGCACCTGCTTCACGAAGCGGGCCGGCCGGTACATGTCCCACACCCAGGCGTCGGCCATCGTGACCTCGAAGAACACCTCCCCCTGGACCGAGTGCACCTGCATCTCGTAGTCGTTCGTGAGGTAGAAACGACGTTCGGTCTCGATCACGTACTTGAACAGCCCGACGACGTCGCGGTACTCGCGATAGAGCTTCAGCTCCATCTCGGTCTCGTACTTCTCGAGGTCCTCGGCGCTCATGGCATGTTCCCCTTCAGCCGTGCGTCCCCCTATTGTGCGCCAGGCCCCTGCGCCCCTAAACGATTTCCGGAGCCAGGACCACCGGCGCACCCGGGGGACCGTCGTCGAGCAGCGTACGGAGCAGCTCGGCGAGTCTGGTCGGGTACACCGTCTCATGGGCCGAGAGAAGTTCCTCGGAGGTCCACCACCTGGCACCGCTGACGCTGCGTCGTTCCAGCTCGGTGAGGCCGCCCATCTCGGTCCGCGTCCGTGCGGTCCGGGCCAGGTAGTACCACTCGTCCTGCTCCCAGCGCCGCCCGTCGAACGGGAACGAGCAGTACCGGCGCCACAGCACCGGCCCCAGATCCACCTCTGTGATCCCCGTCTCCTCGGCGAGCTCCCGCAGCGCGGCCTGCTCACGGGTCTCGTCGCCTTCGAGCCCGCCGCCGGGGGTGAACCACCAGTGGTCCGCGGGATTGTCCGGTTCGAAGCCGTGCAGCAGCAGGATCCGGTCCGCGGGGTCCAGCAGGACCACCCGGGACACCTTGCGGGGGCCGCCCGCGGCGGCCGCGTCAGCGGGCACCGGCAGGCTCCCGCCGCCGCCCGCGCCCCAGGACCCGTACGAGGGGGCCGTACGCGGCTCCCAGCAGCACCAGGGCGGCTCCGGCCGCCACCGCGGCCAGCTGCGGGCGCAGCGGCCCCGGGTGCGAGATCCCGCCGGGCAGGGAGGCGTACGTGCCGGGCCGCTCGAGCATCTTCATCGTCGGCCAGGCGAGGGCGTCGACCCGGGCCTGGACGGCCGACCGGGGCACGGTGCCCTGGCCGGCTTCCTGGAGGTGGGCCCGGGAGTCGAGCGAGGCGGCGCGCTGGTCGCCCAGCAGGAAGAGGTTGCCCTCGGGAACCGTGACCTCGAAGGGGGTGTCGGAGGCCGGCCCCGCGACCGCCCCTTCGGGCAGGGCGTGCTTCAGGTACGGCTCGTCGAGCTCCTTGCCGTTCACGGTGAGCCGGCCGCCCGCCCCGCAGCACTTCACGGTGTCGCCGCCGATGCCGACGACCCGCTTGACCATGGGCGAGTCACTCCACAGGTGGTCGGTGAACACGACCACGTCGCCGCGCCGGACCTCGCCGCCGTCGATCCGCTGCGCGAGCACGCGGTCGCCGGGGTTCACCGTCGGCATCATCGAGTCGGTCGGCACCGTATACGGCCGGTACACGAAGGCCCCCCAGGCGAAGGCGCCCAGGAAGAGCACGAAGCCGACGGCCACGGCGACTCCCGACAGCACATGGCCGAGACCGCCGCGGCCGTCCTTGCCACCGCGTATTGCTTCGGTACCGCTGGTTTGCGTTCCGCCCATTGCAGCGCCCCCACACTTCCGGGATCGACGACCTGGGCGGCACCCTACCTGCCGGTAGTCCCGCTGGTCAGCCTCCGCCTGCGCCACATCACGACCGGAACCGCTCCGACGAGGCCCAGCGCGGCCGGTCCGAGCCCGACGGGCGCCGGCCCGGCGGCACCGAGGCCCATCGCGGTCGCCTTGGACTGCTTCCCGATGCCCGGCTGGTCGAAGGTGTCCGGGATGGGCAGGGTCGCCCAGCGGGTGATCGGCCAGGCCACGACCACGGCTCGCCCGACGACCTTGTCGACCGGCACGAAGCCCTGGGTGGAGTCCTGCATGTGGTAGCGGGAGTCCTGCGAGTTCTGCCGGTGGTCGCCCATCACCCAGATCTTGCCCTTGGGCACCGTGATCGGACCGAACGGGGCGTCGTCGCACGGGGTGTTGCCCGGGTAGATGTACGGCTCGTCGAGCTCCTTGCCGTTGACGACGACCGGTCCGCCCTTCTTGCACTCGACCGTGTCACCGCCGATGGCGATGGTCCGCTTGATCAGGTCCTTCTCGTCCGCGGACGGCATCAGGCCGATCTTGCTGAGGACCTGCTGCGCGAAGTTGGGCTCCGGGGTGGGCTCCCCCGCCAGCCAGCTCGCGGGGTCGTGGAAGACCACCACCTCACCGCGCTCGGGCTCCGAGCCGAACCACGGGGTCAGCTTGTCCACGAGCACCCGGTCGCCGCGCTGCAGGGTGTTCTGCATCGAGTCGGACGGGATCGAGAACGCCTGCACCAGGAAGGTCTTGATCAGCAGGGCGAGCAGCAGGGCGATGCCGATGAGGAGCGGGAGCTCCTTCCAGAACGAGCGGTGCGGCTTCGCCTCGGCACCACTGTCCTCGTCCTCGGCTTCGCGCTTGGCATCGTCCGGCCGCTCCTCGCCTTCGTCGCGTCCGGATCGCGCGCCTACCGCCACATCCCCCACATCCACTCCTCAACCTCGCAGATCGCCGCCCGCGCCGGATTCGGGTGCGGGCCCTCCCCTCCCCTAACGAGCGGGAGTTCCCTAAGGCGCGGGAGACCGAGGACACACTATGCGAACGGCGGGCCGCGTCGGCGCCCACGACGGCCGCGTCGCCCGCTCGGGGCCGGATCGGGAACCGAACGGAAGGTCACGGGCTGTTCGAGCTTCCGCCAGTGGTCGAACGGCCATGCGATGACGACGGCCTGGCCCACGACCCCCTTCTCGTCGATGGTGCCGTCGAAGGCTTCGTCGAGGTGGAAGCGGGAGTCGGCCGAATTCGCACGGTGGTCGCCCATCACGAAGAGCCGCCCCTTGGGCACTTGTACCTCGAACCGGATTTCGGAGGGGGCGTTGCCCGGGCTCACGTACGGCTCGTCGAGCGCCGTTCCGTTGACGGTGACGCGGCCCTTGGCGTCGCAGCACACGACGGTGTCGCCGCCGACGCCGATGACGCGCTTGATCAGGTCCTGTTCGTCGGCGGAGGGCAGCAGGCCGATGAAGGTCAGCGTCTCCTTGATCTGCTTGACGCCGACGGGGTCCTCGGGCGGCCGCGCGGCCTCGCCCTTGAGCCAGCCGCCGGGGTCCTTGAAGACGACGACCTCGCCGCGTTCGATCTTGGAGCCGAACCACGGGGTCAGCTTGTCGACCAGCACGCGGTCGCCGATCCGGATCGTCTGCTCCATGGATCCGGACGGGATGAAGAAGGCCTGCACGAGGAAGGTCTTGAGGACGAGCGCTATCAACAGCGCCACGATGATCAGCAGCGGCACCTCGCCCACCCGGCGGGTGCGTCTGCGCCGCTTGACCCGGCGCGCCAGCCGGCGCCGCTCGGCGCGGCCTCCGGTCTCGGCCGCAACGGATTGCGCCTTGGCCCCTCGCCGCGACCCGGGCTCCCGCACCGGCCGCTCGGGGACCGCGGCGGGCTCGGGGACAGCGGCGGGCTCGGGCTCCCGCCGGGGCACGGGGCCGCCCGGAGTCTCGGGTGCACGCCAGAATCGGGGCGCGGGCGCGGGCTGGGGCGTGTGCGTGGGCGGGGGCGTCCGCCTCGGCTCGGACTCCGGATCCGGCTCGGGGACCCGGCCGCCTCTGGGCCGCCCCCGGCTACCCATGACCGCCGCCGGAGGACGGTGTCGCCGTGGGAGCCGACCCCCAGCGCGAAACCGGCCAGCCGATCCAGTCGGCCCGCCCGATCACCTTCTCCACCGGCACCATCCCTCCGCCCGGTTCCCCCAGGTGGTCCCGGGAGTCCCGGGACTGGGAACGGTGATCACCCATGACCCACAGGGTCCCAAGGGGTACGACGATCCGGAAGGGCACCTTCGAGGGCGCGTCGCCGGGATACAGGTACGGCTCCTCCACCGGGACTCCGTTCACCTTGATCCGCCCGCCCGCGTCGCAGCACACCACGTCGTCCCCGCCGACGCCCACGACCCGCTTCACGAAGTCGGTCTCGGACGGCTCGCCGATCCCGAGCGCGGAGGCCGCGCCGTGCAGGGCCTCGCCGATCGGATTGCCCTGGGCGCCCTCCCGTACGAAGGAGCCCGTGCCGTCGAAGACCACCACGTCCCCGCGCCCGGGCTGGTCGCCGAAACGGTACGCCAGTTTGTTCACCAGCACCCGGTCGCCGACCCGCAGCGTCGGTTCCATCGACCGGCTCGGGATCAGGAAGGGCTGTACGACGAAATTGCTGAGCAGCAGCAGGAAGCACGTGCAGAGCACGCCGAGCACCGCGGCCCCCCGCAAGGTCAGGAAGGCCCGCCATGGGGGCAGCGCGCGACGCCCCCACAACGCAAAGCGCGGCCGCCCCTCCCCCGTTTCGGGGGAGGAGTGGCCGCGCTGTGTGAGCTCTGCTTCGGTGTCCATCGAGGGCGAGCCTATCCGGCCGCCTCCGGGACCCGGAGAGGAGATCAGCGGTCGCGCTTCTCCTTGATCTTCGCGGCCTTGCCGCGGAGCTCACGGAGGAAGTACAGCTTGGCGCGACGCACGTCACCGCGGGTGACGAGCTCGATCTTCTCGAAGATCGGGGAGTTCACCGGGAAGGTGCGCTCGACGCCGACGCTGAAGGAGACCTTGCGAACGGTGAAGGTCTCGGAGACGCCAGAGCCCTGGCGACGGATGACAACACCCTTGAACTGCTGGATACGGGAGCGGTTGCCCTCGATGACGCGGACGTGCACGTTGATCGTGTCACCCGGGCGGAAGGCCGGGACGTCGGAGCGGATCGAGGCGGCGTTGACGCCATCGAGCAGGTGAGACATGTTCTTCGTCTGCTTTCTTCGCACGACGCCACAGGCCGCCGGTGCGGGTTTCCGGAGAGAATTCGGGAGCCGCGTCACTCGGCGGGCGACTGTCCCCCTGTGGCAGGGGCGCACGCGAGCACACAGCAGCCGCCTATTCTTCCACGGCCTGCGGCCTGAGCCAAAATCGGCCGTCGGCGGCGGGCCGCCAGCCCAGGATGCTCAGGATCTCGCGGTCCTTCTTGTCGAAGGCGGAGGCCTCGCAGCGCTCGATCAGATCGGGGCGGTGCAGCGCGGTCCGACGGAAGGCTTCGTCCCGGCGCCAGCGGGCGATCTTCCCGTGGTGGCCGCTGAGCAGCACGTCGGGGATGCCCCGGCCGCGCCACTGCGGGGGCTTCGTGTAGACCGGCCCCTCCAGCAGGTTCGCCATCTCGCCGGGCGCGAAGGAGTCGTCGCGGTGCGATTCGGCATTGCCGAGCACTCCGGGCAGCAGCCGGGCCACGGCCTCGGTGACGACCAGGACGGCGGCCTCGCCGCCCGCCAGCACGTAGTCGCCGATGGAGACCTCGTAGACCGGCATGCGCGTGGCGTACTCGTCCATGACCCGGCGGTCGATGCCCTCGTACCGGGCCGGCGTGAAGATCAGCCAGGGCCGCTCGGAGAGCTCGACGGCCAGTTCCTGGGTGAACGGGCGGCCGCTGGGGGTGGGGACGACCATGACGGGCCCGTGCGCGCCGGCCTCGTACCCGTCGGCCAGCGCCTCGTCGAGGGCCTCGCCCCACGGCTCGGTCTTCATGACCATGCCGGGACCGCCGCCGTAGGGGGTGTCGTCGACGGTGTTGTGCCGGTCGTGGGTCCAGTCCCGCAGGTCGTGGACGTGTACGTCGAGCTGCCCGCGGGCCCGCGCCTTGCCGACGAGGGAGACGTTCAGCGGTTCCAGGTACTCGGGGAAGATCGTGACGACGTCGAGACGCATCAGGCGTCGCCCTCGGGCTCGGCGTCGCGCGTGGAGACGATCTCCGCACGGTCGTCGATCAGCCCGGGCGGGGGCGTGATGACGCAGCGCTGCTCCTCCAGGTCGATCTCGGCGACGATCTCCTCGACGAAGGGGATCATCACCTCGGTGCCGTCGGGGCGCTCGACGATGAAGAGGTCCTGCGAGGGCAGGTGCGAGATCTCGGTGATCCGGCCGATCTCGGTGCCGTCCTCGAGCACGACGTCCAGGTCCATCAGCTGGTGGTCGTAGTACTCGTCTTCTTCCTCGGGGAGCTCCGCCGGGTCGACGTCGGCGATCAGCAGGATGTTGCGCAGGCCCTCGGCGCCGGTGCGGTCCTTGACGCCGGCGAAGCGGAGCAGCAGCCTCCCGCTGTGCACGCGGCCCGTCTCGATGGTCAGCGGACCCGCCGACGCCGGTTCGGTCCGCAGAACGGCACCGGGCGAGAGCCGAAGCTCCGGCTCGTCGGTCCGCACCTCGACGGTGACCTCACCCTTGATCCCGTGGGCGCGGCCGATCCGCGCGACAACCAGCTCCACTTGTGTTTTCTCCTGTTCAGACGACGACGGGCCGGGGCGGGCACGAATGCCCTCCCCGGCCCGTGCCGGTGATTCACGTTCTCAATGAACCAAGTCTCAGCGGACCTGGTCCACGTCGACGAGGTCGACGCGGATCCCCCGGCCGCCGATGGCGCCCACGACGGTACGCAGGGCACGCGCGGTGCGGCCGTTGCGGCCGATCACCTTCCCGAGGTCGTCCGGGTGAACCCGGACCTCGAGCACCTGCCCACGACGCAGGTTGCGCGAGGCGACCTGCACTTCGTCGGGGTTGTCCACAATGCCCTTTACGAGGTGCTCAAGAGCCTCCTCGAGCATGCTCAGGCCTCGGTCGACTCGGCGGCGGCCTCAGCCTCGTCCGCCTTCTTGTCGGCCTTCTTCGCCTTCTGCGTGATGGCCTCGCCCTTGGTCTCGCCGATGCCCTCGAGGGCCTTGGCGAACTCGTCGAAGGAGCGACGCTTGCTCTCCTTCGTCTCCGGCTGCAGCAGCGGCGCGGGGGCCGGGAGGCCCTTGTGCGCCTGCCAGTCACCGGTGAGCTTCAGGATGGCGAGCACGGCCTCGGTGGGCTGGGCGCCGACCGACAGCCAGTACTGCGCACGCTCGGCGTTGACCTCGATGCGCGACGGGTTGTACGTCGGGTGGTAGATACCGATCTCTTCGATCGCGCGACCGTCCCGGCGGGTGCGGGCGTCGGCGACGACGATGCGGTAGTGCGGCTGGCGAATCTTGCCGAGGCGCTTGAGCTTGATCTTGACTGCCACTGGAGTGGTGTCTCCTGAACTTGACGTGGTTGGGCACATGAGATGCCACGTGGGGTTGCGGTACTCGGGTGCCCGATGGACGCGTCAGCCGGAGGAGAGAGGGGTCCTATGCGACTGTCGAGTACAGCTAGCCATTGTGCCACATGCCTGCGGCGCTTCTCGCGGGGAGTCGGCCGCGCTCAGGAGGCTGCGGCCGAGACGGCGACCTCGGGGATGCGGAAGGGCTTCATACAGCCGCCGCACACGATCGGCGCCTGCGCCAGCACGGAGGGGACCACCCGCACGTTGCGCCCGCAGTCGCAGACCGCCTTGACGCGGACACCGCCACCCGAGGAGCCGTGCCGGGCGGCCGGCCCGCGGAAGCTGCGCTTGGTGTCGGCGGCCGTCGCGGCCGTGTGCGCCTTCAGTGCGCGCTGAAGGCGCTCCATGGTGGGGCGGTAGCGCTTCTTCGCCTCGGGATTGAGCGAGACCAGCGAGAAGCCGCTGCTGGCATGCGGCTCGTCGGAGTGGTCCAGCCCCATCTCCTCGGCGATCGCGAGGAATCTGCGGTTGTGGTAGCGGCCTGCTCGCGAGGTGTCGCGCACTCCGCGGGCGGCGGCGATGCCGTGGACTGCCTCGTGCAGCAGTCGCTCGAAGGAGAGTTCGGCGCCGCAGGCGGACGAGGACTCTCCGATCAGGGACTCGGGCGCGGCAAGGTCAGGCAGCTCGGGGTGGTACCGCTGAATGTCGGCCCACGCCTGCGCCAGCTCTGCGGCGAGAACAGGTGGTGTCGTGCTCACGTCGTGACAACGAGCCGGGGTGCCCCGGTGTTCCGATTCCGGGCCATTCCAAATTTTTTGCACGTACCAGTCAGTTCAGTCTCATGCGTCCCGACGAGGACGGGTGCGCCGATCCCAGGAGGAGTCGGTACGTAACGTCGACCAAAAGGGCCGGTCCCGGCGCACGGCTCGTGCCGTGCGCCGGGACCGGCCCCTGGTCAGACGGCGGCGATCAGTACGAGCGCGCGACGATCGCGAGCGTACCGGGGGCGTCGTCCGTCTCCGGAACCGACCCGTCCGCGGCGATCAGGCAGCGTACGGAGACGGCCTGCTCGCCCAGCTTGGCCTCGCCCTCGGGGCCGAGGTCGGCCCACGGGATCCGCGCCCAGCCGCCGGCGATGGCGGCCTCGGCGGCCTCCTCGATGGTGGAGACGTCGGAGGTACGGGCCAGGCGGCGCTCGCGGGACTCGCGCAGCAGCTGGGCCTGGTCCTCGTCGAGCACCTTGGGCAGCAGGTCGGCGAGCGCGTCGATCTGCACGGGCTCCTTGCCGCCCGGGATCCGGCGGGCCAGCATCGCGGTGCCGGCCTCCAGGTCGCGGGGGCCGATCTCCACGCGGACCGGAACGCCCTTGAGCTCCCAGTCCACGGCGCGGCGGCCGAAGGGGGTGTCGACGCGGTCGTCCACGTGCACGCGGATGCCGGCGGCCTTCAGCTGCGCGCCGAGCTCGCGGACCTTGGTGACGGCCTCGTCGCCCTTGATCGCCATGACGACGACCTGGATGTGCGCCAGGCGCGGCGGGACCCGGAGGCCGTTGTCGTCGCCGTGGGACATGATCAGACCGCCGACCATGCGGGTCGAGACGCCCCAGGAGGTCTGCCAGACGAGCTCCTGCTTGCCTTCCTTCGACAGGTACTGCGTGTTGAAGGCCTTGGCGAAGTTGGTGCCGAGCTCGTGGCTCGTGCCCAGCTGCAGCGCCTTGCCGTCGCCCATCATCCCTTCGAGGGTGAGGGTGTTGATGGCGCCGGCGAAGCGCTCCTTGGCGGTCTTGCGGCCGAGCACGACGTCGATGCCGAGCACGTTCGTCATGAAGTCGCCGTACACGTCCGTGTGGATGCGGGCGGCGTAGTCGCGGGCGTCCTCGTACGTGGCGTGGGCGGTGTGGCCCTCCTGCCAGAGGAACTCACTCGTACGGAGGAACACGCGCGGGCGCATCTCCCAGCGGACCACGTTCGCCCACTGGTTGATGAGCAGGGGCAGGTCGCGGTAGCTCTGGACCCACTTGGAGAAGTAGTCGTTGATGATCGTCTCGGAGGTGGGCCGGACCACGACCGGCTCTTCCAGCTCCTTGCCGCCGCCGTGCGTGACGACCGCGAGCTCGGGGGCGAAGCCCTCGACGTGCTCGGCCTCGCGCGTCAGGTACGACTGCGGGATGAACAGCGGGAAGTACGCGTTCTGGGCGCCCGCGTCCTTGATGCGCGCGTCCATCTCCTGCTGCATCCGCTCCCACAGCCCGTAGCCGTACGGTCGGATGACCATGGTGCCGCGTACCGGACCGTTGTCGGCCAGCTCGGCCTTGTTGATCAGATCCTGGTACCAGCGGGGGAAATCCTCCGCCTGGGGGGTGAGAACGGGTGCCTTTGCCATGGCGCGAATGGTACGGCGCCGGGCGCGTCGAGCGTGAATCGGGTGGCGCACTCCTCTGGACGCGGGGGCGAATGGGGAGTTCTCTGGCAACGGGGGCAAGGGGGCGACAAGGAATCAGGAGCGCTCTTTCGATGACACCGACGCCGACGGCGACGCTCGTCGCCCGGGACTGGGCGGAGATCCAGGAACGGATGCTGGTACCGCTGTACGAAGCGGTCTACGACCGGCTGGAGGTCGGGCCGGGCGACCGGCTGCTCGGCCTGGACTGCGGGTCCGGGCTGGCCCTGCTGCTGGCCGCGGGGCGGGGAGCCGTCGCCACGGGGGTGGAGGCGGATCCGGCGCGGCGTGCGCTGGCGCGCGAGCGGCTGCTGGACGTGGTCCCGGACCCGCCGGGCGGCGCGCGCCCGTACGACGTGCTGCTGGCCTTCCCCCCGTCCGCGGCGACCCTGGACGCGGCCCTGCCCGCGGTGCGGCGGGGCGGGGCGGTGGTGCTGGCCGACTGGGGCCCGGCGGAGCGGTGCACGGTGCCCGCGGTCCTGGGCGGCGGTCCCGCGCCGCGGGACCTCGACGCGGCCGTGGCGCGGGCGGGGCTCACGCCCGACGGGTCGGGGCGGGTGTTCTGCCCCTTCGGGTACGCGGACGTGGACAGCGCGGTACGGGGGCTGCTGTCGACGGGGCTGTACGAGGCCTCGTCCGATCCGGCGCAGGTCGAGAAGGAGCTGACCGAGGCGCTTCACCCGTACGAGCGGCCGGACGGCGCCGTCTGGCTGCCGAACATCTTCCGCTACGTGATCGCCCGCGTGCCGTAGCCGCGACGGCCGGGGACCGCCGCGGGGCACCGCGCGGCGGTCCCGGCGCTACTTCGGTTCCTTCGACAGCCGGGGGATGCCGGCGGCCTCGTAGGCGGCCGGCTCGTCCAGGGTCTCGTTCGCGAGCAGGGCCTCGGTCAGCGCGTCGAGTTTCGGCCGGTGTTCGCGCAGCAGCCGGCAGGCCTCCGCGTAGCACTCGTCGACGATCCGCCGCATCTCGTGGTCCACGGCGTCGAGGGTGGCGGGGGCCGCCAGCAGCCCGTACGGACTCTGCGCGTCCGCGGGGATCGCGGTGAGGCGGCCGACGCGCTCGCTCATGCCCCAGCGGCCGACCATGCCGCGGGCGAGGTTGGTGACCTGTTCCAGGTCGTTCTCGGCGCCCGTCGTGATGACGTCGAACACGACGTGCTCGGCCGCCATGCCGCCCAGCGCGCCGATGATGCGGCCGCGGAGGTAGTCCTCCGTGTAGGAGTAGCGGTCCGCGTCGGGGGTCGAGAGGGTGACGCCGAGCGCCCGGCCGCGCGGCACGATCGTGATCTTGCGGACCGGGTCGGCGCCCGGCTGGAGCATGCCGAGCAGGGCGTGGCCGCTCTCGTGGTAGGCGGTGCGGCGGCGTTCCTCCTGCGGCATGACCAGCGACCGCGCGGCGCCCAGCTGGACCTTCTCCAGGGCGTCCATGAAGTCGGCCTGGGTGACCTGGGTCTGCTTGCGCTTCACGGCGAGCAGGGCCGCCTCGTTGGCGAGGTTGGCGAGGTCCGCGCCCGTCATGCCGGGGGTGGTGCGGGCCGTCTGGTCGAGGTCGGCGTCGGCGGCGAGCGGGATCTCGCGGGTGTGGATGCGCAGGATGGCCTCGCGGCCGGCCCGGTCGGGCGGGGAGACGGAGACCGTGCGGTCGAAGCGGCCGGGGCGGGTGAGCGCGGGGTCGAGGACGTCGGGCCGGTTGGTGGCGGCGATGACGACGACCCCCTCCGAGCCGGAGAAGCCGTCCATCTCGGTCAGGATCTGGTTCAGGGTCTGCTCGCGCTCGTCGTGGCCGCCCATGGCGGCGCCGCCGCCGCGGGCCCGCCCGATGGTGTCGATCTCGTCGATGAAGACGATGGAGGGGGCCACCTTCCGCGCCTCGGAGAAGAGTTCCCGCACCCGTGAGGCGCCCACGCCGACGATCATCTCGATGAACTCGGAGGCGGAGGCGGAGAAGAACGGCACCCCGGCCTCGCCCGCGACCGCCCGCGCCAGCAGGGTCTTGCCCGTGCCGGGCGGTCCGGCGAGCAGCACCCCGCCGGGCATCCTGGCGCCCAGGGCCCGGTACTGCTGGGGGTTCTTGAGGAAGTCCACGACGTCGTGGAGCTCGCCCTTGACCTCGTCGATGCCGGCCACGTCGGCGAAGGTGGTGCGCTTGCCGCCCTCCAGTTCGACGGGCTTGGGCGGCTGTTTGCGGCCCAGCCCGCCGACGCCGCCCATGGCCGAGCCCATGCGGCGGGCGATGAACACCCACAGGAGGACCAGCAGCAGCATCGGGGCGAGCGAGATCAGCAGATTGGCGAGGAAGCTGCGCTGCACGACGACCGGTGAGGCCGTGACGACGACGTTGTGCTTGCTGAGGTTGGCCCACAGGTCGTCGTCGGCGAAGGCCGGGCGCTGGGTGACGAACTTCGTGTAGTCGCCCTTGTCGCCGTCGGGCAGCGGCTGCTTGTTCTTCAGCTCGCCCTGGATGGCGTCGCCCTTGGAGTAGATCTTCGAGACGTTGCCGTCGGCGACCTGCTTGCTGAACTCGGTGTACGAGACGGTCGGCTCGTCGCCCTGGTTGAAGTACGACAGGGCCACGTTGGCGAGCAGGAAGACGATCAGTGCGGCGAGGACGAGTCCGCGCCAGCCCCCGGGCATCTTCCTCTTGGGCGGCGGTGTCGGCGCGCCCTCGGAGCGCCAGGGCGTGTCGGCGCGGTCGCGAGGCGGTACGGGGGTGGGGCTGGGCACGTGGCCTCCTTACTGCCGTCCTCGTGGCCGACCATAAGGGACAAATCGCACCTCGGCGCCTCCAGGAGGAACGCGCAGGGGCCCTGGCCGGATGCTCCGGCCAGGGCCCCTGCGCGTACGGCCGCGCCTACTTCATGAACTTCTTGAACTCGTCCGGAAGGTCGAAGTCCTGGCCGGACTGGCCGCCGGCGGGAAGGCCGAACGGGCTGCCGGTCGCGGGCGGGGCGCTCTGCGGGCCCTGCTCGCGGCGGGCGGCGGCCGCCGCCTCCTCTTCCTTGCGCTTCATGGGGTTGCCGCTCTTGCGCTTGCCCTTGGCCTGCTTGATCTGCTTCTTCTGCCGGCCGGGGCCGCCGCCCATCCCGGGGATGCCCGGCATCCCGGGCATGCCGCCGCCCTGGGCCATGCGGGACATCATCTTGCGGGCCTCGAAGAAGCGCTCGACGAGGTTCTTGACGGCGCTGACCTCGACACCGGAGCCCTTGGCGATACGGGCGCGGCGCGAGCCGTTGATGATGTGCGGGTCCTGGCGCTCGGCCGGGGTCATCGACTTGATGATCGCGGCGGTGCGGTCGACGTCGCGCTCGTCGATGTTGTTGATCTGGTCCTTGATCTGCCCCATGCCGGGGAGCATGCCGAGCAGCTTGGAGATGGAGCCCATCTTGCGGACCTGCTCCATCTGGGCCAGGAAGTCGTCGAGCGTGAACTCCTTCGGGCCCTTCTGGAGCTTGGCCGCCATCTTCTCGGCCTCGGCCTGGCTGAAGGTCTTCTCGGCCTGCTCGATGAGGGTGAGCATGTCACCCATGTCGAGGATCCGGCCCGCCATGCGGTCGGGGTGGAAGGCGTCGAACTCGTCGAGCTTCTCGCCGTTCGAGGCGAACATGATCTGCTTGCCGGTGACGTGCGCGATGGAGAGCGCGGCACCGCCCCGGGCGTCGCCGTCGAGCTTGGAGAGCACGACGCCGTCGAAGCCGACGCCGTCGCGGAAGGCCTCGGCGGTGTTGACCGCGTCCTGGCCGATCATGGCGTCGACGACGAAGAGGATCTCGTCGGGGCTGACGGCGTCGCGGATGTCCGCGGCCTGCTGCATCAGCTCGGAGTCGATGCCGAGGCGGCCGGCGGTGTCGACGATGACGATGTCGTATTGCTTGGTGCGGGCGTACTCGATGGAGTCCTTGGCCACCTGCACCGGGTCGCCGACGCCGTTGCCGGGGGCGGGCGCGTAGACCGCGACGCCGGCGCGCTCGGCGACGACGCTGAGCTGGTTGACGGCATTGGGGCGCTGGAGGTCGCAGGCGACGAGCAGCGGGGCGTGGCCCTGGCCCTTGAGCCAGAGGCCGAGCTTTCCGGCGAGGGTGGTCTTACCGGCACCCTGGAGACCGGCGAGCATGATCACGGTGGGCGCGGTCTTGGCGAAGCGCAGCCGCCGGGTCTCGCCGCCGAGGATCGAGACCAGCTCGTCGTTGACGATCTTGAGGACCTGCTGGCCCGGGTTCAGGGCCTTGGAGACCTCTTCGCCGCGGGCGCGCTCCTTGACGTTCGCGATGAAGGAGCGGACGACGGGGAGGGCGACGTCGGCCTCGAGGAGGGCGATACGGATTTCCCGCGCCGCAGCGTCGATGTCCTGCTCGGAGAGGCGGCCCTTGCCCCGGAGGGACTTGAAGGTCGCGCTGAGGCGGTCGGAAAGCGTATCGAACACGGTGGTCGCGATTCCTCGGGTCGGGGGCGTGTGGTCGCCCCCCAGGGTATCGGGCCCTCCCCCTGTCCGGGGACCCGCCCGTTACCGGACAGGGGGCGGGGGCTCCGGGTCAGTGGAGGGCGGCCTCCAGGGCGCGGGCCAGGGCGGCCGCGGCGGGGAGCGGCAGCGGTTTGCCGTCGGGGTCGACCACGTACAGGGAGTCGACCGCGTTGGCGCCCAGCGTGGAGACGTGCGCGCTGCGCACCCGCACCCCGGAGGACTCCAGCGCGCGCCCGATCCGGTGCAGCAGACCGACCGCGTCGGGAGCGCGCACCTCCAGGACCGTGGCCAGGGAGGACACCTCCGGTACCACCGTCACCCGGGGCGGCGGCGGGACCACCCCGCGCCGCCGCGGGTACGCCGCTTCGCGGCCCGCCAGCTTCGCCGGGACGTCCAGCGAGCCGTCCAGCGCCCGGATCAGGTCCGTCCGCAGCCGCGCCGCCTCCGGCAGCGCCCCGTACTGCGCCGCCACCCGCCAGCGCAGGACCAGCACCTCGCCGGACAGGTCCGCCAGCTCCAGCGAGCGCAGGTCCGCGGCCCGGACCGTGAGCCGGTGCAGGGCCAGTACGCCGGCCACCGCCGGGAGGACCCCGGGCTGGTCCGGGACCGCCACCACCAGTTCGACGCCGACCGCGTCGTCCTCCTCCTGGCGCGCGTGCAGCGCCAGGACCGGCTCCCCGGTGCGCAGCGCCTCCACCGCGAGGCGTTCCTGCTCGGTCGTCGGGATGGCCGGCTCCGCCGCGGCGGGCGGCGCCCCCCGCAGCACGGCGGCCACCCGTCCCACCAGGTCCGCGACCAGCGAGCCCCGCCACGTGCTCCACGCGGCGGGCCCGGTGGCCAGGGCGTCCGCCTCGGTCAGCGCGTGCAGGATCTCCAGCGCGCCGAGCGATCCCACGGCCTCGGCCACCGAGCGGACCGTCGCCGGGTCGTCGAGGTCGCGCCGCGTCGCGGTGTCGATCAGCAGCAGGTGGTGCCGTACGAGCACCCCCAGCACGGCGGCGTCCCGTTCGTCGAAGCCCACCCGTACGGCCACGTCGTGGGCGATGGTCTGCCCCGCGACCGAGTGGTCCCCCGGCCAGCCCTTGCCGATGTCGTGCAGCAGCGCGGCCATCAGCAGCAGGTCGGGCCGGCCGACCCGGCGGGTCAGGGCGGAGGCCCGTACCGCCGTCTCCACCAGGTGCCGGTCGACCGTCCAGGTGTGCACGGGATTGCGCTGCGGCCGGCACCGCACCCGTTCCCAGTCGGGCAGCAGGCGCGTGATCAGGCCTTCGGCCTCCAGCGCCTCCCAGACCGCGACCGTCGGCTCCCCCGCCCCCAGCAGGGTCAGCAGCTGCTCCCGCGCCTCGGCGGGCCACGGCACCGGCAGCGGCTTGGCCTGCGCCGCGAGCCGTCGTACGGCGTGCAGCGACACCGGCAGCCCCGCCTGCGCGGCCGCGGCCCCGAACCGCAGCGCCAGCACCGGATCCCGGTCGGGCCGGGCGGCCAGGGCCAAGACGGCCTCGCCGTCCGACTCCACGACCCCCTCCGCGAGCGGCGCCCGCTCGGCCGCCGCCGCCCCGCGCGTGCCCAGCAGCCCGCGCAGCCTCGGCCGGGCCGCCCGGGCCCGCAGCACCCGCCCGACCTCCCGCCAGGTCACGTCGCCGGCGTACGCGACGACCCGCGCGGCCTCGTACACCTCGCGCAGCAGCGCGTCCGCGTCGAGGAGCCCCAGCTGGGCCGCGACCTGGTCCTGCTCCTGGAGCGCGAGCCGGTCGGTCGCCCGGCCGGTCACCAGGTGCAGGGCGTCCCGCGCGTCCAGCAGCCGGCGCCGGGCCTCGGCCAGCCCCTCGCGCGGGGCGTCGGCCAGCCAGGACGCGGCGACCGCCCGCAGCGCGGTGGCGTCGCGGAGCCCGCCGCGGGCCTCCTTGAGGTCCGGTTCCAGCAGGAAGCGCAGCTCGCCGGCCTGCTCGGCCCGCTCCCGGCACAGCGCGTGCAGCTGCGGCAGCCGCTTGGCGGCCTGGTTGCGCCAGTCGGCCAGCACCGAGGTGCGCAGGCCCGCGAGGAGGCCCGCGTCGCCCGCGACCGGCCGGGCGTCCAGCAGCCCCAGGTGCACCTTGAGGTCCTCGGCGGCGGTCTTGCGGGCCTCGGCCGGGGTCCGCACCGAGTGGTCGAGGGCCACGCCCAGGTCCCACACGGGGTACCAGATGCGGTCGGCCAGCGCGCTCAGCGCCCGCGGCTCGGCCTTGCCGTCGTGGAGCAGCAGCAGGTCGAGGTCGCTGCGCGGGGAGAGTTCGGCGCGCCCGTAGCCGCCGACGGCGACGAGGGTGGCCCCCCGTACCCCGGTCTCCCGCAGGGCCGTGGTGAACAGGGCGTTCAGCCAGTCGTCGGTCAGCCCGGCCAGCGCGGAACGCCGCGAAGGCCCGGACCGCGACTCCTCCTGGAGGAGTCGCAGCCGGGCCGCGGCGTAACCGCTGGGTCCCGAGGCGGACGGTTCGTCGGAATCACCCGTCGTGGTCTGTTCGACGCTCGTCACCCAGGAGCTCCCGTCGCCTAGAGCGCTTCTGCGCCGCGCTCGCCGGTGCGGACGCGGATGATCGCGTCCACCGGGACGCTCCACACCTTGCCGTCACCGATCTTTCCGGTGCGGGCGCCCTGCACCAGGACGTCCATCACCGATTCGGCGTCGTCGTCCTCGACGACCACCTCGATGCGGATCTTCGGTACGAGGTCCACGGTGTACTCGGCGCCGCGGTAGACCTCGGTGTGGCCGCGCTGGCGGCCGTACCCGCTGGCCTCGGAGACGGTGAGCCCCTGGACTCCGAACCGCTGGAGGGCGTCCTTGATCTCGTCGAGCCGGTGCGGCTTGACGATCGCGGTGATCAGCTTCATGCGTCAACCTTCTTGCTCGCGGCGGCAGCGTGGGCGGGTACGGCGGTGCTCCGGGAGGAGGCGCCGCCGCCGGCTCCGCTGAAGTCGTAGGCGGTCTCGGCGTGCTCGACCTGGTCGATGCCGGAGACCTCGTCGTCCTCGGTGACCCGCATCCCGATCGTCTTGTCCAGGAGGAAGGCGAGGATCGCGGACACGACGAGAGAGTAGGCGAGGACGGAGAAGACTCCGATGGCCTGCTTGCCGAGCTGTTCCAGGCCTCCGCCGTAGAAGAGGCCGGCCGCGTCGGACTGGACCCCGCCGGTGGCGAAGAAGCCCACCAGGAGCGAGCCGATGACTCCGCCGACGAGGTGGACGCCGACGACGTCGAGGGAGTCGTCGTAGCCGAACTTGTACTTGAGGCCGACGGCCATGGCGCAGACGAGGCCGGCGATGGCTCCGATGGCGATCGCGCCGAGCGGGGAGCAGGAGCCGCCGGAGGGGGTGATGGCGACGAGGCCCGCGACCGCGCCGGAGGCGGCGCCGAGGGTGGTGAAGGAGCCGTGGCGCAGCTTCTCGTACGCGAGCCAGGCGAGCATGGCGGCGGCGGTGGCGACCTGGGTGTTGACGAACATGACCGCGCCCACGCCGTCGTCGTTGCCGAGCCAGGAGCCGGCGTTGAAGCCGAACCAGCCGAACCAGAGCAGACCGGCGCCGAGCATCACGAGCGGGAGGCTGTGCGGGCGCATCGGGTCGCGCTTGAAGCCGACGCGCTTGCCGATGACCAGGATGACGCCGAGGGCCGCGGCGCCGGCGTTGATGTGGACGGCGGTGCCGCCCGCGAAGTCGATGACGCCGAGCTCGAAGAGCCAGCCGCCGGCGCCCCACACCCAGTGGGCGACGGGGAAGTAGACGACGGTGACCCACAGGGCGGTGAACAGGGCCCAGGCGCTGAACTTCACGCGGTCGGCCAGGGCGCCGCTGATCAGGGCGGGGGTGATGACGGCGAACATCAGCTGGAAGACGGCGAAGACGTAGACCGGGATGGTGTACCCGTCCCACAGCTCGGTGATGCCGATGCCGCTGAGGCCGACGTAGTCGGAGGACCAGCCGATGAGGCTGCCGGAGTCGGTGCCGAAGGCGAGGCTGAAGCCGTAGAGGACCCAGAGGATCGTGACGATCCCGAGGCTGATGAAGCTCATCATGAGCATGTTGAGGCTGCTCTTGACGCGGACCATGCCTCCGTAGAAGAAGGCGAGCCCGGGGGTCATCAGCATGACCAGGGCGGAGCAGATGAGCATGAACCCGGTGTTCGCGGCAGAGAGCGTCGGGGCGTCTGCCGCGAGGGTCGTGATGGCTGATGCCATCGGCGTCTCCTCGTCGTCGGTACGTTCGCGTGCGGGCGATCGTGAAAACCTGAGCGGCGCTAGGCGTAAGGCCGGGGGGTGGGGGCCTGGGGGCTGGCCGGTTATTGGCCCTGAGATTCGCGCAGGCCGGTTTCCGGCGGCGCCGCTGGGTGTTTCGCAGCCGTGACGAAGAGGTCTGCTGTGTTACGCGTCCATGAACGGGACCGGGACGTGAGCCGGCCGCGGCAGTACCCGGGGGGACCTGGCTGGGGGAGCCTGATCGGGCTTCACGGGGTGACTGCCGCGGCCGGGGCCTTCGGGGGCGGCCGCGCGGGCCGTCAGACGGCCTCCGCGGCTTCGGGGAGGCGGGAGGCGAGCTGGTCGGTGAGCCGGACCACGTCGGCGACGTCGCCGTACTCACGGGCGGCGGTGTCGACGGTCTTGCGGATCCGCGTATTGACCCGTTCGGACCGCACCTTTTCCGCCACCTTCAGGGCGCGGTCGACGAGGACGACGGCCTGCTCGGGCTCGCGCCGGAGCAGGTGCACGGTGGCCATGCCGATCAGGTTGAGGCTGTACGAGCGCTGGTGCTCCTCGTCCTTCTCGAAGAGGTCCACGGCCCGCTGCATCACGGGTTCGGCGAGGGAGGCGTACATGGGGCTGCGCCCGGCCACGTACGCCAGGTCGCGGTACGAGTGGGAGTTCTCGCCGTTGAGCTCGGCCTCGGAGAAGAAGCGGATCCAGTCGGGCTCGGGCTCGCCGCCGAAGTCGACGTCGGAGAAGGTGTCCTCGGCCATCCGGACGGCTCGTTTGCAGCGGCTGGGCTGGCCCATGTTGGCGTAGGCGCGGGCCTCCATCGCATACAGCATGGCCTGGGTGCGCGGGCCGGCGCAGTCGCGGCTGCCGTACTGCGCGAGGTGGACGAGTTCCAGGGCGTCCTCGGGGCGGCCGAGGTGGATCATCTGGCGGCTCATGCTGGAGAGGATGTACGAGCCGAGCGGCTTGTCCCCGCCCTCCTTCGCGGCGTGCAGCGCGAGGACGAAGTACTTCTGCGCGGTGGGGTGCAGGCCGATGTCGTAGCTCATCCAGCCGGCCAGTTCGGCGAGTTCCGCGGCGACCTTGAACAGCCGGCGCATGACGGGGGCCGGGTGGTTCTCCTGGAGCAGGTCGGTGACCTCGTGCAGCTGGCCCACGACGGCCTTGCGGCGCAGTCCCCCGCCGCACTGGGCGTCCCACTGGCGGAACATGACGGTGGTGGCTTCGAGGAGGCCGAGTTCCGGTTCGGAGAGCCGGGGCGGGCGGTGGCCGCTGAGGGCGCCGGGCGCCCCTGCCTCCCGGGGGCCCGGGTCGGTGGCGGCGACCGGGACGAGCCAGCGCTGCATGGGCTCGATGAGGGCGGGGCCCGCGGAGAGGGCGAGGGAGGTCCCCAGGAAGCCGCGGCGGGCCAGCATCAGGTCGCTGCGGGAGAACTCCCCGAGCAGTTCGACGGTCTGCGGGCCTGCCCAGGGCAGGTCGACGCCGGAGACGGAGGGCGTCTGGTGGGCGGTGCGCAGCCCGAGCTGCTCGATGGCGACGACGGAGCCGAAGCGCTCGGAGAACAGCTCGGACAGGATCCGCGGGACGGGCTCGCGGGGCTGCTCGCCGTCGAGCCAGCGGCGCACCCGGGAGGTGTCCGTGCTGATGTGGTGGGCGCCCATCTGGCGGGCGCGCCGGTTCACCTGGCGGGCGAGCTCGCCCTTGGACCAGCCGCTGCGGACGAACCAGGAGGTCAGTTGCTCGTTGCGGGCGGCGGAGCCCGGGGCCTCCGGCTCCACGCTCGTTCCGCTTGCGTCGCTGCCGCTCACTGGAACGCCCCCATCCACTCAGCCTCTTCACACGAAACCCTGGCTGGAGCGGCGAGCGCCGCCACGGACCTTCACAGGTCCTCCACACGTTGCCTCCGGCATAACCACGGACGGCCCGCCTTCGGGGTTTGGTGCACTGAAAGTAATCCTACGATCACCCCCTCCGCGAGGTCGATTCCAGAAACGCCACCATTCGCCACCCCTTTGAATGAACTAGCCACCCGCCAGGCGCGATTCACTTGACACCGAGGCGAAAACGATCGGATGGACGGGAGTGCAGAGGGGGCGCGCGCGGCGAGGAGTGCGCCGGGCAGCCCCTCCGGGCACCGGGCTCGCACCCGGCCCCGCATCCCGTCCCGCCGACGTCGTAACCACCTGCGCGTCCGACCCGTTGGAGGGGGCATGGGCATGGGCTTCACGATCGGCGGCAGCCGCAGCACCAAGGAGTTCCGTTCCGGCTCGCGGCGCCGCGGCCGGACCTCGGAGTGCACGGCGGTCGCGGAGTACACCGGACTGTGGGGCTGGGACGTGGTCCCCGGCGCCCGCGCCGCGGCCCCCGCCCGCGGCTGCTCCTGCGGTCATACGAATTGCAGCGCGCCGGGGGCGCATCCGCTGCCGCTGGCTCCGACCGTCCCGGCCGGCGCCACTCTCGACGAGGTCACCGAGACCTGGGGCGGGTACCCCGGCGCGGCGGTCCTGCTCCCCGTCGGCCGCACCTTCGACGTCATCGAGGTCTCGCAGGAGGCGGGGCGCCGGGCGCTGGTCCGCCTGGAGCGGATGGGCCTGCCGCTCGGGCCCGTCACCGCGACCCCGGACGGCCGGGCCCAGTTCTTCGTGGCCCCGGGCGCGGCCGCCGAGCTGCCGCAGCTGCTGTACCGGATGGGCTGGGACGACGCCGATCTCGACCTGCGGGCGCTGGGGACCGGCGCCTTCCTGACCGCCCCGCCCTCCGACCACGCGGGCCTGGGCCCGGTCGGCTGGCTGCGCCCGCCCGCCCTGGACTGCGCGGGCGGCCCGCCGCAGGCCCGTCTGCTGCTCGGCACCCTGGCGTACATCTGCCACCGGCTGCGCCGCTAGGGCGTGTCCGCAAAGTCCCGCCTGCCCCGCGGCGCCCGGCACGCGCTCTCGGCGCACCGGGCGAAATCCCGAGTACGTCCAGTACACCGGCTTCCGCC
>NZ_JBIASZ010000025.1:0-27615 GCF_042891345.1 Streptomyces sp. NPDC001903
GCCCGGTTACATTCCGAACCCGGAAGCTAAGCCTTTCAGCGCCGATGGTACTGCAGGGGGGACCCTGTGGGAGAGTAGGACGCCGCCGAACAATCTTTCAAAGGACCCTTGGTCCAGCGTTCAACGCTGGACCAAGGGTCCTTTTTGTTTTTCACCTCTTTACGCCGAAGCGCGGCCATGGGTTGGTTGCGCGAGAATGACTAGCGGTACCCCGAAGACAGGAGTCACACCCATGTCCAACTCTCCCGACGATCGTCCGGAGCGCGAGCCTCGGCGCAACGACGGCGGTGACAGGGGCGGCTACCGCGGGGGCCGTGACGACCGTGGCGGTGACCGTGGTGGCTTCCGCCGCGACGACCGCGGTGGCCGTCCGACCGGTGGCGCCTCCGGCGCCGGCGGCGGATTCCGTCGTGACGACCGCGGCGGGCGTCCCTCCGGTGGTGGCGGCGGTTTCCGCCGTGACGACCGCGGTGGCGACCGTCCGTCCTACCCCCGTCGTGACGACGACCGCGGTGGCCGTCCCTCGTACCCGCGTCGCGATGACGACCGCGGTGGTTTCCGCGGCGGTCGCGACGACCGTGGCGGCGACCGCCCGTCCTACCCGCGCCGCGATGACCGCGGTGACCGTCCCTCCGGTGGTGGCGGCGGCTTCCGTCGCGACGACCGTGGTGGCGACCGTCCGTCCTTCCCGCGTCGCGATGACGACCGCGGTGGTTTCCGCGGCGGCCGTGACGACCGTGGCGGCGACCGCCCGTCCTACCCGCGCCGCGATGACCGCGGCGGCGACCGTCCCTCCGGTGGCGGCTTCCGCCGTGACGACCGTGGCGACCGCCCGACCGGTGGTGGCTTCCGCGGCCGCGAGGACCGTCCGTCCTACCCGCGTCGCGACGACCGCGGCGACCGTCCCGCGGGCGGCGGCTTCCGCCGTGACGACCGCGGTGACCGTCCCTCCGGTGGTGGCGGCGGTTTCCGCCGTGACGACCGTGGCGGCGACCGTCCGTCCTACCCGCGCCGTGACGACCGCGGTGACCGTCCCTCGTACCCGCGTCGCGATGACGACCGCGGTGGTTTCCGCGGCGGCCGTGACGACCGCGGCGGCGACCGCCCGTCCTACCCCCGTCGCGACGACCGCGGCGGCGACCGTCCCTCGTACCCGCGTCGCGACGACCGCGGCGACCGTCCCGCGGGCGGCGGCTTCCGCCGTGACGACCGCGGTGACCGTCCCTCCGGTGGTGGCGGCGGCTTCCGTCGCGACGACCGCGGTGGCGATCGTCCGTCCTACCCCCGTCGCGACGACGACCGCGGTGGTTTCCGCGGCGGCCGCGACGACCGTGGCGGCGACCGCCCGTCCTACCCGCGTCGCGACGACCGCGGCGACCGCCCCTCCGGTGGCGGCTTCCGTCGCGACGACCGCGGTGGCGACCGTCCGTCCTACCCCCGTCGTGACGACGACCGCGGTGGCCGTCCCTCGTACCCGCGTCGCGATGACGACCGCGGTGGTTTCCGCGGCGGCCGCGACGACCGTGGCGGCGACCGCCCGTCCTACCCGCGCCGCGACGACCGCGGCGGCGACCGCGGCGGGTTCCGCGGCCGTGACGACCGTGGTGGCGACCGCGGCGGCTACCGTGGCGGCCGTGACGACCGCGGCGGTGACCGCGACTACCGTGCGGACCGCGACCGGGACCCGGTCAAGCGCCTTCCGATCGACGAGGACGTCACCGGTCTCGAGATCGACGCCGATGTGCGCCAGGAGCTGCTGAGCCTGCCCAAGGGCCTGGCGGAAGAGGTTTCCCGGAACCTCGTCATGGTCGCCCGGCTGATCGACGAGGAGCCCGAGCAGGCGTACGCGTACTCGCGCATCGCCCTGCGCCTGGCCTCCCGCGTCGCCGCCGTGCGCGAGGCCGCCGGCTTCGCCGCGTACGCCACGCAGAAGTACAGCGAGGCGCTGGCCGAGTTCCGCGCCGCCAAGCGCATGACCGGCTCCGTCGAGCTGTGGCCCGTCATGGCCGACTGCGAGCGCGGCCTCGGCCGCCCCGAGCGCGCGCTGGCCATGGCCGGCGAGCCCGAGGTGCAGAAGCTGGACAAGGCCGGCCAGGTCGAGATGCGCCTGGTCGCCGCCGGTGCCCGGCGGGACATGGGGCAGCTGGACGCCGCCATCGTGACCCTGCAGAGCCCGGAGCTGGCCTCCAACTCCGTCCAGCCGTGGACCGCGCGTCTGCGGTACGCCTACGCGGACGCGCTGCTCGCGGCCGGCCGTGAGGACGAGGCGCGCGAGTGGTTCGCCAAGACGGTCGAGGCGGACAAGGACGGGGCGATGGACGCCTCCGACCGGCTCGCCGAGCTGGACGGGGTCGAGTTCGTCGACGCGCTCGGCGGCGATGAGCCGGACGAGATCGACGAGGACGACGAGGACGACGCGCAGGACGCCGCCGAGGTGGCTGCCGCCGAGCGGGCCTCCGACCAGGCCGAGTACTACGACGAGGACGACGAGGAGTACGAGCCTCTGGAGCGGTCCGAGGCCGACGCCGACATCGACGTCACCGACGAGATCGTCGTCGTCGAGGACGAGGACGAGGACGAGGACGACGCGCAGGCCCGCGACAAGGCCTGAGCGCTGAACCGGCTCACATGAGAAAGGGCGGTACCCCTCCGGGGGTGCCGCCCTTTTTCGTGTCCGCGTCCGGCGGGCCGGGTCAGTCGAGGCTGCGCAGGACCAGGCCGGTGGCCGGCTTCGGGCCGAAGGAAGTGGACTTGCGGGGCATCGTGACGCCCTGGCGGGCCAGGTCCCGCACGACCGCCTCCCGTACGGGGTGCAGCAGGACCGCCGTGCCGCCGTGGCGCTCGGCCATGTCGACGGTGGCCGCGGCGTCGTGGATGTACGTGATCTGGTCCGGGGCGTCCGGGATCCGCCACAGGGCGTCCAGCAGGGTCGCGTGCAGGACGGTCGCGTCCAGCCGGCGCCAGGCCTCGGGGCGGTCGCGGCGCACGGTGCGCTCCAGGAGGTCCAGGTCCGGGTCGGTGACCAGGTGGAAGGTGCCGTCGCCGGCCAGGAGAAAGGCGTTGCCGCGCTCCGCGGCGTCGCCGAGGGCCTCCAGGGCGAGCGGCAGCGGCCCGTCGACCGGGCGGACCAGGAAGTGGCCCTCCACGGCGGCCAGGGCGTCCGCGACCGGGAGGCGGCGCAGCATCCGGTGGATGGCGCGGACCTGGAGCGGGTAGCGGGCGGTGTCGACGAGGAGGACCAGGCCGAAGTCCCAGTCGGTGGGGGACTGGTGCTCCTCCTGGAGGCGCAGGTACGTCGCCCAGCGGTGGTGGCCGTCGGCGATGAGGGCCTGGCGGTGGCCGAGGTCGGCGGTGACGGCGGCGAGGTCGGCGGGGTCGGTGATGGCCCAGAGCCGGTGTCGGAAGCCGTCCTCGGTGGTGGTGGCCAGCAGGGGCGGGCGGGCGGCGGTCCGCTCGACGACCGCCGTCGCGCCGGCCGCGGGGTCGCCGCCGAGGTAGGTGAGGAGCAGGGGCTCCAGATTGGCCGAAGCGGCCCGCATCAGGCCGGCCCGGTCGGTGACCACGTCGGGCATGACGTCCTCGTGCGGGAGGACGATGCCGGCCTCGGGCTTCGAGAGGGCCAGGGCGCCGATCAGGCCGCGCTGCAGCACGCTGCCCTTGCGCTGCTCGTAGACGTAGAGCGCGGGCTCGGGGTCGGCGCTGAGGACGCCCTTGGAGAGCCAGTCGGCGAGGGTGTGCGCGGCCTGTTCGTTGCGCTCGGCGGGGGTGTCGGCCTGCGGGAGGATCAGGCGGACGATGTTGTGCGGGTCGGCGGACTCGAGGTGGTCGACGCCGTCGGGGCGTACGACCACGTCGTACGGCGGTGAGGTGACGGCGGCCAGGCTGCCGACACGCTCCGGGTCATAGCGCAGTCCATGGAAGGGGATCAGGCGCAGCCCGTCGTCCGCGGTACCAGGTGTGGTCATTGGTGCATGGTAAGACGCGTCTCGCGATGCGGGATGATCGGGTGAGCAAGACCGCAGCGCACACGCGGTCGGTATCGGTCACGGGCGGACGGACGTACGTACGGGCCGGTCGAGGACCGAGCGGACACATCGAGCGGACAGGGAGCCGACAGGATGACCCGGCAGAGCAGGACGAGTCCGGCGGGCAGCGAGCGCAGCCTGCACCAGGCGTACGACACGGCCCTGCTGGACCTGGACGGGGTGGTCTACGCGGGCGGCGAGGCGATCGCGTACGCCGCGGAGTCCCTCGCCGCGGCCCGCAGCGGCGGGATGCACCTCGCGTACGTCACGAACAACGCGCTGCGGACCCCGCAGGCGGTCGCCGAGCACCTGGGCGAGCTGGGGATCCCGACCGAGGCCGGCGAGGTGATCACGTCGGCGCAGGCCGTGGCCCGGTTGATCTCGGAGCAGGTGGAGCCGGGGTCGAAGGTGCTGGTGATCGGCGGGGAGGGGCTGCGGGTCGCGCTGCGCGAGCGGGGGCTCGTACCGGTGGAGTCCGCCGACGAGGAGGGTCTCGCGGCGGTCGTCCAGGGGTATGGGGGCCCGGATCTGCCGTGGTCGCGGTTCGCGGAGGCCTCGTACGCGATCCACCGCGGGGTGCCGTGGTTCGCGTCGAACACCGATCTGACGATTCCGGGGGCGCGGGGGATCGGGCCGGGCAACGGGGCCGCGGTGGAGGTCGTGCGGATCGCCACGGGCGCGGAGCCGCAGGTGGCGGGGAAGCCGCTGCCCCCGATGCACCGGGAGACGGTGCTGCGGACCGGGGCGCGGCGGCCGCTGGTGGTCGGGGACCGGCTGGACACGGACATCGAGGGCGCGTTCAACGGGGACGTGGACTCGCTGCTGGTGCTGACCGGGGTGACGGACGCGGCGCAGCTGCTGCGGGCCGAGCCGGCGCACCGGCCGACGTATGTGGACCGGGACCTGCGCGGGCTGCTGACGGGGCAGCCGGAGGTCGTGGCGGAGGGGGAGGGCTTCCGCTGCGGGGGCTGGACCGCGGTGGCGGCGGCGGGCGCGCTGGAGCTGCGGGGCGAGGGCGATCCGGACGGTTCCCTCGACGGGTTGCGGGCGCTGTGCGCGGCGGCGTGGACGCAGGCCGGGGACGGCTCGTGCACGCTGGACGCGGGGAAGGTGCTGGCCCGGATCGGGCTGTAGGGGGTCGGCCGACGGTCGGCCGGCGGTGGTGCGCGGGGATCCCGGGCTCCTCAGGGCCAGTTCAGGCGCAGGGTAGGCTAACCTAACCTCGTGTTGGTCGAGAGTCCCCCTGAACAGAGCGCGGCGCCGGTCGCCGCCATCCGCCCGCGGCACGCCGCGCGCGCCGCCGGTCTGCTCGGCGCCCTCGCGGTGCTGGCCCTGGTCGCGGTGGCGAGCGTCGCCGTGGGCGCCAAGCAGATGCCCCTCGACCAGGTCTGGCACGGCCTGTTCCACTACGCGGGGACGCCCTCCGACGTGGTGGTGCGCGATCTGCGGGTCCCGCGGACCCTCCTCGGCCTGATGGTCGGGCTCGGGCTCGGCCTCTCCGGCGCCGTGATGCAGGCGCTGACCCGCAATCCGCTGGCCGAGCCGGGCATCCTCGGCGTCAACGCGGGCGCCGCGGCCGCCGTGGTCTCCGCGATCACCTTCCTCGGAGCCTCCACGCTCAGCGAGTTCGTGTGGTGGGCCTTCCTGGGCGCCGCCGTCGTCTCCGTCGTGGTGTACGTGCTCGGCGGCAGCCGCAGCGCGACGCCGGTGCGCCTCGCACTCGCCGGTACGGCGGCCAGCGCGGCCCTGGTCGGCTACATCAACGCCGTGCAGCTGATGGACAGCAAGGCGCTGGACAAGCTGCGCTTCTGGACGGTGGGCTCCCTGGCCTCCGCGAACATGGACACCGTCCGGCAGGTGGCGCCGTTCCTGCTGGTGGGCGCGGTGATCGCGCTCACCCTGGGCCGGCCGCTCAACGCGATGGCCATGGGCGACGACACCGCGCGGGCCCTCGGCGCCCACCTGACGCGGACCCGGATCGGCGCGATGGTCGCCATCACGCTGCTGTGCGGGGCGGCGACCGCCGCCTGCGGGCCGATCGTCTTCATCGGGCTGATGATCCCGCACCTGGTGCGGATCATCACCGGTCCCGACATGCGGTGGGTGCTCGCCTATTCGGCGGTCCTCTCCCCGGTGCTGCTGCTGGGCGCGGACGTCATCGGCCGGATCGTCACCCGGCCCGCCGAGCTCCAGGTCGGCATCGTCACCGCGCTGATCGGCGGACCCGTCTTCATCTACCTCGTCCGGCGCAAGAGGATGGCCCAGCTGTGACCGTCGACCTTCGGGCGGGCAAGCCCGGATCCCGTGCCCTGCGCGGCCCCGGCGGGCTGTCCCTGCGGATGGAGCCGCGTGCGCTGGCGGTCGGGGTGCTGCTCACCGCGGTCGCGCTGGCGATGGCCGTCGTCCTCATCGGCACCGGCGATTTCGAGATCGCGCCGTGGGACGTCGTACAGACCCTGCTCGGCAACGGCACCCCGGCGAACGACTTCATCGTCAACGACCTGCGGCTGCCGCGGGTGGTGGTCGCGCTGCTGGTGGGCGCCGCGCTCGGGATGGCAGGCGCCGTCTTCCAGTCCGTCTCCCGCAATCCGCTCGGCTCCCCGGACCTGCTCGGCTTCAGCTACGGCTCGGCGGTCGGCGCCCTCACCGTGATCGTCCTGTTCAAGGGCGGCGCGACGCAGGTCGCCGCGGGCGCGCTGGCGGGCGGGCTGATCACCGGCGTCCTCGTCTACCTGCTGTCGTACCGGCGCGGCATCCACGGCTACCGGCTGGTGCTGGTCGGCATCGGTGTCTCCGCGATGCTCGTCGCCGTCATCAACTACCTGCTGACCAAGGCCCAGCTCGTCGAGGCGACGCGCGCGATGGTCTGGCTGACCGGCTCGCTCGCCGGCCGGGACTGGAGCCAGGTCTGGCCCCTGCTGGCGACCTGTGCGGTGCTGTTCCCACTGGTCCTCGGGCAGGGCAGGGCCCTGCGGATGATGGAGATGGGCGACGACGCGGCGTACGCCCTCGGAGTGCGGGTGGAACGTACGCGGATGCTGCTGATGCTGGCGGCGGTCCTGCTGACCACCGCGGCCGCCGCGGCCGCCGGTCCCATCTCCTTCGTCGCCCTGGCCGCACCCCAGCTGGCCCGGCGCCTGACCCGCTCGCCCGGCTCGAACCTGCTCACCGGCGCGCTGATGGGCTCCGTCCTGCTGCTCGTGTCCGACTGGGCCTCGCAGCGCGCCTTCGGCGCCGACCAGCTGCCGGTGGGCGTGGTGACCGGGCTGGTCGGCGGTGTCTACCTGCTCTGGCTGCTCGTCACCGAGCGCAGGGCGGGACGTATATGAGCACGGACACGAGCAACTCAAGGAGTACGCAGGTGCAGCGGCTGACCGCGCAGAACGTGACCCTCGGCTACGAGCAGCGGGTCATCGCCGAGAACCTGTCGGTGGAGATCCCCGACCACTCGTTCACGGTGATCGTCGGACCCAACGCGTGCGGCAAGTCCACGCTGCTGCGCGCCCTGTCGCGGATGCTGAAGCCGTCCGCCGGGCAGGTGCTGCTGGACGGGCACGCCATCGGCTCGATGCCGGCCAAGAAGGTAGCCAAGACGCTGGGGCTGCTGCCGCAGTCCTCGATCGCGCCGGACGGGATCACGGTCGCCGACCTGGTCTCCCGCGGCCGGTACCCGCACCAGGGGCTGCTGCGCCAGTGGTCGCCGGAGGACGAGCGGATCGTCCGGGAATCGATGGCCTCGACCGGGGTCGCCGAGCTGGCGGACCGCTCGGTGGACGAGCTGTCGGGCGGGCAGCGCCAGCGGGTGTGGATCGCGATGGCGCTGGCGCAGCAGACTCCGCTGCTGCTCCTGGACGAGCCGACCACCTACCTGGACATCCAGCACCAGATCGACGTGCTGGACCTGTGCGCCGAGCTGCACGAGGAGCAGGGGCGGACCCTGGTGGCCGTGCTGCACGACCTCAACCACGCGGCCCGCTACGCCACCCACCTGATCGCGATGCGCGACGGCGAGGTCGTGGCGGAGGGGCCGCCGGCCGAAGTGGTCACGGCGGAGCTGGTCGAGAAGGTCTTCGGCCTGCGCTGCCAGATCATCGACGACCCGGAGACGGGCACTCCGCTGGTGATCCCGGCGGCGCGCAGGCCGAAGCCGCGGGCCGGCCGGCCGGCGGGGGTCGCAGCGGGGTCTACAGCAGGCTCTTGAGGCGGAGCAGGTCGCGGAAGCCGGCCTCCAGGCGGACCCGCCCGGAGGCCCAGGCCTTGGCGAACTTGAGCTCGCCCGCGACCATCGCCACCAGGTCGTCGCCCGTCATCGCGAGCCGGATCTCGGCCTTCGCGGCGGGTGGGCCGGGGGAGACCGCGTCCACCCGGATCCGGCCGTCCTGGAGGCGGCCGGTGAAGGTCTGGTCGAGGTCCGTGATGTGGCAGCTCAGGGAGCGGTCCATCGCGGCGGCGCCGCGCACGCTGCCGTCGGCCTGTGCGAGGTTGCCGGAGAGTCTGTCGAGTGCGGCTCGGCACTCATCGATCGTAGCCATCGTGATCTCGACCGTACCGCAGAGCCGTGCGTGGCCGCCCGGGTGCTTCGGGGTAGCGTCGGGGCATGACCGACGACATGGCCGAGGTCCCGGACGCGGGGGACGCGGGGGACGTACCGGACGCAGCGGACGCACCGGAAGCGGCGGACGTACCGGAAGCGGCGGACGCGGCGGAGGCCTCCGGGGAAGCGGCGCCCGAGCCCCTGGGGCTCGTCCGCACGCCCACCGGCCACGCCGGGGTGGACGCGCACCTGGAGCGGCTGGCCGACGCCGACCACCTCACGGCGGACGGACACGTCGCGGTGTACGAGGATGTGCACAGGGGGTTGCGCGACGCGCTGACCGCGCTGGACGCACCGCCCGTCCCCGGACCGTACGAAAACAGGAGCTGAACCGAACGTGGCAGGAGTGGCACGCCGCCGCCTGGACGCCGAACTGGTACGCCGCAGCATGGCCCGCTCGCGCGAGCACGCCGCCCAGCTGATCGCCGCGGGCCGGGTGACCGTCGGCGGCGCCACCGCGACCAAGGCGGCCACCCAGGTCGAGACCAGCGCGGCCCTCGTCGTCCTCAAGGACGACAGCGACCCCGACTACGTCTCCCGGGGCGGCCACAAGCTGGCCGGCGCGCTCGCGGCCTTCCGGCCGCAGGGGCTGGCCGTGGAGGGCCGCCGCGCGCTGGACGCCGGCGCCTCGACCGGCGGGTTCACCGACGTGCTGCTGCGCGCGGGCGTGGCCCACGTGATGGCCGTCGACGTCGGCTACGGGCAGCTCGCCTGGTCGCTGCAGAGCGACGACCGCGTCACCGTCAAGGACCGTACGAACGTCCGCGAGCTGACCGTCGAGCAGCTCGACGGGGTCCCGGTCGACCTCGTCGTCGGCGACCTGTCCTTCATCTCCATCGGCCTGGTGCTGCCGGCCCTGGTGCGCTGCTGCGCGCCGGACGCGGACCTGGTGCTGATGGTCAAGCCGCAGTTCGAGGTCGGCAAGGACCGGCTCGGCAGCGGCGGCGTCGTGCGCAGCCCGGAGCTGCGGGCGGAGGCCGTGCGCGAGGTGGCGGCCCGGGCGGGGGAGCTGGGGCTGGGCGTACTCGGGGTGACCGCGAGTCCGCTGCCCGGTCCGTCGGGGAACGTCGAGTACTTTCTGTGGCTGCGGGCGGGGGCACCGGCACTCGACCCGGCGGATGTCGACCGTGCAGTGGCGGAGGGGCCTCAGTGACTGATTCAGCGGGTACACCGGGTACGTCGGACATGGCAGGTGCACCGGACACGTCCGGTGCGGCGGCGGGGCGCACCGTCTTCCTGCTCGCGCACACCGGGCGGCCGGCGGCCATCCGCAGCGCCGAGCTGGTCGTACAGGGACTGCTCAAGAACGGCCTGGGCGTACGGGTCGTCGAGTACGAGGCGAGGGACCTGCCGCTGCCGCCCGAGGTGGAGCTGGTGTCCGAGTGCACCCCCGCGGTGCTCGAAGGCTGCGAGCTGCTGATCGTGCTGGGCGGCGACGGCACCCTGCTGCGCGGCGCGGAGTTCGCGCGCGGCTCGGGGGTGCCGATGCTGGGCGTGAACCTGGGCCGGGTGGGGTTCCTCGCGGAGGCCGAGCGGGACGACCTGGACAAGGTCGTGGACCGGGTCGTGACGCGGGAGTACGAGGTCGAGGAGCGGATGACCCTCGACGTGCTGGTACGGACGAACGGCGACGTGGTCCACCGGGACTGGGCGCTGAACGAGGCCGCCGTCCAGAAGGTGTCCCCCGAGCGCATGCTCGAAGTGGTCCTGGAGATCGACGGGCGCCCGGTGTCCGGGTTCGGCTGCGACGGGATCGTCTGCGCGACCCCGACCGGTTCGACGGCGTACGCCTTCTCCGCGGGCGGGCCGGTGGTCTGGCCGGAGGTGGAGGCGCTGCTGATGGTGCCGATCAGCGCGCACGCCCTGTTCGCGAAGCCGCTGGTGACCTCGCCGGACTCGGTGCTGGCGGTCGAGGTGCAGCAGGGGGTGCCGCACGGGGTGCTGTGGTGCGACGGCCGCCGGATGCTGGAGCTGCCGGCCGGGGCCCGGGTGGAGGTCCGGCGGGGGGCGGTGCCGGTGCGGCTCGCCCGGCTGCACCACGCGTCGTTCACCGACCGGCTCGTCGCGAAGTTCGCGCTGCCGGTGTCGGGGTGGCGCGGGGCGCCTCGCTGAGAGCCCACCCAATAGCACACGCGTTCGGGAAACTCCCCGCGGGTGACGTCACATGGCATCGGTGAAACCTCGGTATCGTCGTCCCGTGCTTGAGGAGATGCGGATACGGTCGCTCGGGGTCATCGACGACGCGGTGGTCGAGCTGTCGCCCGGTTTCACCGCGGTGACCGGCGAGACCGGCGCGGGCAAGACGATGGTCGTCACCAGCCTCGGCCTGCTGCTCGGCGGTCGCGCCGACCCGGCCCTGGTGCGGATCGGGGCCAAGGCGGCGGTCGTGGAGGGCCGCATCGTCATGCGCCCCGGCGCGCCCGCCGCCGTACGCGCCGAGGAGGCGGGGGCCGAGCTCGACGACGGCGCCCTGCTGATCAGCCGGACCGTGTCCGCCGAGGGGCGCTCGCGCGCCCACGTCGGCGGCCGCTCCGTGCCCGTAGGCCTGCTCGCCGAACTGGCGGACGACCTGGTCGCCGTACACGGGCAGACCGACCAGCAGGGGCTGCTGCGGCCGGCCCGCCAGCGCCAGGCCCTCGACCGGTACGCGGGCGACGCCGTCGCCGTACCGCTGGAGAAGTACGGGTCCGCCTACCGGCGGCTGCGCGCGGTCGCCGTGGAACTCGACGAGATCACCACCCGGGCCCGGGAACGGGCCCAGGAGGCCGACCTGCTGCGCTTCGGCCTGGAGGAGATCGCGGCCGTGGAGCCGCTGGCCGGAGAGGACGCCGAGCTGGCCGCCGAGGCCGAGCGGCTCGGCCACGCCGAATCGCTGGCCTCGGCGGCGCAGATCGCGCACGCGGCGCTCGCCGGCGACGTCGAGGACCCGGAGGGCGTCGACGCGAACACGCTCGTCGCGGGCGCCCACCGGGCCCTGGACGCCGTACGGTCGCACGACCCGGCGCTCGGCGCGCTCGCGGAGCGGATCGGGGAGCTCGGGATCCTGCTGGCCGACGTGGCCGGGGAACTGGCCGGGTACGCGGACGATCTGGACGCCGATCCGCTGAGGCTGGCCGCGGTGGAGGAGCGGCGGGCGGCCCTGACCCAGCTGACGCGCAAGTACGGCGACTCGATCGACTCCGTGCTGGAGTGGGCCGAGCGGGGTTCGGCGCGGCTGCTGGAGCTCGACGGCGACGACGAGCGGATCACCGAGCTGACCGCCGAGCGGGACGGCCTGCGGGCCGAACTGTCGCTGCTGGCGCAGGCGCTGACCGACGCGCGGGTGGAGGCGGCGACGCGGTTCGCCTCGGCCGTCACGGCGGAGCTGGCATCGCTGGCGATGCCGCACGCGCGGGTGACGATCGACATCCGGCAGGTGGAGGACCCCGAGGGGGTGGAGGTCGACGGCCGTCCGGTCGCGTACGGGCCCTCGGGCACGGACGAGGTCGAACTCCTGCTGGCCCCGCACCCGGGCGCCCAGCCGCGGCCGATCGCCAAGGGCGCCTCGGGCGGTGAGCTCTCGCGCGTGATGCTGGCGGTGGAGGTCGTGTTCGCGGGCTCCGACCCGGTGCCGACGTACCTCTTCGACGAGGTCGACGCCGGCGTCGGCGGCAAGGCCGCCGTCGAGGTCGGGCGGCGGCTCGCGAAGCTGGCCAAGTCGGCGCAGGTCGTGGTCGTCACCCACCTGCCGCAGGTGGCCGCCTTCGCGGACCGGCAGCTGCTGGTGGAGAAGACCAACGACGGATCGGTGACCAGGAGCGGGGTCAAGGTCCTGGAGGGCGAGGACCGCGTCCGCGAGCTCTCGCGCATGCTGGCGGGCCACGAGGACTCGGTCTCCGCGCGGGCGCACGCCGAGGAACTCCTGGCGGCGGCGCGCGCGGACGCGTAGCGGCTGCCGCCGCCTCACGGCACGGGGCCCGGGACGCAGTCCGTCCCGGGCCCCCGCCGCGCGCCCGGGGATGACGGGCGTTACGCCGTGTGGGTGAGGCTCGGGGGCGTGTGGCGGTATCTCCTGCGGGATCCGTACCCGTATGGTCCCGGAACGCGCGTGCGGACTGGCATCCTGGGCGACGACTCTGCCTCCCTCACCCACCCTGGAGCTTCGGCCCGTGAGCAGCTCCCCGGTCTCGATCCCGGTCCCCGCGCAGCCGTACGGGCGTCCGCCGCTGCGCACCGTCCAGGTACTCGGCGGCGCCGGCGCGGGCAGCAGCGCGCACGTACGGTCGCTGACGACCGGGCTCGCCGCGCGCGGGGTACGGGTCACGGTGTGCGCTCCCGTGGAGACCGAGGGGGAGTACGACTTCACCGGCGCGGGCGCGCAGTTCACCCCGGACGCGGTGAGCGCGCTGCGCGCCGCGTGCGCCGGGGCGGACGTGGTGCACGCGCACGGGGTGCGGGCCGGGATGCGGGCCGCGCTGGCGCTGCGCGGACGCCGGGTGCCGCTGGTGGTGACCTGGCACGGCGGCGGGCCGGCCGCCGAGGGGGCGTTCGGGCGGCTGGGACGGGTGCTGGAACGGCACGTGGCGCGGGCGGCGGCGGTGGTGCTCGGCGCGTCCTCGGACCAGGTGGACCTCGCCCGGGCGCGGGGCGCGCGGGACGCGCGGCTGGCGCCGGTGGCCGTGCCGGCGGGCCCGGACGGCCCGGACGCCGGTGCGGACCCCGGCAAGGCGCGGGCGGAACTGGGGGCGGTGGAGCGGCCGTTGCTGATCGCCGTCGGAAGCCTGGTCGAGCACCGGGGGTACTCGGTCCTGCTGGACGCGGCGCGGGCCTGGCGGGTGCTGGAACCGCTGCCGCTGGTGGTGATCGCGGGGGAGGGCCCGCAGCGGGCCGAACTGGCCCGGCGGATCGAGGCGGAGGGCCTGCCGGTACGGCTGCTGGGTCGGCGCCGGGATGCCGCGCAGCTGCTGGCGGCGGCGGACGTGGCGGTGCTGCCGAGCCGGTGGGAGGCGCGGTCCCTGCTGGCGCAGGAGGCCCTGCGGGCCGGGGTGCCGCTGGTCGCGACGGCGGTCGGAGCGGTCCCGGAGCTGATCGGGGACGCCGGGGTCCTCGTCCCGTACGGGGACGCGGCCGCCCTGTCCTCGGCGGTGACGGACCTCCTCTCGGACCCGCCCCGCCGCGCCGCCCTGACCGCGGCGGGCCGCGCCCAGGCGGCCACCTGGCCCACGGAGGACGACACGGTGGCCCAGATCCTGTCGGTCTACGACGAGTTGATGGACCGCCGCAGATAGCCTCCGGCGGTCGCAGGGGGCCAGGGCGCCGGCCGCACCGGCGCCCCTGCCCGCGCTCGCCCTCCCGGAGCCCCCGCGCGGCGGCCGCCGGACGGAGTTCGGCGCGGCGGCGCGAAGCCGAGGAGGCCCGCAAGGGCCGAGTCGTGCGAGGGGCGCGTCAAGAAGGCGAGGGCGCGTGGCGGCGGGCGCGCAGGGCCAGGCTCAGGGACAGGACCGTCTCCGGGTCGTCCAGGTCCGTGCCCAGGAGCTCCGAGATGCGGGCCAGGCGGTTGTAGAGGGTCTGGCGGTTGAGGTGGAGCTCGCGCGCCGTCTCCGCCTTGCGGCCCGCGTGGGCCAGGTACGTCTCCAGGGTGGGCAGGAGCGGGGGGCGGGACGTCGCGTCGTGTACGCGGAGCGCGCCGATCGCGCGGTCCACGAACGCCGCCAGGTCGGGGTGTTCGCGAAGCCGCCACAGGAGCAGGTCGATGTCCAGGCGCCGCGCGTCGTACCAGGGGCGGGCCGGCAGGCCGTGGGCCGCGGTGGCGGTCTCCGCCGCGTGGCGCAGGCCCGACGAGGCCGCCGCCCAGCCGCCCGCCACGCCCACCACCACTGCCGGCGGGGCCGCCGCGCGGTCCAGGCCGGCCCGTTCCACGCCCGCCCGCAGGGCGGCCGCCACGCGGTCCGCGACCGTCGTGCGCTCCGATTCGGAGCGGAGCGAGACCAGGAGCGGCACCCGGCCCTCCACCGGGCGCACGCCCAGGAGCACCGGGACGCCCACCGAGGAGAGCTCCTCCAGGACCGCCCGCGCCAGGACCGCCCAGTTGCCCGCCGGGCCCAGCGACGAGGACAGCCGCATCACCACCGGCAGGAGCGGGCCCGCGCCCGGTTTGAAGCCCAGCACGCGGGCCTGCGCCGGGGCGTCCTCCGCCGAGATGCGGCCCTCCGCCAGGTCCGTCAGGAAATCGCCGCGGCCGCGCGCCGCCAGCTCGTCCTCCTGGCGCGCCTGCATCAGGACCACGGCCAGTACCCCCGCCGTCCGCTCCGCCGCCATCCGGTGGACGGGCAGCAGCGGCGCCGAGACGCCCAGCAGGACCACCCGGGCGCGGACCGAGCCGGTGCCGTGGCCGCCGCCGGGGACGTCGATCAGGACCGCGTTGGCCGACGGCTCCGTCTCACGCTGGCCGCGCAGCCCCTCCCAGACCTGCAGCGGATCCGCCGCGGCCTCCCCGGAGACCGGGCCCGCCGCGTACAGGAGCTGCCCGTCGGGGGTCTCCAGGAACACCGGGTTTCCGGTGAAGTCGGCCAGGATGTGCAGGACCTGGGGGATCCCCCCGCCGCTGAGCAGGGCCTCCGTGCACCGCCGGTGCACCTCCTCGGCCCGCTGGAGCAGGGCGTAGTGGTGGTTGACGATCTCGGTGTGGATCTCCTCCGTCACCGCCACGAACGGCACCTCGCGGTGCAGTTGGACGAGCGGCAGCCCGGCCGTCCGGGCCGTCTCGACGAGCGTCGCCGGGAGACGGGTGAAGCGCGGCCCAAGTTCGACCACGAGCGCGGCGATCCCCCGGTCCGCGAGGCGCCGTACGAAGGCACGCTGCTCGGCGGGCCGGGTGCCGAGGCCCAGCCCCGTGGTCAGCAGCAGCTCCCCGCCCTTGAGCAGGGACGCGATGTTCGGCACCTCGCCCGCGTGCACCCAGCGCACGGTCCGGCCCAGGCGGTCGGCGCAGGCCACCACCTCCGGCAGTCCGCTGCGCAGCCCGGGCAGCTCCAGTGCCCGCTGAACGGTGATCCCGCCCTGGTTGTCCATGTCGCGGGACGCTACCAGGGGGTCAGGCCGGCTTGATGTTGTGGTTGAAGCGGAAGACGTTGTCCGGGTCGTACGCCCGCTTCACCGCGCCCAGCCTGGCCAGATTCTCCGCGCCGAGACCGGCCGTCACGCGCTCGGAGCCCTCGTCGCCGGTGAAGTTGAGGTAGACCGCGCCGGTGCTCCACGGCTGCACGTGGGCGCGGACGTCCTTGACCCACGAGACGGCCCGCTGGTCGTCGGCCGGGTCCTCCCAGATGCCGAACGGGTGCACGGCCCAGGGCGAGTCCCGGTACGGGACGGGGAACTCCGGGGGCCCGTCCGCGATGGCCCCGCCCAGCGGGAACATCACGTGCTGGGTCCCGCCCGTCGGCATCACGTCGCCGAGCGCGCAGAAGACGCTGACGAGTTCGTCCGGCAGGCCGGTCAGGTACTCCGCCGACCAGTAGTTCCGCAGGCCCGGAGGATCGTCCAGCATGCACTGGAAGTCCGCGTAGGGCAGGGCGGTGAGCACCTCCACCTCGTGCGGCAGCGCGAGCAGCGGCGCCGCCAGCTTGCGCAGCGCCTCCTCGGCGCCCGCGTACGTGAGCAGCGCGCCCGCCATCAGGGTCCCGACCAGATGCTCCGGTACGAAGGGCTCCGGCGGGGCTGTCAGGTAGATCACCCCGCCGCCCGCCTCGGCGGGGCCGTTCTCGATGATCTCGCGGTAGGCGCGCAGGACTTCGGGACCGGCCTCCAGGGGGTACAGCAGCATGCAGATCGCGAACTCGGGCAGCTCGTGCAGGCGCAGCGTGATCGAGGTCGCGACCCCGAAGTTCCCGCCGCCGCCGTGCAGGGCCCAGAACAGCTCCGGGTTGTCCTCGGCGGTCGCCGTCAGGGTGCTGCCGTCGGCGGTGACCAGGTCCACGCCGAGCAGGTTGTCCACGGCCAGCCCGAACTTCCGGTCCAGCCAGCCGGAGCCGCCGCCGAGGGTGAAGCCGGTGACCCCGGTGGTGGAGACCCGGCCGCCGGTGGTGGCGAGCCCGTACGGCTGGCAGGCGCGGTCCAGCACGCTCATCACCGCGCCGCCCCCGACGCGTACGGCCTTCGCCCCGGGATGGACCGTGACCTCCTGCATCCGGCGCATGTCGACGACGACTCCGCCGTCGTTGAGGGACATGCCGGCGACGCTGTGGCCGCCGCCGCGCACGGCGACGGGCAGGTCCAGCTCACGGGCGAAGCGGACGGTGGTGACGACGTCGGCCTCGCTCTCGCACCGGGCGATGACCGCGGGGCGCCGGTCGATCATCGCGTTGAAGACCGACCGGGCGTCGTCGTACCCGGCATCGCCGGGGGCGAAGACCTCACCGGCCAGATCCTCGCGCAGCGCGGTCAGGGCCTGGCCGGCCTTGGACGGGGGAGCCATGGCAGCGGCCCTCCTTCCGGAGGAGGCATACGACCACTCCAGCGTAGGCGGGGCCGCTGCCGGGGGCGCGGCGGAGCCGGACGCAGCGCGCCGCACCCCGCCCCCGCAGCCGGTGCGGCCGACTCAGCCCCCGTACGCCCCGCTCGCCGTCAGACGCAGCGCCGTGTCGATCAGGGGGACGTGGCTGAAGGCCTGGGGGAAGTTGCCGACCTGGCGCTGGAGCCGCGGGTCCCATTCCTCGGCCAGCAGCCCCAGGTCGTTGCGGAGCGCCAGCAGCCGCTCGAACAGCTGGCGCGCCTCGTCGACCCGGCCGATCATCGCCAGGTCGTCCGCCATCCAGAACGAGCAGGCGAGGAACGCCCCCTCGTCGCCCTCGAGGCCGTCCACGCCGGCCTCGTCGCCGGTCGTCGGGTAGCGCAGGATGAACCCGTCGGGCGTCGACAGCTCGCGCTGGATCGCCTCGATGGTGCCGATCACCCGCTTGTCGTCCGGCGGCAGGAAGCCCATCTGCGGGATGAGCAGCAGCGAGGCGTCCAGCTCCTTCGAGCCGTACGACTGGGTGAACGTGTTGCGTTCCTTGTCGTAGCCCTTCTCGCACACGTCCTGGTGGATCTCGTCGCGCATCTCGCGCCACCGCTCCAGCGGGCCGTCCGCGTCGCCGCTCTCGATCAGCTTGATCGTGCGGTCCACGGCCACCCAGGCCATCACCTTCGAGTGCACGAAGTGGCGGCGCGGGCCGCGCACTTCCCAGATGCCCTCGTCCGGCTGGTCCCAGTGCTCCTCCAGGTAGCGGATCAGCTTCAGCTGGAGCACCGAGGCGTAGTCGTTGCGCGCCAGGCCCGTCATGTGGCCCAGGTGCAGGGCCTCGGTGACCTCGCCGTACACGTCCAGCTGGAGCTGGTGCGCGGCGCCGTTGCCGACCCGGACCGGCCGGGAGTTCTCGTACCCCGGCAGCCAGTCCAGCTCGGTCTCGCCGAGCTCCCGCTCGCCGGCGATCCCGTACATGATCTGCAGGTTCTCCGGGTCCCCGGCGACCGCGCGCAGCAGCCACTCGCGCCAGGCCTGGGCCTCCTCGCGGTAGCCGGTGCGCAGCAGCGAGGAGAGGGTGATCGCGGCGTCGCGCAGCCAGGTGTAGCGGTAGTCCCAGTTCCGGACTCCGCCGATCTCCTCCGGGAGGGAGGTGGTGGGCGCGGCGACGATGCCGCCGGTGGGGCCGTACGTGAGCGCCTTGAGGGTGATCAGGGAGCGGATCACGGCTTCGCGGTAGGGGCCGTGGTACGTGCAGTGGTCGACCCACTCGCGCCAGAACGCGGCGGTGGTCGCCAGCGCCTCCTGCGCGTCGGGGGTGTCGGGGGCGCCCTTGTGGGAGGGCTGCCAGCTGATGCAGAAGGCCTTGCGGTCGCCGGGGCCGACGGTGAAGTCGGAGTACGTCGTCAGGTCCTTGCCGTACGTCTGCGCGTCGGTGTCCAGCCAGACCGAGTCGGGGCCCGCGACGGCGACGGTGCGCCCGTCGACCTTGTGCACCCAGGGCACGACCCGGCCGTAGCTGAAGCGCATGCGCAGCGCGGAGCGCATCGGGACGCGCCCGCTGACCCCCTCGACGATGCGCACCAGCTGCGGGGCGTGGTCCTCGCGCGGCGGCATGAAGTCCGTGACGCGGACCGTGCCGCGCGGCGTGTCCCACTCCGATTCCAGGATCAGCGAGTCGCCCTGGTAGCGGCGGCGCGTCGCCGCCGGGGCCTCGGCGCCCCCGGGGAACGCCGGGCCGATGCGCCAGAAGCCGTGATCCTCCGTTCCGAGGATGCTCGCGAAGACGGCATGGGAGTCGAAACGGGGCAGACACAGCCAGTCCACCGATCCGTCCCGGCAGACCAGCGCGGCGGTCTGCATGTCCCCGATCAGTGCGTAATCCTCGATGCGCCCGGACACGTTAGATCTCCCAGTCGAACGGCCACGTCCGCCCCGAAGGGCGCTTGCATTGCGCGGTTGCGCGGTCCCGTGGGTGTGGATCCCCGCACTGAGCTCATGATTCCGGATGCGGCCGGGTTACGCCGTCTGCCGGACTGCTCGGCGGCGATGTGATGCGATATCCGAGCAGGATATGACGGCACCCTAGTGATCTCCTGAAGTCTGAGGACAATGTGTCTAGTCCGAATGGGTGACCTGGGCGAATGTCGGCGTGACCGGCCCCGCAGCGGCCGGTGGCGCTGCGTCGAGCGGTCGTGGCGCCGCGTGGCCGGAGGCGGACGGGCCCGGGCGCTGATAGGCTGGTACCCCGTGGACCGGTGGTCTGCCTGTGCGAATCAGGAGCCCCGAAACCGCAGCTTCGGCGCCCCCTGAGAGCCTCCGGTTCGATGGTGGTCGGCGCCGGAAGCACCGCACTTCACTTCGCGACCACGGGAGCCCCCTCTTGGCGAGCACAGCCATGACGACCAAGCACATCTTCGTCACCGGGGGTGTCGCCTCCTCCCTCGGCAAGGGCCTGACGGCCTCCAGCCTGGGTGCGCTGCTCAAGGCGCGCGGCCTGCGGGTCACCATGCAGAAGCTCGACCCGTACCTGAACGTCGACCCGGGCACGATGAACCCCTTCCAGCACGGCGAGGTGTTCGTCACCAACGACGGCGCCGAGACCGACCTGGACATCGGCCACTACGAGCGCTTCCTCGACGTCGACCTCGACGGCTCGGCCAACGTCACCACCGGCCAGGTCTACTCGCAGGTCATCGCCAAGGAGCGGCGCGGCGAGTACCTCGGTGACACCGTGCAGGTCATCCCGCACATCACCAACGAGATCAAGCACCGCATCCGCCGCATGGCGACCGAGGACGTCGACGTCGTCATCACCGAGGTCGGCGGCACGGTCGGCGACATCGAGTCGCTGCCGTTCCTGGAGACCGTCCGCCAGGTCCGCCACGAGGTCGGCCGCGACAACGTCTTCGTCGTGCACATCTCGCTGCTGCCCTACATCGGCCCCTCCGGCGAGCTGAAGACCAAGCCGACCCAGCACTCCGTCGCGGCCCTGCGCAACATCGGCATCCAGCCCGACGCGATCGTGCTGCGCGCCGACCGCGACGTCCCCACCTCCATCAAGCGCAAGATCTCGCTGATGTGCGACGTGGACGAGGCGGCCGTCGTGGCGGCGATCGACGCCAAGTCGATCTACGACATCCCGAAGGTGCTGCACACCGAGGGCCTCGACGCGTACGTCGTGCGCAAGCTCGACCTGCCCTTCCGCGACGTGGACTGGACGGTCTGGGAGGACCTGCTGGACCGCGTTCACAACCCCGACCACGAGGTCAAGGTCGCGCTCGTCGGCAAGTACATCGACCTGCCGGACGCGTACCTGTCGGTGACCGAGGCGCTGCGCGCCGGCGGTTTCGCCAACAAGGCCCGCGTCCAGATCAAGTGGGTCACCTCCGACGACTGCAAGACCCCGGCGGGAGCCGCGGCGGTGCTCGGCGACGTGGACGCGATCTGCGTGCCCGGCGGCTTCGGCGACCGCGGTGTCAACGGCAAGGTCGGCGCGATCACCTACGCCCGCGAGAACAAGATCCCGCTGCTCGGCCTGTGCCTGGGCCTGCAGTGCGTGGTCATCGAGGCCGCGCGCAACCTGGCGGGCATCGCGGAGGCCAACTCCACCGAGTTCGACGCCTCCACCCCGCACCCGGTCATCTCGACCATGGAGGAGCAGCTGGCCTTCGTCGAGGGCGCCGGCGACCTGGGCGGAACGATGCGCCTGGGCATGTACCCGGCGAAGCTCGCCGAGGGCTCGATCGTGCGCGAGGTCTACGGCGACCAGGCGTACGTGGACGAGCGCCACCGCCACCGCTACGAGGTCAACAACGCCTACCGCGGCGAGCTGGAGAAGAAGGCGGGCCTCGTCTTCTCCGGCACCTCCCCGGACAACAAGCTCGTCGAATACGTCGAGTACCCGCGCGAGGTGCACCCCTACCTGGTGGCCACCCAGGCCCACCCGGAGCTGCGCTCGCGCCCGACCCGGCCGCACCCGCTGTTCGCCGGCCTGGTCAAGGCCGCGGTGGAGCGCCAGCAGGCCGCGAAGGCCAAGTGACGGTCTGACCGCATAACGTAGACGGCCGGGGCACGGAAAGTGCCCCGGCTGTCGCGTTTCCGGCGCGTCTTGCGACGCGTCTTCTGTCTCGCTTTCGGAAGGTACGGGGTACGGGTCATGGCCAAGGACATCGCAGACCGCGGGGAGTCGTGGGAGGTCATCGCCTCACGGACCCCGTTCGAGGGCGCGAAGACGGCGGTCCGTTCGGAGCAGGTGAGCATGCCGGACGGATCGGTGGTGCGCCGGGACTACCAGGTGCACCCGGGATCGGTGTGCGTGCTGGCGCTCGACGAGGACGGCGGCGTGCTCGTGCTGCGCCAGTACCGCCACCCCGTGCGGCACAAGCTGTGGGAGCTCCCGGCCGGGCTGCTCGACGTACCCGGTGAGAACCCGCTGCACGCGGCCCAGCGGGAGCTGTACGAGGAGGCGCACGTCAAGGCGGAGGACTGGCGGGTGCTCGTCGACTTCTTCGCGTCCCCCGGCGGCTCCGACGAGGCGATCCGGATCTTCCTCGCGCGCGGCCTCTCCGAGGCGGAGGGGGCGCGGTACGAGGTCTCGGAGGAGGAGGCGGACATGGAGATCGCCCGTGTCCCGCTCGCGGACCTGGTCCGCGGGGTCCTGGAGGGCCGGCTCGGCAACCCGGGCCTGGTGACGGGGGCCCTGGCACTGTCCGCCGCGCTCGCCGCCCCGGACGGCCTGGACGCCCTGCGCCCGGCCCAGACCCCGTGGCCGGCCCGCCCGTACGAGGTGTGACCCTCCCTCCCCGGGCCCGCGGGAGCGTGGTGTGACGATCCGCTGATCCGATTGGGCGATGTGTCCGCCGCGCTCCACACGGGTCGTCGCTCTGCGTGAACTACGCTCGCAACCCGAAGGCAGGGAGAGGAGCGGATCCGTGACGGATTTCGTCGGGCGGCGGCGTGAGCTCAAGGAGCTGCGCGAGGACATCGCACGGACCGGGCTCGACACCCTCTCGGGACGCAAGGCCAAGTCGCCCAGGGCGCGCGTGCTCCTCGTCGCGGGGCGCCCCGGGTCGGGGCGCACCTCCCTCGCCGAGGAGTTCGTCCGCGAGGTCGGCGACGACTACCCCGACGGGGTCCTGCGCACCCGCCTCACCTCCCCCGGGGGGCAGGCCGTCACCACCGAGCGGGCGATCCGCACCCTGCTGGAGGGGCTCGGGGAGCCCACGCCCCCCGGAGCCGCCGAGGACGAGCTCAGCTCCGCGCTGCGCGCCGCCCTCGCCCACCGCAAGGCGATCCTGCTCGTCGACGACGCCGCCGATCCGTACCAGGTCGACGCCCTGCTGCCGGACACCCCAGAATGCCTCGTCGTCATCACCGCCGAGGGGCCGCTCACCGGGATTCCGGATGTCCGCCCCTGCACCCTCGGCGGGCTCGACACCCCCTCGGGCGTCCAGATGCTCGCCCAGCGCATCGGGGACACCCGGATCACCGTCGACCCCCGCGCCGCCGAGACCCTCGCCGAGGAGTGCGGAGGGCAGCCCGCCGCACTGGCCCTGGTCGGCGGCTGGCTCGCCGCGCACCCCAAGGCCGCCGTCTCCGACGTGGCCAAACAGCTCCACGACATGCCGCCGGGCACCGCCGGGCCGCTCGGCCGCGGCTTCCGGCTCGTCTACGAGTCCCTGCCGCAGCCCGCCCAGCGCACCCTCCGGTTGCTGCCGCTCGCCCCCGCCGGGATCGTCGACTCGCACACCGCCTCCGCCCTCGCCGGCTGCTCCGTGGCCGCCGCCCAGTCCACCCTGGAGGACTTCGCCGGGCTGGGCCTCCTGCGCCACGCCTGTGACGGGCTCTACCTGCTGCCCGGCTGCCTCGTACCGCTGCTCCAGGCCCTGCTGGAGACCAAGGAGCGCGCCGGCGAGGTCGAGCTGGCCCGGGCCCGGATGCTGGAGCGCACCGTACGGCTGCTGCACTCCTGCCGGGTCATGGCCGAGCCGGACGAGGACGGGGCGCAGGGAGCGGACGTACGGGAGAGGCTGGAGGGGCTGCCGCGAGCGCTGCGCTTCCCCGACCGGCGGGCCGCCGCCAAGTGGCTCGACACCCGGCTGCCCGCGTTGTCGGCGGCCGCCTCCCTGGCCGTGGCCGACGGCGGGCTGGACACCCTGGCCCGCAGGCTGGTCGCGGCCCTCGTACGGGCCCTCGCCGCGCATCGCGGCACCGCCGCGGCGGCCCCCGAGCTGTACGGGCTGCACCGCCTGGTCCTGGACGTGGCCGAGCGCCGCGGCCTGCACCGGGAGCAGGCCGCCGCCCTGCTGAACCTGGCCGACCTGGACGCCGAGACCGGCCGCACCCAGGAGGCGCTGGAGCGCTACCGGGCCGCGCTGGACGCGGGACGGGCGGCGAACGACCCGTACGCGACGGGCCGCGCGATGGAATCCGTAGGCGGCGCCTACCAGGAGCTCGCGGACTGGCACCGGGCCGCCGACTGGTTCGGCCGGGCCCTCGCCCAGGCCCTCGCGCGCGGGGAGCGGGCGGACGAGGCCCGGCTGTACGGACGGCTCGGCAACGTGCACACGTACGCGGGCCGCTACGGGGACGCGCTGCGCAGCTGGCGGACCGCCGCGGCGGGGTACCGGAAACTGGCCGATGTGCCGGGCCAGGCAAAGGCATTGAGCGAAATGGCGCGAATCCAGGAGTACGCGGGGAGGCCCGAGGAATCGCTGCACACCTGCCGCGAGGCGGTGGAGCTCGCGCGCCGGGCCGGGGACCTGCGGCTTCAGGCCGCGCTCCAGGTGCGCCTCGCCGACACCCTCGACCGGCTCGGCGACCCGGCCGCCGCAAGGCTGCACCGGTCCGCAGCCGACAGATTGCTGGGAGACGACCCCGCAGCCTGCGAAATCCGTAGTGGTTCCGACTGAGATTATTGGTTTGCAAGGCTAGACAGCGCGTCGTCCTTCATTAGACTGGCTTCACCACGACATCCCGTGGTGCATCCCGTTGCGCGTTCTTGTGGGCGGGTATGTATGGAAGTGCCCCGAAAAATCCCCTGAGCCAAGGACCGTGATCGACGATGAAGGTCGGCATCCCCCGCGAGGTCAAGAACAACGAGTTCCGGGTCGCCATCACGCCCGCCGGCGTGCATGAGCTGGTCCGTAACGGCCACCAGGTCTTCATCGAGCAGAACGCCGGTGTGGGCTCCTCGATCACGGACGCGGAGTACGTCGCCGCCGGCGCCGAGATCCTCGGCACCGCGGACGAGGTCTGGGCGACCGCGGACCTGCTGCTGAAGGTCAAGGAGCCCATCGCCGAGGAGTACCACCGCCTCCGCAAGGACCAGACCCTCTTCACCTACCTGCACCTCGCGGCCTCCCGCGAGTGCACGGACGCCCTCCTGGAGTCCGGCACCACCGCCATCGCGTACGAGACGGTCGAGCTCGCGAACCGCGCGCTCCCGCTGCTCGCCCCGATGTCCGAGGTCGCGGGCCGCCTGGCCCCGCAGGTCGGCGCCTACCACCTGATGCGCTCGGCCGGCGGCCGCGGCGTGCTCCCGGGCGGCGTCCCCGGCACCCACGCCGGCGAGTGCGTGGTCATCGGCGGCGGCGTCTCCGGCTGGAACGCCGCGCAGATCGCCATCGGCATGGGCTTCCACGTGACCCTGCTCGACCGCGACATCAACAAGCTCCGCGAGGCCGACAAGATCTTCGGCACGAAGATCAAGACGATCGTCTCCAACGCCTACGAGCTGGAGAAGGCCGTCGTCGAGGCCGACCTCGTCATCGGCGCCGTCCTGATCCCGGGTGCGAAGGCCCCGAAGCTGGTCACCAACGAGCTCGTCGCCAAGATGAAGCCCGGAAGTGTCCTTGTCGACATTGCGATCGACCAGGGCGGCTGCTTCGAGGACTCCCGTCCGACCACCCACGCCGAGCCGACCTTCCAGGTCCACAACTCGGTCTTCTACTGCGTCGCCAACATGCCGGGCGCGGTGCCGAACACCTCCACCTACGCGCTGACCAACGCCACGCTGCCCTACATCGTGCAGCTCGCGAACCTCGGCTGGGTCGAGGCGCTGCGCCGTGACCCGGCGCTCGCGCTGGGCCTCAACACCCATGACGGCCAGGTCGTTTACGGTCCGGTCGCCGAGGCGCACGGCCTGCCGACCCTCGAGCTGAGCACGCTGCTCGGCTGATCGGTCAGACCCCGTCAACGACTGACGTCAATCTCACGTATCCGGCCGGACCTTGCCCCCAAGGTCCGGCCGGAGGCGTTTGCGGGGTGCGGACGGGCGGGGCTCAACTCGCCTCGAACGTAACCCTTTAACCCTTTCGCACACCCGCGAAACTTCGCGGTGACGGCCCGGACGCCCTTGACAGAGTGGTGTTCGGTTGCCGACACATCGTTGCCGGTCCGACGGATTGTGTTGCCGCTGAGTGGTGACACGCCATAGAGTCGCCAACCGTCGGCATGGTGCCACGCTGACCTATCGATAAGTGTCCTGGTCACGTCCGAGGAGGTAAGACGACTTGTGAATGAGTCGACATTTGCTCCCGGAGGTGGTCGAGCAGGGACGCCAGACCGGGGCCAAGGATCCGGCGGGCTCGAAGCGGTCGGCTCCGTCGCGGTCCGCACCTTCGCAAACCACCAGCACATGACGACGCCCCAAAAGAGCATGGACGGCCTAGACGTGAACTCCAGGGCCGGCGACCTGAGCGGCGAAAAGCCCGTGGGTTTCGCCGACTATGAAAGCGTGCCCGAAGGGCACTTCTACGACCCGGACGCGGAGTACGAGCCCGACCCCGAGTACGCGGCCACCCTCGCCCCCGACGCTGCCCGCCAGCGCCGGGAGCGGATCGGCCCGACCGGACGGCCGCTGCCGTACTTCCCGATCCCGGGTCCGCTGACCGACCACGGTCCGGCGAAGATCATCGCGATGTGCAACCAGAAGGGCGGCGTGGGCAAGACCACGTCGACCATCAACCTGGGTGCGGCGCTCGCCGAGTACGGGCGCCGCGTGCTGCTCGTCGACTTCGACCCACAGGGCGCGCTGTCCGTGGGCCTCGGCGTGAACCCGATGGAACTCGACCTGACGGTCTACAACCTGCTCATGGAGCGGGGCATGTCGGCCGACGAGGTGCTGCTCAAGACGGCGGTCCCCAACATGGACCTGCTGCCGAGCAACATCGACCTGTCCGCTGCGGAAGTGCAGTTGGTCAGCGAGGTCGCGAGAGAGTCGACGCTGCAGCGGGCGCTGAAGCCCCTGATGGCCGACTACGACTACATCGTGATCGACTGTCAGCCCTCCCTCGGCCTGCTGACCGTGAACGCCCTGACGGCGGCTCACAAGGTCATCGTGCCGCTGGAGTGCGAGTTCTTCGCGCTGCGCGGTGTCGCCCTGCTGACCGAGACCATCGAGAAGGTGCAGGAGCGGCTCAACCCGGAGCTGGAGCTCGACGGCATCCTCGCCACGATGTACGACTCCCGCACGGTGCACAGCCGCGAGGTGCTGGCGCGCGTCGTCGAGGCCTTCGACGACCACGTCTACCACACGGTCATCGGCCGTACGGTGCGCTTCCCGGAGACCACGGTCGCCGGCGAGCCCATCACCACGTACGCCTCCAACTCCGTCGGGGCCGCCGCCTATCGCCAGCTGGCCAGGGAGGTGCTCGCCCGGTGTCACGCCGAGTGAGTCTGCCCGGAGCCGACGAACTGTTCCGTACGACCGGGGGGATGGCGCTGCAGTCGTCCTCACCGAGGCGGGGCCCGGAGGAGTCGACCGCCGGGGAGCACGCGGCGGCGTCGGCGGAGGGCTCGGCGGGCGAGGGCCGCAGCCGGGAGGCCGTGGCGGCCGGGCCGGAGTCGGTGGTCGCACCCCGGCGTTCGCAGGAAGGTTCTGTCAGCCCGGAGCCCCGGCGGGGCAAGGGCCAGGGCCGCGGGGCCAACCGCCGGCCCAGCGGGCGCGAACGGCACGACGAGAAGATCACGGTCTACGTCTCCGCCGAGGAGCTCATGGACCTGGAGCACGCGCGGCTGGTGCTGCGCGGCGAGCACGGGCTGGCCGTGGACCGCGGCCGCATCGTCCGCGAGGCCGTGGCGGTCGTGCTCGCGGACCTGGAGTCCCGCGGCGACGCGAGCATCCTGGTCCGCAGACTCCGCGGCCGCTGACGGCCTGAGCGGCGGGTGGCGGGCGGCGGGCGGCGTGATGGTGGTGGCTTCGGCGGGGCGGGTGTCGGTGGAGTGCGGGGTGTGATCCTGCGGGCAGGCCCGAAGCCGCCCCTGCCCGCCGGGCCTGATGCCGGACGCGGCCTGCGGGCCGTCCTCCCCGCGCCTTGAGACGCCCCGTTCGTTGTTCTGCCCCGTGTGCCCGCCCTGCGCGTCGCTTCCGGCCGCCGGTAGGCGGTTGTGCGGGGTGGTGATGGTGGTGGCTCTGGTGGGGCGGGTGTCGGTGGAGTGCGGGGTGTGATCCTGCGGGCAGGCCCGAAGCCGCCCCTGCCCGCCGGGCCTGATGCCGGACGCGGCCTGCGGGC
>NZ_JBIASZ010000025.1:27713-112229 GCF_042891345.1 Streptomyces sp. NPDC001903
GGGGTGTGATCCTGCGGGCAGGCCCGAAGCCGCCCCTGCCCGCCGGGCCTGATGCCGGACGCGGCCTGCGGGCCGTCTTCCCCGCGCCTTGAGACGCCCCGTTCGTTGTTCTGCCCCGTGTGCCTGCCCTGCGCGTCGCTTCCGGCCGCCGGTAGGCGGTTGCTGGTTGTGCGGGGTGGTGATGGTGGTGGCTCTGGTGGGGCGGTGTCGGTGGAGTGCGGGGTGTGATCCTGCGGGCAGGCCCGAAGCCGCCCCTGCCCGCCGGGCCTGATGCCGGACGCGGCCTGCGGGCCGTCTTCCCCGCGCCTTGAGACGCTCCGTTCGTCGTTCTACCCCCTGTGCCCGCCCTGCGCGTCACTTGCGGACCTGACCGCTGGTCGTGACGGTGGCTGATGCCGACCTGGCGGGGATTTCGGGCCGGTGGGCCCTCACACCCGTGGTGACCGGTGCCACATCCGACAGTCGGGCCCGTGACGGGCTGTCGGAAGGCGAGGAGGGCGGGCACCGGGCCTGCCTTGACCGCAGCCCCGGTGGGGATTGCACGCTCCCGCTCCCGCGTCTCCTGCCCCCTGATCCGCCGATCGACTTTCCCGCTCCGGCCCACGCGGCTGCCGCCCCCCGCCCCGCCGGTCGACTTCCCGTTTCCGCCCCGGCGGCTGCCGCCCCCCGTCCCGCCGGTCGACTTCCCGTTTCCGCCCCGGCGGCTGCCGCCCCCGTCCCGCCGGTCGACCTCCCGCTCCCGCCCCGGCGGCTCCCGCCCCCCACCCCGCCCCCCGCCGCTTCCGGCTCTGCGGCTTCCGTCCTCCGGGCGGGTCCGGGGGAGGGAGGTGGGCGGGGCGTGGCAGCCTTGGGGCTGGCTCCGGCCGACCGACACCCCCTCCGTACCGCCTTGGACCGTGATGCCCGCTCCCGCAGATCCCAGCCGCCCCGCCCGCCGCAGTCTGGGGCGCGGGCCGGGCGCCCAGGCCGCGTCCGGGCCGCGAGACCCCCACGCGGCCCCTGAGGGGCCTGTGGCGCCGGGGCCGGGCGAGGACCCCATCGAGGACCCCGCGCCCGTACAGGCCCCCGCCGGGGCCCCGCAGGAGCCCGTGGAGGGCGCGGCGAAGGCGTCTGCCGCCGTGCAGGACCCGGCCGCGGCCGTCGGGGCGCAGTCCGACGGGCGGTTCACGCTGCGGCTGGCCAATTTCGAGGGGCCCTTCGACCTCCTGCTCCAGCTGATCTCCCGGCACAAGCTCGACGTCACCGAGGTGGCCCTCTCCAAGGTGACCGACGAGTTCATGGCGCACATCCGTGCCATGGGCCCCGACTGGGACCTAGACCAGGCGACCGAGTTCCTCGTGGTCGCCGCCACCCTCCTCGACCTGAAGGCCGCCCGCCTGCTGCCGGCCGCCGAGGTCGAGGACGAGGCGGACCTCGCGCTGCTGGAAGCACGCGACCTGCTCTTCGCCCGGCTGCTCCAGTACCGCGCGTACAAACAGATCGCCGAGATCTTCGAGCGGCGCGCCGAGGACGAGGGCCGCCGCCACCCGCGCACCGTCGGCCTGGAGGACCACCACGCCGAGCTGCTGCCCGAGGTCGTCATCGGCATCGGCGCCGAGGGCCTCGCCCGGCTCGCGGTCAAGGCCATGCAGCCCAAGGCGAAGCCCCAGGTGTACGTGGACCACATCCACGCCCCGCTCGTCAGCGTCCGGGAACAGGCCGCGGTCGTGGTCGCGCTGCTCAAGGCGCGCGGCGAGGCAACCTTCCAGGAGCTGACCGAGGACACCGACGACACCCTCACCGTCGTCGCGCGCTTCCTGGCCCTCCTGGAGCTCTACCGCGAGAAGGCGGTGGTCCTCGACCAGGAGGAGGCCCTGATGACGCTCACCGTCCGCTGGAGCGGCGGGGACGGCGACGGGATGCCGACCGTCACCGACGAGTTCGACCGGATCGTGGAGGTCAAGGAATGAGCGACGTGGCCGGGCTCGAGCTGAAGCCCGCCCTGGAGGCCGTCCTGATGGTCGTGGACGAGCCCGCGACCGAGGCGCACCTCGCCAAGGTGCTGGACCGCACCCCGCGGGAGGTCGCGGACGCCCTGCGCGAGCTGGCCGACGAGTACACCGTCCAGGGGCGCGGCTTCGAGCTGCGGCTCGTCGCCGGCGGCTGGCGGTTCTACACCCGCGCGGAGTACTCCGACGCCGTCGAGCGCTTCGTGCTGGACGGGCAGCAGGCCCGGCTGACCCAGGCGGCCCTGGAGACTCTGGCGGTGGTCGCGTATCGCCAGCCGGTGAGCCGATCACGGGTCTCGGCGGTCCGCGGAGTGAACTGCGACGGTGTCATGCGGACCCTGCTCCAGCGCGGTCTGGTGGCCGAGGCGGGCACGGAACCCGAAACAGGTGCGATCCTGTACAGGACGACGAACTACTTTCTGGAGCGGATGGGCCTGCGCGGCCTGGACGAGCTCCCGGAGCTCGCGCCCTTCCTCCCCGAGGCGGACGCGATCGAAGCCGAGACGCAAGAGGGTGTTCCGTCGTTCGATCCGGATGCACCGGATACCGATGAAGACGACAAGACGACGGAACTTTGATGCGAAGCAGCGGCAACGGCAACGGTGGCAACAGGAACAGCGGCGGCGGTGGCGGCGGCGGGCGTGGTAACTCCCGCGGCGGCAGCTCCAGCGGCGGCGGTGGCGGCTACCGCGGTGGCGGCTCCGGCGGCAGCGGCTCGGGAGGCGGCTCCCGCGGCGGCAGCTCCGGCGGCGGCTACCAGGGCGGCTCCCGCGGCGGCAGCTCCGGCGGCTCCGGCGGCGGCTACCAGGGCGGCTCCCGCGGCGGCAGCTCCGGCGGCTCCCGCGGCGGTTACCAGGGCGGCGGCGGTGGCGGTTACCAGGGCGGCGGCTCCGACCGCGACCGCGAGCCCGCGCCCCGCATCCGCAACCCCCGCCCCGAGGAGCGCCGCTACGACGTCGGCCCCGAGGGCGAGCGCAACGGCCGCGGCGGTGCCAAGGCCGGCGGTGGCGGTGCCCGCGGCGCGGCCGACGGCAACCGCGGCGGCGGTGCCCGCGGCGACGCGGCGCGCGGTGGCGCCAAGGGCGGTCCCCGCACCTCCAAGACCCCCGGCATCGGCGGGGCCGGCGGCCCGCGCCGCGGCCCCGGCAGCCGCAGCGGCCAGTCCCGCCCCCGCGAGCTGGACGCGCGGATCGAGGAGCGCGTGCGCGACCGGTACGCCGACAAGCCCGTGATCAAGACCCCGAAGACCTTCCCGGGCGCCGAGCAGGAGGGCGAGCGCCTGCAGAAGGTGCTCGCCCGTGCGGGCATGGGCTCGCGCCGCGCGTGCGAGGAGCTCATCGAGCAGGCCCGCGTCGAGGTCAACGGCGAGATCGTGCTGGAGCAGGGCAAGCGCGTCCAGCCGAAGGACGAGATCAAGGTGGACGGCCTGACGGTCGCCACCCAGTCGCACCTGTTCTTCGCGCTGAACAAGCCCGCCGGCGTCGTCTCCACCATGGAGGACCCGGACGGCCGCCAGTGCCTGGGCGACTACGTCACCAACCGCGAGACCCGCCTGTTCCACGTCGGCCGGCTCGACACGGAGACCGAGGGCATCATCCTGCTCACCAACCACGGTGAGCTGGCCCACCGCCTCACGCACCCGAAGTACGGCGTGAAGAAGACGTACGTCGCCGCCATCACCGGCCCGCTGCCGCGCGACATCGGCAAGAAGCTCAAGGACGGCATCGAGCTGGAGGACGGGTACGCCCGCGCCGACCACTTCCGCGTCGTCGACCAGGTCGGCAAGAACTACCTGGTCGAGGTGACCCTCCACGAGGGCCGCAAGCACATCGTCCGCCGGATGCTGGCCGAGGCCGGCTTCCCGGTCGAGAAGCTCGTACGGACCTCCTTCGGCCCGATCGAGCTGGGCGACCAGAAGTCCGGCTGGCTGCGCCGCCTGACCAACACCGAGGTCGGCATGCTCATGCGCGAGGTCGGTCTGTAGCCCTCGCCCAACGGCTGGGAGAAGCCCGCAGTGCCCACGTGGCACTGCGGGCTTTTCGCTTGTCAGGGACCCGCCCCGCTGTTTATAGTCAACATGACTATTAAAGAACGAGGGGGGTCGGCCGTCATGAGCTGGACCGAAATCCTGGGCTTCGCCACCGGAGCCCTGTGCGTCTGGCTCGTCGCCCGGCAGCACGTCGCGAACTGGCCCATCGGCATCGCGAACAACGTCTTCTTCATCGTGCTCTTCGCCCAGTCCGGCCTGTACGCCGACGCCGGACTCCAGATCGTCTTCATCGCCCTCGCCGCGTACGGCTGGTGGTCCTGGACCCACGGGGGTGGACCAGGAACCGCCGAGGCCCTGCCGGTGCGCCGCACCACGCGCACCGAATGGGCCGTGCTGGCCGCGGCGGGGGCGGTGGGGGTGCTCGGGCTCACGCTCCTGCTGAGCCGGGTCTCCGACTCCACCGTCCCGTTCTGGGACGCGCTGACCACCGGGCTCTCGCTCATGGCCACCTACGGCCAGTGCCGCAAGCTCGTCGAGTCGTGGTGGCTGTGGATCGCCGCCGACCTCGTCTACATCCCGCTCTACGCGTACAAGGGGCTGTACCTGACCTCGGTCCTGTACGCCGGCTTCCTCGCGCTCTGCGTGGTGGGCCTGCTCGGCTGGCGCCGGACGATGCCGGTGCGCGGCGCCCGTACGGCGGCGGAGGCGACGGCATGAGCGGCGAGCGGCGCTACGCCCACGGCCTGGTCCTCGGCAAGTTCTACCCGCCGCACGCCGGCCACCACCACCTCGTGCGCACCGCCCGGGAGCAGTGCGAGCGGCTGACCGTGCTGGTGTGCGCGGCCTCGGTGGAATCGGTGCCGCTCGCCGACCGGGTGGCCTGGATGCGCGAGGCGCACCCGGGGGCCGAGGTCGTCGGCGCGGTCGACGACATCCCGGTCGACCTGCACGACCCGGCCGTCTGGGAGGCGCACATGGCGGTCTTCCGGGGCGCGGTGCCGGGGCGCGTCGACGCCGTCTTCACCTCGGAGGAGTACGGGGCGGAGCTCGCCCGGCGGTTCGGGGCCGAGGAGGTCTGCGTAGACCCGGGGCGGACCCGCTTCCCCGTCTCCGGTACGGCGGTACGGGCCGACCCGGTCGGGAACTGGGAGTTCCTGGGTCCCGGCGTACGCGCGGCCCTGACCCGGCGGATCGTCGTGCTCGGCGCCGAGTCGACCGGTACGACGACCCTGTCGCGGGCGCTCGCGGACCACTACCGGGCGCGGGGCGGGGTGTGGGCCGGGACGGGCTGGGTCGCGGAGTACGGGCGCACCTACAGCGAGGAGAAGCTGGCGGCGGCCCGCGCGGCGGACCCGGCGGCGACCTGGGAGGACGTCTCCTTCGGATCGGAGGAGTTCCCGGTGATCGCACGGCGGCAGGACGCGGAGGAGGAGCGGGCGGCGCGGTCGGGCTCGCCGGTGCTGATCTGCGACACCGACTCCTTCGCGACGGGCATCTGGCACGAGCGGTACACGGGAGGCCGGAGCGAAGAGGTCGAGAAGATCGCCGCGCTGACCCACCGGGACCTGTACCTGCTGACGGACCACGCGGACGTGCCCTTCGAGGACGACGGGCTGCGCGACGGCGAGCACCTGCGGCCCTGGATGACGGAACGCTTCCGCACGGAACTCGCGGCCACCGGCAGGCGTTTCCTGACCGTGCGCGGGGACCGCGGGGCGCGGCTGGCGCAGGCCGTCCAGGCCGTCGACGCACTGCTGGCCGGCGGTTGGCAGTTCGCGGACCCGCTGCCGGAGCACCGATGACGACGGCGGCCTACGACCCGCACGCGTTCGAGCCGTTCGCGGTGACGGTCGACCTCGCGGTGTTCACTGTCCGGGGCGGCGCGCTGCACGTCCTGCTGATCCGGCGCGGGCAGGAGCCGTACGAGGGGGCCTGGGCGCTCCCGGGCGGCTTCGTGCTGCCGAGGGAGTCCGCGGAGACGGCGGCCCGCCGGGAGCTGGCGGAGGAGACCGGCCTGTCGCAGGCGGTCGTCGCCGCGCTGCACCTGGAGCAGCTGCGCACGTACAGCGAACCGGACCGCGATCCGCGGATGCGGGTGGTCTCGGTGGCCTTCACCGCCCTGGTCCCGGACATGCCGGAGCCGGCGGCGGAGGGCGGCGGGGACGCGACGCAGGCGCGCTGGGTGCCGGTGGCGGAGGCGGCCGGCCTGGCCTTCGACCATGCGCTGATCCTGGCGGACGCCCGGTCCCGGGTCGGCGCGAAGCTGGAGTACACCTGCCTGGCCACCGGCTTCTGCCCGCCCGAATTCACCCTCGGGGAGCTCCAGTCCGTCTACGAGACCGTCTGGGGCACCGCCCTGGACCGCCCCAACTTCCGCCGCAAGGTGCTGGCGACGCCCGGCTTCGTCGAGGCGGTTCCGGGGGCGGCCCGCCTGACCGGGGGCCGCGGCAAACCGGCCGCGCTGTACCGGGCGGGCCCGGCGACCGCCCTCCACCCGCCCCTGCTCCGTCCCACGGAAGGACACCCGAAATGACCCTGACTCCGAAGAAGCGGCCGGCGACGGGGGCCCTGATCGGCCTCGCCCTGGGCGACGCGCTGGGCTTCCCGACGGAGTTCAACGACGTCCCGTCGATCCTGGCGAAGACCGGCCCGTGGCGCGGGATGCGGCTGCCGAACCCGGCGATCGTCACGGACGACACCCAGATGACGCTGGCCCTGGCGCGCGGCATACGGACGGCGGGGGAGCGCGGGCCCCTGGACCCCGGTCTCCTCGCGGGCCCGGTCCGGGAGGAGTTCGTGGCCTGGTACCACTCCCCGGAGAACAACAGGGCGCCCGGCAACACCTGCCTGCGGGCGTGCGGCCTGCTGAACGACCCTTCCCGGGACTGGCGGGACGCGAGCCAGACCGGCTCGAAGGGCTGCGGGGCGAACATGCGAGTGGTCCCGGTGGGCCTGGTCCCCGGCTGGACGGAGGAGGAGCGCGCCGGCGCGGCCCAGCTCCAGTCGGCCCTCACCCACGGCCACCCGACGGCCCTCGCGGCCTCCGACCTGACGGCCCGGGCGGTGCACCTCCTCGCGCAGGGCACCGAGGTGACGGGCCTGGTCGGGCAGCTGCGCTCGTACGCCCTGCACCACCGCACCCGCTACCACGAGCGCTGGCTGGGCGACCTCTGGATGCGCACGGCGTCGGACGCCTCGCCGGAGTCCTTCATGGCCCGGGGCTGGGACGAGTGCCTGGCGGTACTGGACCGCCTGACGGCGGCGCTGAAGTCCCCCTCCCCGGAAACGGACCCGTGCCTGACGACGGGCGACGGCTGGATCGCGGAGGAGGCCCTCGCCACGGCCCTCCAGTGCTTCCTCCTCTTCCCGGAGGAACCCCTGACGGCCCTGCGCCGAGCGGCCTGCACGAAGGGCGACTCGGACTCGATCGCCTGCCTGGCCGGCGCCTTCGCCGGCGCCCACCTCGGCGCGGACGTCTGGCCCCGCGACTGGGAGGCCCGCATCGAGTACCGGACCGAACTCCTCACGTTCGGCACCCTCTGGGACGTGTGACGGGCCCTACAGGGACGGGCCGCACAAGGTCGAGCCGTACAAGCGGGAGCCCCCGCCGGAAACGCTCCGGCGGGGGCTCTGGCGGGTGCGTTCCGGTCAGGGGCCGGCGACGAGGGCCAGCACGACGCAGACGACCATCCCGACCGTGCAGACGTCGGCCACCCATGCCCGCGTCCACCGCCGGACCGGGGCGGCGTCCCCGCGGAGGTCGCGCCGCTCGGCGAGCGCGGCCTTGATCTGCGCCACGGCCTTGTCGGTGCTCCCGACGAAGTTGTCGATGATCGAGCCCGCGTACCCGACGGAAGAGATCTCGACCGCCTGGGAGGTGGTGACGACCAGGTTGCCCCGCCGGTCGTTCTCCACCCTGGCCACGTACCGGTACGGGACCTCGTAGGTGAACACCGGGTTCACGATGGTCACCCCCCGCCGGTCGAGGACGATGCGCGATCCGGTGATCCGGCGGCAGAAGGCGACCACGCCCAGACAGGCGGCCATGACCTCCAGGGCGGCGCGGTCAAGGCCGTCGGAGGCCATGACCACCCCGATCACGAGGGCGGCGCCACCGAAAAGGGCGGTGAACAGCACCGAAAGCGCCGTGAACGATGTGCGCCGCAAAGTCTTCGGTCGCGTCGGTTTTATGGCCGTACCCCTTGTCGGATTGCTGATGGCCGGTCCGGCACGGGGCGAGAGCCCCGTGCCGGACCGTACGCGTTCTTTCTAGCAGGAGCCCTTGTACCCCCCATGTCCCTGTCCGATGGCGCCGAGGCTGGCGTTCCCCGAACCGCAGAACATGGTGTTGAATCCGGCGTTCACGCTCATGTTGGCCGTGGTGTCGCCCCACCTCACCCGGGTCGTCTGGTGCATGACGGCGGGCTTGAGGCTGTTGGCAGGGGTGACCAGGCGCACCGACGGCTCGCGGACGAAGGCGTTGGTCTTGTACGCCTGCGACCACGTCTGTGCGGCTCCGGTGGCCCGGCCGAACGCTGCCGCGGCGCCTCCGCCGACGGCGACCCAGGCCAGGTCCTTGGCCAGCGCCGTGGGGTCGGCCTTGCCCGTGGCGATCCAGTCACCGCCGAATTTGGTGACGGCGATGGCGGCTCCCACCACCATGCAGGTCCCGACCGTGGCGATGAGACAGGCCGCGAACCCGGCGATGGTCAGACCCACCTTGATGTCGTCCCAGTGGTCTCCGACCCACTGCCCGACGGCCGAGTTCTTGGTCGCGTCCCATGCGTTCTTGAGGCCACCGGAGATGGTGTCCAGAACACTGCGGTGCGATTTGGGCTTCGGCTTGGGCGCCTCCGAGTGCCGGCTGCTCGAACCGAACGAGCCGGAGGAGCCGCCGCCCTTGCAGTCGGGGTCGTGGCGGCAGGCCGAGCGTTCGCGCTGCTTGCGCTCGACGTAGTCGGGGGCCAGGGTGCCGCCCACGGCGTTCACGATGGTCTCGTAGCGATTTCCGTAGTCGTACGGGTCGTTGCCGTTGTGGCACTTGTACATGCCGCTCGCGCACTCTTCCAGCGCCTCGCCGGTCGGGTCCGCGTTGTTGACGGGGTTGTTGTTGCCGTACTGGTAGGCGTTGTGCTGACGCGGGTCGTCCGTCAGGAAGACCGGGTCCACCGAGATGAACCGGCCGACCGACGGGTCGTACTCGCGGGCCCCGAGGTGGACGAGGCCGGTGGCCCCGTCGTTCGTGCCGCCCACGAAGCCCTTGTCCCCGGACCAGTCGGCGGGCTTGCTGCCGCGCGCGCCACCGAAGACGGTGGTCTTGCGCCGCGTGACGGCCTGCGCGGCGTCGGCGGTGATCTGCGTGGTCGTGGTGTTGTGGTGGTCGTTGAGCAGGAAGGCGAGCTTGGTGCCGGTCCGCATGGCGACGGTCTCCGTGCCCGCCGCGTAGTACCGGGTGCCGGTGAGCTTGCCCGACGCGAGGCGGAGCTCGTTGCCGGCCGGGAGGTAGAGCGTGGTCCCGGTCGCGTCCTTGTTCAGGAGGCGCTGACCCTCCGGCGTGTAGCGGTAGCGGGCCACCTCGGTGGCGCCGGCGGTGACGGAGGCCAGGTGGCCCTCGTCGTCCCAGTTCAGGGTCTGTTCGGCAGCGCCTCCGATCTTGCGGGTCCTGGTGTTGCCCGCGGCGTCGTAGGCGAAGGTCTCGTCATGCGGCGCGGTGCCGGTCTGGGTGACCTTGGGCAGGTCGTGCTTGCCGGCGGTCGGAGCGGCGTAGGTGCGCAGCGTGTCGGAGGCCGGACCCGAGGCCGTCTTGTGGTTGGTCTCGGTCTTCCGGTTGCCGAGGGCGTCGTAGGTGTACGTGTTCCAGTACGCGTCCTGGCCGCCCACCACGGAGGGAGAGGGCGCCGCGGCACACTGCTCACCCGTGTTGGTCCAGGACTCGGTGATCCGGCCCAGCGCGTCCAGCCGGAGGCACTGCGTGTCGGTGCTGCGCAGGGCGTCCTGGCCGGTGGCCGTGGCAATGGACGTGATGTTGCCGGACAGGTCGTAGCCGTACTTGGTGTCCTCGATCCGCTGCGGCGCGACCTCGCGGTCGGCGTACGAGCGGTTCACGGCGCCGGTGTGCTCGTCGTACTCGGTGGTCGTCCACACGTGCCGGCCGAATTCACCGGACTCCTGGCGGATCGCGCGTCCGTAGTGGTCGTACGTCGTGGCCGAGACGAGCGGGTCGGTGCCAGCGCCGACGCTGTCGAGCAGGCCCGTGACGGCGGTGTAGCCGTTGGTGACCGTCTCGGCGGGCAGGTCACCGACGGCCGGCTGCTTGGTCCACATGACCTGGCCGGTGTTCGGGTTGTACGAGGTGGTCCACTTGTAGGTGCCGGCCAGCGTCCCGGTCTCGGCGGACGCCGGGATCGTGACCTGGGTGACGGTCGGCTGGTACAGGCTGTTGTACGAGGTGACGGCCGACTCGTACGCCTGGCCGTCGATCCAGCGGGTCGCCTTGGAGGCCTGGCCCTTGGCGACGGTGTCGTACTCCCACGACGTGAGGCGGGTGCCGTCCTTCGAGACCGAGGTCTTGCGCCCCAGGTCGTCGTAGTCGGTGTGGAGCGTGACGCCCCGGGCGTCGGTGACGTCCGTGACCCGGTCGCCCTTGTCGTAGGCGGTCGTGCTGAGGCCCTTGTCGGGATCGTCCGTCTGGACCTTGCGGCCGCGGACGTCGTAGGCGTACTTCCACTTCGCGTTCGACGGGTCGGTCAACTGCTCGAGCTGGCCGAGCCTGTTGAAGCTGTAGAGCGTGGACTGGGAGGCGGTGCGCGCCGCGTCCGTGTACTGCTTGAGCTCGACCGTCCGGCCGAGCGCGTCGACGACCGTGGTCGTGGCGGTGCCGCCCTGGGGCGGGACGACCGTGGTGGTGTCACCGGTGTAGCTGGTGACGGTGCGCTTGGTCTCGTCGCCGAACTTCTTGGAGATGACCGCGGTGGTCCGGCCGGCACCGTCGTACTCGGTGTCGGTGGACGCCGGGTAGTTCAGCTCCTGGCCGGTGACCAGGACGGCCTCCGGGGTCCCGGCGGCGTAGTAGGTGCCGGAGTTGCGCCAGGCCAGGCCGCGGGTGTCGTAGGACACCTCGGTGAGCAGTCGGCCGGCGCCGTCGGGGGACGGCTGCTGGGTCTGCCGCTGGCGCAGCAGGCCGTCGCGGATGGAGTAACTCGTGGAGTACTGGCTGTCGTGGGTGAGCATCCTGGTCGTCACGACGATCGGGCCGTCGTTGCGGATCAGGTACTCGAACGACTGGTTCGGCGAGTCGGGGTACGTGGTGGCCGACCTGGTGGGCAGCCAGACCTTGGCGAGGCGGCCGAGCGCGTCGTACTCGGTCGTGGTGACCTTGCTGTTGGCGTCGGTCACCTGGCGCGGCTGCGACCGGTAGGGGTCGCTGACCGTCGTGGTGACGTGCCCCTTCACGTTGGTCGACACCGTCGACGTGGGCACCTCGCCCGTCGCCGGGGTGTACGCCGTGGTGGTGACCTTGTCGTAGGCGTCGGCCGCGGCGAGCCGGCGTCCGTAGACGTCGTAGCAGAGCTGGTTCTTGGCGGGCCCGCACGTGCTCGGGACGGTCGACTGGACGTCGTAGCCGTCGCCCTTGCCGTTGATCGTCTCCGTCTTGGTGACGAGACCGGTGCCCGGAACCGAGCCGAGAGCGGCGTTGTCGTAGTAGGTGCGGGTGTCCGAGACGACGTCGGCCGGACGGTTGACCGTGGTGCCGCACGGGACGGCGACGGTCTCGACGCGGCTGACGCTGCCGAGGATCCAGCTGCCGGTGTTGCGGGCGTAGCTGGTGGTGGTGCACTTCTCGTCCCCGGTCTTGGCGGTGTCGCCGGTCTCGGAAACGGTGTCGATCATGCCGTATTCGTCGTAGTGCTGGACCTTCTCCGTGGTGCGGGTACCGGTGGAGACGGTGGTGCGGGTCGACTCCTTCTCGGTGCCGGTCTTGTACGAGACGAGGTCGGGCAGCCCGGGGCGGGTGCGGGTCGCGACCGCGGCCGACCGCCAGGGGGTGTACGAGGTGGCGCTGATCGGCTTGGCGGTGTCGTCGCCGTTGTACGTGACGCTCTCGCGGGCCTTGCCGGCGAACTCCTCGCGGTCGGTGACGGCTGCGCCGGTCGAGTCCTTGACGTCCTTGCCGTCGAGGCCGCGGAAATAGCGGCTCTCGGTCAGGAGCCGCGGGTCACCGGCCGCGCCGGTGCGGGTCTGGACGCGCTCGTAGCCGCGCGCCACGGAATGGACGCGGTTCTCGGCCTTGCTGAACTCGCTGGTCTCCTTGGTCCAGGAGGCGCCGCCGAGGTAGTCGTACGAGGTCACCTTGTCCGGGGTGGCGGCGAGGTTGTCGCCTTCCACGACCTGGGTGGCGACGTACGAGTTGAACCAGTCGACCTTCGCGGTCGGACCCTCCGGGGCCCACTTGACCGGGTAGCAGCGAGTGGTGTTGGTCTCGTCCGGCTTGGGCAGGGTCGTGTCCGTGCAGTCGGGCTGGGAGTAGGTGACGCCGATGGTGCCGCCCGTCTCCGTGGTGATCTGGTAGAGGCGCAGGCGGATGAAGGGGGCGAGGCCGTCGCCGGTCTTGTCGACGCGGTTGGCCTTCTGCTCGCCCGCGAAGGTCACCGGCGGCAGCGTGATGTCGGGTCCGTCGCCGGCCTTACCCGTGTGGGTGATGGACTTCAGCCAGAGCGGGGTCGATATTCCGTCGCCGGAGGGCGGGAAGTCCTGGGCGAGGGCCCAGGAGTCGACGTCCTTGTACTGGCCGCCGGTCAGGACCTTGGTGTTGATGCCGGTCAGGCGCATCCGGGTCCAGAACGTCGGGGAGAACTGGTTCTTGCACTCCGTGGAGCCGTCCTTGCAGAACTGGTCGTACGGGCTGTCCGGCCAGTTCTTGGCGTTCGTCTCGTCGAAGGTGCCGCAGCCCGTCAGGCAGCGCTCGGCCACGTCGAACGTGACCTGGCCCATCGCCTTGGCGCTGTAGACGGTGTCGGAGCGCAGGCCGTAGTCGATGTGGTCGAGCCAGCCGCTGCGGACGTACGGGGTGACCGTGCCCTTGCCCGTGGTCGACGACACGTTGCGGCCGTAGTTGTTGGTCTCGGTCTTCCAGTAGTACGCCATCGCGTCGCCGCCGGGGGCGACCACGTAGTCGAGCTGCCAGCGCCAGGCCTGCTGGCACCAGCCGTTCGCGAACGAGGCGTTGTAGCAGGGCTCGCCCGCCTGGTTGCCGAAGACCGGCACGGTCCAGGCCGAGTTGGTGGTCGGGGTCGAGGCGTCCTTCCAGCCGGGAAGGCGGTTCAGGCCGAAGAAGTACTGGGTGCCGTCGGTCGTGGTGACCTTCCAGTGCTCACCGTCGTTGTCGCCGTTGGTGGCGCCGGTGAGCTTCTCGACCTTCTCCCCGGAGTCGGAGGCCGGGTGCCAGCCCTTGCCCGCCTCGTAGACGAGCTCGGTCGACTTGCCGCCCAGGGACAGGGTGGCGTTGTCGTTGAACCAGCAGAGGTCGCCGACCTTGGTGGTGTTCGTGCCGCCGGTCTTGTCGTCCTCGCAGGACTTGTACCGGCGCTCGATGAAGCCGGGTTCCCAGGACCAGCCGTCACCGATCCACGAGGCCTGGTTGTTCGAGGCCGCCATGCGGCCGTCCACGGACTGGGAGCTGTAGCCCAGGCTGATCTGGGGGTCCACGGTCCCGGGTACGGAGGGAACCTCGATCGGGTAGGACCAGTTGAAGGCTCCGGTCGAGCCGCCCGCGGTCCACGAGCCCGAGGGCTGGAGCGAGGTCGCCTTGTAGTCGCCGGTCGGGCCGGCGGCGCCGGCGGTCGCGGCGAGGACCATGGCGCCGCCGGATGCCGCGGCCGCGGCGGACATCGCCTTCTGGCCGGACTTGGCTGCGGTGCCCGTGGTGGCGGGGGTGCTGACCCGGGTGGACAGTTTGCCGGTGCGGGTGTCGTTCTTGGTCTGCAGCGGCTTCTGGGTCCGGCACTCCGGGCGTTCGGGAGTGGTCAGGGCGCAGGCCGGGAGTTCCACCAGGTGGAGGCGGGCGGCGTAGTCGCCGCCGTAGGCCTGGCGGAAGGAGTTGTAGTCCACCTCGACCTTGGCCGGGACGGGGTTCGCGATGCCGTCCGAGCGGCCGAGCGAGAGCAGGACGCCGTCGACGCCGGCCTTGCGGGCGGCCGCCTTGTCGGCCACCGCGACCTTGACCCGGCCGGGGTTGGAGACACCGGCGGCCGGGCCGCTCTGCAGCAGGGCGGACTTCGCCAGCCCCGTGTCGGCCGGGGAGAGAGCCACGGGCAGTTTGCCCGCGGTTCCGCCCGTGGCCAGGGAAACCTCGGCGGAGCCGGCCGCGGGCCAGCTCGCCTTCGGCTTCTGCTTCTTCCATGAATTGTCGGCCGCCGCGTCCGGACGCTTGGCGCCCCCAACGGAAACCTTCCCCACCGGAACTGCCTTCGGCTGCTTCAGCCCCGGGAGCGACGGTCCTTTCTTGGACTCTGCCGCTATTGCTGCACCAGGCAGCACGCCGACGAGAACCGCGGCGGCCACAGCCGCCGAAAGTCCCCGTGTGCGAAATCGTCTCACACCCCACCCCAACTGCTCTATTGGAATTGTTTCGGAGCGCAGACTAACAGGGTGATTTGGGCCACCAGATACATCGTCAGACCGCAAGAATTGCCGCTGTCCGCATCCAATGAAACCAAAGGCGATCTTGTTGGGTTAAATCGGACGCCTGTGCCCATCCTTCAATGAAGTTGCAGGTAAGGATGCATGTGATGGATGGCGCCCCAGGTAGAGTCGCGCGCGGAATCAGCCAAGTACCAACTGGTGGGGAGTTTGCGTGGTGGAGGGGAGACCCCGTTGGGGTCGACGAGATAGACGCCTTGTTTCGGCCGGAATCTCTCTGGCCTTGATAGGCGGAATAACGGCGTCCGGATTGGTTGTCCTGACGCCGTCGGCCGCTGTTGCGGCCACCGGCGATCCGGTTGCCAATGGCTCCATGAGCGAAGAGGATTTCGCTCTGAAGAAGGCCAAGGAGACGGGTCAGCCTTATGAGTTGGTTTCGGCCCGAACCGAGTCCTCGGACCGCTGGGCACTGCCGACTGGTAAATGGTCGGTAAAGAAATACGGGACGCCTGTGCGCGTGCTGCGCGATGGTGCGTGGGTGGCGACCGATCCGACGCTGCAGTTCGCGGCGGACGGGAAGGTCGTCTCGAAGGCCGCCACGGTGTCGGTGTCCTTCTCCGGTGGCGGTACGGGTCCGCTGCTGACGGGTGTGAAGGACGGGCGGACGCTGTCGCTGTCCTGGCCGAAGGCGCTGCCGAAGCCGACGCTGGCGGCGAACGTGGCGACGTACGCGAACGTGCTGCCGGACGTCGACCTCCAGGTGAAGGCCGAGGTCGAGGGCTTCTCGCAGCTGCTCGTGGTGAAGACGGCGGCCGCGGCCGCCAACCCCGAGCTCGCCTCGCTGAAGTTCAAGCTCGACACGGTCGGTCTGAACGTGTCCACCGACGCGGGGACCGGCGCCATCACGGCGGTCAACCCCGCGGGGCAGACGGTGTTCACCAGCCCGTCGCCGCTGATGTGGGACTCCAGCAAGGCCGAAGCCCCTGCTGCCGCCCCTGCGTCGAAGACGATGTCGTCGCGGTCGGCGGCCGCGATGAGCGCGACGACCGCGGGGGAGGCGCCCGCCGACGTGTTCACTCCGCCCGCCGGTGCGCAGGACGCGCACATGCCGGCGACGGTGGCGAACGGCACGCTCGAGATCAAGCCGGACCAGGCGCTGCTGACCGGCACGCAGACCAAGTACCCCGTCTTCATCGACCCGTCCTGGGCCTGGGGCGACCGGCTGAACTGGACGCGGGTCTACAAGAAGTACCCGTCCAACTCGTACTGGAACAGCAAGGACGACGTCCGCGTCGGCTACGAGAACGAGACGAACGGCCTCTCCCGCTCCTTCTTCCAGATCGACACGTCGAACATCAAGGGCACGCAGGTCAACAAGTCGACCCTGCGGGTGCGCAACACCTGGTCCTGGTCCTGCCAGGCCCGGCCCGTACAGCTCTGGAACGTCGGGGCGATCTCGTCCGCGACCACCTGGAACAACCAGCCCGCCAAGCTCGGCGGTGCCCCTCTGGCCACGGTCAACGAGTCCAAGGGCTGGGGAAGCGACTGCGCGGCCGGCAACCTGGAGTTCGACGCGACCGCGCTGATACGGCAGGCCGCTGCCGGCAGCTGGTCCAGCGTCACGGTCGGCCTCTTCGCGGGCAACGAGTCGGACACCTTCGGCTGGAAGCGCTTCGACCCGAAGACCCTGACCATCGAGACCGAGTACAACAACCCGCCGGCGATTCCCTCCTCCCTCGGAACGGACCCGGCGACCTCCTGCACCGCGGGCGGCCTGATCGGCAACACGGCCGTCGGCGTCTACGCGACGATCGACGACCCGGACGGCGGCAACCTCCAGGCCGACTTCCAGGTCTTCAAGCCGGGGCAGAGCACCCCGGTGGCGACCGCGTCGATCCCCGCCAACCGGGGACAGGTGGCGACCTGGGCGGTTCCGACGGAGAAGCTGCCCACGGGTGACTACACCTGGAACGTCCGTGCCAAGGACCAGGACGGCAACTACTCCGGTTGGTCGACCACGTGCAAGTTCACCGTCGACCGGACCCGCCCGAGCAAGCTGCCGCTGGTCAGCTCGGTCCAGTTCCCGGACGGCAAGGACGGCTGGCCCGCGATCACGGGCACGGCCCGTAAAGAGGGAACCTTCACCTTCAGCGCCAACGGCGAGACGGACGTGAAGCAGATCTGGTACTACACCGACTTCGAGCCCCGCATGAAGCCCGTGGCGCCCGGCGGGAGCGTGGCCATCACGCCGCCCGGATCCGGACCCCACTCGGTCTATGCCTACAGCGTGGACCAGGCGGGCAACCGCTCCGACACCCAGCAGTACACGTTCTACGCGAACCGCTCCCAGGAGCGCGACCTGCCGGGTGACCTCAACGGCGACGGGATCCGCGACATCTGGACCGTCGACGCGAAGGGCCAGCTGTTCACGTACGCGGGGCAGGGCAACAGCAAGTTCACCGTGGCCACCAGCGGCGGTGTGTCGTTCACGGGCACCCAGACCGACACGCGCGGAGACTGGGGCACGGACGGGTACAACGACCTCGTCTCCCTCCACTACGTGGAGAACGAGAAGAAGAAGGTCCTGTCGATCTACCCGAACGACGGCAGGGGGACCGTCAACGACAAGCCGATCAGACTCGGCGTGAGCTGCCCGGTCAAGGACGAGGAGACCGGTTGCTTCGGTGACGAGAACTGGACCGGCGACGACCACTGGTACAACGCCGAACAGATGGTCGCCGCCGGTGACCTCAACGGCGACGGCGTCCCCGACCTGCTGGTCAAGCAGGGCAAGCAGCTGTGGGCGTACTACGGCAACCGTGCGCAGAAGACCCTGGACAACGACGGCGGGCCGGTCCTGGTCGGCAACGGCGACTGGGACAAGTTCACCGTCATCGCCCCCGGCGACGTCAACAACGACACCATCCCCGACCTGTGGCTGCGTGACAACGCCACCGGTGACATCTTCCGTACGTACGGCAGCAAGGGCGTCAACGGCAAGCTCGACCCGACCACCTGGGGCAATCCCGCCAGCCGGGTGAAGATCGGTTCGTCCGTCACGCAGGCCTCGTACCCGGTGCTCGGCTCGGTCGGTGACATCACCGGCGACAACATCCCCGACCTGTGGTCCCGCAAGGCCGACGGCAAGGTCGTGGCGTGGCCCGGCAAGACGCCCGACGCCAACGGAATCGCCTTCAGCGGCCAGTTCGTGATCGACACCCAGCTGGGGACGGTCCCGGTGGCCGGCAACGAGGTCGGCAACGATGACGACCGCGTCCGCTGGGCCGACTTCGACGGCGACGGCAAGCTCGACTACGTCACCATCGCGGACAACGGCGCAGTCTCGGTGTCGGTGAACAACGGCGGTGACGCCGCCGGCGGCTGGAAGTGGCTGGGCCAGGTCTCCGACGGTCTGACGACGACGACCGACCGTACGAGGGTCCGCCTCGCCGACTTCGACGGCGACGGCAAGGCCGACTACCAGCTCATCAACCCCAACGGGTCGTTGACGGTCCAGCTGAACAAGGGCGGCGGATCGAACGGCTGGCAGTCGCTGGGACAGGTTTCCGCCGGTCAGACGACCGACCAGCGCAAGGTCCGGCTCGCCGACTTCGACGGCGACGGCCGCTCCGACTACCTGACCTTCGCGGACACCGGAGCCTTCTCCGTCTGGCTGAACAAGGGTGGTGACGGCGCCGGCGGGTGGCAGGCACTGGGCAAGGTCACCAACGGCTTCACCGACGAGAAGGACCGCGTGCGGTGGGCGGACTACGACGGTGACGGCAAGGCCGACTACTACCTGCTCAAGAACAACAGCGGGCTGGTCGAGGTCTGGCTGAACAGGGGCGGTGACACCGGCGGCGGCTGGCAGTCGCTGGGCCAGGTGTCCAACGGCTTGACGCCCCACCACCACTCGATGCAGTTCGGTGCGTTCAGCGGTGACGCCAACGCCGACCTCATCATCTCGGGCGTCAACGGAAGCGCGAGCGTCTACGCCTGGAACGGCGGCGACAACGCGAGCGGCGCCGGCTGGCTGTCCTACGGCAAGGTGACGGCGGGCAAGGACCCGTACCCGTCGAACAGCGGCGCGTTCTTCCACGCGTCGCGACCGGCCGGCGGCGAGTGGAGCCCGTTCGGCAAGCTGAACGGCGTGGCCACTGCCACGGAATTCCAGGGGAGCCAGCAGGCGGTCACCTCGACCCCCGACGGTTCGCTGCAGGTCCTGGGAGCCGGCAACGACGGAAACCTCTACCACAGGGCCCGGTTCACCAGCGGCAACTGGAGTCCCTTCGAGCTGCTCAAGACCCCCGGAGGCGCCCCCTGGGCGTCGCGCGGGGCTGCCATCGCCGGTATGTACAACGGTGACGCACAGGTCATCTCCATCGGCGGCGATGACCGCATCTACCACAATGCCCGCTTTGTCAACGGCACGTGGCAGGGCTGGAACCCGGTGACGACCGTGAAGGCCCGCTCGGTGGCCACTGCGGCGATGCCGAACGGCGACATGCAGTTGGTGATCGTCGGGCTCGACGGCAAGCTGTACCACACGGTCCGTTACGTCAACGGGAACTGGCAGCCCTGGAACACGCTGGCCGGGTACGAGGGCGGAAACGGGTTCGAAGCCTCGGCCATCGCGGTCGCGGGCCTGCCGAACGGCGATGCCCAGTTCATGGCGGTCGGCAACGACGGCCGCACGTACCACAACATCCGGTACGCGAACGGCAACTGGCAGGGCTGGAGCCCGGTCTACGGCATCCAGGGCGCCATCAGCCTCGGCGTGACCGGCATGGCCAACGGCGATGCGCAGTTCGTCAGCGTGGCGCCCGACGGGTCCACCTTCCACAACATCCGCTATGCCAGCGGGAACTGGGAAGGGTGGCAGCTGCTCGACTTCACCGGGAAGTCGGCGGCGATCACCCGGGCGGGTACGGCGGACGTGCACATTCTCGTCGGCCACCGCTGATCGGCGTGTGACCCCTACGGATGGCCCCCGTACCCTCCCGCACCGGGAGGGGACGGGGGCCATCCCCATGCGCGCGGCCGGTCCGGGTCGCGGTTACGGATGTGCCTCGGCGAGGGCCGAGGTGCGGCGGGTGCGGAGGAGGAAGTCGGCCACGCGGGCGTGGTCCGGGTCCGGGGGGAGGGGGGTGGCGGTCAGCGCCGTGTCGGACTCCTCCCGGAGGCGGGTCATCCAGCCGTCCACCTCCGGCCAGCTCAGTTCACCGCGCTTGACCGCGAGGAGGCGGTCGCGGTGCTCGGCGGCGTCGATCGTCAGGCGGCCCGTGCGCAGGAGGTCGCGGCAGGACAGGAGCAGGCGCAACAGGTGCATGGCGTGCTTCCAGCGCGGGGCGCCGTGGATGCGGACGTCGGCGACGAGTTTGACGTGCTGGGACATCGCGTACCGGGTGAAGGTGGTGTGCGCCCGGCGGGACAGGAAGGCCTCCCGGAGGGAGAGGAGCTCCTCGCCCGGCGGGGTCAGCCGTTCCACCAGTGGGGAGTGCAGGCACTCCAGGATGTTCGGGTTGGCGCGCAGGGCCAGTTCGCAGAAGCGCTCCAGCTCCCAGGAGAACTCCTCCTCCCGCGGGCCCTCCACGTGCGTCGGCGGCTTCTCGAAGCGCCAGAAGAGCGGGGTCGGGGCGAGGTAGACGCCGCGCCGGTCGGTGTCGCTCGCCTCCGTCGCCAGGCCGAACGCCCGGGAGCCCATCACGCACGCGTAGATCGTGTGGTCGCGTACGAGGGTGAGGTCCAGGGCTTCCGCGGGCGTCGTCCGGTCGTTCATCCGGGGAGCGTAGGCGGGCGCGGCAGCCCTAAGCGAGCGAAATATCCCCGTCCGGGGCCACCGTGATCTGCTTCTCCGCCAGGGGGCGGGTGGCCGGGCCGTGGGCCACCGCGCCGTCCGTGATCTGGAACTTGCTGCCGTGGCACGGGCAGTCGATCGTGCCGGCCTCCACCTTGTTCACGAGGCAGCCCTGGTGCGTGCACACCGCCGTGAAACAGCGGAAGGAGCCGGCCGTGGGCTGGGTGACCACCAGCTTCTCGTCCTTGAGGACCGTGCCGCCGCCCACCGGTACCGCGGAGGACTTGAGCAGTGCCTTGCCCGTTCCCGCCGAGGCCGAGGCCGAGGAGGAGGGCGGGGCCGCGGCCTCCGGGGTCGAGGGGCTGCCCGGCTCGCTCTTCGGGCTCTTCGCCTCGCCGCCGCACGCGGTGAGCGTGCCGCCGGCCAGCGCGGCGGCCGCTCCTGCCGCCAGAACCGTACGGCGGGCCGTCGGTGTGGGGTCGCTCATGGGGTGCTCCTCGATCGGGTCGCTCCGGGATGGCGAGCAGCATCCTGGCGCCTCCCGCGCCCCAGGAGAAGCCCCCGCGCCGCCCGGCTCAGGAGCCCTGCTCCCACGGGACCAGTTCCGCCGGGCCGCCCGGCGTACGCGCGACCTCCCAGAGGCGGACCACGGCCGCCCGGTCCAGCGGACCGTGGACGTGCGGGTAGCGGCCGCCCGATTCACCCTCGCGGCGGACCTCCGAGGTCAGGGCCCGCTCGTCGAGCTCGACGGCCAGCAGCGGACCCGGTGCGTCGCGGTAGTGCGCGTCCGCGATCGCGAGCACCGTCGGGCGGTCCGCGGAACAGTGGACGAAGCCCTCCGATTCGAGCGAGGAGGGGGCGTACGGGAGCTCGGGCGCGGCGGTCCAGTCGGCGAGCGGAACGATGTGGAAGATCATGTCGGTCGTTCTACCGCACCCGCCCCGGACGATCCGCACCAAGTGGCAGTTTGGGGCGGATTGGGTGACATTGACCCTGTCTCGAACCCTCTCGAAAGGCGCGGACGATGGCGGGTAACGACCTCGGCTCCCTGCTGGGCGGCCTCCTCGGCGGCAGCGGCGGCAACATCCTGGGCGCGCTGCTCGGAGCCCTCATGGGCGGCGGCGGTGCGGGCGGGGCCCCGGCGGCCGGAGGCGGGAACAATCCGCTCGGCGGGTTGATGGACATGCTGAGCAAGTCCGGACTCGCCGACCAGGCGCAGTCCTGGATCGGTACGGGAGACAACGAGCCGGTCAGCGGTGCCCAGATCGCCGAGGCGCTGCCGGACGACACCCTGCAGCAGGTCGCCCGGCAGGCGGGCGTCAGCCCTGAGGAGGCCGCCGACCAGATCGCGCAGTCGCTGCCGCAGGCCGTCGACAAGCTGAGCCCGGCCGGTTCGATCCCGAGCGGGTCGCTCGAGGACATCATCCGCCGGCAGAACCTCTAGCCGGCAGAACCTCTGGGCGGACACCCCCGGGGTGTCCGCTCCGCGCCCGTAGCAGCGCCGAGGGTCCGGTCGCCGTCCCACATGACGGGCTGCCGGGCCCTCCTGCCGTGTGCGCTGGCTACTCTGGCCCTGACGCGCCGTTACCCGTCAGCCACTCGTCACCCGCATCCCTGGAGCGCCCCCGTGAGAACCGCCGTCGTGATCGGAACCGGACTGATCGGCACCTCCGCGGCGCTCGCCCTGACCGCCCGCGGGATCACCGTCCACCTCGCCGACCACGACCCGGCCCAGGCCCGTACGGCCGCCGCCCTCGGCGCCGGCACCGACGAGGCCCCCGAGGGCCAGGTCGACCTCGCGATCGTCGCCGTACCGCCGGCCCACGTGGCCGCGACGCTGGCCGAGGCGATCGGCCGCGGCCTGGCCCGGGCGTACGTGGACGTGGCCAGCGTCAAGGGCGGCCCCCGCCGGGAGCTGGAAGCCCTCGGCGTGGACGTCACGGCGTACATCGGCACCCACCCCATGGCCGGCAAGGAGCGCTCCGGCCCGCTCGCCGCGACGGCCGACCTCTTCGAGGGGCGGCCCTGGGTGCTGACCCCGACCCGGGACACCGACCACGAGGTGCTCAACCTGGCGCTCGAACTGGTGGCCCTGTGCAAGGCCGTACCGGTGGTCATGGACGCCGACGCGCACGACCGGGCGGTGGCGCTGGTCTCGCACACCCCGCAGCTGGTGTCCAGCATGGTCGCGGCGCGCCTGGAGGAGGCCGACGAGACCGCGGTACGGCTGTGCGGCCAGGGCATCAGGGACGTGACCCGGATCGCCGCCTCCGACCCGCGGATGTGGGTGGAGATCCTCTCGGCGAACCCGGGCCCGGTGGCCGACGTGCTCGCCGGGATCGCCTCCGATCTGGAGGCCACGGTCGACGCGCTGCGCGGACTCCAGTCGGCGGACGTGGAGAAGCGGCGCGGCGGCGCGGCCGGCATCGAGGACGTCCTGAAGCGGGGCAACGCGGGCCGGGTCCGGGTACCGGGCAAGCACGGCGCGGCGCCCATCGCGTACGAGACCGTCGCCGTGCTCATCAGCGACCAGCCGGGCGAGCTCGCGCGGATCTTCGCCGACGCCGGGCGGGCCGGGGTCAACATCGAGGACGTGCGCATCGAGCACGCCACGGGCCAGCAGGCCGGTCTCGTCCAGCTCATGGTCGACCCCAGGGCGGCCGCCTCGCTCACCGCGGAGCTGCGCGAACGCGGCTGGGCACTGCGCCAGCAGTAGCCGGTCGGCCCGCCTCCGCCGGACTGGGCGGCGCCCGTGCCCGGGGCCGGTAACCTTGGGGAGGGGCGCTTTGGCGCGCCCGGACACGTACGCGCAACCAGGAAGGTGCCCGCACCGTGGAAACCGCAGCTCCGTCCGCCGTGATCGTCGCCATCGACGGTCCCTCCGGCACGGGCAAGTCCAGTACCTCCAAGGCCGTGGCCGCCAAGCTCGGGCTGCGCTACCTGGACACCGGTGCCCAGTACCGGGCCATCACCTGGTGGATGATCACCAACGGGGTCGACACCGACGACCCGCACGCCATCGCCGTGGCGGCCGGCAAGCCCGGCATCGTCTCCGGTACGGACCCGGCCGCCCCGACCATCACGGTCGACGGCCTGGACGCCTCCGGCCCGATCCGCACCCAGGAGGTCACCTCCAAGGTCAGCGCCGTCAGCGCCGTCCCCGAGGTGCGCACCCTGATCACCGAGCTCCAGCGCTCCATCGCCGCCTCGGCCGAGGGCGGCATCGTCGTCGAGGGGCGGGACATCGGCACCACCGTCCTGCCCGACGCCGACCTCAAGATCTTCCTGACCGCGTCCCCCGAGGCCCGCGCCGCGCGCCGCAGCGGTGAGCTGCGCGGCAAGGAGGCCACGGACCTCGCGGCCACCAAGGAAGCCCTGATCAAGCGCGACGCCGCCGACTCGGGCCGCAAGACCTCCCCGCTGGCCAAGGCCGACGACGCCGTGGAGGTCGACACCACCGAGCTCACGCTCGACCAGGTGATCGAGTGCGTCGTGACCCTGGTGGAAGAGAAGCGGGCGGGCCGCAAGTGAGCGCAACGCCCTCCCTCAAGGGTGCGGCGCTCGGCCGGCGGATCGGCATCGGCCTCATGTACGGGCTGTGGAAGCCGCGCGTACTGGGAGCCTGGCGCGTGCCCGCCTCGGGGCCTGTCATCCTTGCGGTGAACCACGCGCACAACATCGACGGGCCGATGGTCATGGGCACCGCCCCGCGGCCGCTGCACTTCCTCATCAAGAAGGAGGCGTACGTCGGCCCGCTCGGCCCGTTCCTGGACGGGATCGGCCAGGTCAAGGTCGACCGTACGGGCGCGGACCGGGGCGCCATAGGCAAGGCGCTCGCGGTGCTGGAGAACGGCGGAGCCCTGGGGATCTTCCCCGAGGGCACCCGAGGCGAAGGCGACTTCGCCTCGCTGCGCGCCGGCCTCGCGTACTTCGCGGTCCGCAGCGGCGCGCCCGTCGTGCCCGTGGCCGTGCTCGGCAGCACCGAGCGCCAAGGGCGGCTGGTCCGCGGACTGCCGCCGTTCAAGAGCAGGGTCGACGTCGTCTTCGGCTCCGCCTTCGACGCGGGCGACGGCACCGGCCGCCGCACCCGCACGGCCCTGGACGAGGCCACCGCACGCATCCAGAGCAGGCTGACCGCCCACCTGGCCGACGCCAAGCGCCTCACCGGGCGCTGAGCGAGACTTGACCCAGTAGTGGAACCGCGCTGCGCGGGCACCACCGATCACCACGAACGACGAGGAACGGACTTCATGAACGACCAGCACGACCACGGAGCGCTTGGCGATGCCGAGTACGCGGAGTTCATGGAGCTCGCCGCGGAGGAAGGCTTCGACGTCGACGACGTCGAGGGTGCGATCGCGGAGGCGGGCCACGGGCCGCTGCCCGTGCTCGCCGTCGTCGGCCGCCCGAACGTCGGCAAGTCGACCCTGGTGAACCGCATCATCGGCCGCCGCGAGGCGGTCGTCGAGGACAAGCCCGGCGTCACCCGCGACCGCGTCACGTACGAGGCCGAGTGGGCCGGCCGCCGGTTCAAGGTCGTCGACACCGGCGGCTGGGAGCAGGACGTCCTCGGCATCGACGCCGCCGTCGCGGCCCAGGCCGAGTACGCCATCGAGACCGCCGACGCGGTCGTCTTCGTCGTCGACGCCAAGGTCGGCGCCACCGACAGCGACGAGGCCGTCGTCAAGCTGCTGCGCCGGGCCGGCAAGCCCGTCGTCCTGTGCGCGAACAAGGTCGACGGCCAGAGCGGCGAGTCCGACGCGGCCTCCCTGTGGTCCCTCGGCCTCGGCCAGCCGCACCCGGTCTCCTCGCTGCACGGTCGCGGTACGGGCGACATGCTCGACGCCGTCCTGGAGGCGCTGCCCGAGGCGCCCGAGCAGACCTTCGGCGGCATGCCGGTGGGCGGCCCGCGGCGCATCGCGCTCATCGGCCGCCCGAACGTCGGCAAGTCCTCGCTGCTCAACAAGGTCGCGAAGGAGGACCGCGTCGTCGTCAACGAGCTGGCCGGCACCACCCGCGACCCGGTCGACGAGCTGATCGAGCTCGGCGGCGTCACCTGGAAGTTCGTGGACACCGCGGGCATCCGCAAGAAGGTCCACCTCCAGCAGGGCGCCGACTACTACGCCTCGCTGCGCACGGCCGCCGCCGTCGAGAAGGCGGAGGTCGCGGTCATCCTGATCGACACCACCGAGACGATCAGCGTCCAGGACCAGCGCATCATCACCATGGCCGTCGAGGCCGGGCGCGCGATCGTGATCGCCTACAACAAGTGGGACGAGCTCGACGAGGAGCGCCGCTACTACCTCGAGCGCGAGATCGAGACCGAGATGCAGCAGGTCGCCTGGGCGCCCCGGGTGAACGTCTCGGCGCTCACCGGCCGTCACATGGAGAAGCTGGTCCCGGCGATCGAGACGGCCCTCGCGGGCTGGGAGACGCGCGTCCCGACCGGCCGGCTGAACGCCTTCCTCGGCGAGGTCGTCGCGGCCCACCCGCACCCGATCCGCGGCGGCAAGCAGCCCCGCATCCTGTTCGGCACCCAGGCGGGGAGCAAGCCGCCGCGGTTCGTCCTCTTCGCCTCCGGCTTCCTGGAGCACGGCTACCGGCGCTTCATCGAGCGCCGCCTGCGCGAGGAGTTCGGCTTCGAGGGGACCCCGATCCACATCTCGGTGCGGGTGCGCGAGAAGCGCGGCGCCCAGTACAAGAAGAAGTAGGCGGCGAGGGCGGTCCGGGGTCAGTAGCCCCGGCGCGGAGCGGGCGGCAGTGCCGCCGGGATGTGGTGCATTCCGGTGTGGTGCTGGCGCCCGCCCGCGTATGCGGAGCCGGCGGCGCCCTGCTCGCCGCCACCGGTCGCGGATCCGGCGTACGCGTACGAGGGCTGCGGCGCGGGGGCGTACGAGGCGGGCCACGGGTCGGTCTGCCACGCCGAGCCGTTCCAGCCGCTCCCGTACGAGCCGCCTCCGTACGGGGCGACGCCGCTCGCGTACGAGAACGCCGTGAACCCGAGGTCCTCTTCGCCCGTGCGGTCGCCCGGCAGGGCCCGGAAGGCGCGCAGGTACTCCGAGTAGAGCGTGTCGTAGATCGGGGTGTGCGAGACGGCGGGGCGCATCGGGGAGACGGCGCTCGCGGGGGCAGGGGCGCGGGATGGGTCGTATGAATGCACGTATCAGCCAACGAACCCGGGGCCCTGCGGATGCGGGCGGGAACCATAAAAACGCAGATCGCCGGGGGTGCGCGGGATGGACCGCGTACCCCCGGCGCAGACCGCGCCGCACCCTCGACGGGTGCGGCGCGGTGTTCCGGGATCCCCTGCGTGCGCCTGGACTCAGACGCCGGAGGTACCCGCCAGCGGCATCGAGGCCGCCACGAGCTTGCCGCCGGCGGCGGCCTTGTCCAGCGCGTCGCGGAGCAGGTCCTCGCGGGGCTGCTGGCCGATGGAGCCGACCGGCGCGGCGTAGATCAGCACGCGCTGCGTCTTGTTGACGGCGGCCCGCCAGCCGTCGGTGACCGACAGGGCCTGGTGCGCCTGCCACCAGGCGACTTGGCCGCCGCCCTCGGTGCCGGGCTGGAGCACGGCGTGCAGCTGGCCCGCGGCGAGCAGCACCGACCAGCCGGCCAGCGGGGTCGGCAGCTCGGCCGTGTCGGTGACCGGGATGAACCCCTGCTCGATGAGGAGCGGCAGGAAGTCGTCGCCGGGGCCGGTGGTGCCGGGGCGGGCGATGGGCGCGGTCGGCTCGACCACGAGCGCCGGGTGCAGCTCGCCGCCGATCAGGACCAGGCCGCTGGTGATGCCGAGGACGGCCTGGCCGCCCGGCACGTTCTGCGGGGACTCGCCGCCGGCGGGGCTGTCGCCGGTGATGCTGCGGACCGCCCCCTGGAGCTGCTCCTCGGAGACGGTCACCACCTGCGAGGGGATGCAGCCGGCGTGGGCGAAGGCGAGGACGGCCGTCTCCTCGCCGACGAACAGCACCGTGCTGGTGCGGTCGGTCTCGGGGTCCCCGGGGGTGCGGCAGGAGGTGCAGTCGTAGCTGCGCGGTGCGTCGTCGCCGGTGAGCAGCCTCTCGGCTTCTTCGTCACCGATCTCGGCACGTACCTCATCACTGACGTCGAGCATGCGGGGCACGGGCTGGCTCCTCGGACTAGGCGAGCGGGGGCGGCCGGGCGGTTCCCGGCTCGCCGGGCTCAACGCCCGAGCGGCGGCCGGGGTCACGCCGTTGGAGGGAACGGAATCGAACCTGGCCCCCGGAGGGGTGAACGGTCGGACCGGAGCTTTCTTTTCGTGCCAACTCTTTTTTGTATGTGCACAGTTGGTGGTTGCTCCTGGCTGTTTCCGGCGGAGTCGGCGGCTCCGCCGACCGGGTGGGCCGTGCAGCGGGCCGCGTGGCAAGGCCCGCAGGACGCCCGGGCGCTGCGTAGCGTGACGCGATGCCCGACCTCCGGATCCGGCGCGCCGCCCCGGCCGCCGCCGCTGCTGCCGCGCTGGCCCTCGTCCTCGTACTCCCGTCGGGGGCCGGCGCGGCCCCGCCGCCCCCCGCGCCCGGACCCGCGGGGGCGGCCCACCCCGGCTCGCCCGGGATCATCGGGACCGGCCCGGGGGACTGCGGCCCCGGCGGGCAGTGGCCCTGGGACTGCGTGGCCGACTGCGAGAGCAGCGGGCGCTGGGCGGTCAACACCGGCAACGGCTTCTACGGGGGCCTGCAGTTCTGGCAGCCGACCTGGGAGGAGTACGGCGGGCTTGTCTTCGCGCCGCGGGCCGACCTGGCGAGCCGGGAGCAGCAGATCAGGGTGGCCGAGGACGTGGTGGGGTTCCAGGGGTGGGACGCGTGGCCGGTGTGCTCGAAGCGGTACGGGCTGGCGGGGCGGATGCACGCGGTGCGGACCGGGGACACCCTGGAGAAGATCGCCCGGCGGTACCGGGTGAAGGGCGGCTGGCAGGCGCTGTACGAGGTGAACCGGGCGGTGATCGGTCCGAAGCCGCAGGCGCTGGTGGTCGGCACGCTGCTGGCCCTGCCGCCGTCGCCTCCGGCGCCGGTACCGGTCCCGGCCACGCCCCCGGTTGCGGTCCCGACGCCGACCCCGGCGTCGACCCCGACGCCGACTCCCACCCCGGCCCCGACTCCGACCCCGACCCCGGGCAGGCTCCCGGCGCCGGCTCCGGCGGCCGTACCCGCTCCCTGACGGGGGCTCGGCCCGCGGCGGCGATTCGGACGGGGGCCGGGGTACCGGCAGACTGCTCGGCATGCTGGAAACCTCCGCACGACTGCTCCGCCTGCTGTCCCTGCTGCAGGCCCACCGCGAATGGACCGGCGCCGATCTCGCGGAACGCCTCGGCGTGACCCCGAGGACGGTGCGGCGCGATGTGGACCGGCTCAGGGAGCTCGGCTACCCGGTGAACGCCAGCCCCGGCACCGGCGGCGGCTACCAGCTGGGCGCCGGGGCCGAGCTGCCGCCGCTGCTGCTCGACGACGACGAGGCCGTCGCCGTCGCCGTCGGCCTGCGGACGGCCGCCGGGAACGGGGTCGAGGGGATCGGCGAGGCCTCCGTACGGGCGCTCGCCAAGCTGGAGCAGGTGCTGCCGGGGCGGCTGCGGCGGCGGGTGTCGGCGCTCAACGAGTTCACCGTGCCGATGCTGCGCGGGCCGGGGCGGGACACGGTCGACCCCTCCGTGCTGACCGAGCTCGCCGCCGCGTGCCGGGACACCGAGCGGCTGCGCTTCGACTACCGGGACCACGCGGGCAGCGCCAGCCGCCGCGCGGTGGAGCCGCACCGCCTGGTCTGCACCGAGCGGCGCTGGTACCTGGTCGCCTGGGATCTGGACCGGGAGGACTGGCGGACCTTCCGCGCCGACCGGATCGAGCCCAGACCGCCGCACGGGCCGCGGTTCACCCCGCGTCCGGCGCCCGCCGAGGACCTCGCCGCGTACGTGTCGCGCGGTGTGTCGCAAGGGGCGTACGCGGCCAAGGCGCTGCTGAAACTGAAGATGCCGGCGGAGGCGGCGGCGCGGGTCGTGGGGCCCGCCGACGGCGTCCTGGAGCCGCTCGACGCCGACAGCTGCCTGCTGCGCACGGGGGCCGTGAGCCTCGACGTCCTCGTCATTCACGTCATGCTGCTCGGCTGTGAGTTCGAGGTGCTGGAGCCTGTGGAGCTGACGGACAGGATCAGAGCGGCCCGGGACCTTCTCGGGCGGGCCGTGGAGAAGATGTAAGGAAACCGCGGGGGTTCACCCGGCGGCGCCGGGTGGTCCGCGGCAATCCCCGGGGAAATTCCGGGGGCCCCGGACGGAATGCGAAACAGGATGCGCGGAGGACTTGTCGCGGGCCGGAAAAAGAATGGCGCGCGGACGTTTTCCCGGCGGTGCGGATGAAGCCGGGTCCGTCAAAGAACTGTCGACATTCCGTGACCCAAGCGTGACCCGGTACGGACGAACCTCCGGGCGCCGCGCTGACGTTCCGGGCGGATGTGCGACGGCGGCCGCCGAAATGGCCGAGGCGGGCCGGGTGGTGACCCGGCCCGCCTCGGTGGTGCGCGGTGATGTGGTGCGCGGTGCTGTGGTGCGGGGTGAGGGGTGCGTACCGCCCCGCGGTGTTCCGTACGGGCTGCCCTGTCCTACGGGGCGTCAGCCGCCGGTGGCCGGCCGGGCCGCGGCCCGGCCCGCGGGCCGCTCGGTGTGGGCCGGACGGCGGCTCCCGGCCGGCGTGAGCGGGGTCCGCTCGGACCGGATCAGGTGCGGCCTGCCGGAGATGTGCGCGGCGGGGCGGGGCACCGGGGCGTGCGCGGAGCCCGCGCCCACGGTCGCCGGGACGGGCACGGCGGCCGGCTCCTGCGGACCGGTGGGGCCGGCGGAGCCGCCGGGCGCGGAGGCGCCGTCGACGAGCCGGAGCTGCCACTTGCCGCCCGCGGAGAGCAGCGGGGTGAGCGCGGTGGCGACCGGGACGGGCACGGTTCCGGTCTCCAGGCGGCGGCGCAGCCGCTCCCGCAGCGCGAAGACCCGGGCCTCGACGGCGGCGATCAGCGGCTCGAACCAGGGCAGCGCCAGCATGATCAGCAGACCCGCGGACCAGCCGAGCAGTACGTCGCTGACCCAGTGGGTGCCGAGGTACACGGTGGTGGCGCCGACGCTCAGCGAGACGACGGCGGACACCACGGACAGCACCCGCCGGGTGACCGTGGTGGAAGCCAGGTAGGCCAGGATTCCCCAGGTCACGACGGCATTGGCGGTGTGGCCGGAAGGAAATATATCGCCGCCGGCGAAGAGTTCGGCGGAGCCGATCTGCGTGGCGTAGTGCGGGCCGAGCCGGCCGAGGCCGAGCTTGACGGCGCCGACGGTGATGTTGAGCAGGAGCAGCGCCACGCCGAGGGTGATCAGCGGGCGCAGGGTGTGCTGGCGCCAGGAGCGCCAGCCGAGCCATGCGGCGACCATGACCGCGGTGGGTCCGCGCTGGCCCAGGACCACGAGGTAGTCGAGGAAGGCGTGCAGCTGCGGCCACTGCTCGTAGGGCCGGAAGAACATGACCTGCCAGTCCAGGCGGACGAGCCAGGACGTGGTCAGGACGGCCACCACGATCGCGAGGTAGAACGCGAGGGTCGATCCGAGGAGCACGACGCGGTGCCGGCTCATCTGCGGTGTTTGCAGATGAGCCGGTCGCTCTGGTTCCCGGTCCAGCCGGGCGAACACCCGCTCCAGACGGGTCAGGATTTGGTCGGTACGCACTCAATCGACGTTACCGCGCGCCGATGGGCGGCCCGGTCGAATCACGGGCTTTGTGATGACCATGTGATGTGGAGTTGGTCTCACACGGAGCTTAATTCCGTGGATTCAGGCATTAGTTGGAGGCGCCTTGATCCAATGCCCTGGCCATTCTTTCGCATACTTAGCCGCGCTTTATCACCGCAGCTCAATTACTTTGCTGAAAGATGGATCGGAATGATCCATTCCGTTACGTGGCCCCGCCGCGGACGCCGGGGCCGGTGCCTACGGAGGCCCCGACCCGTTCAGCCAGAAGGCCCCGTACACCGCCGACGCCAGCGCCACCGCCGCCAGCACCGCGGCCGCCCGCCCGGTCCGCCACCGGGCCAGCGCCACCGCCGGCGGCAGCAGCAGCGGGAACGCCGGGAGCAGCAGCCGGGGCTTGGAGCCGAAGTACCCCGACGCGCAGAGCGCCAGCGCCACGACGATCCCGCAGTAGACCAGGAGCGCGGCCGGCTGGCGCTGCCGTACGCACAGCCCGTACAGCCACAGCACCAGCGCGACCCCCGCGATCAGCCCGATCCCGGCCGCGGCGCCGGCGGGGGAGGAGGCCAGCTTCGCCCCGACGAAGCGGGCGAACGCCCAGCCGCCGTCGAAGCCGTTGCCCCAGCCGCCCTGCACGTCCAGGTAGCCGAGCAGCCCGCCGCCGGTGCGCGCCCCGACCCACAGGACGTACGCGGCCGCGCCCAGCGGGGCCAGTACCGCCCCCGCCGCCATCCGCCAAGACCGGTCCCCGCGCCGCCACGCCAGGGCGGCCGCCACCCAGACCGCCGCCACCACCGCGGCGCCGACCGGGCGGGTCAGCCCCGCCCCGGCCGCGAGCAGGCCGGCCGTCAGCCACCGGCCGCGCAGGGCCCCGTACAGCGCCCAGGCGGCCAGCGCCGTGAACAGCGACTCGCTGTAGGCCATGGACTGCACGATCCCGACGGGCAATGCGGCCCAGACCCCCGCCGCGAACACCCCGGCCCGGCGGCCGTGGAGGAGGTCCGCGACCGCGAAGATCCCCCAGGCCGCCGCGAGCCCGGCCACCACCGAGACCACCAGCCCCGCGGAGCCGTACGACAGCCCGGTCGGCGCCGCGACCAGCCGCTCCAGCCAGGGCAGCAGCGGGAAGAAGGCCAGGTTCGAGTGCACGTCCCCGTTCGGGAGGAGCACCTCGTACCCGTAGCCCTCGGCGGCGATGCGGGCGTACCAGAGCGAGTCCCAGCGCGCCGACAGCAGCGTGTGCGGGCTGCTGCCGGCGGCCGCGCACCAGAGCGCGAGCACGGCCAGCCCGAGCAGCCGGACCGCCGCGAAGACGGCCAGGGCGGGCGCGGCCCGGCGAAATCCAAGATCTTTCACGGGCATGATTATCGGTGGCGCCCGTGCGTGCCCTCGGCACAGAACCACGGGTCGTGACCGCGCGTGTACGCGGAGGAGGGGGAGGGGGAGGGCGGGGTGAGTCGAGTGGCGCACACCACACCGCGGTCGCCGCCGAGGTGAGAGCTTGGCCACGTGTCGGACAGGCGAACTCGCGTACGCTGACGCTTCACTCGCGTGTCGATGCCGGACCCCGTAGGACGCCGCACGGTGCACCAACGCCGCGGCTCCGCAGACGCTGGTCCGCCGAGTGCGAGCGATCATCTGGGAGGTACATGCATGTCGGGGACGAACGCGGCCGCCTTCCGGCTGCGGCTGCGCGCCGCCTCCGGCGGGGCCAACCGCTGGCTCGTCCTCGCGGTCCTCTGCGTCAGCCTGGTCCTCGTCGCGCTCGACGCGACGATCCTGCACGTCGCCGTCCCCTCCGTCACCGAGGACCTGCGCCCCGGTTCGATCGAGCTCCTGTGGATCGTCGACGCCTACCCGCTGGTCTGCGCCTCCCTGCTGATCCTCTTCGGCACCCTCGGCGACCGGGTCGGCCGCCGCCGGATACTCCTGCTCGGCTACGGGCTCTTCGGCGCGGCCTCGGCGCTGGCCGCCCTGGCCGACAACGCCCAGGTCCTGATCGGCGCCCGCGCGCTGCTCGGCGTCGGCGGCGCGATGATCATGCCGGCCACCCTGTCGATCCTGCGGCAGGTCTTCCCCGACCGGCGCGAGCGGGCCCTCGCCATCGGCATCTGGACCGCCGTCGCCGCCATCGGAGCGGCCAGCGGGCCGGTGCTCGGCGGGTTCCTCGTCCAGCACTTCTGGTGGGGCTCGGTCTTCCTCATCAACATCCCGCTCATGGCGCTGATCCTGCCGCTCGGGCGCTGGCTGCTGCCGGAGTCGCGCGGCGCCGCCGACGGGCCGTGGGACGTGGTCGGCGCGCTCATGGCCGCCGCCGGCGTGCTGGGCTTCGTCCTCGGGGTCAAGCGGATCGGCGCGGAGCGCCGGCTCTTCGACGCCGAGGCGCTGGTGCCGCTGCTGCTGGGCGCGGCGCTGCTGATCTTCTTCGTACGGCGGCAGAAGCGGCGCACGCACCCGCTGATCGACATGCGGATGTTCTCGCGGGCCGCGTTCTCCACCTCCGTCGGGTGCATCGTGCTCGCCATGCTGGCGCTGGTCGGGCTGGAGCTGATCGCGGTCCAGTACCTGCAGCTGGTGCTGCACCTCAGCCCGCTGGAGACGGGGCTGCGGCTGCTGCCGCTGACCTTCGCGGCCATGGCGGCCGGTGCCACCGGCTCGTACACGCTGGCCCGGATCGGGCCGCGGACGATGGTGTCGCTGGGCTTCGTCCTGACGGCGTTCGCCGTGCTGCTGCTGACCTTCATGGGGCAGCACGACCGGCCCGTGCTGCTCACGGTCGGGTTCATCCTGCTCGGCTTCGGGCTGCAGACCACGCTGTTCGCGGCGTACGAGTCGATGCTGAGCGAGGCGCCGGCGGCCACGGCCGGCGGGGCGGCCTCCATAGGCGAGACCTCTTACCAGCTGGGCGCGGGGATGGGCATCGCCCTGCTCGGCAGCGTCATGAACGCGGCCTACGCGCCGGGGCTGACGCACGTGCCGGGGGTTTCGGCGGCGGACGCGGCGGGGGCGGCGAACTCCCTGGGCGAGGCGTACCAGATCGCGGGGGCGCTCGGAGGCGCGGCGGGGCAGTCGCTGTACGCGGCGGCGCGCCACTCCTTCGTGCACGGGCTGCACGTCACGCTCGTGGTCAGCGCCGGGCTGCTGCTGGCGGGTGCCGTCATGGCGCTGAAGCTGCCGCGGGTGATGGAGTGTCCGGACGCCGAGCCGGATCCGGTCCGCCTCCCCGCCCAGGCGGGCCCCGACGCCGCCCGCGTCCCCGCGGCCGCCAAGCCGGACCGCGACCCGGCCGCCCGCCCGGCCTGACGCGGCCCGGCCCGAGGCGGCCTGCCCTGACGCGGCCCGGCACGACGCGGCCCGGCACGACGCGGCCCGGCACGACGCGGCCCGGCACGACGCGGCCCGGCCGCTGCGCGGGCGGGCGGGGGGTGGACCGCGGGCGGCCGCGAGGACAAACTTGCACCGCTAGGTTTCGAACCGCAGGTCCGCACCAGGAGGCGCCGTGCCCTTCGTACCCACCGATCCGCTCGGGATCGACGAGCTCCTCGCACCCGAGGACCTCGCCATCCGCGACACCGTGCGCGGCTGGGCCGCCGACCGGGTGCTGCCGCACATCGCCGGTTGGTACGAGAGCGGCGAGCTGCCCGGGATCCGGGAGCTGGCGAGAGAGCTCGGCTCGCTCGGGGCGCTCGGGATGTCGCTGGAGGGGTACGGCTGCGCCGGGGCCTCCGCCGTGCAGTACGGGCTCGCCTGCCTGGAGCTGGAGGCCGCCGACTCCGGGATCCGGTCCCTCGTCTCGGTGCAGGGCTCGCTCGCGATGTACGCGATCTGGAAGTACGGATCCGAGGAGCAGAAGCAGCGCTGGCTCCCGGGGATGGCCGCCGGCGAGCTGATCGGCTGCTTCGGGCTGACCGAGCCCGACGTCGGCTCCGACCCGGCCGCCATGCGCACGTACGCGAAGCGCGACGGCGGCGACTGGGTGCTGAACGGGCGCAAGATGTGGATCACCAACGGCAGCGTCGCGGCCGTGGCCGTGGTGTGGGCACAGACCGACGAGGGGATCCGCGGGTTCGCCGTCCCCACCGACTCGGCCGGGTTCTCCGCGCCCGAGATCAAGCACAAGTGGTCGCTGCGGGCCTCGGTGACCAGCGAGCTCGTGATGGACGACGTCCGGCTGCCGGCGGACGCGGTGCTTCCCGGCGTCACCGGGCTCAAGGGGCCGCTGGGCTGCCTCAGCCACGCGCGGTACGGGATCATCTGGGGGGCCATGGGCGCGGCGCGCGCCAGCTTCGAGGCCGCGCTCGACTACGCCAGGACGCGCGAGCAGTTCGGCAAGCCGATCGGTGGCTTCCAGCTCACCCAGGCGAAGCTGGCCGACATGGCGCTGGAACTCCACAAGGGCATCCTGCTCGCCCACCACCTGGGCCGGCGGATGGACGCGGGCACCCTGCGGCCGGAGCAGATCAGTTTCGGCAAGCTCAACAACGTCCGCGAGGCCATCGACATCTGCCGCACCGCGCGGACCATCCTCGGTGCCAACGGGATCTCGCTCGAATACCCCGTCATGCGGCACGCCACGAACCTCGAGTCGGTGCTGACCTACGAGGGCACCGTCGAGATGCACCAATTGGTGCTGGGCAAGGCGCTCACCGGGCTCGACGCCTTCCGGTGAGGGCCCTGCTCAGCTCTGGTTGAAGAAGTCGCGCGAGCGGCCGGCGGGCTCGCCGCTCACGATCTGGGTGTCGGCCGGGGTCAGCAGGAAGACCCTGGTCGCCACCCGCTCGATCGAGCCGCGCAGGCCGAAGGTCAGGCCGGCCGCGAAGTCGACCACGCGCTTGGCGTCGGCCGGGTCCATGGACGACAGGTTCACGATCACCGGGACGCCCTCGCGGAACAGCTCGCCGATGCCGCGCGCGTCACGGAAGCCGTCCGGGGTGACCGTCGCGATCCGCCGGCCCTGCTCGACGGCCGACTCCGACGCGACCCTGACCCGGGGGTCGGTGACCCACTGGTCGCCGGGGCCCGAGACGGAACCCTGTGCGGCCTCCGCGTAGTCGTCGTCGTAGTACCGCTCGTCGTCGCTGTCCTCCACGAGACCCAACCAGGCACTCGCCTTGCGTACCGAACCCATGGACGCCTCCTTTCACCGCGGTCAGTCGTCTTCTCTCCGCTGCCCCTATGGTCGTCCATGATGCTGACAACGCGCCAAGTGGATAGCCGCCGCGCAGGGGTTTCGTGACGGTACTGGTGCAGAACATCCGTTGCACCGTCAAGCTTCCTGGCGGCTACCACTGCTGACTGAGTGAGAATACGACCGCTGCCTCCGTGTGGGTGACCGACGCGGACGTATGGGTGAACGATCCCGCTCGATACGATGCGCATCACGCACGCGTATGACACACGGGGGACCGGTTTGTTCGGCATCGTCAGACCCTGCACGCACCGGCTGGGGGAGCGCTTCAAGACCGAGTGGATGGCCCATCTCTGCGGGCTGTGCCTTGCACTTCGCGCGGACCACGGACAGTTCGCCCGGATCGTGACCAACTATGACGGGCTGCTCGTCTCCGTTCTGACGGAGGCTCAGTCCGGGCCGGCGCCCGGCTCGCGCCGCACGGCGGGCCCCTGCCCGCTGCGCGGGATGCGGACCGCGGCGGTGGCCAAGGGCGAGGGCGCCCGGCTCGCGGCCGCCGTCTCGCTCGTCCTCGCCTCGGCGAAGGTACGGGACCACGTGGCGGACCGCGACGGGCTGTTGGCCCGCGCGCCGATCGCCATGGCCGCCCGCAAGGTGGCCCGCGGCTGGGACCGGGCCGGCGCCCGCGCCGGAGCCCGGATCGGCTTCGACACGGCCGTCCTCGTCGACGCCGTGGACCGGCAGGAGGGCATCGAGGCGCTCGCCGGGCCCGGCACGCCGGTGCTCGTCGTGACCGAGCCCACGGAGACCGCGACCGCCGCCGCCTTCGCCCATACCGCGCAGCTGGCCGGACGGCCAGGCAACGCCCCCGCGCTCGCCGAGGCGGGCCGCTACTTCGGGCGTCTCGCGCACCTGCTGGACGCCGTCGAGGACCAGGCCGCGGATGCCGCCGCGGGCGCCTGGAACCCGCTGACGGCCACCGGGACCCCGCTCGCGGAGGCCCGGCGGCTGGCCGACGACGCCCTGCACGGGATCCGGCTGGCGCTGCGCGAGGTCGAGTTCGCGGACGCCGGGCTCGCCCACCGGCTGCTCGTGCACGAGCTGAAGACCTCGGTGGACCGGGCCTTCGGGGTCGGCGGCTGCGCGCACACGGCCGGGCGCGCGGACATGAACGCCGCGGGGCAGGGCGGCCACGGGGCGCCCCCGCAGGGCTACGGCCCGGGCCAGGCGGGCCCGTACGGCGGCGGCCCGTACGCCGGCCAGGGCGGCCAGGGCGGCGCGCCGTACGGGGGGAATCCGTACGGCGGTGGCGGCGCGGGCGGGCCCGGCGGGCCCGGCGGGCCGTGGCTGCCCGGGCCGCCCACGGGGCCCGGCGGCGGCCTGCCCCCGCAGAAGCCGCGCCGCGGGCTGCTCGCCGGCTGCGCGGTCTCCATCGGGCTGTTCTGCACCTGCCAGCTGTGCTGCACCGACCACGAGGGCCCGTGGTCCCGCAAGAAGCGGGACGCGTGGTGCGAGGCGTGCGACTGCGGCAACGGATGCCCCGACTGCAGCGGCTGCTGTGACTGCTGCAGCTGCGACGGGTGCTGCTGCGACGGCTGCGGCTGCGACTGCTGAGACCCGGTCAGATGCCCACGGGGCCGGACGGCGTACAGGGAGATTCCCGTCCGGCCCCGTGTGGAAGGGTTGAGCGGCATGAGCGATGACGCAGATGACGCAGACGATCCGAAGACCGCCTGGCGGAAATGGCACGAGCACCGGGTCGCTTCCGTGTCCGCCCCCTACGGCCCCCTCTCCCTCATCGGCACCCACTGGCTCTCGGACTACCCGGAAGGTCGAATTCCGGCCGTTCCGGGGCGTTGGCGCGCCACCGAGGGCGGGGTGGCGCTGAGCGCCTGCGCCGAGGACGGCCTCAGCCTCGACGGCGAGCCCTTCACGGGGGACGCCGTACTCGCCGCCGACGAGGCCGCGCCCGCGCACTCCCGGGTCGCCGCCGCCCCCGACCTCCGGATCACCGTGATCAGGCGCGAGGGGGAGTGGGCGGTGCGGGTCTTCGACCCCGGATCCGCGGCGCGCCGGGCCTTCGCGGGCATCGAGGCCACCCCGTACGACCCGGACTTCGTACTGCCGGGGCGCTTCCGGCCGTACGCCGAGGACCGGACCGTCCAGGTGGCGAACGCCGACGGGCAGGAGCGCGGGCTCGGCCTCGGCGGTGAGCTGAGCTTCGCCTACCGGGGCGCCGGGCACACCCTCCAGGTCGCCGTCGACGAGGACGACGGCAGCCTCTGGGCCGTGATCGGCGACGCCACCGGGGGGAGCTCCAGCTACCGCTTCCGCTTCCTCAGGCCCGGGACCCCGGATCCGGTGGACGGCTCGATCACCGTCGACTTCAACCGGACCGTGCTGCCGCCCTGCGCCTTCGCCGACCACTTCATCTGTCCGTTCCCGCCACCCGGGAACACCCTGCCCTTCGAGGTCGCGGCGGGCGAGCGGAGGCTGAAAGATGCCCTTGCCGCCCGAATCTGACGCCGAGACACTCCCGACAGCGCCTTCCGGGGGCTTGTCAGGGGCACGACGAAATCCTGTGCGCCCGCCGTACCCCCGGCTGCGCCTCACGGGCTCCGGCGCCCCCCACTGTCCGCCGGGCCCCCGATCCCTCCCGGGAGGACGAGAAGTGAGGATCAAGAGCATCACCCGTACCCGGCTGCTCGCCGTGGCCGCCGGCCTGGCGGCCGTCGCCGGGCTCGCCGCCCCCACCGCGGCGAGCGCGGACAGCGGCTTCAGCGCGGCGCGGCTCGCCGCGGCCGGAGCCTCCGTCCAGCGCGCCGACGTCGCCGGCACCGCCTGGTACACCGACCCCGCCAGCGGAACCCTCGTGGTCACCGCCGACTCCACCGTCTCCGCCGCGGACATCGCCAGGATCCGCACGGAGGCCGGGGCCGACGCCGCTGCCCTGCGCATCGAGCGCACCCCCGGCAAGCTGCGCAAGCTGATCTCCGGCGGCGACGCCATCTACACCTCGGGCTGGCGCTGCTCGCTCGGGTTCAACGTGCGCAGCGGGAACACGTACTACGTGCTGACCGCCGGGCACTGCACCGACGGCGCCGGCACCTGGTGGACGAACTCCTCGCACACCACCACCGTCGGCTCGACCGTCGGATCGAGCTTCCCGACCAACGACTACGGCCTGATCAAGTACGCCAGCAGCTCGCCGGTGCCGCCCGGCACCGTCGGCAGCCAGGACATCACCAGCGCCGCCAACGCCACCGTCGGGATGTCCGTCACCCGGCGCGGCTCCACCACCGGCACCCACGGCGGCTCGGTGACCGGCCTCAACGCCACCGTCAACTACGGCGGCGGCGACATCGTCTACGGCATGATCCGCACCAACGTCTGCGCCGAGCCCGGCGACAGCGGCGGCCCGCTCTACTCCGGCACCCGCGCCATCGGCCTGACCTCGGGAGGCAGCGGCGACTGCACCTCGGGCGGAACCACGTTCTTCCAGCCGGCGGTCGAGGCCCTCAACGCCTACGGCGTGAGCGTGTACTGACCCGTCCGCCCTGCGGCACAATGAGCCCCCGCCCAACTGCCGGGCGGGGGCTCGCCTTTCGGGGGAAACGGGGTAGCGCACATGGCCAGTGCACCTTCCGCGCGGGGCGGCTCCGCACCCGACGCGCAGCGGCGGATCCGGCGCAATCGCTGGCTGTTCACCGCACCCCTCGTGCTGCTCTGCCTCCTGGGCGCCGTACTCGTCTGGGAGATCGTGCGCGGGAACATGTCCGAGGCCTCCCGCGGCCAGTGGCCCTGGCGGCTCCAGCTGATGAGCCCCGAACCCCTCGCCAGCCTGCTGGCCGTCGCGGCCGGCGCCGTCCTGGCCCGCGCCCAGTACGCCCGTACCGTACGGCCCGCGCTGGGATGGCGGGCCGAGTTCGTGTCGGGACAGCTGCCCGGCCCCGGCAAGGACTGGAGCGTCGGGGTTCTCAACGGCGGCCAGCACAACGTCGTGGTGGAGCACGTGGACTACCGGCTGACCCTGGCCCGCGACCCCGCCGCCGGACAGCCCGGTGAGGACGACGGGTGGACGAGCCTGGCCGGTGTCGGAGAGCGGCTGTCCTCCGCCGGACTGCGGCCCACGGTGGACTTCCGCCTCGTCGGGATGGGAGCGGGATACCCGCTCGTCGCCACCGGTACCTATGACACCGTCGGCGTGGGGGTGTTCTCCAAGCGGTTCATCGACGAGGTGCGGGCCTTCCACATGCGCATCCAGGTCGTCGACAGCGTCGGCGACTCCCACGAGCGGATCGTCCAGTGCCTCGAAGGTGCGCGCGAGGCGGTCGTCGCGCCCGTCGAGGAGGCGCACCACGTCACAGCAGCCACTCCAGGGCCTCCGGCTGCGCGTACTGAGCCGCGAAGTGACCGGCCCCCGGCTTGAGTACGGCCGTGCTCCGGTCGATGTGGCCGGCCAGCCACCGGAAGTGCCCCAGCGGGGAGAAGGCGTCCTCGGCGCCGTGCCACAGCAGGACCCGGCCCCGGATGGAGCCGGGGTCGAAGCCCCAGGGGCGGCAGAAGGCCAGGCTGTCGTCCAGCCAGCCGTACGCGGAAGTGCGCAGCGCCTCGCGATAGTTGTCCATCAGCGCCCGATGCACATCGGGGTCCGAGAGCACCGGCAGGTCGGCTTCGGACAGCTCCGCCCGCAGCTCCTCCAGCAGCTTGCCCGGATCACTGCCGATGGCCGCCGCCCGGGGGGTGAGCCGGCGCTCCAGAGCTGCCGGGTCGCGGGCGGCGAGAGCGTAGTGCTCCACGTTGTGGGCGGTCATGCCGGCGAACCAGTCGAGCCCGGCCCCGCCCCAGGGCGCCAGGCTGACCAGGGCGGCCGTCCCCGTCACCCGATCCGGGAGCAGCGCCGCGCAGGCCAGGGCGTGCGGACCGCCCCCGGAGCGGCCCACGACGGCGAAGGTGTCCAGGCCCAGGGCGTCCGCCACGGCGGCCGAGTCCGCGGCGGCATCGGCCACCGTACGGCCCCGGGCGCGCTCGGAGTCCCCGTAGCCGGGCCGGTCGTAGGCGAAGAAGCGGATGCCCGGACAGCGCTCCGTGATGTCGCCCAGGGCGGTGCCGAGCCGACTGCCCGGGGTGCCGTGGTGCAGCAGGACGGGGAGCCCGTCCGGGTCGCCCCAGTCCTCGGCGACGAGCCTGCGGCCGTCCTCTGCCTTCACCTCGACGCGCACCACGCCTCCGCGGTCTACCGGCTCCCTGCGGATGTCCCTAGTCTCATCCCGACAGCATTCTCGATGTCCTGATGGAAGCACAGCCACGACCCGGAGGGGGAACCGTGACGACCATTCAGCAGCAGAATCCCGCAGTCATACCGGTGCACGAGGAGTACGACGGCCGGCCCTCGACGGCCTCCGTGGCCTCCTTGGCCTCCCTCGCAGCGCGCGGCGGCGCGGAGTCCGACCGGGTCATCGACCGGGTGCTGCCCGGCCGGGCCGCCGCCCCCGCGGTCCGGACGGTCACCTTCAACTCCTCCCTCTGAGCGGGGGCGCCCCGTCGCGATGGAGGCCACCGGGGCCGGTGCCGCCGCAGCCCTCATTCCGTTCCGCGAGTTCGTGGTCAAGGTGCACAGCAGATGCGATCTCGCATGCGACCACTGCTACATCTACGAGCACGCGGACCAGAGTTGGCGGCATCGGCCCGCGGTGATCCCCGAAGCGGCCGTCGAACGCTTCGCGGAGCGGCTCGCCGAGCACGCGCGCGCCCACGCGCTGCCGTCGGTGACCGTCATCCTCCTCGGCGGAGAGCCGCTGCTGGCCGGACCCGCCCGGCTGCGCCGGCTGTGCGAGGCGCTCACCCGGGCCCTCGACGGGGTGGCGGTCCTTGACCTGCGCGTCCACACCAACGGGCTGCGGCTGAACGAAGCCGTCCTCGCGCTGTTCGCCGACTACGGGGTGGGCGTCGGGGTGTCGCTCGACGGAGACCGCGCCGCCAACGACCGGCACCGCCGATACGCGAACGGCCGCAGCAGCCACTCCCGCGTGCTCGACGCGGTCCGTCTCCTCGGCGAGGACCGCCACCGCCCCCTCTACCAGGGGCTGCTCTGCACGATCGACGTGCGGAACGACCCGGCGGCGGTGCTCGACGCGCTCCTCGCGCTCGCACCGCCGCGCATCGACTTCCTGCTGCCGCACGCCACGTGGGAGGCGCCCCCGCCCCGGCCCGACGGGCGCCCGGACACCTACGCCCGCTGGCTGCTGCGGCTCTTCGACCACTGGGACGGGCTGGGCCGGCCGGTGCCCGTACGGCTCTTCGATTCACTGCTGAGCACCCTGCGGGGCGGCCCGAGCCTGACCGAATCCCTGGGCCTGACCCCCACCGACCTGGTCGTCGTCGAGACCGACGGCTCCCTGGAGCAGGCCGACTCGCTCAAGACCGCCCACGAGGGAGCCGCCGCCACCGGCTTCGACGTCTTCCGGCACGCCTTCGACGAGGTGGCCGCCCACCCCGGCATCCGGGCCCGGCAGCTGGGCCTCGCGGGCGTCAGTGCCGCATGCCGCGCCTGCCCGGTGGTGCGCTCATGCGGCGGCGGCCTCTACGCGCACCGCTACCGCGCCGCGAACGGCTTCGACAATCCGTCCGTCTACTGCACCGACCTGAAGATGCTGGTGGAGGGCGTCGAGCAGCGCACCGCCCGGGCCGCGGTCGCCTCCGAGGCCACCGATCCGGCAGCGCTGGCGGTTGCCCAGCAGGAGCTGACCCGGGTGCTGCTGGTCCGGCTGCACACGGAGCTGGAAGCTCGTGGTGATGCGGACTGGCAGCGGGCCTGGGAGCTGGTCACGGCCGTCGAAGCCGCGGCGCCGGACGCACTCGCCGCCGTACTGGACCACCCGTACACCCGCACCTGGCTGCTCGCCGCCCTGGACGCCGTACGGCAGGGGAGGCCGCCGGGCGCGGAGCCCGCGCACAGGCTGTCCGTGCTGGCAGCCGCAGCCGTGGTGCGCGGGAGGCTGGAGCTGCCCGCGCCCGTGGTACTCGGGGGTGGCGGCCTGTACCTGCCCACCCTGGGGCTGCTGCGCGCGGATCCGGGGCGGGCCGAGATCCGGGCCACCGCGGAAGGGCTCTCCGTACAGGGGGAGGGCGGCGGGGTACGGACCTTCGGGCCGGGCGGGGAGAGCGCGGACTGGCAGCCGGTCCGGGTCCTGGCGGGCGGTGCCGGGCCGGACGCACCCCCGGTGCCCCTGGCGCTGGAGGACCTGGACCCCGACCGGGGCTGCTTCGCCCTGCCCTCCACACCGAGGCTGGACCCGGCCGGGGCCGAGCGCTGGGAGCGTCGGCTGGCCGAGGCCTGGGACCTGCTGCACGGCACGGTGCCGTCGCTGGCACGGGAAACAGCGGCCGGGCTGACCACGCTGACCCCGCTCATGGACGCGGGGGCGCCGAAGGAGGAGGCGCGACGCGGGCCCGGCGCGCTGGGCGTGCCGCTGGGGGCGGACGTACGGGATACCGCGCTCGCACTGCTCACCGGCCGGCGGCGGGCTCGGCTGCGCGAGCTGACGGAGGTGGCCGACCTGTACGCGTCGGACGGGGAGTGGCTGCATCCGTCGCCGTGGCGCGAGGAGCCGGTGCCCGTGTCGCGGCTGCTGGCGGACGCGCACGAGGCGGTGGCGGCCGAGGCGTTCCGCCGGGCGGCCGGCGGCCTCGGCGACGCGGGCGGTATCGAGCGCGCCCTTGACCGGCTCGAGGGGGCGGCGGAACTGACGGTGAGCGGCAAGGCGGTGCTGGCGGCACTGCGCCGGGAGTTCGGATCGGAAATATGAGGGGCGCGGTCGGGAAATCTTTGTGAATGGATTCACAAGTGTGCAGGGGTCTTTGGTCCTTGGGTGAAGTTGCAGGTCAGGGGCTTTTGTGGCAGGTGGGTGGGTGGGTGTGAATGGTCCTTCGGCCTGGGAGGAAAGGGCTTTGTCGGGGCGGTGGCTTTCGGTTTCGGGTGTCGAATTGAGGCATCAGGAAAACCGTTCCGGCCGTGTCGATGCGAAGGAGTTCCCGCCATGCAGGCGAACGAGATGGTGGACGGGCTCGTACGGCGGGCGCTGACGGCGCTCGGCCGGTTCGAGGCGTTCGACCAGGAGCAGGTCGACCACATCGTCAAGAAGGCCTCGCTGGCCGCTCTCGCCGGGCACGGCGAGCTCGCGCGGCTCGCCGTCGAGGAGACGGGCCGCGGCGTCTTCGAGGACAAGGCCGTCAAGAACCTCTTCGCGTGCGAGCACGTGGTGAACTCGATGCGCGGTCTGAAGACCGCGGGCGTCATCCGGCGCGACGAGCTGAACGGCATCACCGAGATCGCCGAACCCGTCGGCGTCGTCTGCGCGATGACCCCGGTCACCAACCCGACCTCGACCACCGTCTTCAAGGCGCTGATCGCCCTGAAGACCCGTAACCCGATCGTCTTCGCCTTCCACCCCTCCGCGCAGCGCTGCTCGGCCGAGGCCGCCCGGATCGTCCGGGACGCCGCCGTCGCGGCGGGCGCCCCCGCCGACTGCGTGCAGTGGGTCGAGCAGCCCTCCATGGAGGCCACCGGCGCCCTCATGAACCACCCGGGCGTCTCCACCATCCTCGCCACCGGCGGCAACGCGATGGTCAAGGCCGCCTACTCCTGCGGCAAGCCCGCCCTGGGCGTCGGCGCCGGCAACGTCCCCGCGTACGTCCACAAGAGCGCCAAGCTGGCCCGCGCCGTCCACGACATCGTGCTCTCCAAGGCCTTCGACCACGGCATGATCTGCGCCTCCGAGCAGGCCGTCATCCTGGACGCCGAGATCTACGAGCAGGGCCTCGCCGAGTTCCGGCGGCTCGGCGCCCACGTGGTGACGGCGGCCGAGAAGACCAAGCTGGAGGAGTTCGTCTTCGGTACGACGGCCTACGCCGCGAACTGCGCCGGCGCCAAGCTGAACGCGGCCGTCGTCGGCAGGTCCCCGCACTGGATCGCCGAGCAGGCCGGGTTCACCGTCCCCGAAGGCACCTCCCTGCTCATCGCCGAGTGCAACGAGGTCGGCGAGGGCGAGCCGCTGACCCGCGAGAAGCTCTCCCCGGTGCTGGCCGCGCTGAAGTCCTCCGACACCGAGCACGGACTCGAACTGGCGGCCGCGATGGTCGAGTTCCACGGACTGGGCCACAGCGCCGCCATCCACGCCGAGGACGAGGCGCTCGTCGAGGAGTTCGGCAGGAAGGTCAAGGCGGTCCGGGTCATCGCCAACTCGCCCTCCACCTTCGGCGGGATCGGCGACGTCTACAACGCCTTCCTCCCCTCGCTGACGCTCGGCTGCGGCTCGTACGGCCACAACTCGGTGTCGGACAACGTCACCGCGGTCAACCTGGTCAACATCAAGCGGATCGGGCGGCGGAACAACAACATGCAGTGGTTCAAGGTCCCGCCGAAGATCTACTTCGAGCGCAACTCCCTCCGCCACCTCGGCGAGATGGACGGCATCGGCCGGGTCTCGATCGTCACCGACAAGACGATGGTGGCGCTGGGCTTCGTGCGGAAGGTGACCGACATCCTGCGGGCCCGCGAGGGCTCCGTCGCCGTCCAGGTCATCGACGGTGTCGAGCCCAACCCGGAGCTCGCCACCGTGCGGGCGGGCGCCGCGCTGATGCGCGAGTTCCGGCCGGACACGATCATCGGCCTCGGCGGCGGCTCCCCGATGGACGCCGCGAAGATCATGTGGCTGATGTACGAGCACCCCGAGGTGGAGTTCGCCGACACGAAGGAGAAGTTCTTCGACGTCCGCAAGCGGGCCTACACGTTCCCCGCGCTGGGCGAGAAGGCCCGGATGGTGGCCGTCCCGACCACCTCGGGCACCGGCTCCGAGGTCACCCCGTTCGCCGTCATCTCCGACCCGGCCGCCGCCCGGAAGTACCCGCTGGCCGACTACGCGCTGACCCCCGACGTCGCCATCGTCGACCCGGTCCTTGCGATGGGGCTGCCGGCCACCGTGACCGCGGACTCCGGCTTCGACGCCCTGACGCACGCCACCGAGGCGTACGTGTCCGCGTACGCCAACGACTACACCGACGGGCTCTGCCTCCAGGCCATCAGGCTCGTCTTCGAGAACCTCGAGCGCTGCGTGGTGGACGGGCCGAACGACCCGGAGGCGCGCGAGAGGATGCACAACGCCTCCACGGTGGCGGGCATGGCCTTCGCCAACGCCTTCCTGGGCCTGGTCCACGCCATGGCGCACACCCTGGGCAACACCTTCCACGTGGCCCACGGCCGGACCAACGCCCTGCTGCTGCCGCACGTCATCCGGTACAACGGCACCGTCTCGCACAAGGCCACCCCGTGGCCCAAGGCCGAGGTCTACCGGGCCCCGGAGCGCTTCCAGGAGATCGCGAGGATGCTGGGCCTGCCGGCCGCGACCCCGGCCGAGGGCGTCGAATCGTACGCCCGCGCCGTCGAGGAGCTGCGCGCCAAGTGCGGGATCCCGGCCTCCTTCGCGCAGGAGGGCGTGGACGAGCGGGCCTTCCTGGAGGCCCTGCCGGAGCAGGCCGTGAACGCGTACGCCGACCAGTGCGCGCCCGCCAACCCGCGGATGCCGATGATCGACGACATGCAGCGGCTGATGCGGCAGGCGTACTACGGCAACGCCGAGGGCGCGCGGGGCGCCTGACCCCGGATCGTCGAGAACGGCGCAGGCCCGCCCGGGCGCACGGAAGTGCCCGGGCGGGCCTGCGCGCGCCCGCCCTACGCGTGCGGGACGAGCAGGGCCGCCGCCGAGCGGGCCCGCTCCAGGGACGCGGCGCGGTCGGCGCCGCGCTGCCCGAGCACCACACGGGTGCTCAGCCCGTCCAGCAGCGCGAGCAGTTCCGAGGCGCGGGCGGGCACGTCCAGGGCGGCGGCGAAGCGGCCCTGGTCCACGCCCTTCGCGAGCAGGGCCTCCAGGTCCCGCTGCCAGCCGTCGTCGATCTCCTGCTGGGCGGCGCGCAGGTCCTCGTTGGCGGGGGTACGGGCCCACAGCTCGATCCACAGGGTCCAGCGCGGATCGCGCGGGCCGCGCGGCAGGTAGAGCTCCAGGAAGAGCGCGAGCTTGCGGTGCGCGGTGACCCGGCGGGCCAGCAGCTGCGTCCGCTCCGCGGCGAGCCGGTCCTCGCTCCAGCGCAGGGCGGCCAGCAGCAGCCGGTCCTTGCTGCCGAAGTAGTACAGGATGTGGCCGCCGCTGGTGCCGAGCCGCTCGGCCAGCGCGGACATGGTGAGCTCCGCGAGCCCGCCCTCGGCGATCGCGGCCATGGCCTCCTCCAGCATCCGCTCCTGGGCGATCCGCCCGTCGCGCCGCCGCGCAGACCCCGCCGCGCCGCCCGCCGGCCCGGCCGTCCCGGTTGCTCCCGCCGCTCCCGCCACCCCTGCCGCCTTCCCGATCTTCGTGGCCCGACCTTATCCCGGACAGGGTCTTGACGGGGTCCCGATCGGCGGCGCATCTTGAATGCCATTCAAGAACTTAGAACGTCATTCAAGGTTCAGTGGGTCCACAGTCAGGGGTACGGCGCATGACGCAACAGGACGCGACACGGGATGCGACACAGGACGCGACGCGGGATGCGAGACAGGACGCGACGCGGGACTCGGCGCGGGACACGACCCCCGACGTCGACGAGGTGTTCCGGGTCGAGACCCACGGCATCGACCCCATCCCCGACGCCGAGCGGCACGGTGGCGCCCAGGACCTCTTCTGGCTCTGGTTCGGCTCCAACCTCACCTTCACCTACGTGATCAACGGCGCCCTCGCCGTGGCCTTCGGCCTCTCCTTCTGGCAGGCCACCGCGGTCGTCGTGATCAGCGGACTGTCCTTCTTCGCCGTCAGCGCCGCCGGGCTCAGCGGCATCCGCACCGGCACCGCCACCCTCGTGATCTCCCGGGCCGCCTTCGGGGTCCGAGGGAACTTCCCGGCCGGCGTCCTGAACTGGGTGGTGAGCATCGGCTACACCATCGTCAACACCGTGGTCGGCACCCTCGCCCTGGAGGTGTTCTTCGCCGAGGTCGGCCTCGGCGAAGGCGCGGCGGTACGGGCCCTCGCGCTCGGGATCACCCTCGCGCTCACCTTCGCCGTCGCCATGTGGGGCCATGCCACCGTGCAGTTCGCCGAGCGCTGGATGGCCTACGTCCTCGCCCTCGGCTTCGGCGCGCTGCTGGTCTTCCTCCTGCCCGGCGCCGAGACCGGCGCCCCGGCCGGCGCCGGCGCCCCGGGCCTGTCCGGCTGGAGCCTGGCCTTCGTCGTGATGCTGGCCGGGCCCTTCTCGTACCTGCCGATGCCCGCCGACTACACCCGCTACCTGCCCCGGACCACCTCGCTGAAGTCGATCACCTGGATGGGGGCGCTCGGCGGGTTCGTCTCCTCCGTCGCCCTCGGCGTCGCCGGGGTCGCCGCGGCCACCCAGACCGACATGACCGACGCCGTCGCGGGGGCCGAGAGCCTGCTCCCGGGCTGGTTCAAGCCGGTGTTCCTGGCCCTCGTGCTCGGCGGCTCCGTCACCAACTCGATCATCACCCTCTACTCCTCCAGCCTGAACCTCCAGGTCCTCGGCATCCCGTGGAGCCGCGCCCGCGCCATCGTGATCAGCGCCGCGGTCACCGCCGCCGGATCGCTCGCCGCGCTCTTCCTCACCGACTTCACCACCTCGCTGCTGTCCTTCCTCTCCCTGCTGATCATCGTGTTCGCGCCCTGGGGAGGGGTCTTCCTCGCCGACATGCTGCTGCGCCGCTGCCGCTACGACTGCGACGCGCTGCACGCCGGGAGCGCGGGCGCCTACTGGTACCGGGCCGGCTACCACCCCGCCGGGATGGCCGCCCTGCTGGCCGGCATGGCGTTCGCCGCGCTCACCTGCGACTCCGAGCTGTGGACCGGCCCGCTGGTGGCCCCGCTCGGCGGCGCCGACCTGACCCTGCTCGGCTCGGTCGTCTCCGCGCTCACGTACTGGGCCCTCGCCGCCCGCCGGGTCCCCGCGTACGCCCCCGCCGTCTGACCCCTCGTACCGCCACCTCAGCCCCCGCTGCCCACCTCTGCCCCCTCTGCACAGGAGCACCACCCATGCCGCACCCCTTCCCCGCCGACCTGCTGCTCACCGGAGCCCGCATCCACACCGTCGACCCGGAGCTGCCCGAGGCCGAGGCCCTGGCCGTGTCCGACGGCCGGATCGTCTGGCTCGGAGCGGACGCGGAGGCCGCCGCCTGGGCGGGTCCGGACACCGAGCGGATCGACGCGGGCGGCCGGCTCGTGCTGCCCGGCTTCATCGACGCCCACAACCACGTCCGGCTCGGCTCCGACGACGCCTGCGTCCAGCTCGCCGGGGTGCGCACCCTGGAGGCGATCCTCGACCGGATCGGGGCCTGGCGCGAGGCCCATCCGGACGCCGGGTGGATCGAGGCCGAGGCCTTCGACTACTCCGCGATCCCGGGCGGGCGGATGCCCACCGCCGCCGACCTGGACCCGGTCACCGGTGACGTCCCGGCGATCGTGCTCTCGTACGACGTGCACACGGCCTGGCTGAACACGGCCGCGATGCGCCGGCTCGGGGTCGCCAAGGACCGCACCGACCTGCCGTTCGGCACTGCGGCCGTCGACCCGGAGACTGGCGAGCCCACCGGCTTCGTCAAGGACTTCGCGGTCAAGGGGCTGTCCCGGGACGGCCACCGGGCGCTGCGCGAGCTCGGCGTGCCGTGGGCCTCGCCGGACCGGCAGTACGGGCGCCTCGCCAAGAGCCTGGACGACGCGATCGGCTTCGGCATCACCACGGTGGTGGAGCCGCAGAACTCCCTGGACGACCTGGAGCTGTACGAGCGGGCCCGCGCCGAGGGCCGGCTGCGCTCGCGGATCGTGGCCGCGCTGTTCCACCCGCGCGGCACGACCGAGGAGGAGCTCGACGCCTTCGCCGCGGCGGCCCGCAGGTACCCGGGGGACCGGCTGCGGGTCGGGCCGCTCAAGCTGTACATCGACGACGTGGTCGAGCCGCGCACGGCCGCGCTGCTGGAGCCGTACACCGGGTGCGGGGCGCACCGGGGCGAGACCTTCTACCCGGCGGAGGAGTTCGCGGAGCTGCTGGCGCGCCTGGACGCGCGCGGGTTCCAGTGCTTCGTGCACGCCACGGGCGACCGGGGGATCCGTACGGTCCTGGACGCCGTCGAGCACGCCCGTACGGTCAACGGGCCGCGGGACGCCCGCCACCAGGTGGTGCACGTGGAATGCCTGGACCCGGCGGACGTGCCGCGCTTCGCCGAACTCGGGGTGGTGGCCTGCATGCAGCCGAGGCACTGCGCGCCGGAGATCGCCGGGCCGGGTCAGGACTGGGCGGAGAACGTGGGCGAGGACCGCTGGCACAAGGCGTGGCCGATGCGGAGCCTGGCCGAGGCGGCGGCGGTGCTGGCGTTCTCCAGTGACTGGAACGTGGCCGAGATGGACCCGATGATCGGGATCTACACGGCGGTCACCCGCCGCCCGCTGGACGGCGGGGACCCTTGGCAGCCGGCCGAGACGGTGGACGTGGCGACGGCGGTGTACGGCTACACGATGGGCTCGGCGTACGCCAACTTCCTCGAGGCGGACCGGGGTTCGCTGACGGTGGGCAAGGCGGCGGACTTCGTGGTGCTGTCCCGGGACATCCTGGCCGTGGCCCCGGAGCGGATCCCGGGCACGGTGGCCGAGACGGTGGTGGTCGCGGGCGAGGTGGTCCACAAGGCCTAGGGGGTGTCCGCAAAGTAGCGCCGTGCGCCCGAAGGGCGCTCCCGCGGTGTCCGGTGCGTGCTCTCGGTGTGCCGGGCGGAAGCCCGTGTACTGGACGTACTCGGGATTTCGCCCGGTGCGCCGAGAGCGCGTGCCGGGCGCCGCGGGGCAGGCGGGACTTTGCGGACACCCCCTAGGGGGTGTCCGCAAAGTAGCGCCGTGCGCCCGAAGTCCCGCCTGCCCGGCCGGATCAGGCCTCCGGGTGCTCCTCGGGGGCGAGGAAGCGGCCCATGGGGAGCACCTGGCGGCCCCAGGTGCTCGCCATGATCTGCCCGGCCAGCAGGTACGTGGCCCCCAGGGCGGCGAGCAGCCCGCTCCAGCCGGTGACCCGGAGCCAGGTCTGCGAGCCGGTGAACCCGCTCACGGTCATCCCGACGAAGACGACCAGGACGCAAGTGAAGGTCGACAGCAGCACCAGGTGGATCCGGAAGCTGCCCACCCACAGCACGAACACCACGAACACCCAGGGCAGGGTGAACAGGCCGCTGACCTCCCCGCGCAGCACCGGGTCGGTGGCCGGCAGCACCCACTGGAGGAGGCAGGCCTTGGCCATCCAGAACAGGCCGAAGCCGCCGAAGACGGTGGCGTGCCAGGTGTCGCCGCGCTGGGCCTGGAAGAGCCCGGCGAGCAGCTGGGCGAGGCCGCCGATGAAGAAGCCGACCAGCGGCAGCACCGAGTGGCCGAGCTTCTCGGGGAAGACGCCCGCGTCGATCCCGGTGGCGATGACGGTGACCACGATGAAGCCGGTGAGGCCGAGCGCGCCCAGCTGGGCCTGGGCGCTCGGCTCCATCCGCTTGACGGAGACGGCCTGTGCGGCGGGCCCCTGCCGGTTGCGGAACCCGAGGAGCCCGTTCCCGCTGCCGCTCCCACCGCTGCTGCTCCCGCTCCCGCCGCTCCCGCCGCCGCCCGGGGTGTTCACCGGGCCGTCGTCCCGCCGGCCGCGGCCCCTTCACCGTCCGGCGCGCCGTCCGGGAGCCCGCTGCCCACGGCGGCCCCCGGGCGGCCCTTGCGGACGACCGCGCAGGCCACGGTGACGGCCGAGCCGAGCACCGCCCAGGCGGCCAGCACCAGCATCGGCCCGGCCGCCGCGTTGCCCTCGAAGTACGTGATCGAGCGCGCGGCGTAGGTGCCCGCGCCCGGTGGCAGGGCCGGTCCGATCGCCCTCCAGAACGGCGGCAGCAGCGGGTACGGGTAGGCGCCGCCCGCGCTCGGGTTGCCGAACACCACCACCAGCAGGATGGCCAGGCCGATGCCGACCACGCCCGCCACCCCCTGGAAGGCCAGGGTGATCGCCCCGACCGCGAAGACGACCAGGGTGCCCAGCCCCCACAGGGCCATGATGCCGCCGGGCAGCGCGCCCAGGACCGGGCCCGCGATGACCGTGCCGAGCAGCCCGGCGGCGATCGAGTACAGCAGCAGCGCACCGAGCCGGATGAAGGCGCGGTGGGTATTGGCGGGCCGGGCACCGGCGCTGATCGCGAGGATCGCGGCGCACAGGTAGCCGCCGACGCACCAGCCGATGACGAGGTAGAAGGCGCTCAGGCCGCGCGCGTCGCCCGCGGCGGCCGGGGCCACGTCGACGACCCGTACGGCCCGGCCCCGGGCCTGCTCGACGCGGCCGACGATCTGTTCCAGGGCCTGTGAGAGCGAGGCTCCGGCGCCGCTCGCGACCAGCAGCCGGTCGGTCGGGCCGGCCGGGTCGATGACCAGCGCCCCGTCCGCGTCCCGGTTCTCCACCTCCGCCGTCGCGGCCGCCTCGTCCTGGACCGCGTGCGGATCGAGCGGTTTCCCGGGCAGGTCGGCGAGCTGCTGCGCGGACTGCTCGGCGAGCGGCCGGGCGGGGGCGGCCACGGCGATCGGGATCTCGTTGGGCTTCGGCTGGTGGAAGGCCCCGATGTACGAGGTGACGAAGGCGAGCTGGAGCGCCAGCACCCCCACGAGCAGCAGGGCGGCCCGGACGGTCACGGCGTCCTTGACCTCTGCGAGGAACCCGGCGGACGGGGGCGGGGAGGTGGGCTGGGTCATGTCTCACACGCTCGGCGTACGGGGGGTGGCACGCAGCAGGGGCGGGCCGAATGGATGACGGGCGGGAGGCGGCCGGACCAGGCGGCCGAACCAGCGGGTCTTTCGAACGAATGTTTCGCACGGGTATTCGAATTGCTCTATGGTGGAGACGGGGGTGGTGTTCACGTTCGAGCGAAGCAGGAGGCCGCGGGTGCCTGGTTTTACGCATCTGCACACCGTTTCGGGGTTCTCCATGCGCTACGGAGGCTCCCACCCCGAACGGCTGGCGGAACGCGCCGCCGACCGGGGCATGGACGCCCTCGCCCTGACCGACCGCGACACCCTCGCGGGCGCCGTCCGGTTCGCGAAGGCCGGCGCCAAGGCCGGGATCCGGCCGCTGTTCGGGGTCGACCTGGCCGTGTCGCCCGCGGCGGGTCCCGCGGGGCCGGGGGGCTCCGCGGGCCCGGGCGGGCCGGGCGGCCCGGGCGGCTCCGGCGAGCCGTCCTTCCGGCGGCGGAACCCCGTCGCCGGCGGCGCCTTCGTCGACGAGTCCGCACCCCGGGCCACCTTCCTGGCCCGCGACGGCGCCGCGGGCTGGGCCGAGCTGTGCCGGATGGTCACCGCCGCCCACGCCGCCGCAGGCGACGGCCCGCCGGTGCTGCCCCGGGCGCAGCTGCGCGGCGAAGGGGTGTACGTACTGCTCGGGCCCGGATCCGAGGTGGGGCGGGCACTGGCCGCCGGCCGTCCGGACCGGGCCGCCCGGCTGCTCGCGCCCTGGCGGGAGGTGTACGGGGACTCCCTGCGCCTGGAGGCCGTCGACCACGGCCGCACCGGCACCGGCCCCGGCTCGCTGCGCCTGGCCGCCCGTACGGTCGGCTTCGCCGCCGAGCAGGGCGTACCGGCCGTGCTGACCAACGCCGTCCGGTACGCCGACCCCGGCCAGGGCCCGGTCGCCGACGTCCTCGACGCGGCCCGCCGGCTCGTCCCCGTCGACCCCCGCAACCTCGACAGCGGCGAACGCTGGCTCAAGGACCCCGCCGCCATGGCCGCGGCCGCCGACCGGATCTGCCGGGCGGCCGGGCTGCGCCCCGCCGACGCGCGCGGGCTGCTCGCGCAGACCCTGCGTACCGCCGAGGCCTGCACGGTGGACCCCGAGGACGACCTCGGCATGGGCTCCGTGCACTTCCCCGAGGCCCACCTCGTCGGCGCGGCCCACCGGACCGCCCAGCGGGTCCTCGCCTCCCGGGCCTCCGCCGGCATGGTGCTGCGCGGGCACGCCGACGACCGCGCGTACTGGGAGCGGATGCACCACGAGCTGGACATCATCGCCTACCACGGGTACGCCTCGTACTTCCTGACGGTCGCCCAGGTCGTGGACGACGTACGGGAGATGGGCATCCGGGTGGCCGCCCGCGGCTCCGGCGCCGGCTCCCTCGTCAACCACCTCCTCGGCATCGCCCACGCCGACCCCGTCGAGCAGGGCCTGCTGATGGAGCGGTTCCTGTCCAAGCGCCGCCACGTCCTGCCCGACATCGACATCGACGTGGAGTCCGCCCGCAGGCTGGAGGTCTACCGGCGGATCATCGACCGCTTCGGCACCGAGCGCGTCGCCACCGTCTCCATGCCCGAGACCTATCGGGTCCGGCACGCGATCCGCGACGTCGGCGCCGCCCTGTCCATGGACCCGGCCACCGTCGACCGGCTCGCCAAGGCCTTCCCGCACATCCGGGCCCGCGACGCCCGCACGGCCCTGGCCGAGCTCCCCGAGCTGCGCGACGTGCGCGGGGAGGAGCACGGGCGGCTGTGGGAGCTCGTCGAGGCGCTGGACGCGCTGCCGCGCGGGATCGCCATGCACCCGTGCGGGGTGCTGCTCTCCGACGCCTCGCTGCTCGCGCGCACCCCCGTGGTGCCGACCAGCGGCGAGGGGTTCCCGATGTCCCAGTTCGACAAGGACGACGTGGAGGAGCTCGGGCTGCTCAAGCTCGACGTGCTGGGCGTACGGATGCAGTCCGCGATGGCGCACGCCGTCGCGGAGATCCGGCGCGGTACGGGGGAGGAGCTCGACCTGGACGACCCGGCGCAGGTGCCGCCGGGCGACCCGGCGACGTACGAGCTGATCCGCTCGGCCGAGACGCTGGGCTGCTTCCAGATCGAATCGCCGGGCCAGCGCGACCTGGTGGGCCGGCTCCAGCCGTCGACCTTCCACGACCTGGTCGTCGACATCTCGCTGTTCCGGCCCGGGCCGGTCGCCGCCGACATGGTGCGGCCGTTCATCGAGGCGCGGCACGGGCGGGCCCCGGTCCGCTTCCCGCACGAGGACCTGGCGGACGCGCTGCGCGAGACGTACGGGGTGGTGGTCTTCCACGAGCAGATCATCGAGATCGTGCACGTCATGACCGGCTGCGGGCGCGACGAGGCGGACCGGGTGCGGCGCGGGCTCTCCGACCCGGAGTCCCAGGCGCGGATCAAGGTGTGGTTCGCGGCGAAGGCGGGCGAGCGGGGCTACTCGGCCGAGGTGATCGGCCGGACCTGGGAGATCGTCGAGGCGTTCGGCAGCTACGGCTTCTGCAAGGCGCACGCGGTGGCCTTCGCCGTGCCGACGTACCAGTCGGCGTGGCTGAAGGCCCATCACCCGGCGGCCTTCTACGCCGGGTTGCTGACCCACGACCCCGGGATGTACCCGAAGCGGCTGCTGCTGGCGGACGCGCGGCGCCGGGGCGTGCCGGTGCTGCCGCTGGACGTGAACCGCTCGGCGGTGGCCCACCGCATCGAACTGGTGTCCGACGCCGGGGTTCCGCCGGTGTGGGGGCTCCGGCTGGCCCTGGCCGACGTCCACGGCATCAGCGAGGCACAGGCGCGGCGGATCGAGGACGGACAGCCGTACGGATCGCTGCGCGACTTCTGGGACCGGGCGCACCCGGGCCGGCCGGTCGCGGGGCGGCTCGCGCAGGTCGGGGCGCTGGACGCGTTCGGCGCCAACCGGCGCGACCTGCTGCTGCACGTGGCGGAACTGCACGGTGCGCAGCGCTCGGCGGGGGCCCGGCCGGGCAGTGTCCAACTCCCGCTGGACGGCGGGCGGTCCACGGCCCCGGTCGGCCTGCCCGACCTGAACGAGGCGGAACGGCTCAGCGCGGAGCTGGGCGTGCTCGGCATGGACGCCTCCCGGCACCTGATGGGGGACCACCAGGCCTTCCTCGCGGAGCTGGGGGCGGTCCCGGCCCGCAGGCTGCGCGAGGTCGAGCACGGGCGTACGGTGCTGGTCGCGGGGGCCAAGGCGGCCACCCAGACCCCGCCGATCCGCTCCGGGAAGCGGGTCATCTTCACCACGCTGGACGACGGGACGGGCCTGGTCGACCTGGCCTTCTTCGACGACAGCCACGAGGCGTGCGCGCACACCGTCTTCCACTCGTTCCTGCTGCTCGTACGGGGTGTCGTCCAGCGGCGCGGGCCGCAGAGCCTGAGCGTGGTCGGCGCGGCGGCCTGGGACCTGGCCGAGCTGGTGGAACTGCGGGCTGCGGGCGGCCTGGACGCGGTCTCGGCCCGCCTGGCGGAGCCGCTGCCGGGTGACGGGGGAGCCGCCGATCCGGGGCGCCGCATCCACCTGCCCACCGGGTACGAGATGAACCCGTGGGCCGACCTCCAGCCGGCCGGCGACCGCGCCGCCACCGGCCGCAAGCTGTGGCACTCCAGCCCGGGGAGCGCGGGATGAACCCGGCGGGCGGAGTCCTGCACGTACGGTGCGCTCCGGCGCTGACCGAGGAGGGCTACCGCGAAGTGCTGGAACTCCTGCGGGAGTTCTCCCCGACGGTGCAGGCCCTGCCGCCCCGGGCGGCGCTGGTGCAGGTGCGCGGCGCCCGGCGGTACTTCGGCGCGGACGCCGGCCGGATCGCCGAACTGGTCCGGCTGCGCGCGCTCGCCCGGCTCGGCACCGACGTACGGATCGGGGTCGCCGGGAACCGGGCGGTGGCGGCGACGGCCTCCGCCCGGCTGTCCGGGCCGGGCGGGGTCCTGGCCGTGCCCGAGGGCGGGGCGGACGTCTTCCTGGGGCCGCTGCCGGTGGAGGCCCTGCACGGCATCGGCCCCAAGCAGGCGCAGGCGCTGCGCGGGTACGGACTGCACACGGTCGGCGCGGTCGCGGCCGTCTCCCCGGGCACCGTCGAGCGGATCCTGGGGCAGCGGGCGGGCCGGCTGGCAGCGGAGCGCGCCCGCGGGATCGACCCGCGCCCCGTCACGCCGAAGGACCTGCCCCCGTCGGCCGCCGTCCGCAGCGGGTTCACCCGGCACGAGCTCGACGGCCCGCACGCCCGGGCCGTCCTCCTCGCCCTGGTGGTCCGCCTCGGCGCGGTACTGCGCGGCCGGCGCCAGGCCGCCCGGGCCCTGTCGCTGACGCTGCAGTTCGCCGGCGGCACCCGCTGGGAGCGGACCCGGCGGCTCCCCGAGGCGTCCGGGCACGACGAGGACCTGCGGGCGGCGGCGTACCGCCTGCTGGACGCGGCCGGGCTGCAACGGGCCCGGCTGACCGGCATGGTGCTGCGCGCCGAGGACCTCACGGGCGCCGAGCGGGCGTCCCGGCAGATCTCGCTGGACCCGGTCCGCGAGGCCCGCCTGACGGTGGAGGCGGCCGTCGACCGGGCGAACGCCCGCTTCGGCCCGGGCACGGTCCGCCCGGCGGCCACCTTCCGCCGCGCGGCCTAGGGGGTGTCCGGCGACCGTCGGGCGGGGCGGCAACGCGTCCGCCTCGGGCGCGACTTGACGGACGATCGTCCCGGCCTCGCGCCCGGGGCGCGACACGCATTTTTTACTGACGCGTAACTTTCAAGTTTTGCTACTCGCCCGTAATTTGGCCGAAGCAGCACCCCCCTTGTGATCCGGATCACGGGACGAACCCCCACGTATTTCCCTGACCCGCAAGGAGATCACTCGATGCTGCCCTGGCGACGCCTGCTCCGCCCGCTGGCCGTCCTCACCCTCGCCGCCGCCGCCCTCGTCGCCCCCACCGGCGCCGCGCAGGCCGCGACCGCACCCAGCAGCGGCTGGAACGACTGGTCCTGCAAACCCTCCGCCGCCCATCCGCGCCCCGTCGTCCTCGTCCACGGCACGTTCGGCAACTCCGTGGACAACTGGCTCGGGTTCGCGCCGTACCTGGTGCACCGCGGGTACTGCGTCTACTCGCTCGACTACGGACAGCTGCCCGGCGTGCCCTTCTTCAACGGGCTCGGCCCCATCGACAAGTCGGCGGGCCAGCTCCAGGTGTTCGTCGACAAGGTGCTGGCCTCCACCGGGGCCAAGAAGACCGACATCGTCGGCCACTCGCAGGGCGGCATGATGCCGAACCACTACCTCAAGTTCCTCGGCGGCGCCCCCAAGGTCAACGCCCTGATCGGGCTCGCCCCCGACAACCACGGCACCACCCTGGACGGGCTCACCCAGCTGCTCCCGTACTTCCCCGGCGCCGAGGACCTGATCAGCTCGGCGACCCCGGGGCTGGCCGACCAGATCGCCGGATCCCCCTTCGTCACCAAGCTGAACGCGGGCGGGGACACCGTCCCCGGGGTCCAGTACACGGTCATCGCGACGAAGTACGACGAGGTCGTCACGCCCTACCGGAGCGCCTTCCTCCAGGGCACCGGCTCGAACGTGCGCAACGTCGTGCTCCAGGACCTGTGCCCGCTGGACCTCTCCGAGCACGTCGCCATCGGGCTCACCGACCGGATCGCCTGGCACGAGGCGGTCAACTCCCTCGACCCGGCGCACGCGACCCGGACCACCTGCGCGTCGGTCTTCGAATGACGCGCAGGTGAGGGGTCGGGCCCGGTGAAGCCCTCCGACTAGCGGCCGTGGCGGCCCGGCGTCGTCGCACGGCGTCGGGCCACACCGAACAGCACGGCCGCTCCGACGGCCAGTACACCCGCCCCGGCGATCGCGATCGCCGGGGTCGCGGCGCTGCCACCCGTCTCGGCGAGGTTGGTGCCCGCCGGCGACTGCGATCCGACGGGGACCGGGGCGAGGGCGGTGCTGCCGTTGGTCTTCGGGTCGTTGTCGCCGTGGCCGTTGTGCTCCACGGTGGACTTGCTCTCGCCGTCCGCGATCTGCTGGTCCGTCGGGGCCTTGGGGGGCTTGGGGGCGTCCGAGGGGTGCCCGTCCCCGGTGGAGGGCTTGGCGCTGGGCTTCGTACTCGGCTTCGTGCTCGGGGTGGTGCCGGCGCCGCCGTTCCCGCCGTTGTCCTTGCCGAACACCACGTCGGAGCAGGTGTAGAACGCCTCCGGGCTGTCCGAGCGCTGCCAGATGCTGTAGATCAGGTGCCGCCCGGACTTGGCGGGCACGCTGCCCGAGAACACGTAGTCCCCGTTCTGCATGCCGGGGTCGGTGACCTTCGCGAACGGCGCCGGCTCCAGGTCCGACCACTTCAGCGGCTTCGAAGGGTCGTAGCCGTCCTTCGTGACGTACAGCTCGAAGGAGCCCTTGTGCGGGGCCGTCCCCTTGTAGCGGAAGGTGTGCTCGCCCGAGGTCATCGGGCTGGCCGGCCAGTCGGCGCGGGCCAGGTCCAGGCCCCGGTACTTGTCATTGCCGGCGGAGCAGAGCTGCCCGTTCGGGATCAACGACCGGTGGTTGCCCGCCGCGTTGGCGATGTTCACCGCGTTCCAGTCGTAGAACGCCTGCGCGCCGCTCGCGGCCACCGCCGCCTTGCAGGCCGCGGACTTCGGCGACTCCGGCCCCTCCGCGTAGCAGGCCGCCACCCGGCTGACCGGGTCCGTCATCGAGCCGTGCGCGGCCGCCGGCCCGGCGGCGTACGCGGCGACCGCGAGCGGGGCGAGGCCGACTGCGGCGATACGGGTCACGGTGCGGCGGCGTGCGGGCATGGGTGGATCTCCTTCGGAGCGGCGAAGTGGGCAGCGCGGTCGTGGGTGCGCCGGGAGCCGGGCCGGGCGGCGCCGCCCCCCGTGGGATCCGACGCCGCCCCGTGCCCTCCTCGGCCCCGCCAAGCTAGCCCGCATCACCCCCGCCACCACCCCTTTCGACGCCCTCACGAAGATCTTTAGGCTCCCCTTAAGGCACCGGTAAGCAGGGCCTCAGGAAGCGGGGGCCGGGGTCAGGCGAGGAGGGCGGCCAGGCCTCCCGGGGCGTGTGCCTGGGCGGCCAGGGCGTCGAGGGCGCGGACTGCTTCGGAGGCCGCCCGCGGGTCGGTCTCCGCGAGGCCGCTCGCCGCGAACTCGTCCTCGTCCAGCCGCAGGACGCTCGCTCCGTCCGCCGAGACCCACAGGTCCAGGTCCAGGTCCTCGACGAGGACCCCGCCGTCCCCTACCACCGCCGGTCGCGTGATGTCGCAGTACCAGCCCTTGAGGACGCCCCCGCCCGTCCGGACCTCCTTGACCGCGTACCAGCGGGTCCGCCAGAAGTGCTCGGTGAACACGTCGCCCGGCTCGAAGCGCACGAAGCCGAAGTCCCGTACGCCGTCCGCCGCCCAGGGTGCCCGTACGGAGATCCGGTCGCCCGTGTCGGCGACCAGCGCGGCGGGGTAGCGGATCTTGGTGCGGCCCGCCTTGGTGAGGGTGACGGTGAGCTCGTCGGTCATGTCCCGTTCTCCTGCTTCTTGGCGAAGCGCGTCTCGGTCGCGCAGATCTCGTACCCGAACCACTCGTTGACGGCGAGCATCGGCCCGTTCCCCGTGTCGTTGCCCGTGAAGGCCTCCGTGTAGCCGGCGGCGCGGGCCCGGCGGAGCGAGTCCGTCTTGGCGAGCTTGGCCAGCCCGCGGCCGCGGAACGCCCGCAGGGTGCCGGTCATCGCCGAGCCGTAGCGGGTGGCGCCGTCGGTACGGGCCGCGCAGAACGCGGCCACGGCCCCGTCGACCAGGACGACCCTGGTCAGCTCCCGGTCCAGCGTCGGCTCGTTCCAGACGCTGCTCAGCCAGTCCTCGTAGTCGTCCAGCACCTCCGGCACGTCACCCGGCTCGTCGGCCGACACCGCCGCGTCGGCCTCGAACAGCGGGCGCGGATCGGCGGCGAAGGCCGAGGCCGGGAGCAGCTCGACCCTGGCGGGCAAGGCGGCCGGGAGCTCCGGCAGCGGGCCGGCGGCCAGGTCCAGGCGCAGGAAGTGCGCGGAGCGCGAGGCGCGGTAGCCGCGCCGCTCGGCGAAGGCGCGGTGGGCCGGATCGTCCAGGACCCAGGCGTACGTCTCCACCGCCCCCTCCGCGGCCAGGTACTCCTCGGCGGCGCGCAGCAGGGCGGACCCGGCGCCGAGGCCGCGGTGCGCGGGGTCGACGTAGGCGTTGACGAAGGACTGGCCGGGCTCGGGGCTGCGGTGCGCGAGGCCGAGTTCGGCGGTGCCCACGACGAGGCCGTCCGGGGTCTCGGCGGTGAGGACGCGGTAGCGCTTGCCGGGGTGCGCGGTGGCCAGGGCGTAGGCCACACCCGCAGGCGTGGTGATCATGAAGGGCAGGGCGGCGCGGCGCACCCGTACGACGGACTCCGCGTCCGAGGGATCGCCCGGGCGGAGCTCGCGGATCTTTACGGTCATGGCCTCGACCGTAGGTGCGGGGGCGGGGCGAACGCCTCCGAATTTCCCGGCGGATGGGGGAGAATCGCCGGGTGACCTCGACGAACCTGAAGATCCGGATCGACGGCGCGGCCGGCGCCGCAGCCCCGTACGAGCAGCTGCGCGCGCAGATCGCGGAGGCGGCCCGCTCGGGGGAGCTGCCGGTCGGGTACAAGCTGCCGACGGTGCGCGGGCTCGCCGAGGAGCTGGGGCTGGCGGCGAACACGGTCGCGAAGGCCTACCGGGCCCTGGAGGGCGACGGGGTGATCGAGACCCGCGGCCGGAACGGCACCTTCGTCGCGGCGGCCGGCGACGGGGCCGCCCGAGAGGCGGCCTCCGCCGCGCAGGCCTACGCGGAGCGCGCGAAGCGGCTGGGCCTGAGCTTCGACGAGGCGACGGCCGCCGCCCTCGACGCCCTGCGCGCCCGCTACGGCAACCGACCGGACCCGGCCTGATCCACGCGGCCTAGGGGGTGTCCGCAAAGTAGCGCCGTGCGCCGCGGGGCAGGCGGGACTTTGCGGACACCCCCTAGCTCTCGCGCCGCAGCAGCTCCGCCCGGAGGTGGTGCCGCAGGGGCTGTCCCATCGCCGCCATGTCCTGCTCGATCGTCAGCTCCCCGCCGCCGAAGGCGTACCGGCGCCGCATGGCGGTGACCTCCTTGGCCTTGGGGGTGCGCGCCACGGTCTCGGTGGCGATCTCGATCTCCGTGCCGGACACCCGGCCGACGTACGTCTCCACGATGCCGGTCGGGTGCGCGAGGACCACCTCCAGCGAGGCGTCGGGCAGGACCCGCCACCACCCGGACTCCCGCCCCGAGGGGCGCAGGACCGTGCCGGACTCGTCGATCAGCCAGGCCCGCGACTCGTAGCGCAGGAACGGCCGGCCGTCGTGGCCGAAGGTGATCTCCTGCTCGTACCGGAAGCCCTGCTCCAGGGTCGGGTACTCGCCGCGGCCCCGGCCGTGCCAGCGCCCGAGGAGGGGCAGCACCGGTGCCAACTGCGGGTGCGGCTCGGGGCCCTCGCCGAGGACGTGGCTGTCGGGGTACGGATTCTCCTGCGCCGGCTCGGGCACGTGCACTCTCCTGCTCGGTGGGTGTCCCCGGGCGCTGCGACCGGGCCGCCGCCCATTGTCCGCGGCGCGCGGGCGCGGCCCGTGCGCGCCCCGCCCACCCGGACGACGTGCCTACAGGTAGAGACCCGGATCCGCGCCGTGCCGGCCCTGCGGCGGCAGCAGCGACGAGGGGCCCGCTCCCCGCCGCAGCGCGAACAGTTCGGCGAGCGTGGCGCCCTCGCGCGAGACCCCCTCGTCCGTGCCCAGCCAGTCCACCGCCTCGCCGTGCGTCAGCCGGCCGACCTCGATGCGCGCCAGGCAGCGGCCCGGCCGGACCACCGCCGGGTGGAGCCGTTCCAGGTCCTCGTTCGTGGTCACCCCGACCAGCACGTTGCGGCCCTGCCCCAGCAGCCCGTCCGTCAGGTTCAGCAGCCGCGACAGCGCCTGGCCGGCCGTGTGCCGGGCCTCGCCGCGGATCAGTTCGTCGCAGTCCTCCAGCAGCAGCAGCCGCCAGCGGCCCTTCGCCGTGCCCTCGTCCTCGCCGATCGCGATGTCCATCAGGTAGCCCACGTCGTTGAACAGCCGCTCCGGGTCCAGCACGCAGTCCACCTGGCACCAGTCACGCCACGACCGGGCCAGCGTCCGCAGCGCGGAGGTCTTGCCCGTGCCCGGCGGCCCGTGCAGCAGGAGCAGCCGGCCCGCGATGTCGTCCGGGGTCACCTTCATCAGCCGGTCCATCGCCCCGGCCACCGGAGCCGTGTAGTTGGGCCGGACCTCCGCCCAGGTCCCGGCCGTGATCTGGCGGGTCGTCCGGTACGGACCGCGGCGCGGGGAGACGTACCAGAAGCCCATCGTGACGCTCGAGGGCTGCGGTTCGGGCTCGTCCTGCACCCCCTCCGTGGCCTCGCCGAGCACGCTGGAGGCGAGTTCGTCGCTGACCGCCGTCACCGTCACGTCCGCGCCGCGGCTCCAGCGGGAGACGAGCATCGTCCAGCCCTCGCCCTCGGCGAGCGTGGCGCTGCGGTCGGAGTCGCGCGCGGAGCGCAGCACGGTGGCCTCGGGCGGCAGCAGGGTCGCCTCCGCCTTCACCCGCTCGATCGTGACGCTGTGCGAGTACGGCTGCTCGCCGGACGCGAACCGGCCGAGGAACAGCGCGTCCACGACGTCGGACGGTGAGTCGCTGTCGTCGACGTTGAGCCGGATCGGCAGCGCGTCATGCGGATTGGCTGGCATGGCGCCCATGATCCGGCACGAAGTGGCCCCGTGCACCCGTGTTTCGCCGGATCGGGTGCGCGAGTTCCCTCTTCAAACGCACCGGTGGTGAAGGTTCGGGGCGCAACTCCGCGCCGAAAATTCTTGGCATGAACACTTCCGGCCATGCCCGGCTCCCAGTACCACGGACTCAGGAGTAACTCCCGAGTAACCCCCGTGTACCTCCCCCCACAAGGAGCCGCACACATGAGCATGAAGATGTCGCGCTTCGCCGCCCTGACCTCCTCCCTGTTACTCGCCGCGGGCGCCGCCCTGTTCGGCGCGGGACAGGCGGCCGCCGCCACGGCCGACTTCGGCTACGTCGCCCTCGGCGACTCGTACTCCTCCGGCGTCGGCGCCGGCAACTACGACAGCGGGAGCGGCAACTGCAAGCGCACCACCCGCGCCTACCCGGCCCTCTGGGCCGCCGCCCACGCCCCGCAGACCTTCTCCTTCACCGCCTGCTCGGGCGCCCGTACGGGTGACGTCCTCTCCGGCCAGCTCTCCCCGCTGAACTCAGGGACCGACCTCGTCAGCATCACCATCGGCGGCAACGACGCCGGATTCTCCGACGTCATGACGACCTGTGTGCTCCAGTCCGAGTCCACCTGCGTCAACCGCGTCAACCAGGCCAAGGCGTACGTCGACTCCACCCTCCCCGGCCAGCTCGACCAGGTCTACGACGCCATCCACGGCCGGGCGCCCGGCGCCCACGTCGTCGTCCTGGGCTACCCCCGCTTCTACAAGCTGAACGGGACCTGCGCCACCGGGCTCACGGAAGGAGAACGCTCCGCCATCAACGGCGCCGCCGACTACCTGAACGCCGCCATCGCCAAACGCGCCGCCAACCACGGGTTCACCTTCGCCTCCGTGGCCGGCGCCTTCACCGGCCACGAGATCTGCTCCGGCGACGCGTGGCTGCACAGCGTCAACTGGCTCAACATCGGCGAGTCCTACCACCCCACCGCCGCCGGACAGTCCGGCGGCTACCTGCCCGTCTTCACCAACGCGGCCTGACGGGCCCGCCGTCCGACGGGCCCGCCACCTGTCGGCGGCCACCGGTCGGCGGCCACGAGTCGGCGGCTACGAGTCGGCGGCTTCCGGGCCGGCGGCCTCCGGGCCCGCCGCCTGCGACGCCGGGGCCTGCGCCTCCGGCGTCGCAGGCCCCGCGGACACCGGCGTCGCCGACACCGGTGTCGGCGTACCTCCGGCGCCGGGGGAGGGGGTGGCCCCGGCCGGCGGGGTCTCCCCCTCCCCCTCCGCCGCCTCGCAGGTGACGGAGAACTCCACCCACTCCGAGGCGGTCGGAGCGGCCCCCCGCACCTCCAGCCGGACCGCGTCGGTGAAGGTCGCGCTCGGGTAGTACGTGAGCTCGGTGTGGTCCAGCTGCCGGCTCCGGGGGCCGTCCGCCCCGTACGTGACGGACTGCCAGCCGGGGCCGGAGCTCACCCCGCTGCGCGTCGCCCAGCGGTACTCCAGCACGGCCGGCACGCGGTCCGCCTCGACCGTCGCCGTGAAGGCAGGGGCCTGCTCGGCGGGCGGCGGACAGGTCCCGCGGTAGTCCTCCCGTACGGCGTGCACCGCCACGGCGAACTGCGGCGCGGGCGTGGCCGACGGGGAGGCGGACGGAGACGGCGAAGGGGAGGGGGCGGCGGAGGGCGATTGCGATGCGGACGCGCTCCGGGAGGGCTGCGACGAGGCGGTGGCCGGGGCCGTCGTGCCGGTGCCCCCGGTTCCGCCCGACTCCTCGCGGTCCTTGAGCAGCAGCCACCCCAGGGCGACGATCGCCAGCAGCAGGACCGCGATCCCGGCCGTCAGCACCGCCCCGGCCCGGCCCTCGCGCGGCGGCGCCCCGCCGCCGGGCCCGGGCCCCGCCGGGGCGGGCGCCGGCGAAGGCCCCGGCGCCGGCATGGGCACGGGCATCGGCGGGGTCGGCCCGTCCCGGTGGCCGCCGCTGCGGTGGTGCGCCGTGGCCGTCGGGGAATCCGGGCCCGACACCGCCCCGCCGGAGCCCCGCAGGACCCCGCCCACCCCGATGATCCGCAGCATCCGGGCCACCTCCGCCGCGGGCAGCCGCTCCTGCGGGTCCTTGCGCAGCAGCCCCTCCAGTACGGGCGTCAGCGGACCGGCGCGGCGCGGCGCGGGCAGCTCGTCGTCCACCACCGCCCGCAGCGTGGACAGCGGGGTGTCGTGCCGGAAGGGCGTGACCCCCTCGACGGCGGCGTAGAGCAGCACCCCGAGCGACCACAGGTCCGATTCGGGTCCCGGGGCGCGTCCGAGCGCCCGCTCCGGCGCGAGGTACTCGGGGGAGCCGACCACCTCGCCCGTCATCGTGATCGAGGACGAGCCCTCCAGGCTGGCGATCCCGAAGTCGCTCAACACCACCCGGCCGTCGTTGGCGACCAGCACGTTGGCGGGCTTGACGTCCCGGTGCAGCACCCCGGCCTCGTGGGCGGAGCGCAGCGCGGCCAGCACCTGTTCCCCGAAGTGCGCCGCCCGCTGGGGGGTGAGCGGCCCGTCGGCCTCCAGTACGTCGGCCAGCGAGAGTCCGCGTACGAGCTCCATCACGATCCAGGGCCGGCCGTCCTCGGTGGCCACGTCGTAGACCGTGACGACCCCGCGGTGCGAGACCCGGGCCGCCGCCCAGGCCTCCCGTTCGAGCCGCCGGTACATCCGCGCGATCTCGGCGCGGTCCAGCCCGGCCGGGGGCCGTACCTCCTTGACCGCCACCTCGCGGCCCAGCACCTCGTCGCGGGCCCGCCACACGATGCCCATGCCGCCCCGGCCCAGCTGGTCGAGCAGCAGGTACCGGCCCGAGATGACACGTCCCGGGGCGGATTCCCCGCCCGGTTCACCCATGTTGTCACTCACGCGAGCCCCCAGGCGTGTCCGTGTGTCGGCGGGCGGTCACTCCAAGTTAGCGCAGAGCGCGGCGTGTGGCCCCGGTCCGGGGCGGGACGCGCGCGCCCGACCGCCGGAGAACCCGGCGAGGGGCCGGTGGTGGCCCGGCGGGGGCCGGGACGGGATGTCCGCCGGGGGCTCGCGGAAGGTTCCCGAAGTGCCCCTCCCCCTGCGGAGAGTGACGGTCGACTCCGCTGAGTAACCGTCAACTCCCCGTCCCCATAGGGGTAATTCACACCACCGGGATACCCGAGCACGACGCGGGGGCGATAGGGTTACCCTGCCCGGGCCGGGTGCCCTCGTACGGGTGGGGAGAGATCATGGAACAGATAGCAATGCGCAGCAGGCCGCCTCGCGTGCCTGCCATCACCTGCGGGAGCAGTGCGACCAGCTCGCGCCTCGACCGCCACCTCGCCGTGCTGGGCGGACCTGCCGTCCCCCACCGCGAGGCCGCGGAGGCGACGCTGCTGATGCGCGAACTGACGTCCCGCGACCACACGCACCGCCTGCGGAGCCGGAGCGCGCGCGTCTCGCTCTTCGCGCCGCTGCGCCGGCTGCGTCGCACGCTCTTCGGCAGCCGCCGTTCGTAACAACGTCCCCGACCGTCATTGGTTTCGCCCCGGCCCTACGCAACCACACCATCCCGGCGCAGTGTCGTGATCTGCGCGCCCGTCATCCCCAGGGCGCGCAGCAGGGCCTCGGTGTGTTCGCCGAGCGCGGGCACCGCACCCATGTGCGGTGCCGCGCCTCCCGGCAGTCCGATCGGCGGCAGCAGCGCCCGCAGCGGACCGGCCGGTGATCCCACCTCGCGCCAGCGGTCCCGCGCGGCCAGCTGAGGGTGCTGCGCCAACTGCGCCACCGAGTTCAGCCGCGCACAGGCGATGCCCGCCGCCTCCAGCCGCCCGATCGCCTCGTCCGCGCCCAGCCCGGCCAGAGCCTCGGCGACCACCGCGTCGGTCTTCTCCCGGCCCCGGGTGCGCGCCGCGTTCGTCGCGTACGCCGGATCCTCGGCCAACTCCGGCCGCTCCAGAACCTGTTCGGCGAGCCGCCGCCACTCGCGGTCGTTCTGCACCGACAGCAGCACCCGGTCCCCGTCCGCCGTCGGGTAGGCGTCGTACGGGGCGATGACGGCGTGCGCCAGGCCCGTGCGCACGGGCTGCTCCCCGCCGTGCATGGTGTGGTGCAGCGGATGGCCCATCCACTCGGCCAGCGCGTCGAGCATCGAGACCTCCACCCGGCCCCCGCGCCCGGTGATCCCGCGGCGCAGCAGGGCCGCGAGCACCCCGGAGAAGGCATACATGGCCGCCGCGATGTCGGCGGCCGGGATGCCCGCCTTGACGGGCTGCTCGGGGGTGCCGGTCACCGAGACCAGCCCGGCCTCGCACTGCACGAGCATGTCGTAGGCGCGCTTGTGGGCGTACGGGCCCTCGGCCCCGTAGCCGGAGATGTCGACGGCGACCAGCCGCGGGTACCGCGCGCACAGCGCCGCGGAGTCGAGTCCGAGCCGGGCGGCGGCCCCTTGGGCGAGGTTCTGGACGAACACGTCGGCCCCGTCGAGCAGCCCGTGCAGGACCTCCAGGCCGCGCGGGTCCTTCAGGTCGAGCGCGATCGACTCCTTGCCGCGGTTGGCCCAGACGAAGTGCGAGGCCAGTCCGTGCGCGGCGGTGTCGTAGGCGCGTGCGAAGTCGCCGCCGTCGGGCCGCTCGACCTTGATCACCCGGGCGCCGAGGTCGGCGAGCTGGCGGGTGGCGAAGGGGGCCGAGACGGCCTGCTCGACGGCGACGACGGTGATGCCGTCGAGGGGCGGCGGCTGCGCGGGGAGCGGCTGGGCGGGGTGTGCGGGTGCGGGCGAGTCGGCTGTCATGACAGCCTGCCTACCTGCTGGGACCCCGGCTTGTCACCAGGCGGAACGCCGAGGCGGCCGGACGCGCGCGCCGGCGTACGCCGTCGTGCGCCGTCAGAGCAGGGCGAACTGGCCGCCCGGGCCCTCCTCGTGGTGGTCCAGTACGGAGGCCGGGCGCCGGGCCCAGCGCGGCGGGGGCAGTACCCCGGCCGCCGCCAGCTCGGCGGCGGGCAGCGGCGGCCCGGCGGTGAACGCCGCCCGCTCCGGGGCCAGGTCGGCCAGCAGCGCCAGGGTGGTCACCAGGGCCGGCAGCTCCGAGGTCCAGGCCTGCGGCCACTCGGCCGGCCCGAGCGCCTCCAGCCCGTCGGCCCCGGGGTCCCGGTGGGCGGTGCGGGCGGCGAACCAGGCCTCCAGCACCCGCGTACCGCCCACCTCGAACTCCCAGGCGCCCGGCGGCACGGGGGAGACCGTCCCGGCCCCGAGGGCGAGGGTCTCGGTCTCCGGGTCGTACGCGAGCCGCTCCGGCCAGGCCTGGACCGCGGAGCGCACGTACGGCCGCCGCCCGCCCGGCAGCCGGGGCGGCTCGGCGCCGGGCCCGCCGCGCAGCTGGACGGTGAGCAGCCTGTGTCCCAGCTCCAGCCCGGCCCGCCAGCACCCGGGATCGCCGGTCAGCGGGACCTCGTACCCCCGGGGGCCGGGGCGGCCCGCCGCGAGGATCCAGCACAGCACGTCCTGCGGGGTGACCCAGCCGCCGTAGCGCTCGCCCAGCAGCGGCAGCAGGCCCGGGGCGAGATTGGGCTCCGCGCCGCCGGGGCGCCGGTGCAGCGGGCGGATCCGGCCCAGCCGGCCGGCCGGGAGGTGCGCGGTGACCAGCAGCTCCGGGGTCTCGACGGCGAAGAGCTGGTGCTCGTCCAGGACCCGCCACAGCTCCGGCCGGGCCGTGTCGATGAGCCGCTGGTCGGGCAGCAGCCACTGCTCGTCGAAGGGGTCGCGCAGCACCCGTACGGGTTCGGGGCAGGGGCCCGGCGCATCGGCGAAGCGGGCGGTCGACGGGGAGCGCCGGCCGGGCAGGGCCGCCGCGCCGGTGGTGGGCGTACGGCTGCGGGTCGGGCGGAACAGCCGCTCCCGCTCGGTGCCTTCGGCGCCGGTCAGGGCGGCCCAGCGGGCGCGCAGGGCCGCCGGGTCGGGGGCCGCCACCCAGGCCCGGCCCAGGCGCAGGCCGCCTACGGCCCAGGGCATCAGATCGTCCAGCAGCGGTACGTCTTCGCTCACCCGGCAGATGGTAGCGACGAGGGCGTGGCCGGGCTGGGTGCGGGCCGAAGAGATACGCTCCCTATGTACGGAAATGTTCTGATGTCGAGGAGGAGGCGGACATGAGTCATTACGACGAATACACGACTCCGTCCCAGGCCGAGGGCGAGCGGCTCGACGAGGACATGGACGAGAAGGAGAAGATGCAGCACCACCACCCGCAGACGATGCGGACCACGCCTTCGCAGGCGGAGGGGGAACGCGGCACGGACGAGGAAGGGAAGTAGCCCCGCGGGACGTGTGGCGCGCGCGGCCGTCAGGTGGCGTCGACCGTCACCGTGAACGAGAACCGGTCGCCCCGGTACCGGATCCGCGCCACGTCCACGACCCGCCCGTCCTCGTCGTACGTCACGCCCGTGTAGTGCAGGATCGGGCTGAGCAGCGGGACCTGGAGCAGTTCGGCCGTCTCCGGGTCGGCGAGCCGCGCCTCCACCGTGTCCGTGATCCGGCTGATCTTCACGCCCACCACGTCGCGCAGCACCTTGGTCATCGGCCAGCGCGCCAGATCGGCCAGGTCCACGGCCTCGGCAAGCTCCGGCCGGACCGCGTTCTCCGCCCAGTTCGTCGGCTCGCCGCTCTCCCCGTCGTGGCGCAGCCGCCGGTACGTGACCACCTCGGCCGTGTCCGGGAAGTGCTCCAGCAGCTCCCCGGACACGGCCGTCCGCGCGTGGCCGAGAATCGTCGTACGGTCGCCTGACTGCTGCGCGACGATCGCGTCGACCGATCCCAGCAGCCGGACCGGCGCCCCGCGCCGCGCGCCCGGCTCGATGAAGGTGCCGCGCCGCCGGTGGCGGCTGATCAGCCCCTCGCCCTCCAGCTCCTTGAGCGCCTGGCGCATGGTCAGCACGCTCACCCCGTAGTGCTCGGCGAGCTGCTCCTCGGTGGGCAGGCGCAGCGAGGCGTCCGGGGTGCGCCCCAGTATCGAGGCGCGCAGCGACTGCGACACCTGGTACCAGAGGGGCAGCTTCCGGTTGAGCACGAGCGAGTCGGGGGCGAAGGCGGTCACGGGTGGTTCTCCGTACGGACGGGGCGTGGGGCGCGCGGCGCGTGCTCCGGGGTGCGCGCCCAGGGGTCGATATTAGGCGCGGAAGTGGCGCTCGAGCCCCTGCCAGACGTCGTCGTATCCGCGCTGGAGGTGATCGGCGCCGGCCGCCTGGGCGGTGGCGGTGATCGGCCATCGGGTCTCGAACATGAAGGCCAGGCCGTCCTCGATCTTCTGCGGCTTCAGCTCGGCGGCGCTGGCCTTGTCGAAGGTCTCCCGGTCCGGTCCGTGCGCGGACATCATGTTGTGCAGCGAGCCGCCGCCGGGGACGAACCCCTCCGCCTTGGCGTCGTAGGCGCCCTCGATCAGGCCCATGTACTCGCTCATGACGTTCCGGTGGAAGTACGGCGGGCGGAAGGTGTCCTCGCCGACCAGCCAGCGCGGGGCGAAGACCACGAAGTCCACGCCCGCCAGCCCCGGGGTGTCGGAGGGCGAGGTCAGCACGGTGAAGATCGACGGGTCCGGGTGGTCGTAGCTGATGGAGCCGATGACGTTGAAGCGGCGCAGGTCGTACACGTACGGGGTGTGCGTGCCGTACCAGGCGACCACGTCGAGCGGGGAGTGGTCGTAGGTGGCGGACCAGAGGTTGCCGCAGAACTTGTTGACGACCTCGGTCGGGCGCTCGACGTCCTCGTACGCCGCCACCGGAGCCCGGAAGTCGCGCGCGGCGGCGAGGCCGTTGGCGCCGATCGGGCCGAGGTCCGGCAGCTCGAAGGGGCGGCCGTAGTTCTCGCAGACGTACCCGCGGGCGTCCTCGTCCAGCAGCTCCACGCGGAAGCGCACGCCGCGCGGGATCAGGGCCACCTCGCCGGGGCCGGCGCTGAGCAGGCCGAGCTCGGTGCGCAGCAGCAGGCCGCCGCGCTCGGGGACGATCAGCAGCTCGCCGTCGGAGTCGCTGAACACCCGGTCGGTCATGGAGGCGTTGGCGCTGTAGAGGTGGATGGCCATGCCGGTGCGCTGGGCGGCGTCGCCGTTGCCGCCCAGCGTCCACAGGCCCGCCAGGAAGTCGGTGCCGGGGGCCGGGTCGGGCATCGGGTTCCAGCGGAGCCGGTTGGGGTCCGCCGGGGCCTCGGTGAAGGGCGCGGAGCGCAGGGCGGCGTTGTCGATCCGGGCGAAGGGCGGGTGGGCCGCCGAGGGGCGGATCCGGTAGAGCCAGGAGCGGCGGTTGTGCTTCCGGGGCTCGGTGAATGCGCTGCCGCTGAGCTGCTCCGCGTACAGGCCGAGGGGCGCGCGCTGGGGCGAGTTGCGGCCGGACGGCAGGGCGCCGGGGACGGCCTCCGAGCTGTGCTCGTTGCCGAAGCCGGTGAGGTACTGCAGTGCCCCCGCCGTCTTCCTGGCCTGCTCGGCCTGCTCGCTCATGGGTGCTCCCGCTCTGTGGCAGTCGAAGGAATCCTATGGTCGACAGTAGGATTCCGTGGCCCGCGCGTCAATGGCACCCGGGATTTCACGGTGCCGCGGGGGATCCGAAAAGATGAACATTGCTCTACTCTCACGCGCATGTCGTGGACCCGCAGGTTCCCTGCCGTGCCGGCGGCGCTCCTCGCCGCCCTCCTCGTGCTCCTGTCCCTCTTCGCCGCCGCGCCCGCCGCCCGCGCGCACGAGGAGCGCCCCGTGACCCTGCCGGACGGATCCGGGTCCGTGCCCCGGTACCGGCAGGCCGAGCCCGACCTGCTGGTCTGCAAGACGGACCGGCCGGCCTTCGAGCGCCGGATATCCGCCTTCCCGCAGGAGCTCAGGCAGCGCAACCTCGCCCTGTACGAGCGGTGCGAGAAGAGCGGCTACCGGCACCTCCAGGAAGCCGTCGACGCCGTGGACCGGCCCGGGATGAACATCGCGATCCTCCCCGGCCTGTACGAGGAGGAGCCCTCGCTGCCGAAGCCGGTGGGGGAGTGCGCGGCGCTGAAGGCCCCCGACTCGGCGCTCGGCTACCAGATCCTGTCGTACGAGCAGCAGGTGCGGTGCCGGCACAACCAGAACCTCGTGGCGATCCTCGGCAAGACGGACCTGCAGATCGAGGGCACGGGCGCCGGCTGGCAGGACGTCGTCATCGACGCCAAGTACCAGAAGCTGAACGCGATCCGCGCCGACAAGTCGAACGGCATCTACTTCCGCAACTTCACCGCGCAGCGGACCACCTTCAACTCGCTGTACGTGCTCGCGGGCGACGGGTTCGTCATCGACGACGTCCTGACCCGGTGGAACGACGAGTACGGCTTCCTGACCTTCGCCAGCGACCACGGGCTCTACAAGAACTGCGAGTCGTACGGTAACGGCGACTCCGGCATCTACCCCGGCAGCGCCTCGAACATCAACGACGGGCGCGGCTACGAGGTCCCGCGCTACTCCATCGAGATCATCGGCTGCCGCAGCCACCACAACATGGTCGGCTACTCCGGCACGGCGGGGGACTCCGTCTGGGTCCACGACAACGAGTTCGACCGGAACATGGGCGGCGCCTCGATGGACAGCGCCTTCCCCGGACACCCCGGACTCCCGCAGAACCACGCCAAGTTCGAGCGGAACCTGATCCACGACAACAACGCCGACTACTACGGGTACGTCGCCGACGGGACCTGCGCCAAGCCGCCGATCGAGCGCGGCTACGAGCAGGGGGTGGTCTGCCCGCAGATCTCCATGCCGCCGGGTACCGGGATCATCACGGCGGGCGGCAACTGGAACGTGTACGAGAACAACTGGGTGTACGGGCATCGGCGCGCGGGCTTCTTCCTCTCGGCGGTCCCGGCCTTCATCCGGGGCGAGGAGGAATGGTCCAAGCAGACGGACACCTCCCACCACAACCGGTACGCCGCCAACACCCTCGGCAAGGACAAGTCGGGGGCTTCGCGCCCCAACGGGATGGACGTGTGGTGGGACGGGCAGGGCCGCGGGAACTGCTGGCAGCCCGGACCGGACGGCTCCACCCCGGGCACGCTCCCGCACTGCGGCGACCGCCGCGGCGAGGTGTCGGGCGCCTCTTCCCGGCTGGTCGGCGAACCGGTGAAACTCGCCCAGCTCCTCGTCTGCGCCGACTACAGCGTCCAGGCGCGCAGGCTCCCGGCTGGCTGCGACTGGTACGGGGCCCGCGGCCCGGAGCGGGTGGAGACCCAGATCGCGCTGGCGGTGGCGGCGGTCCTGCTCCTCGTCGGCGGGGTGCTGTGGTGGCGCCGCCTGCGCGGGTCCCGCCCGGGCACGGTGGCCTCGCTGCTGGGCCTGGTCGGGCTGGCCCTGGACGTGGCCGGCTCCACGATGCCGCTCGTGGACACCGCCGTGCCGGCCCTGGCGCTGCTCCTGCTGGGCCTGTGGTGGACGGGGGCGGGCCTCGCCCTGCGGCCCACCCGCCCCTGGCTGGCGCGGCTGACCCTGCTCCTGGCCGCCCTCACCCTCCTCGACGCCTTCGACAAGGCCGTCCTGATGATCCCCTGGACCCCGATCGGCCCCTCCTGGGCGCGGGCCCTCGTGGCCGTGGTCTGGGTGCTGTGGGCGGTCGTGGCCTCGGCCCGCCCCACCACCCCGGGCGGCGACCCCGGATCCGCGACCGCGCCCCTCGCCCCGGCGGCGCCGAGCACCGGAGGCCGTCCGTGACCGACCGCCCCGACCGCCGCGAGGACCTGCCCGACGACGACCGCCCCGAGAACCGCGCCCGGTGCCAGGCCTGCGACGACCCGCCCCGCGCGGCCCGCGGGCGCGGCCGGGCCACCCGCACCGCGGGGCGCACCGCGGCGCTGCTCACCGTCGCCCTCCTGCTCGTCGGCGGCGCGGCCACGGGCTGCGGAGGGCGGGCCACCACCCACCACAAACCCGGTACCGGCCACGAGCAGGCCACCGGCAGCGCCGGCACCCTGCTCGACGCCCGGGACCCCTCCGGCCACCGGCTCCGCGAGGTCCCGGCCGAGGGCGCGCCGGAGGTCCGACTCGCCGCCCGCCCCGACTCCGAGGACGGCTGGAACCTCCAGCTGACGGTGACGAACTTCCGCTTCACCCCCGACAGCACCGGCGGCGCCGCCCTGACGGGCGCCGGCCACGCGCACCTGGAGCTCGACGGCCGCAAACTGGCCCGGCTGTACGGCCCCTGGTTCCACCTGCCCGCGGCTCAGGTGCCCGAGGGCGCACACACCCTGACCGTCCGCCTCTACGCCGACGACCACACCGCCTGGGCCGTAGCCGGCAAGGCGGTCGAGGGCACGCTCCAGCTCACCGCGGGCGCCGCCACCTCCGGCCAGGCCGGCCACGACCACGCCCCGCCGTCGGCACCCCCGTCACCGTCAACGCCGCCGTCGCAGGCGCCGTCCCAGGCGCCCGCCGACCGCACGGTCACCATCACCGTCCGGGACGGCAAGGTCACCCCCGCCCCCGGCCGCACCGAGCTGCGGCGAGGGGAGAGCGTCGCCCTGCGCGTCACCAGCGACCGCGCCGACACCCTGCACGTGCACGGCTACGACAAGGAACTCGCCCTGCTGGCAGGCCAGGAGGCCACCCTGGTCCTGACGGCCGACCGAACGGGCCTCTTCGAGGTCGAGACCCATGGTTCCCGCCTCGTCCTGACCCAGCTCCTCGTCCGATGACCCCGCCCGGGCCCCACCTCGCCCCACTCCCTGCGGGCGGACCGCGGTGACCCCGCTCGGGCCCGAGCCCGGGCCCTGGCCCGGCGCGGGCGGTGGCGGCGGGGGCCGGGGCGTGGTCCTGCGCCCTGCCGATCCGCTCACCACGCTCGCGCACGGGATGGGGTCCCGGCACGACCTGCCGATCTCTCCCTTCTACGCCTTCGCCGGTGCCTTCGCCGCGCTGTTCGTCTCCTTCCTCGCGCTCGGACTGCTGTGGTCCTCCTCCCGCTTCCGCGGAGACCGGTCGGGCCTCGCCCTGCCCGCCGCCCTGGAGCGGATCGCCGACGCGCCGGCCACCCGCACCGCCCTGCGCGGACTCGGACTCGCCGCCGCCCTCGCCGTCCTCCTCTCCCTCCTCCTCGGTCCCGACGACCCCGCGCGCAACCCCGCCCCCGGCGCCGTCTACGTCCTCCTCTGGGTCGGCCTCGTCCCCGCCTCCCTCCTCCTCGGCCCCGTCTGGCGCCTGCTCAACCCGCTCCGCACCCTCCACCGGCTGTCCCGCCGGCTGCCCCGCGCCCGACGCCGCCGGGCACACGCCCCCCTTCCGGCCCGCCTCGGCCAATGGCCCGCCGCCGCCGGGCTGTTCGGTTTCACCTGGCTCGAACTCGCCGCTCCGGACCCCGCATCCACCACCGCCCTCCTGATCGCCCTCGCCCTCTACGCCGCGGCCCACCTCGCCTTCGCCGCCCGCTTCGGAGAGCGCTGGTTCGCCGAAGCCGACGCCTTCGAGGCCTACTCCGCCCTCCTGGCCCGGCTCTCCCCCCTCGGCCGCCGCAGCGACGGCCGCCTGGTACTCCGCAACCCCTTCCACGGACTCGACGCGACGCCCGAGCGGCCCGGACTCGTCGCCACCGTCTGCGTCCTCCTCGGCTCCACCGCCTACGACGGCTGCTCCGACAACCCGTCGTGGATCAACACCCTCCAGACCTCCCCCCTCGGCCGCACCCCCACGGCCACGCTCGGACTGCTCGCCGCCATCGCCCTCGTCGCCACCCTGTACTGCCTCTGCGCAGCGGCCACCCGCCTCGTCTGCGGCCCGTACCCGGGCCCGCTGACCGCCTTCGCGCACTCACTCGTGCCGATCGCACTCGGCTATCTCGTCGCCCACTACTTCTCCCTCCTCGTCACCGAAGGACCACGCACAGTAATCATGGCACTGGGCACTGACAACGCCCCAGAACCCTTGCCGCCACTGGGTCTCGGGGCTCTCGCCGCCCTCCAGGTGATCGCCGTCGTCACCGGCCATGTACTGGGAGTGATCGCCGCCCACGACCGCTCCGTACGCCTCTTCCCGCCCGCCAGGGCCGTCACCGGCCAGCTGCCGCTGCTCGCGCTCATGATCACTTTCACGATCGGCGGCATCGGCCTCCTGCTGAACTGAGACCGCTGCTGAACCGAGGAGCCAGGAGCGGCATGATGGACCCCGTGCCCCCCGCCCAACCCCTGCGCCGGACGCCGATCCAGCAGCGCAGCGCAGACCGGCTCGCCCGGATCCTCGACGCCTGCGCCGAACTCCTCGACGAGACCGGGTACGAGAACCTCAGCACCCGGACCGTCGCCCTGCGCGCCGGTGTGCCCATCGGCTCGGTCTACCGCTTCTTCGGCAACAAGCGGGCCATGTCGATCGCCCTCGCCCACCGCAACCTGGACCGGTACACCGACGCCATCGCGGACCGCCTCGACGCGCTCCCGGCCGGCGACTGGCGGCCCGTCGTGGACGCCGTGCTCGACGAATACCTGGCCATGAAGCGGACGGTCCCCGGTTTCGCCTTCGTCGACTTCGGGGTGCCCGCCCCGCCCGCCGAGGGCCCGGCCGCCGACCCCAACGGGCTGGTCGCCGTACGCCTCACCGAACTGCTCGGCGCCCACCTCGGCCTGACCCCGGACGCCGCCCTGGAGCGGGCGGTCCTGGTCGCCGTCGAGGCCACGGACGCGCTGACGAAGCTGGCCTTCCGCGCCGACCCGGCCGGCGACCCCGCCATCGTGGCCGAGATCCGGGCCATGATGCACGCGTACCTGTCCCGCGTACTGGACTGACCCGCACCCGGCAGCCCCGCAAGCGGACCGACCCCTCCCCACCGTGCCAACCGGTCGGTATGCTCGGAACCGCCCGCGTGTACGTGTCGCAGCCTGCCGCCCCTGGAGGGCCCATGCCCCGCACCGCCCTGCGCATCTGCCCCCTCTGCGAGGCCACCTGCGGCCTCACCCTCACCGTCGAGGGCACCACCGTCACCGGGGCCCGCGGGGACCGTGACGACGTCTTCAGCAGCGGCTTCATCTGCCCCAAGGGCGCCGCCTTCGGCGCGCTCGACGCCGACCCCGACCGCCTGCGCACCCCCCTGGTCCGCCGCGACGGCCGGCTCCGGGAGGCCACCTGGGAGGAGGCGTACGAGGCCATCGCCGCCGCGGTGCCTGCCCTGGTACGGGAGTACGGAGCCCAGTCCGTCGGCGTCGTCCTCGGCAACCCGAACGTGCACACGATGGCGGGCAACCTGTATCCGCCGCTCCTGCTCAAAGCCCTCGGCACCCGCAACGTCTTCACCGCCAGCACCCTCGACCAGATGCCCAAGCACGTCTCCAGCGGGCTCCTCTTCGGCGACCCCTTCGCCATCCCGGTCCCCGACCTCGACCGGACCGACTTCCTGCTGCTCCTCGGCGCCAATCCGGTCGAGTCCAACGGCTCGTTGTGCACCGCGCCCGACTTCCCGGGCCGACTCAAGGCGCTGCGCGCCCGCGGCGGCACCCTGGTCGTCGTCGACCCGCGCCGCACCCGCACCGCCAAGCTCGCCGACCTCCACCTCGCGCCGCGCCCCGGCAGCGACGCCCTGCTGCTGGCCGCCCTCGCACACACCCTCCTCGACGAGGGGCTCGCCGCCCCGGGCACCCTGCGGGAGCAGACCGAGGGCCTCGGGGAACTCGCCGACGCCCTCGCCCGTTTCACTCCTGAGGCCGTCGCCCCCGCCTGCGACCTCACGGCCGCCGAGATCCGCGCCCTCGCCCGCGCCCTCGCGGCCGCGCCCACCGCCGCCGTCTACGGGCGGATCGGCAGCTGCACCGTCGAGTACGGCACGCTGGCCAGCTGGCTGGTCGACGTGCTGAACATCCTCACCGGCAATCTCGACCGGCCCGGAGGAGCCCTCTTCCCGCTTCCGGCCGCCGGTCCGCGCCCGCGTCCCGCCGGGCCCGGCAAGGGCTTCACCCTGGGCCGCTGGCTCAGCCGGGTCAGCGGTCACCCCGAGGCCAAGAGCGAACTGCCCATCGCGGCCCTGGCCGAGGAGATCGAAACGCCGGGTGAGGGGCGGATCCGGGCCCTGGTCGCCATCGCCGCCAATCCGGTGCTCTCCGCCCCGGACGGGCGGCGCCTCGACGCGGCCCTGGCCGGGCTGGACTTCATGGTCAGTGTCGACCCGTACCTCAACGAGACCTCCCGCCACGCCCACGTCGTGCTGCCCCCGCCGCCGCCCTCGCAGAGCGCGCACCACGACTTCGCCTTCAACGGCTTCGCCATCCGCAACCAGGTGCGCTACAGCCGTCCTGCCGTCCCGCTCGAAGCGGACCGGCAGGACGAGTGCGAGATCCACGCCCGCCTCGTCCTGGCCGTCTCCGGCAGGTACGGATCCGTCGAGCCGTCCGCCGTCGACGAGATGGTGATCCACGGCGTCCTCGCCAAGGAGACCGCCGACCCGGGCTCCCCGCTGCACGGACAGGACCCGGCGCGCCTGGCCGGCCTGCTCGCCGGGGAGAACGGCCCCGAGCGAAGGCTCGACCTGATGCTCCGACTCGGGCCGTACGGAGACCGGTTCGGCCACGGCAGCGCCCCGCAGGCGGTTCCGGGCGAGGACGCGGGCACGGGCGAGGGCCCGGCCGGGACCGGCGGCGAGGGGCTCGGCCTGGAGCGGCTGCTCGCGCACCCGCACGGCATCGACCTGGGCCCGCTGCGGCCCCGGCTCCCGGGCGTGCTGAGGACGCGCAGCGGCAGGATCGAGCTGCTGCCGGACCCGATCACGGCCGAGCTCCCCAGGCTGCGCGCGGCGCTCGCCGACCGCCCCGCCGCCCTGGTGCTCGTGGGCCGCCGCCACCTGCGGTCCAACAACAGCTGGTTGCACAACGTCCCGGCCCTCACCGGAGGTTCCAACCGCTGCACCCTCCAGGTGAACCCCGAGGACGCCCGCCGGCTCGGCCTCACCGAGGGCGGCCTGGCCCGGATCACCGCCGACGGAGGCAGCCTGGAGGTGCCCGTCGAGGTCACCGACACCGTCCGCACGGGTGTCGTGAGCCTCCCGCACGGCTGGGGCCACGACCGCGACGGGGCCCGGCTCTCCGTCGCCTCCGCCGCGCCCGGCGCCAACGTCAACCAGCTCCTCGACGGCTCCCGCCTCGACCCGCTGTCGGGCACCGCGGTGCTCAACGGCTTCCCCGTCGAACTGACACCCCTGCCCTGAGCTGGGGTTTTGCTCGTATTGCTCACGCGCTGACGTCTTGTTGACGCAGTGAGGCGGCACCTACGTTCCCTGCATGCTGACCTTCCTCGGCTTCGCCATGATCGCCACCTTCCTGGTCCTGATCATGATGAAGAAAATGTCGCCCATCGCGGCGCTCGTCCTCATCCCCGCGCTGTTCTGCGTGTTCGCAGGAAAGAGCGCCCACCTCGGCGACTACGTCATCGACGGTGTCGGCAAACTCGCACCGACCGCCGCCATGCTGATGTTCGCCATCGTCTACTTCGGCGTGATGATCGACGTCGGCCTGTTCGACCCGATCGTGCGCGGCATCCTGCGCTTCTGCAAGGCGGACCCGGTGCGGGTCGTGGTCGGCACCGCGGTCCTCGCCGCGATCGTCTCGCTCGACGGCGACGGTTCGACCACCTTCATGATCACCGTTTCGGCCATGTACCCGCTCTACAAGCGGCTCGGCCTCAGCCTGGTGGTCATGACGGGCGTCGCCGCCACCGCCAACGGCGTCATGAACACCCTCCCCTGGGGCGGCCCGACGGCCCGCGCCGCCACCGCCCTCAAGCTCGACGCCTCCGACATCTTCGTCCCGATGATCCCGGCCCTCGCGGTCGGCCTGCTGTTCGTGTTCTGCCTGGCGTACGTCCTCGGACTCAAGGAACGCCGCCGGATCGGGACGCTGGTCATGCCCGGGGAGACGCGGCGGCCCGCGGAGGAGGCCGCGGAGCCCGCCGAGGAGCGGCTGCTCGTCGCCACCGGGTCCGCCACCGCCACGGGGTCCGGCGACGCCGGGACCGTCGCCGGCTCCGGCGGCTCCGACTCCGGCCCCGGCGGCTCCGGGGCTCCGGTCGATCCGTCCGCCGCCTCCGCCCCCTCCGCCCGTACCGGCTCCGGCCCCGGCTCCGGTGGCGACGGCGCCGCGCACGAGGACGGCTTCCAGGGCCTCGACCCCTGCCGCCCGACCCTGCGCCCCCGCCTCTACTGGTTCAACGCGGGCCTCACCGTCGCCCTCCTCACCGCGATGATCACCGAGCTGCTGCCCATCCCGGTGCTCTTCCTCCTCGCCGCCGCCCTCGCCCTCACCGTCAACTTCCCGCACATGCCCGACCAGAAGGCCCGGATCGCCGCCCACGCCGACAACGTCCTGAACGTCGCCGGCATGGTCTTCGCCGCCGCCGTCTTCACGGGTGTCCTGAACGGCACCGGCATGGTCAAGCAGATGGCCGACTGGCTCGTCGGCGTCGTCCCCGAGGGCATGGGCCCGCACATGGCCCTGGTCACCGGCCTGCTCAGCCTGCCCCTCACCTATTTCATGTCCAACGACGGCTTCTACTTCGGCGTCCTGCCGGTCCTCGCCGAGGCCGGCGCCGCCCACGGCGTCTCCCCGCTGGAGATCGCCCGCGCCTCCCTGGTCGGCCAGGCCCTGCACATGTCCAGCCCGCTGGTTCCCGCCGTCTACGTCCTCGTCGGCATGGCCAAGGTCGAGTTCGGCGACCACACCCGCTTCACCGTGAAATGGGCGGCCCTGACCTCCCTCGTCGTCCTCGGGGCAGGGATGCTTTTCGGCATCATCTGACCCCCGGGGCACTGGCGGGCCGAAAACTACCGCCGGTAGTTTGTAGGGTGGTCGAACGAGGTCAGGTCTACGCGTCCACGTGTTCGTGCGTGCTCGGGAGGAAAGCCATGAAGGCCCACGACGGGATGTACATCGACGGCGCATGGCGGCCCGCCGCCGGACGCGAGCGGATCGAGGTGGTCAACCCGGCCGACGAGCAGGTCATCGGCGGGGTCCCGGCCGCGAACGCCGACGACGTGGACGCGGCCGTACGCGCGGCACGCGCCGCCTTCCCCGGCTGGGCGGCCACGGCTCCGGCCGAGCGGGCCGCCCTGATCGGGGCGCTGCGCGACGTGCTGGTCGCCCGGAAGGACGAGTTCACCGAGATCATCACCGCCGAACTGGGCTCCCCGCGGGGCTTCTCGGAGATGGTCCACGTGGGGGCGCCGATCGCGGTGTCCTCCTCGTTCGCCGAGCTGGGGGCCTCGTACGCCTTCGAGGAGCGGATCGGCAACTCCACCGTGCTGCTGGAGCCGGTCGGCGTCGTCGGGGCCATCACGCCCTGGAACTACCCGCTGCACCAGATCGTTGCCAAGGTGGCACCCGCTCTCGCCGCCGGCTGCACCCTCGTCCTCAAGCCGGCCGAGGACACCCCGCTGACCGCACAGCTCTTCGCCGAAGCCGTGCACGAGGCGGGCATCCCGGCGGGCGTGTTCAACCTGGTGACCGGGACGGGCCCGGTCGCCGGCCAGGCGCTGGCCGCGCACGAGGGAGTCGACCTCGTCTCCTTCACCGGCTCCACCGCGGTCGGCAGGCAGATCGGCGCCACGGCCGGCGCCGCCGTCAAGCGCGTCGCCCTCGAGCTCGGTGGCAAGTCGGCCAATGTCATCCTGCCCGGGGCCGACCTGGCCAAGGCCGTCGCGGCGGGCGTGGGCCACGTCATGAACAACTCCGGCCAGAGCTGCAACGCGCTCACGCGGATGCTGGTCCACCGCGACCAGTACGAGGAGGCGGTCTCCCTCGCGGCGGCCGCCGTCGCCAAGTACCCCTCGGGCGACCCCCTCGACCCGGGCACCCGCCTCGGCCCGGTCATCAACGCCAAGCAGCGCGACCGCATCCGCGGATACATCGCGAAGGGCGTCGAGGAGGGCGCCCGCCTCGTCGCGGGCGGCCCCGAGGCGCCGCGGGAGAAGGGGTACTTCATCGCCCCGACCGTCTTCGCCGACGTCACGCCCGAGATGACCATCGCGCAGGAGGAGATCTTCGGCCCGGTGCTGTCGATCCTCCCGTACGAGGACCAGGACGAGGCCCTGCGCATCGCGAACGGGACCGTGTACGGGCTGGGCGGCGCGGTCTGGGCAGCGGACGAGGAGACCGCGGTGGCCTTCGCGCGCCGCATGGACACGGGCCAGGTGGACATCAATGGCGGGCGCTTCAACCCGCTCGCTCCCTTCGGCGGCTACAAGCAGTCGGGTGTCGGCCGCGAGCTCGGCCCGCACGGCCTGGCCGAATACCTCCAGACGAAGTCGCTGCAGTTCTGAGCCGCGGCACGGTTCCCGGCCGCCGCGCAGCCCCCGGCCGCCGCGCGGCCGCGAGCCGGCCGCACCGGCTCCACGCCACCGCCCCGCCCGCCCCCTGAGCCCGAGAGACGGAATCGACCATGGTCCGCGCCGCCATCCTGCCCGCCGTCGGAGCCCCGCTGGAGATAAGGGAGATCGTCCTGCCCGATCCCGGCCCCGGCCAGGTCCGGGTGCGGCTCGCCGCAGCCGGTGTCTGCCACTCCGACCTCTCCCTCACCGACGGCACCATGACGGTCCCCGTCCCCGCCGTCCTGGGACACGAGGGGTCGGGGACGGTCCTCGCCGTCGGCGAGGGCGTCACCCACGTGGCCCCCGGGGACGGCGTGGTGCTCAACTGGTCCCCGTCCTGCGGGGCGTGCCACCACTGCTCGATCGGCGAGGTCTGGCTCTGCTCCAAGGCGCTCAGCGGGGTCGGGGCGGTCTACGCCCATGACGCCGGGGGCACGCCGCTGCACCCGGGGCTGAACGTGGCCGCGTTCGCCGAGGAGACCGTCGTCGCGGCCAACTGCGTGCTGCCCGCCCCCGCCGGGATCCCGCTCGCCGAGGCCGCCCTGCTCGGCTGCGCCGTCCTCACCGGCTACGGCGCGGTGCGCAACAGCGCCCGGGTGCGCCCCGGCGAATCCGTCGCCGTCTTCGGGATCGGCGGGGTCGGCCTGGCCGCCCTGCAGGCCGCGCGGATCGCCGAGGCGGGCCCGATCGTGGCCGTCGACGTCTCGCCGGCCAAGGAGGAGCTGGCCCGGGCGGCCGGGGCCACCGCGTTCGTGCTCGCCGGCGACACCACCGCCAAGCAGATCCGCGCCCTCACCGGCGGACAGGGCGCCGACGTCGCGGTCGAGTGCGCCGGCCGGGCCGAGTCCATCCGCGGAGCCTGGGACTCCACCCGCCGCGGCGGCCGCACCACGGTCGTCGGGATCGGCGGCAAGGAGCAGAAGGTGGGCTTCCACGCCCTGGAGATCTTCCACTTCGCCCGCACCCTCACCGGCTGCGTGTACGGGAACAGCGACCCGGCGCGCGATCTCCCGCTGATCGCCGACCACGTCCGCGCGGGCCGCCTCGATCTCGGCTCCCTCGTCACCGACCGGATCACCCTGGACGGCATCCCGGCCGCCTTCGAGGCGATGCTCGCCGGCAAGGGCGGCCGCTCGCTCGTCGTGTTCTGACGCGCGCCGACCGCCGCCCGGCGGCCGCCCGACCGCCGCCGCCGAGCGCGCGCCGACCGCCGCCCGGCCGGCGTCCGGCTGCGCGCCAACCGGCGTCCGACCGCGCGCCAACGGCCTAGGTGTATTGATCACGAGCGTTGTTGACACTGGGCGGGTCTTGAACATGGCGAAGACCTCCGGTGTGGTGGGAGCTGTCTAGGAACTCACCG
>NZ_JBIASZ010000026.1:0-74103 GCF_042891345.1 Streptomyces sp. NPDC001903
CACGCGCGCTCGCCGCGTTGTCGTCGGTCGACGACGCGAGCGTCGCCTCCTCCCCCTGCCTTCGGCGGGGGGACCCCCACCTCCGCCTTGCGATCGCACGCACCAGACCCCGCCGGCCCGCCCTCACGGGCGGACGAAGCTACTTTGACGACACCCCCTAGCCGGCCGGTACCGCGCCCCCGGCCACCGTCCCGGTCGGCGTGGCCGGGTCGGTGTGCTCGGGGTACCGCTCCTCGTACGCCTGTATCAGGGAGACGAGGAGGTCGAACGAGGCGTCGTCGAGCGGCGAATCGCCGGAACCGTAATACGCGGCGGCGGCCCTGATGGCCGTACCGATCGCGTCGGCGTACTCGTCGCGGGTGGAGAGGACGGAACGGGGGCCGGCCGGCGGGTCGGGAGCGGCGCTGGTGATCGTCATGCCCCGGATCGTCGCGCAGGGGTCTGACAATGCCCCGCCGGTACCGCGAGGGCGGCCTGGGTGGCATCGCCCCCGCGGTCACCCGATCGGACCTGCGCGATGCGACGAAGCCCGCACCTTCGGCGCGAGCGGGGCTCCTTTTCGGACCCGCGCCTACGCGAGCTCGGCCCGGTGATCGGCATGCCACCCCCGTCGTGCGATCCAGCCGACGCATGCTCAAAGATGCTTGATGCGAGACGATTTCGAGCAGCATCCTTCAAGTGATCTTCTTCGGCCGCTATCTTGCCAGGCGCATGCCAAAGCGGTGTGTCCGCAATCCGGACCGCACGAGGAGCTGCCCCATGAGACTCACGCGCATCCCCAGGCGCACGCACAGCCGTATCCCCACGCCCACGCCCACGCACACACGCAAGAAGGCCAAACGGCGGGGGGCGTCCCTCGCCGCGCTGCTCGCCGGGGCCCTCGCCGTCGCCGGTCTGGCCGCCGCCGGGCCGATGACCTCGACGGCCGCCGCCGCCCCGGCCCCCGCCACGGCGGGCAACGCCACCGGCCTCACCCGGTCCGGGAACACCTTCACCGTCAGCACCTCGGCCGGCGCCAAGGCCCGCGTCGTCGTCGCCCGTGCCGACATCTTCCGGCTCTGGCTCTCGCCCGACGGCGCCTTCACCAACGACCCGGCAGGCTCCGACCTCGCCCCGACCACCGACTTCGGCCCCGTCGACGCCTCCTTCACCGACGCGGGCGCCTACTACCGCATCACCACCGGCGCCCTGAACATCCGCGTCAACAAGATGCCCCTGCAGTTCTCCGTCTACCGCGCCGACAACGCCACCCTGGTCTGGCAGGAGACCCAGCCCACCTCGTGGACGGCCTCCCAGACCACCCAGTACCTGGCCCGCGGCACCGACGAGCAGTTCTACGGAACCGGCCTGCGCCTCGGCGAATGGGCGCTGCGCGGCAAGACCGTCCCCGTGGCCGTCGACAACAAGTGGCGCGAGAACAACAACGCCAGCCCGGCCCCCTTCTACATGTCCACCAACGGCTACGGCGTCATGCGCAACACCTGGGCCCCCGGCTCGTACGGTTTCAACGCCCCCACCACCCTCACCCACGACGAGAAGCGCTTCGACGCCTGGTACTTCACCGGCGATTCGCTGAAATCCGTACTCGATGGCTACACCGATGTGAGCGGCAAGCCGTTCATGGCGCCGATGTGGGGCCTGGAACTGGGCAATGCCGACTGTTTCAACGCCTCCAACCCCGCATACCAGGGCGACCACAACCGCCTGCGCCACCAGACCACCCCCGACGTGGTCGGATACGCCACCGACGCCCGCGCCGCCGACATGCCCTCGGGCTGGTTCCTGCCCAACGACGGATACGGCTGCGGCTATACCGCGCCGCTCAAATCGACGGTCGACGCCCTGAAGGCCAAGGGCTTCCAGACCGGCCTGTGGACCTCCACCGGTCTCGGCTCCATCGCGGACGAGGTCGGCGCGGCCGGCACCCGCGGCGTGAAGACGGACGTCGCCTGGATCGGCGGCGGCTACAAGAGCGCCTTCAACGGGGTCCAGCAGGCCGTCGACGGCATCGAGAAGAACTCCGACGCACGCCGCTACGTGTGGACCGTGGACGGCTGGGCCGGCACCCAGCGCAACGCCGTCGTCTGGACCGGCGACACCAACGGCACCTGGGACGACATGCGCTGGCACGTCCCCGCCATCGCCGGCGCGGGCCTGTCCGCCCTCAACTACGCCTCGGGCGACGTGGACGGCATCTTCGGCGGCAGTCCCAAGACCTACACCCGCGACCTCCAGTGGAAGGCCTTCACCCCCGCCTTCATGACCATGTCCGGCTGGGGCGCGACCAACCCGGCGGCCGGCTACCAGGACAAGCAGCCCTGGCGCTTCGCCGAGCCGTACCTCTCCATCAACCGCAAGTACCTGCAGCTCAAGATGCGGCTGATGCCGTACCTCTACACCATGAGCCGCACCGCCCACGAGAGCGGCGTGCCGAGCACCCGCGCCATGGTCCTGGAGTACCCGGACGACCCGGTGGCCCGCGGGAACCTCACCAGCGGCCAGTTCATGGCCGGCGATTCCTTCCTCGTCGCGCCGGTCGTCTCCGACACCTCCGTCCGCGACGGCATCTACCTGCCCGCCGGGACCTGGACGGACTACTGGAGCGGGAAGACGTACGCCGGACCCGGCTGGCTGAACGGCTACCAGGCGCCGCTCGACACCCTGCCCCTGTTCGTCAAGGGCGGCGCGATCGTGCCGATGTGGCCGCAGATGAACCACACCGGCGAGAAGCCCGTCTCCACCCTCACCTACGACATCCACCCGCGCGGCAACTCCTCCTTCAGCCTCTACGAGGACGACGGGCTCACCCGCGCCTACCAGTCCGGCGCGTACGCCCGCCAGCAGGTGGACGTCACGGCCCCGGCCGCCGGCTCCGGCACGGTCACCGTCTCCGTGGGCGCCCCCACCGGCAGCTACACCGGCAAACCGGCCGCCCGGGGCTACGAGTTCAGCCTCCACCTGGCCTCCGCCCCCGGCTCGGTCGCCGCCGACGGGGCCGCCCTGACCCGCCAGAGCTCGAAGGCCGCCTACGACGCGGCCGCGTCCGGCTGGTTCTTCGACCCCGCCGACCGCGGCGGCATCCTGTGGGTGAAGTCCGGTACGAAGTCCGGGGCGTTCGGCATCACGGTGACCGGCACCTCCGTGCCCGCGGCCGACCCGGTCCCGGCGACCTCCGCCCCCGTCCCGCAGTCGGCGTGGACCCTGGTCTCCGCCGACAGCCAGGAGAGCGCCGCCGAGAACGGCGCGGCGAAGAACGCCTTCGACGGGAACCCGGCCACGCTCTGGCACACCGCATGGTCCTCGGGCACCCCGGCCGCGCTGCCGCACGAGATCGGCATCGACCTCGGCGCCCGCTACGCCGTCGACGGCCTCGGCTACCTGCCCCGCCAGGACGGCGGAGTCAACGGCCGGATCGGCGGCTACGAGGTGTACGTCTCCGACAGCACCACCGACTGGGGATCACCGGTGGCGACGGGCACCTTCGCCGACACCGCCGCCGCCAAGTCCGTCCCCCTGGCCGCGAAGACGGGCCGCTACCTCCGCCTGCGGGCCCTGACCGAGGCCGGCGGCCGCGGCCCCTGGACCAGCGCCGCCGAGATCAGCCTGACCGGGCGCGCCGCCCCGCTCCCGGCCGACGCCACCCTCGTCCAGGCGGCTTCCGCCCGCTGCGCGGACCTGCCGCACAGCGCCACCACGCCCGGCACCGAACCCACCCTCTACGCCTGCCACGGCGGCCCCAACCAGCGCTGGAGCCTGACGGCCGACGGCCGGGTCACGGGCCTGGGCGGGGTCTGCCTCGACGGTACGAGCGCCTCCTCGGTCACCGTCCAGACCTGCGGCGCGGCCGCGGGGCAGAGTTGGCAGCAGGGGCCCGACGGCAGCCTCCGTACGCTCGGCCAGTGCCTGGCCCCGGTCGGTGCGGGCACCGCGAACGGGACCCGGCTCACCCGCGCGGCCTGCGACGGCAGCCCCGCGCAACGCTGGACCTTCACGCCCTGACGAAGCCGGTCGTCAGGACGCGCAGGCGCCCTCCCCGAGCACGGTCCGGCACTCCCGCCAGGCCGGCTCGGTGAGCAGCCCCCGCAGCCGGGTGAACAGGGCGAGGAGGTCCGGCCCGTGGGCCGCACGGAACGCCGGGTCGATCCGGGCGAGGTCCAGCTCGTTCGCCGCGGACAGCTCGGCGAAGTCCCGCCGGGGCTGAAGGCCGGGGGAGTGGACGCGGCCGGTGAACCGGTCGCGGAACGCAGGCGCCACCGGCGCCACCGACGGCACCGCCTCGCCGTCGGCGGCGCCGGTGCCGGCCGTGACGCCGGTGCCGGCCGGGAGACCGGCGGCGAGCGTCGGACAGAAGGCCGCGCGGTCACAACTGGCGTAGAAGTAGACGACCTCCTCGGCCTCGGCGCCGATCACCGCCGCCAGCTCGGCCCGCCGGCCGACCGGCAGCAGGGCGGTGGCGAAGCCGTCCGTCCCGTAGAACGCGTGGCACAGGCCCGCGAGCCGGAGCGCCGGCCGTGCTCCCCACGCCCCGAGCCGCGCGTGTACGCGTTCCAGATGCGCGAGCAGGGTGCCGCCTGGGTGGTCCAGGTGTCCGGCGCCGAGTTCCCGCAGCAGCGCGAGGGCGGCCGCCTCCCGGCGCTCGGCCTGGGTCTGCATGGGCGTGGTCCTCTCCCGCGTGCCCGATGGACGTGGGTGGGTCGGCACCCGTCCCCGCCCGCGCCGGGGTCCGGACCGTGGCGCGGGCGGGGACGGGTTGCCGCCCGGGGCCCCGTATGGATCGTTGTCCACCCACAGACCCAAGTCAATCCTCTGATTGCCTATCAAGACCCAAGCTGGAGCTTGGAGTAGCCTCCACCCCGTGACTCTCGACGATCTCCGCGTCTTCGTGGCCGTCTGCCGGGCCGGCAGTCTCAGCGCCGTCGCCCGCGACCTCGGCTGCACGCAGTCGGCCGTCAGCCAGCACGTCCGCCGCCTCGAGAAACAGACCGGAACCGAGCTGCTGGAGCGGCACGCCCGCGGTGTGGTCCCCACCGAGGCCGGGCGCATCCTCCAGGCGGCCGCCGCCGACGGCATCGCCGGGCTCGACGGGGCCCTGCGCCGTCTCGACGAACTCGTCCGCGGGAACAGCGGATCGGTGCGCATCACCACGGGTGCGACGACCGTACGGCACTTCATGTCCGAGGCCGTCGTCGACTTCCGGCGCCGCCATCCGCAGGTCAGTCTGGAGTTCCAGACCGAGAACTCCAGCCGCAGCTGCTTCGACGCCCTCGCCGCCGACGACCTGGACCTCGCCTGGATCACCATCGGCCGCCCCGTGCGCGGCATCGAGCAGCGCCCGGTGATGGAGCTGCCCTGGGTGCTCGCGGTCTGCGCCGACGACCCCCTCGCCGCCCGGCCCCGCATCGAGCCGGCCGACCTCACCGGGATCCGCCACATCCGGCTCCCGGAGAACTCCGCGTCCCGGGCCCACCTCGACACCGCCTTCGCGCAGTCCGGCATCCGGATACGGTCCGACACCAGCGTGGCCGACTGGGACACCGCCCTGCTCCTGGCCGAACTCGGGCTCGGCCACGCCGTCGTGCCGGCCCTGCCCGGCTGGCGGGTCCCCGGATCAGACGGCCCGCTGCGCCTCGTCCCGGTCCCGGCCCTGCCGCCGCTCCCGGTCGGCTGGGCCGTCCGCCGCTGGGCGGCCCTGTCCCCGCTGGCCCGCGTCTTCGCCGACGACGTCGCCCGCAGCTGTACGGCGCGTGCCGCGCGGCAGCAGTGATGCCGGCAGCAGCCCCACGGCGGCCAGCGCCGCCAGGGCGAACAGGGCGGCCGGCGCGGTCCCGGCGCCCGCGCCCCAGCCCGCCGCGACGGCGATGCCCAGGGTCGGACCGACGTTCATCGCCGTCTGCTTGAGCCCGCCGACGACCCCCGCGTACCCGGCGGGAGCGTCCCCGACCACCGTGCCGGTGGCGGTGACCATGACCGCGGCGAACCCGGCGCCGAGCACCGCGAAGGCCGCCAGGACCACCGGGACGCCCGCCCCCGCGCCCAGCCCGCAGACCCCGAGGACGACCAGGCCCGTACCGGCCAGCGCGGTCCGGCGCGGCCCGTACCGGCGCAGTGCCAGGGCCGCCAACGGCGCGCCCGCGACCATGCAGCCGGTCAGCGGGAGCACCAGCAGGCCGGTGGCGAGCGGGCCCTGGCCCCGTACGTCCTGGAGCAGGAAGGTCGCCGTGAACAGGGCCCCGAACATGCCGGCGGAGACGGCCAGCAGCAGCGCCATCGAGGCCGCGACCGGCCGGGACCGCGCCACGGCGGCCGGTACGAGCGGCTGCGCGGCCCGCCGTTCGTACCGTACGAGCAGAGTCGCGAGGGCGGCCGCCGCGCCGAGCCCGAGCAGGGTCGGCGGCGCGGTCCAGCCGTGGGCGGGCACGCCGGCCAGCGCGTGGACGAGCAGGGCGAGCGTCGCGGCCAGCAGCGCCGCGCCGGTCAGCGCGGGCCGGTCCGATCCGGGCCGGTCCGATCCGGGCCGGTCCGATCCCGGCACGTCCGATCCGGGCCGGTCCGGCGCGGGGATCCGTACGGCGAGGGCGAGCGCGGCGATCGCGAGGGCGATCGGCACGTTCAGCACGAACACCGACCGCCAGCCCGACTGCGCGACCAGCGCGCCCCCGAGCAGCGGACCGGCCGCGGCGGCCGCGCCGATGGCGCCGGTCCGGACCGCCACCGGGCCGGAGAGCCGGTCGGGAGGGTAGGCGAGGCGCAGCAGCGCGAGGGTCGCCGGCTGCAGCAGGGCCCCGAACACCCCTTGGGCGGCGCGCAGGGCGATGACCCAGCCGACTCCGGGCGCGAGCGCGATCCCGGCGGAGCTCGCGGCGAAGCCGAGCACGCCGACGAGCAGCAGCCGCGTGTGCCCGTACCGGTCTCCGAGCCGGCCGGCGATGACGAGGAAGGCGGCCACGGCCAGGAGGTAGGCGGTGCTCGTCCACTGGACCTGGGCCATGCCCGCCCCGAGGTCGTGGCGCATGCTGGGCTGCGCCACGCTGAGGACGGTGCCGTCGAGGGCGACGAGCATCGCGCCGCCCACGCTGACGAGCAGCGCGATCCGCTGCCTCGCGCGCGTCATGCGGGATCCGACCCGAGGTGGGCGTCGAGGGCGGCGCCGACGAGCCGTTCGATGCCTACGGTGGGACGGGCTTCGAGCATCAGGGGCAGGCTGCCCCAGGCCCACAGCTGGGCCACGCCGTGCAGGTTGGCCCACAGGGCGGCGGTGATGACCTCGGGGTCCCCGTCGGTCCGGCAGCGGGAGACGAGCCCGACGAGGAGGCGGAAGAGCGGGACGGTGGTCTCGCGCAGCTTCGGCTGCCGCGGCCCGGGGGTGTCTTCGCCGGTGTTCTCCGCCGCTTCGCTGTCGAGCAGGTCGTGGCGGAACATCAGCTCGAACATCCCGCGGTGCTCCAGCGCGTAGCCGACGTACGCGCATCCGAGCGCCCGTACCTGCTCGCGCGGCGAGGAGGTGCCTTCGACCGCAGCGGCGAACCGGCCGCCGAGGTCGGCGAATCCGCGCCGGGCGATCGCCGAGAGCAGGGACTGGTGGGTGGGGAAGTAGCGCCGGGGCGCGCCGTGCGACACCCCGGCGCGCCGGGCGATCTCGCGCAGGCCGAGGGCGGCGGTGCCCTCGGTCAGGACGAGGTCGACGCCGACGTCGATCAGTCGTTCCCGGAGCGGGCTGTGCGGGTCCATGGACCGTGTCTACCAGGAGAGAGTAGACACTGTCTACCGCCGTGCCGCCGATCCCGCCGCTCAGTCGACGGAGTCCATGAACTTCAGCATCCGGGTGTTCGCCTCCCGGGCGTGGTCGATCTGCGGGCCGTGCCCGGTGTCGCCCATGATCTCCACGACGGCGCCGGGGACCAGGCGCGGTACGCGCTCGCGCTGCCGCTCCGGGTGGACGAGCAGGCTGTGTTCGCCGAGCAGGACGTACAACGGCGTGCGGATGGTGCGCAGTTGTTCTTCGGTGAGCGGCTGCGGAGTGGGTCGGCGGATCCGGAACGCGCGGACGCTGAGCATGATCATCGCGCGCAACTCCGGCACGATGAGCACGGGTTGGTCGAGCCAGGCCGCCAGGCGGCGCCTCATGGGCCTGGGTGCGACCGTGGCGAACAGGCTGATGAAGATCCAGACGAAGAAGCGGGCTCCTGTCTTCTCCAGGCCGCCCGGGTCGAGGAGGGTGACCGACGCGAGCCGCCCGGGGCTGCGGTGCACCTGATTGAGTGACAGCCAGCCGCCGTACGAGCTGCCGATGAGGTGGATCCGGTCGAGTCCGAGGCCTTCGAGGACCTCGTCGAGCCACTGGGCCGCACGCTCGGGCTGGTGGATGGGGGTGTGCTGCACGCTGCGGCCCGGATCGCCGAGGGTGTCGACCGCGAAGACCGGCCGCTCGGCGCTGAGCGCGGCGAGATTCGGGTACCACTGCGAGGAGTTGCCGCCCGCGCCGTGCAGGAGCACCGCCGGGGTCCGGGCGGCGGCCCGCGGATCGGCGGGGCCGAAGCGGTAGACGTGCGTGGTCCCGAAGCTCGTCTCGATGTCGGTCTCCGCGTCCGCGGCCGGGCCCAGTGCGTAGACGGCGTCGCAGGCGGCGAAGTACCGCTCGCGCAGCCGGTCGTTCACGTAGCGGCCGACATCGGCCTGGACGTGCTTGCGCTGGCGGTCGCGATCGCGGGTCGTGGTCTCGGGCACGGTGGCACCTCCGGTGGTCCGTCGCTTTCTTGATACGACCGTACCATGATGCTGGTACGGCGGTACCATGAAATCTGCGGGCCGGATCAAGGCGGGCCGGGGCGGGCCTGCCCCGTGCGAAGGTCGAACGAACGGGCGGAGACACACCGGATGCCGAAACGGGTGGACCACGAGGAGCGGCGCAGCCAGATCGCGGAGGCGCTGGTCCGCGTCGCCGGCCGGCGCGGACTGCACGCCGTGGGCATGCGGGACGTGGCCGCGGAGGCAGGGGTCTCGCTGCGCCTCGTCCAGTACTACTTCCAGACCAAGGAGAACCTGCTCCTGTACGGGCTCGAGCACCTGGCCGCGGCCCTCGGGGCCCGGGTCGCCGAGCGGCTGCGGGCGGTGGGGCAGGACCCGGGACCGCGCGCGATGATCGAGGCGCTGCTGATGGAGGCGCTGCCCACGGACGAGGCGAGCCGGACCTTCCACATCGTGTACACCTCGTACGCGGCGCTGGCGCTGACGGACGAGGCGCTCGCCGCCCAGCCGTTCATCGACAACCCGAACGCGGCCGAGGACGCCCTGACGGCGCTCCTCCAGCAGGCGGTCGACGCGAAACTGGCCCCGCCGGACACGGATCCGCGCACGGAGGCGATCAGCCTGCTCGCGATGTCGGCGGGGCTCGGCACCAGCATCCTGGTGGGCCAGCGCACGCAGGAATCGGCCGCGGCGGTGCTCCGCCACCACCTCGACCGGCTCTTCCCGGCCCTGCGCTGACGGGCCGGGGCGCGGAGGCGGAGGCTACGCGCTCGCGCTCGTGTGCCCCTGCGTGTCCCGGATCGCCCGTACCAGTCCGGCCACGAGGTTCGCCCGCTCTGCCATGGCGTCGACCACCACGTACTCGTGGTCGGCGTGGGCGCCGCCGCCGACCGCACCCAGGCCGTCCAGGGTCGGCACGCCCAGCGCCGCCGTGAAGTTCCCGTCGCTGCCGCCGCCTACCGAGCGGCCTTCGAGGCCGGGGAGCAGCTGTTGGGCCACCGCGAAGAGGTCGGCCGAGGCCGACTCCGGCATCGGGGGCCGGCCGATGGAGCCGTGGACCGAGATCTCCGCGTCTTCGAGGTGCGGGGCGAGCGCCGCGAACGCGGACTCGATGCGTGCCTGTTCGCGGGCCGATTCGACCCGCACGTCGGCGGTGACGGTCGCCTCGGCGGGCACGACGTTGTCCACGCCCCCCGCGGACGCGACGGTCGGGGTGACGGTCGTGCCGATCTCGGGCCGCCCCAGTGCGGCGATGTCCAGTACGAGGTGCGCCGCCTCGATCAGGGCGTTGACCCCGGCCTCGGGCTCGAGGCCGGCGTGCGAGGCCCGGCCCGCGACGGAGACGTGGAACGAGCCGCAGCCCTTGCGCCCGGTCTTCAGGGCCCCGCCCTCGGCGGCGCCTTCGAACACCAGCACCGCGCCGCAGGCGAGGGCGCGCTCCTCGATGAGGGCCCGGGAGGAGGGGGAGCCGATCTCCTCGTCGGCGGTCACCAGGATCTCGACGCCCGACAGGTCGTCGAGCAGCGCGAGCCCGTGCACGGCCTGCACCAGCCCGCCGAGCATGTCGAAGACCCCGGGGCCGGTCGCGCGCCCGTCTTCCACCGCGAAGGGGCGCCGTTCGAGGGTCCCGAGCGGGAACACCGTGTCGTGGTGGCCGAGGATCAGCACCCGCGGCGCCCCGCCGCCCGACCAGTGCACGTGCGGGCCGGTCTCGCTCTCGATGAGGACGGCCTCCCCGCCGAGGCGGTTCTCGATGACGGCGGCGACGGTTTTGGCCGATACCCCCAGCGCGTCGAGGTCCCGGGAGGGGGACTCGATCTCGACGAGTGTCCTGAGGTCCTCGATCATCGCGTCCACATTCACATGGACAACCGCACGCATCGTCATGGCGCAAGGGTAGCCGCAGCGCCACGGCGCGAAGTCCGCGGGAAGAGCGGCTGCATCAGGTGCGGCCGGGACGAATGGGGCATCTGAGGGGATGATGGAGGGGAGGAGGTGTTCGGGCCATGGCGGAGCATGACGGCGGTCCCTCGGCGGCGAACCTGGAGGAAGGCAAGCTGCTCAAGGAGCTGGAGGCCATCCACCGGACCCGCCACGAGACCCTGCTCTACGGGTCGGACGAGGCGTTGGTCACTCACACGCAGCGGATGAACGAGCTGGAGCACGAGTACGTACGCCGGCACCCGCAGCGGGCCCAGACGCCGGGGCGGACCCGGTCGGGCGCCCGCGCCCGGACCGGCGAGGGCTGAGGCGGTGCCCACGTCTCGTGGGCCTCACTTCTCGGCGTGCTCGCCCAGGTAGAACAGCAGCCAGATGAACCCGGCGAACACGTGCGTCCCGAAGATGTAGAAGAACGCGCGCAGCGCGACGCCCTTCCCCTTCCACTGCTCGTGCCGCGCCGCCGCGGAAGCGGTGTCCTCGGTCTTGTCCGGCACGGCGGATCTCCGTTTCGAGTGCGGGGCGGGAGCGGGGCGGGGGTGGGGGCAGGGGCGGGCAGGCACGGGCCGGTGGCCCGGAAAACAGCGTACGGGTGCGCCCTGAATCTGAGCCTCCTTCGACCCGAATGAGACGTTGATGTATCATTCGAGGCGAAGGAGGCTCATCGCTGTGCGCGGCGGCGGGCCTCCCCGCCCGCTCACCCGAACGGAACCCCATGCACGCCCGCCGTCCCACCGCTCCCCTCGATCCGCACCGGTGGATCGTCCTCGCGATCCTCTCTGGCAGCCTGCTGCTGATCTCGATGGACACCACGATCCTCAACGTGGCCTTCCCCTCCCTCGTCGGCGACCTCCAGCCCGGCGCCGTACAGCAGCTGTGGATCATCGACGTCTACGCGCTCGCCCTGTCCGGCCTGCTCGTCACCGCGGGCGCCCTCGGCGACCGGTGGGGGCGCAAGCGGCTGCTCATGGCGGGCTTCGCGATCTTCTCCGTCGCCTCCCTGATCGCCGTCTTCTCCACCGAGGCCTGGCACGTCATCGCGGCCCGCGCCCTCCTCGGCATCGGGGGCGCGGCGATCATGCCCTCCACCCTGTCGATCCTGCGCGGCGTGTTCACCGACGCCAAGGAGCGGGCCTTCGCGCTCGCCGTCTGGGCGGCTGTCTTCGGTGGCGGCATGGCCTTCGGCCCGGTCGTCGGGGGGCTCCTCGTCCAGGACTACGGCTGGCACTCCGCCTTCCTCCTGAACCTCCCCGTCGCCGCCGTCATCGTCGCGGCCGGACTGCGCTACCTGCCCGAATCCCGCTCCCCGCGCAGCGGCCGCTGGGACTGGTGGGGCGTCGGCCAGTCGATCGTCGGCATGCTCGCCCTCGCGGGCGGCATCAAGCAGCTCGGCAAGAGCGGGGCCGCGGATCCCCTCCCGTGGGCCCTGCTCGCCCTGGCCGCTGTCGCACTGACCGTCTTCGTACGCCGCCAGCTGCGGGTCGAGACCCCGCTGCTCCAGGTCCGGCTCTTCGCCAAGCCCGCCTTCAGCGTCGCCGCCACCGCGATCTTCCTGCCGATGGTGGGCATGGGCGCGATCCTCTTCCTCGTCACCCAGTGGTTCCAGTACGGCCAGGGGTACACCCCGCTCGAGGCGGGCCTGCGCCTGCTGCCCGCCCCGCTCGCCCTGATCTGCGCCTCGATGGTGGCCCCGACGCTGATGCAGCGCTTCGCGATCCGGCACGTGCTGGGCGCCGGACTGGTGGTGCTGGCCGCGGGCATGGCCCTGCCCTGGAGCTTCCAGCAGTTCACCGAGCTCGGCTACCCGGCCTTCGCCGTGGCCCTCGCGGTCATGGGCCTGGGCGCGGGCATCGCCACCACCGTCGCCTCGGTCACGCTGATCTCGACCGCTCCCGCGGACGAGGTCTCCAGCGCCGCCGCCATCGAGGAGACCTGCTACGAACTCGGCTCGGCCATGGGCGTCGCCATCCTCGGCAGCACCGCGGCCGCCCTGTACCGCGGCAACCTGCCCGCCCTCGACCTGGACGGCGCCACCACCGCGGCGGTCCGCGAGTCCGTGGGCGAAGCCGCCCACATCGCCGAACGGCTGGGCGGGACGGTGGGCAAGGGCCTGATCGAGGCGGCCTCCCAGGCCTACACCCTCGCCATCACCCCGGCCTTCCTCCTCGCGGGTCTCCTCGCGGCGGCGGCGGCGGCCACGACCTGGACGATGATCCCGCGCGACCTGCGGCCCACCGACGACCACTGACGGGGCCGCCGGCAGCGGCCCGCGTCACCGCCGCGGCGGTGACGCGGGCGCCGGACCCAGCGTGGTGGTGCCCGGCGCCGCGCGGTGGCCCAGCCCCGTACGGTAGGCGTCCAGCGCGGCCTCGATCCGGCCCGTGCGCCGCAGCAGGTCGCCCAGCAGCCGGCACAGGTCCGCCAGATCCCCGCTGGCCCCGCTGCGTTCCAGCAGGGTCAGCGCCTGGACGTAGTGCTCCTCGGCGCACTCGCTCTCCCCGCGCTCCTCGGCCATCAGCCCGAGCAGCCGGTGCGCCCCGCCCGCGTGCACCGCGCCGTGGCTGTCGCCCAGCTCCAGGAGCCCGGAGAGCAGCTCGGCGGCCTCCTCGCAGCGGCCCAGCCGGCGCAGGACATCGGCGAGTTCCACCTCGACCTGCGCCGTGTACAGGGCGGCCCGCCGGGCCGCGAGGATGTCCCGGGCCGTGCGCAACTCCGCCTCCGCCCCGACGAGATCGCCGTTCTGCGCCCGGACGTAGCCGCGCATCCAGTGGCAGTGCGCCAGATCGGTCCGCAGCCGCAGCTGCCGGTAGATCGCCTGCGCCTTGGCGAGCGAGGCGTCCGCGTCCGCCGGCCGCCCCGCGGTGAGGAACGTCCGCGCGACCTGCCGGTGCATCCCCGCCACCAGTGCCGGATCCGCCACCTGCGGAGCCAGCGACAGCGCCAGCTCGGCGGCGTGCGCGGCCCGGGCGTGGGCGCCCATGTCGATGTACGGGCCGATCACGGCGGCGTACAGCAGCACGAGCGCCTCCGGATCGGCCAGCCCGCTCGCATTCAGCTCGTCGATGGCGGATTCGAGCAGGTAGCAGGCGTAGCGGAGCTCGCCGGCGAGCAGGTGCGCGACGGCCCGGCCGCGGATCGGGCGGGCCCGGCGGGGCAGCGGCTCCTCGGCCAGCAGTCGCTCCGCCTCCTCGAAGTGGCCGATGGCTTCCGGCAGTTCACCCGCCTCCAGGGCGCAGTCGCCGAGGCCGAGCAGCGCCTCCGCCCGCTCGGCGTCGAGGCCGAGCCGTTCCGCGTCCGCCAGCAGCTGCCGGTACCGTACGGCCGCCTCGGCGGCGGCCCCCGTGGCCAGCGTCTGCTGGGCGTCGGTGAGGGAGAGGCGCAGCTCGGTGGCCAGATGGGCGGGCCGCCCGGTGGCCAGCTCCTCGTACGAGGTGCCGAGGCGCTCGGCGAGGAAGCGCAGCGCCGTCTCGGAGGGCCGGACCTTGCCCGACTCCAGGGTCGAGATGTAGGCGGAGGTGTACGAGGGCTCCGCCAATGCCTTTTGCGTCAAACCGAGTTCGGCACGCATGCGCTGAACCCTGCGGCCGATCGCGGCCGGTTCGTCCATGAAGACTCCCTGGTTGCTCCAACTCCCCATGGTGCAGGGGCGGCTGGCCATTGCGCACCTCCCGTGCGCCCCCTAGTTTAAGCAACTGGTTCAGCGCACTTATCGAGCCGCTTAACTTCCGGTGACTTCCGGCTTCTTCCCGGGGAGAACTCCATGGACGCGTCCCTCCGTCTGACGCTGCGCGCCGCCTTCGCCGCGGCCTGTACGACGGCCCTGCTGCTGGCCGCGGGCCCGCTCGGCACGGCGGCCGCGGCACCGCCGCCGCTACCGGCGAAGGCCGGGACCGAGGTGGAGGTACCCGGACCCGAGGAGGGTACGGCCGCCGGATCCGGCCACATCCGGGTCCCCGCCGCCGGGAAGGCGAGGAAGGCCCCGCAGCTCTCCGAAGCGGACCGGGCGGCCGACGGCGAGGTCGCCAAGCTGGTCGACAACGGCTCGACCGCCGACCGCCTCGACATCGTCGTCATCGGCGACGGATACACCGCCGCCGAGCAGGACCGCTTCCACGCCGACGCCCGGGCCAAATGGGCCGAGATCACCGCCGTGGAGCCGTACTCCACGTACCGGAACCTCTTCAACGTCTGGACGGTCGACGCCGTCTCCCGCGACTCCGGCGTCTCCGGCGACCCCACCCCGGCCACCGTCCGCGACACCGCCCTCGGCTCGTACTTCTGGTGCGAGGAGATCGAGCGGCTGCTCTGCATCGACCAGCCGAAGGTGGACGCGTACGTGGCGAAGGCGCCGGCGGCCGACCTGGTCCTGGTGCTCTCGAACAGCACCAAGTACGGCGGCGCCGGGTACAACGAGCCCAGCCCCACCCTCGGCTACGAGGGGATATCGACCGCCTCCGCCGGCAACGCCAAGTCCGGCCAGGTGGCCATCCACGAGACCGGCCACTCCCTGGGCAAGCTCGCCGACGAGTACTTCTACCCCGACACCCCGGGCTACGAGAAGTACGAGGGCCCCGAGCCCGCCGACTCCAACACCTCCACGCTGCCCGCCGACCGGATGGCCGCCGAGCGGGCCAAGTGGTACCGCTGGCTGGGTGCCGAGTCGCCCGACGGCGGAACCGTCGGCGCGTACGAGGGCGGCGGCTACTACGTCACCGGCCTGTACCGGCCCACCGACAACTCGATCATGCGCGTGCTCGGCAAGCCCTTCAACCTGCCCGGTACGGAGGCGATGATCGCCGGCTTCTACCAGCACGCGAAGCCCGCCGCCCCGCTCACCCCGACGGGCCGCACCCTGCGGCTGCGCAACACGGCGAAGGTCTCCGTACCCCGGCTCTCCGGTGCGGACGGCCGGCAGCTCGACGTCCGCTGGTACCTGGACGGCCGGGAGCTGAAGCGGTTCGCCGGCCGCACCGAGGTCGCGGTCGCCGAGCTGTGGCTCCTGGACCTGCGCACGCACAGACTGTCGGTCACCGCCGAGGACCGCACCCCCTCGGTCCGCGACCCGAGGATCGCCCGCACCCTGAAGTCCACGGTCGACTGGAGCGTCCGCCTCTAGCCCCCGGCGGGGAGCGAGTACGCCGGAGGCCCGGGGCGATCCGCCCCGGGCCTCCTTCGCAGCCTTCTTCGCGGCCGGTCCGCGGACCGGCCCGTGCGTCAGCTGTAGCGCCGCAGGAAGTCGGTCTGCGACCAGTTCCAGCCGGACGGTGCGCTCCAGCCGCCCTTGGCGCTGTTCAGCGTGCCGGTCGGGGAGGAGAGGTGGGTGAACAGCTGCACCGATCCGTTGGCGTAGCCGAACATGTTGCCCATGTCGTCGCGGCCGTCCCCGTCGTAGTCGCCGGGCACGATCTTCATCTGGCCGTACGTCCAGTTGCCGGCTGCCGACTGCCACATCACGGACGAGGAGGTGGAGAACCCGCCGTCCTTGCCGGCGTTGGCGGCGGCCAGGAACATGCCGTCGTGGCCGTCGGCGTAGTCGTACCAGAGCAGCATGTCGTCCAGGCCGTCGCCGTTGAAGTCGCCGGAGTGCGGGAACGTGCGGTTCCAGTCGCCCCAGCTCGTGATGGTGCCGCTCCAGGACGGGAAGTGGTCCCCGAATCCGCCGTTGGGCTGGGCGAGGAAGGTCAGCGCCTTCACGTCGCCGTTGCCGTACCCGTACAGGGCCGAGAGGTCGTCGCGTCCGTCGCCGTTGAAGTCGCCGGTGATGAACTTCGAGCGCTTGACGTCCCAGCCGGTGGAGCCCTCGTGGTGCGAGGGGAACGGGGCGTTGAAGCCGCCGTTCACGTTGGCGGTGAAGGTGAACAGGGTGTCCGTGCCGTCCCAGTACGAGTACCAGGCCATGAGGTCGTCCCGGCCGTCGCCGTTGAAGTCGCCCGAGTTCAGGGTCATCGAGGACGAGTAGAAGCCGCCCTTGCCCGAGGACCAGGAGACCGTCGGACTCGCCAGCTTGCCGTCGGCCTGGCCGAGCGCCGTGAACAGCTTGACCACGCCGTCGCCGTAGTCGTAGAGGCCCGCCATGTCGGCGCGGCCGTCGCCGTTGTAGTCGCCGGTGGAGAACTTCATGTTGTCGGTGTTCCAGCTGCCCGGCTGGGACTCGTAGCCCTTCAGCGGCCCCTGCAGGGAGCCGTCGCTGTTCGCGAGGAAGGTGTTCAGCGAGGACCGGCTGTCCGCGGCGACGTACCAGGCGGCCATGTCGCTGCGGCCGTCGCCGTTGTAGTCGTCCCGGACCACGGTGTTGCTGGACCACTTGGACTGGCCCGCGGTGTTGTAGATCACCAGGTTGCCGCGGTCCTGCAGCAGCGCGTAGCCGTCCGCCGCCTGGGACTTGGACTCCCAGAGCCGGGTGCCGCCGTCGGCCTTGTAGACGACCAGGTTGCCGTCGGACTGCATCAGGGCCTTGGCTCCGGCATTGCCCGCGGTGTTCGTCCGCCACAGCGCCTTGCCGGCGTTGGAGGTGATGACGAGGTCGCCGTCGGCCTGCATGGTGAGCTTGGCGGAGTTGGACGTGTAGGACTGGCCGGACGCGATGCTCGTGCCGGTCGGGATGAAGGTGCCGCCGGTCACGCCGTCGATGGTGAACCGGCTGCCGAACGAGATGTTGTTGGTCGGGTTGGGAGCCTGGCCGGCCCAGCCGAACATGGTGTTGTCGGCCTTGCGGGCCCACAGGTCGGCGTAGACCGCCCCCGCCGGGTCGTTCGTGTAGTCGCCGGAGGATCCGATGATCGGGTACTCCGCGGCCTTCAGCCCGCCACCGATCTTCACGCGGTCGGCGGCCAGGCCCCACTTGGCCGGGTCCACCTCGCCGTTCGAGCCCTTGGTCGCGTAGGACCGCAGGATGTCACCGCTCGCGTTGTCGCGCAGCCACAGGTCCGGCAGGCCGTCCGCGTTGACGTCGCCCGGGGTGATCAGGGTGAACTTGTCCCAGTCGGTGCCGCCGACGAGAGCGGGGTGGCGGCTGTTGGCCAGGTCGAGGTCCTTGCCGGCCCGGTTGCCGTAGTAGGCCCAGAGCAGCTTGCCCTGCTTGACCAGGAGGTCGGGCTGGCCGTCCCCGTTCAGGTCGCCGGGCGCGGCGATCTGGTCGGCGTCGCTCCAGTGGTCGTCACCGGAGTCGCAGCCCATGTCCGGGTCGGCGACGGGGCAGGTGACGTCGAGTACGACGTTCTTGTCCGGGCGGATCCGGCCGGTGCCGTCGTTCGAGTAGAGCCGGATCCTGTTGCGCTTGTCGGTCGCGCTGTACTCCAGGACGGCCAGGTCGTTGTAGCCGTCCTGCTCCCAGTCGCCGGTCGTGGCGACCTGCTTGCCCGCGAAGGAGCCGCCGGCGTTCGTGGCGTTGTTGAACTCCTTGTTGCCCTGGCTGGCGTAGGTCATCAGGGTGCCGTTGGAGTCGACGCTCCAGATGTCCCGGATGCCGTCGCCGTTGAGGTCGCCCTGGACGTCCCGGCTGGTGCTGCGGGTGGCGTAGTAGAGGTAGGTGGCGATGTCCGACCGGTTGCCGGCCTTGTCCACGCTGTACGCGTACACGAAGTGCGGGCCGAAGCTGGGCGGGGTGACGTTCACCTTGGTGCCGGGCGCGGCCTCCTGCACCTCGGGGTCGGAGTCGGACCAGTAGTGGTAGCCGACCACGTCGGTGGCGCCGTTGGGGGCGAAGGAGAAGGCGCCGGGGGTCCGGGCCTTGCCGGTGGTGGCGGGCCAGCCGCTCTCACCGTTGGGGAACACCGTGGAGGAGATCACCGGAGGCTTGCTCGGCCGGGTCCGGTCCACGGTGAACTTGCAGGTCTTCGAGACCGCGGAGGGCGCGTTGTCCTGGTCGCGCGCCACGACGTTCCACGTGTAGTCACCGGTGGGCAGGTCCGCGTCCGGGACGGCCCAGGTGGTGGCCCGGTTCTTGAGCGCGGGCAGCTGCACCGTCTTGAACGGGGTGGTGACGCCGGGCTTGAACAGCCGGAACTCCGCGGACAGGTTGCCCGCGTCCTTGTCGTCGGTGGTCGCGTAGAGGCTGACCCGGGTGTTGCCGATGACACCGCCGGTGGCGCAGTCCGTCTTCGGGCTGGTGCCGAGGTCCTCGGGCCTCTTCGGCGGGTTGTTGTACGTGAACTCCAGGACGGCGGTCTTGGCGTCGAACTTCTTCCAGCCGAAGGTGTCCGCCTCGTCGGCCGCGTAGAGGCCGAGCGTCACCGAGGCCTTGGGGCTGCCGCTGCTCGGCTTGGCCCGGGACTTGACCAGGTTGGTGACGTCGAACTCCAGGTTCCCGGCCGCGCAGTCGTTGCTCCAGCCCTTGGAGTCGTTGACGGTGGCCAGCGGCGAGCCGCCGATCTTGCCGGGCTGGTTGTTCCAGTTGGTCTGGCGGGAGATGTCGCCGGTCTGCCAGAGCTGCACCGGCCGGTCCTGGCAGGACCAGGACCAGGTGTTCTTGATCCGGAAGGTCGCCGTCTTGACGTCGGCGCCCATCACGGGGCTGGTGTCGAGCTGGACGAAGGAGCGGGAGATCCGGTCGGATCCGCCGGTCTCCGCCTCGTAGCCCACCCGGATGGGGTCCTTGGTGTTCCAGAACGAGGTGCGCGGGTAGTGCTTGTAGACCCGCGTCCAGTTCTGCTTCTTGCCCCAGTCCCAGGACGGGTCGATGAAGACCGGGTAGCGGGTGTCGGAGCCGGTCAGCAGCGCCTGGTCGGGCTTGATCTCGAGGGTGTCCCCGGCGACCGTCGTCGGCATCGGGGCGTCCTTGGAGCCGGGCGGCGGCTCGAAGGCGTCCGAGGGCGCCGGCTCCGCGGCGGCCGCGGCCGCCGCGGAAGAGCCGAAGGCGCTCCGGGCGGCGGGCGCGGCGGCGCTGGAGGCGGTCGTGGAGTCCCACATGGTCGGCGAGGGGCTGGTGAAGACCGTCTGACCCGCCGGGTCGACGGCCAGCACGCTGCCGGTGTCGGCGTCGGTGGAGACGTCCAGGCCGACCGTGGAGAACTTGAACTTCAGCGAAGCCAGTTCGGGGTTCTTGGCCGCCGCGGCCGTCTTGACGACCAGCAGCTGGGAGAAGCCCTCCACCTCCGCCTTCAGCTGGAGGTCCACGCCGGGCAGCACCTCGGCGTAGGTGGCGACGTTGCCCGCGAGCGTGGGCTTGGGGAGCGCCTTGGGCCAGGTGAGCGTGAGGTTGCGGCCGTCCTTGACCCCGGACAGCAGGGGCGCGGTGCCGCCGCCGGAGAAGGTGACGTCCAGCAGGGAGGCCTTCGGCTTCACCGCCCCTCCCGCGGCGAAGGCGAGGGTCGCGTCGGTGGCGACCCAGACGCCGCCGCGCAGGACGCGCACCGCGCTGCCGTAGCGCTTGACGGTCCAGGTGCCGTCCGGCTGCGCCCAGGTGTCCGTGGTCTCGGTCCGCGCCGCGGTCAGTTCGTACGGCTTGCCGGTGGCCTTCGCCTGGCTGAGCGCCCAGTCCTCCGGGCTCGTCGAGCCGTTGGCCACGGGATCTTCCGCCGCGGAGGCGGGGGCCGCCGCCGAGGGGGAGAGCGCAATTCCGGAAGCAATGATTCCGGCTATTGCGGCAAAGGAAACCGCCCGCCGGTGGCGGCGTCTGGAGTGTTCAGTTCTGTGGTTCATCAACGTCTCTCGCCGAACGATATTCGGAGAGACGATACAGGTGCTCTGACCAGGGATCTGTCCCGTATGGGGTCATGATCGCATTGGTCTCGATAATCCATCCGCATATTGCCGGGCGGCCGGATCGGATTCAGGCGCCGGCCGCGTACGTCCAGAAATCGCGCATCACGGCGGGCGGGGTCGGGCTGTTCATTTCGCGCTGGGTGAGCACGATGGAGACGGTGCCGGTGGCCGGGGTGACGTGGCCGGCGGTTCCGCTGCCGCCGATCCAGCCGTACCGCCCCGGCACGTTCCACGGGTCGCGGGCCGTGATGTCCACCGAGCCGCCGAACCCCCAGCCCTGCCCCTCCAGGAACAGCTCGCCGGCGGACCGCTGGGCCGGGGTCAGCCAGTCGGTGGTCATCCGCCGCACCGAGTCGGCCGACAGGAGCCGCCCCCGGCCCCCGTCCAGCTCCCCCTGCGCGAGGAGCATCCGGCCGAACGCCCACCAGTCGTCGGCGGTCGAGACCAGGCCGCCGGCGCCGGAGGGGAAGGCGGGGAGGCTGCTCCACTGATCGTGGGGGGCGTCGGCCAGGGCGAGGCCGTCCTCGCCCTCGCGGTAGAAGCTCGTGAACCGGCCGAGGTCGGAGGCCGGGACGCAGAACCCGGTGTCGGACATGCCCAGCGGCTCGAAGATCCGCTCGGCCATGAACTCGGGCAGGGACTGCCCCGAGACCCGGGCGATCAGCACGCCCAGGATGTCCGAGCAGGTGTTGTACAGGAAGGCCTCGCCCGGCTGGTGCAGCAGCGGGATGCCCGCCAGCGTCTTCAGCCAGACGTCCGGCGCCGCGATGTCCTGCGGTCGCGCCGGGCCCTGCTTCAACTCGCCGACCAGCGGCGCGAGCGCCGGCAGCGAGAAGTCGGACGGGAACCCGTACCCGGCGCGGGAGGTGAGGAGGTCGAACACCGTGATCGGGCGGTCGGCGGGCACCAGGTCGTCGAGCGCACTCGCGGGCGTACGGGCGACCAGCGGGGCGGCCAGCTCCGGCAGCCACGGCGCGATCTCGTCCCCCAGGGCCAGCAGGCGCTCCTCGACGAGCGTCATCGTGGCGGCGGCCGTCAGGGGCTTGGTCATCGAGGCGATCCGGAAGATCGAGTCGCGGACCATCGGAGCCGTGCCCTCCAGGTCGGCCGAGCCCACCGCCTCGACCTCCACCCGGTCGCCGCGGGCCACCAGGCCCACCGCCCCGGGCAGCGATCCGCTGCTCACGTGCCGTTCCAGGATGTCGCGCAGTCCACTCATCACTCCACCTCTCCCGATCCCGCTCCGGATGCCTCCTACAGACTCCCGCAGCGCCGCCCATTCATCGGCCGGACGCGCGGCGCAGGACCGGACGGGTCACCACCAGTAGGCGGGGTACCTCGGCGCCTTGCGCCGGATGCGTGAAGCGGCGTACCCGGTCAGGACGAGCAGCACCGTCGCACCGAAGAGCAGCGGGACGAACCGGGCCGGGGCCGGGCTCTGGAGCACGATCACCACGGAGGTCGCGCAGGCGGGCGAGTGCGGGGTGCGGGCGGCCATCAGCAGTGCGAGCGTGACCCCGGCCGCGACGGCCGCGGCCCAGGCGCTGCTGCCGGCGGCGGCGAGGGCGCCGTAGCCGACGGCGGTGCCGAGCAGATGGCCGACGACCACACCGCGCGGCTGGGCCAGCGGCAGGGTCGGGGCGCTGTGCACGAGGGCGGCGCTGGCGGCCAGCGGCGGTATGAGCACCGGCTCGTGGAGCAGCGCGCCGATCCCGACGAGCCCCAGCAGGACCGCTGTCACGGCGCTGATGCTGTGGAACGCGGCCGCGGTGGTGGGGCGGGCCGGAGCCCGGCCGGCGGTGATCCGCCGCCGGGCCGGCCCGGCGGCGGATGCGGGGGCGGGGGTGGCGGCGGAAGGGGACGGGGAGGGCAGGACGGTGCTCATGTACGGATTCCGGGGCAGGACGAAGGGGTGAACGCGGTCGGGGCGGCACGGAGGCAGGGTGATCAACCGCCGCCCCGGCCTCGCGTCCGTCCCTGGTACGGCCGACGCCGACCGGCTACGACCCTATCCGTCAGGTGTGCGCGGCCCCTCCCGGGGGAGGGATACGGATACGGGAAGGACGGAACATGACCACGCACGCCGACGATCCACAGGCGCGCCCGCCCGCCGACGACGCGGCCCGCGCCCCGGCTCCCGACCCCGCCGGGGGCGGTGAGCCGGCCTGCCTGCTCCACCTGGTCTGCCCCGACTGCGGCCGGCTCGCCGACCACCGCGGCGCCCGGTCCTGCTCCCGCTGCGGCGGCCCGCTCCCGGCCCCCGACTCCTGACGCCTCCGCGACCGCGCCCCGGATATCCGGTGGCCCGGGTGCGGACGGCGGTCCTAAGGTGCGGCCCATGACGATCATGGGCTCCGAAGCCGTAGACCGATCCGTGTCCCTCACCGTGCAGGCGCTCCGCGAGGCGGCGCACCTCGACTGGTCCGTCCCGGCCGCCGGCCTCGAGTGGAGCTGTCACGACACCGCCGTCCACGTGGCGAGCGATTTCATCGGGTACGCCACCCAGCTCACCGGCCGCTCGACCAGCGGGTACGCCCCCTTCGACATCAGCGCCGACCCCGGCACCGCCCCCGAAGGCCTGATCCAGGTCATCGAGGCCACCGGAGGCCTGCTGTCCGCCGCCGTGGCCGTGACCGACCCCGGGGTCCGCGCCTGGCATCCGTACGGCATGGCGGGCCCGGACGGATTCGCCGCGATGGGCGTCGTCGAGACGCTGCTGCACACCCACGACATCCTGAACGGTCTCGGCGTCCACGGCTGGGAGCCCGACGCGGACCTCTGCGAGCAGGTCCTCGACCGGCTCTTCCCGCAGGTGCCGCGCGACCTCGCCGGAGCGTGGCCCACCCTGCTGTGGGCGACCGGCCGGGGCGAACTCCCGGGCCTGCCGCGCCGCACCGCCTGGCGCTGGTACGCCGAACCCGTCACCGCGGAACGCGTCGTGCTCTGCGAGATCTCCCCGCTCGTCGCCGCGGACCTCCACGGCGGCGGCACCGGCGGCTTCGCCTGGGCCGAGGACGGCCCCGGCGAGGGCACCCGGGCCGCCTCCGGGATGGTGGCCAAGTCGCGGGAGGAGGGAACGTTCCGCCCGGGGTGGGGCGCGTACGCCATCGTCCGTACGCAGGACCGGCGGGCGATCGGCGGGATCGGCTTCCACGGCGCCCCCGACGCCGAGGGGAACGCGGAGGTCGGCTACGACCTCGTACCGTCGGCCCGCGGCAACGGGTACGTCACCGAGGCGCTGAGGGGCCTGGTCGCCTGGGCCCTCGCCCAGCCCGGCGTGAGCGCGCTGCACGCCCGCGTCGACGCGGACAACGCCCCCTCCCACGGCGTGCTCGTACGGGCGGGGTTCGAGCGGACGGGCTCCACCGAGGACGGCGGAGCCCGCTACACCCTGCGCGGGGCCGTTCGGTAGGTCGCTTCGGGTCGGGGTACGGGCGGCCGGCCGCCCGGCCGCCGACAGTCCGCGGAAGTACCGCCGGTCGGGGTCGGCCTCCCGGGCCTGCGCGGCGGCGCGCTCCTCCCGGCCGCCGTAGCCGTGGGCCCGCGCCCAGTGGTCGGCGCACCTGACCTACGCTGCGGACTCCCCGCCGTGCAGCGGCCTGGAGCAGCGTCCTTGAGTCCGGGCGGGGAGGCGGGGCGATAGCGTGGGAGGCGGACGCCCGACACCGGCTCGGAAGGCAGGCCCCGATGGCGAGTTCTCCGATTTCCCCCGCTTCCGCCCGTTCCCGAATTCCCGTGATCGACCTCGGGCCGTGGCGGTCCGGCGAGGCCGGGGCGCGCGAACGGATCGCCGCCCGCGTCGACGAGGCCCTCCAGAGCGCCGGGTTCCTGCTGGTCACCGGGCACGGGGTGGATCCGGGGCTGCCCGCGCGGATCCGGGCGGCCGCCAAGGAGTTCTTCCGGCAGCCGGCCGAGGCGAAGGAGCCGTACGCGGTCGCGGTCGGCGGCCGCGGCTGGCTCGGCCCGGGCGCCGAGGCCAACAGCTACGCGGAGGGCGCGGCCTCGCCGCCCGACCTCAAGGAGTCCTGGTCCTGCGCGGCGGACGAGCCCACCGGCAACCCGTCCGTGGACGCCGAGTGGTTCCGCCCGAACGCCTGGCCGGCCGAGGTGCCGGCGCTGCGGCCGCAGGCCCTCGAGTACATCGCCCGGATGAGGGAGCTGTCCGACGAGCTGCTGGAGCTCCTCGCTTTCGCACTCGGCCTCGCCGAGGACCACTTCACCCGCCACACCGGGCACCCCACCTGGGGGTTCAACCTCAACTGGTACCCGGGCACCGAGGTGATCGGCGAACCGCTGCCCGGCCAGTTCCGCATCGGGGCGCACACGGACTTCGGGACGGTCACCGTCCTCGACCGCGAGCCGGGCGCGGGCGGACTCCAGATCCACACCGACGCCGACGGCTGGCAGGACGCCCCCTACGACCCGGCCGCGCTCACCGTGAACATCGGCGACCTGATGGCCCGCTGGACGGGGGACCGCTGGCGCGCAGGCCGCCACCGCGTCCTGCCGCCGCCGTCCGACGCACCGGCCGAGGAGCTCGTCTCGCTCGTCTACTTCTACGAATGCGACGCGCACACCCGGGTCGAGTCCCTCCCGGCCCCGATCGGCCGGGTGGTCCACGAGCCCGTGGACTCCCACGCCTACCTGAGGGCGAAACTGGACGCGATCACCGTGTCCTGACCCTCCTCCCGGAGGGGGAGCCGGGTGTCCCGCAGGGGGAGGCCCCGCTCCTCCTGAGAGGTGACGATCACGCGCGGCCCGCTGCGTAGGTTCGACGTCATGAACCGACGCCGAACCGCCGCATCCCTCGCGTTACTCGCCCTCCTGCTGCCGCTGCCACTGGTGGCCGCCGGCCCCGCCGCGGCCGCCCCGCCGCCGACGGCCGGCTCCGCGGACTCCCGTGTGGTGCTGCCGCAACTGCCGCGCCCCACCGGCACGTTCGCGGTCGGCCAGGAGACCTTGCACCTGGTGGACCGCAGCCGGACCGACCCCTGGGCGGGGTCCGGACCGCGCGAGCTGATGGTGACCATGCGCTACCCGGCCCAGCGCGGCACCGGGGGGCCCGTCCGGCCCTGGCTCACCCACGAGGAGGCCCGGCTGCTGCTGGCCGACCGCGACCTGGACGAGGCCGTCGCGGTCGAGAGCCTGGTCGGGACCAAGGCCTACGCCCGCTCCGACGCCCGTCCCGTGGCCGGCCGGTACCCCCTGATCGTCCTGTCGCCCGGATTCACCGTCCCGCGCGCCACCCTCACCTCCCTCGCCGAGGAGCTCGCCTCCCGCGGCTACGTGGTCGCCGCCGTGGACCACGCGTACGAGACCTCCGGTACGGCCTTCCCCGGCGGGCGCGTCCTGACCTGCCTGGCCTGTGGGAAGGCCAACAGCGAGGAGGGCGCCAGGCAGGTCACCGACAACCGGGCCCGTGACGTCTCCTTCCTCCTGGACCGGCTCACCGGCCGCCACCCGGCCTGGCACAACGCCGGCCTCATCGACCCGGGCCGGATCGCGATGGCCGGGCACTCCATCGGCGGCTCCGCCGCGGTCGCCGCCATGGCCACCGACCCGCGGATCCGGGCCGGGATCGACATGGACGGCGGGGTGTTCTCGCCGGTCCCGGCGGGCGGGCTCGGCGGCAGGCCCTTCATGCTGCTCGGCGCGCAGGAGTCCCGCCCGGGCAACACCGGTACCGGAGAGGCGAGCTGGGACCCCAACTGGAAGCGGCTCGACGGCTGGAAGCGCTGGATCACCCTCGACGCCTCCCACCACTTCACCTTCACCGACTGGCCCACCATGAGCGACCAGCTGGGGCTGCCCCCGCTGACGCCGCTGCCCGGCGCCCGTTCGGTCGAGCTGACCCGGCGCTACGTCGGCGCCTTCTTCGACCAGCACCTGAAGGGCGTCCCGCAGCCGCTGCTCGACGGCCCGGACCCGCAGGCCCCGGAGGTCCGCTTCCACACCCCCTGACCGGGGGCCGGGGCGGTGGCCGGGTCCGCGGCGGCCGCCCGGGCGGACCCGATTACCGCTGGTCGGCGGTGTTCGGCAGGATGGGGGCATGACCGAGATCCGCACCCCCCGCCTGCTCCTGCGCCGCTGGACCGACGACGACCTCGTCCCCCTGTCGGAGATCAACGCCGACCCGGACGTGATGCGCTGGATCGGCGACGGCTCCACCCTCGACCTGGAGGAGACCGCCGAGGAGATCGAGCGCTGGGAGGAGGAGTGGGACGAGGAGGGCTTCGGCCTCTTCGCCGTCGAGCTCCTGGCCTCGGGCGAGCTGATCGGCGCGGTCGGCCTGACCGTGGCGCAGTCCCCCTCGGAGGTACGGGACTTCGTGGCGGTCAGCTGGCGTCTCGGCCGGCCGTACTGGGGCCAGGGCTACGCCTCCGAGGCCGCGCAGGCCACGTTGGAGTTCGCCCTCCAGGACCGCGGTCTCGACCGGGTGATCGCGGTCAACCGGTCGGGCCACGAGGAGTCCGAGAACGTGATCCGCAAGCTGGGCATGGTGCTGGACCTCGACACCACGGACCCGGAGCACGGCCACCTGCTCCAGGTCCACAGCATCGACCTGACGGAATACGAGGCCTGAAGCGAGGCTTGGCACGAGGCCGTCCCGAGGCCGGCCCGGGGGCTCCTTCCGCGGCCCGCGGGTCAGGGCCGGCGGAACCAGCGGCGCCGCGGGGCGGCCGGCGGGCCGAACGGCGGGAGGGCCTTGAACCGCTCGTGGAAGACCACCGTCGGGGCGATGCGCCGCAGCGCGCCGCGGACCAGCGTGAGCGGGTGCTCGGGGAACTGCGCGTCCCACTCCTCGAGGTCGGCCACGTGGTACGGCAGGCCGCCCGTCACGTCCGGCCCGTACGGGTGCGGGCGGAAGTAGTTCTCGTGGCCCACGCGGGCACCGACCAGGGCCTCCCGCATGCCCGTCGTGCCCTGCTCGCCCGCCTGCACCTTGATCACCGTGCTGCAGCCCTCCTTCGGCACGGTCCAGGAGGCGAGGAACACCAGCCCGTGCTCGGTGTTCGGCCGCCGGATCTTGACCAGCTGCCGTACGGCCGGGACGGAGTCCACCTCGCCGGGCACGGCCTCGATCAGCCCGCCGCCCGCCCGGGCCACGGAGCGGGCGAGGCCGTGCCGGAGCCGGTCGCCCTCGTGCAGCGGCGCCGGCAGGTCCGGGACCAGGGGGAAGAAGTGGACCGAGAGGACGAGGCCCCTCTCGTCGGTCCAGACCCCTTGCTCGCGCTCGGTGAAGCCGGTGAGGTCCATGGCCGTGATCGGCGTCGGTGTGGATATCGGTGTCATGGGGATCATGATGCTGATCTGCGGCCGGGCCCGCCGCAGCGGGTCAGCCGGCGGCCGGGCCCGGAGGCAGGACCGGGGCCTGGGCGGCATGGCCGGTGCGGACCGCCGCGAGGGCCGCCCGGTGGACGGCCGCCGGGTCCGCGTGGTGCGGGACCGGGCTGCCGGTCAGCGTGTACCACTCCTCCGCGTCCTTGTACTGGACGTCGATCCGGACCAGGCGGCCGTCCGGGAGCGCCGTCGTACGCAGGGTCAGCGGGCCCGTGATGACCCCGACCTCCTCCGTCATCGCCCCGCCGGGCCCGGCCAGGACCTCGTCGCACCACTGCCGCGGTCCGGCCGTGTGCTGTCGTCCGGTCATGCCGCGCAGCCGTCCAGCATCGTCGTGAGCATCTTCTTCTCCGGTTCCGTCACGGTCAGGCCGTAGGTGGATTTCACGATGGTCCAGGCCCTCCCGTACTGGCACCAGCTCGACTTGTCCGGCGGCTGCCACAGGTCGGGGCTCTGGTCGCCCTTCGAACGGTTCGTGGCCGCCGTCACCGACAACAGCTGAGGGTGGGTCAGGTCGTTGGCGAAGGCCTTGCGCCGCGCGGCGTCCCAGGCGGCCGCGCCCGAACGCCAGCCCTCGGCGAGCGGCACGATGTGGTCGATGTCCATCTTCGACGCCTCGGTGACCACGGCCCCGTCGTACAGGCTCTTCCAGGTGCCGGAGACCGCCTTGCACTCGGAGTCCTGCTTGACGTCCGTGCCGTCGCGCTTGAGGACGACCTCGCGGGTGTCGCACTTGTTGCCCTGCTCGGCCCAGTGGGTGAACTTGGCCCGGCTGTAGCCGGCCATGGTCCCGGGCGGCGCGACCTTCAGCGCGGCCAGCTGGGCACGGGCCGCCTGGACGCCGACCATGCCGGGCAGCACGTCCCCCGAAGCCGGTTTGGCGTCACCGCCGCCGGGAGCGGAGGGCGAGCCGGCGGCCGCCGAGGGCTTCGCGTCCTTGCCCGGCACGGCGCCGGTGCCCGAGCATCCGGTCACGGCCAGCAGCACCGCCGCCGCCAGGACCGCACCCCGTACACGTATCTGACGTCCCATGAACCCACCCCGAGCCGGTCCCGCACCGCACACTGTCCCGGAAAGACTACCCAGAACCGGACATTCAACCGGTCGGTCAACCCGCCCCGGCCGCGCCGCCGTCGGGCCGGGCGCCGAGCGGGCCGCCCGCGCGGGCGCCGAGCGGGGCCCCTCGGCGGGCGTTGTCAGAGGCTCTCGCTAGTCTCCCGGCATACCGCAGCTCAGGGGGCTACTCCCCTTGGTCGAGGCTGCGCGCATCCGGGATTCGGGCAGGCGGAGGGGCACGTACTGATGGCATGGCTGGCGGCGGGCGAGGGGTACGAGATCGCCCTGGTGGAAGGGAAGGTGGCGGCGCGGTCCGCCACCGGCCGCACTGCGGGACGGCAGTTGAAGTCACTGCCCAAGGCGCTGCGCGACCACCCCGAGGTGGACCGGCTGCGCCGGCTCGCCGAATGGCTGGAACGGCACGAGACCGCCTGCATCGCCCAGGTGGACACCTGGATGGTCTCCTCGCTGCCCGTGCCGACGGCGCTCCTCGCCCGGGTCTGGCCGGACGAGGCCTGGCAGAGCGCGCTGCGCGACATGGCCGTCGTCGGCGAGGACCCGGACGAGGTGGGCTTCCTGCGGGACGCCACGGCCTCCGGTGAGCTGAAGGTGGTCAACCTCGACGGCGAGACCGTACGGCTCTCCCCGCGCACGGTGACCCTGCCGCACCCGGTGCTGCTGCCCGACCTGGACGACGTACGGGACTTCGCGGCCGAACTCGGCATCGTGCAGCGCGTCGAGCAGATCCACCGGCCGACCTGGGAGAAGCCCGGGGACCTGGCGGCCACCGCCACCGAGGTACGGGACTACGCGGGCGGGGTCTTCGCGAGCCGCTTCGGCCTGGCCGCACGGGCCACGGGCCTCGGCTACCGGGTCTCCGGCGGCTACGCGACCTGCAAGGTCCGCGACACCGGCCGGGGCACGGAGGCGGCGGTCTGGATCGGCGAGCCGTACTACGAGGACGAGACGAGCACCGGCGCCCTGAGCTGGCACGACGAGAACGGCCGGGCGGTGCGCCTGACGGAGGTCGGACCGGTCGCCTGGTCCGAGGGAATGCGGATGGCCGCGGCGCTGTACGCCGGGCGCAAGATCGAAGAGGGCGGGGACGCGCGATGAGCAACACCACCGGCACCACGAGGACGAACGACGCCGCGGCCGAGGCCGAACTGCTGCTCAAGGCCGGCGCCGTACTGCCGAGCGGCACCGAGGGCGCGGGTCCCTCGGCGGTCGACCTGACCGCGCGCTCCTACCGGCACCCCGCCCTGCCCGACGACCGCGTCGTCGTCCGGCTCGCCGCCGCCGAACTGGGGGCCGCCGAGGACCTCGCCGCCGGCTTCCTGGGACTCGTGCCCGCCGAGGCCGAGGGCGCGCCGCCCGTGGTCGGCCTCGGGCAGCGCCAGGCCCTCGGCTTCCCCGAATGGGTCCTCGTCCACCACCCGGAGGACGGACACCACGCCCTCGCCGTGGTCCCCGAACTCGACCGGCTCGCCCGTACGGCCAAGACCAAGCCCAAGGCCGCCCTGGACGCCTGCCACGAACTGGCCGGCCGGCTCGGCGCCGCCGTCCCGCACTTCCTGCCCGTCTTCTACGAGCAGGCCGCCCGCATCTTCCTCGCCGTCGAGAACACCACCTACGCCGCCCAGCTGTTCGGCCGCGCCCGCACCAGCGAGGCCCAGCACGGCCTGCCCGTGGACGAGGACCGCCTCGACGCGGTCTTCCTCGAATTCGCCCTGGTCGGCGCCCTCCCGGTGAAGGTGCTCACCGGCTACGCCAAGGAACTGTCCGCCCGCGTCAGCCCCGCCGAGGCGTACGAGCGCTTCCGCCGGCTGTGCGTACGCCGCACCGCGGGCGGACTGCCGCCCTCCGCCCAGGCCGCGACCGAACTGCGCCGCCTCGCCCGCGCGGCCGGCCTGACCGGCACCGAGGCCGAGCAGGACTACCTCGCCGAGCTGCTGCCGCTGCCGGCCACACTGCGCGCCGCGTACGGCTGGTGGAAGGCGCACCGCAGCGCGCTCGTCGCGCTGGCCCGCCGGGTGCCGTCCGTACGGGGCACCCTGCTCGGCCTGATGCCGCCCGGCGGCGGCGACGGCGAGCTCCCCGAGCTGTGGCTGGGCCTGCTGGAGGAATCCGGCGCCACCGACGGACTGGTCCGCGCCGACCTGCCCGCCGAGCAGCGCTGCTCCGACGGCGCCGCCGGCTGGCTGGAGCGCTTCCACGCCGCCCGGCACACCGGCTGGGGCTCCCGCCCCACGCTGCCCGCCCTGCTCGACCTCGTCACCCGCGCCGCCGACCGGCTGCGCGCCGAACTCGCCGAGCCCGGCCGCGAAGCGGGCCTGAAGGTGGGCGTCGAGGACGCCGACCTGCTGGACCTGCTGCTCTCCCTGGACGTCCCCGTCACCGACCCCGAGCCCGACTCCGGCTCGCGCCGCCGCCACGACCAGCTGAACCTGGCCGACTGGGCGCGCTCCGACCGGCGAAGGGACCTGCTCGCCGTCGCCGCCGACCAGCGCTTCAGGCCTGCCTTCCGGCGCGCCGCGTACGGCCTGGGCGGTGACGCCCACGCGGTGGAGGTCATGCGACTGCTCGCCGCCTCGCCCGGCGGCCGCCCCATGCTCACCGAGTGGATGCGCGAGGTGGCCGGCGCCTCCACCGCCGCGGGCCTGCCCGGACTGCCCGACGCCGTCCGCCGGCTGACCTGGCTGCCCGCCGAGGCCCTCGAACTCGCCCGCGAGGAGGTGGCCCTCGCCGCCGCCGCCGACCTCGGCGAGACCCTGGCCCGCACCCTGCGCACCGGCCTCTTCGAAGAACTGTGCTGGCCCGCCTGGGAGAGCGCGGTCGCCGAGATGACCCCCGCCGGACAGGGCGGCGGGCACGGGCTGACCGTCGTCGAAGCCTGGCCCCACCTGATCGTCGCCAACGCCACCCAGGTCCGCGTCATCGACGCCGACTCCACCGTGCTCACCCACGACCTGCGGGCGGCGAGCAACAACGCGCGCCGCTTCGGATTCCACTACGTGGACGGCGAACTGCTCGTCTTCTGGGCCCAGTACGGATCCGGGGGCGTCGAGGGCTACTGGCACACCGACCCCGGCAACGTCTTCAGCGTCGACGTCGACGGCGGCTACTGGAACCTGCGCTCCGAGGACATCAGCCTGCCCCTGCCCGGCGGCGGCCGCACCACCGGCGGCGGGGTCCTGCACGCCGGGGACACCAAACTGCCGGGCGAGCGGCGGCTGCTGTCCGACGGCACCTCGTACTGGGTGTGGCAGCGCCGCGACCAGGAACACGACGGCGGCTGGCGCGAGTACGACCCCGAGGGCGGCACCTTCGGCCGGTTCTCGGCCCCCGGCTTCCTCGCCGACGCCCTGAGCGCGCACCCCGGGGACGGCAACACCGTGCCCGCCCAATCCTGCTGGCTGCGGCCCGCGCCCGCCGTCGAGGGCTCGGTCCTCGGCGCGCCCGCGGACGGCCTGCTCGGCTGGCGCGCCGTACGCGTCCCCGGCCGCGGCTGGGAGGCCTCGGACACCGGCGGCCGCCGGGTCGGCGTGCCCGAGGGCGCCGAGATGCCCGTCGCCGCGCTCACCTTCCCCGGCGACGAGCGGCCCCGCGCACTGACCCACCGCTGGCGCGAGCTGAGCATCAGCGACCCGGACGGCGTGGTCACCGCCCAGTCGCGCAGCGACTACCGCACCGCCGCCTTCGCCACCGGCAGCGTCGAACTCCCGCCGCTGCCCTTCTGGTACGCGCTGCGCCCGCGCGACCCGGAGGCCTCGGCCGCCCTGCGCGCCGCCGACGGCGCCTCGATCGGCGTCCTGCTCAAGGCGGCGGCCGCCGCCGAGGCGGCCACCGATCTGCCCGGCCTGGTCCGCGCGGCGCTGCCGCAGGTCACCGCCCCGCAGCTGATCGGGGGCATCGTCGAGGTGCTGCGCTTCGCCATCACCCAGCAGGAGGCGCTGGACGGGGTCGCCGCGCGGCTGGACCCCGACTCGGCCTCGGCCGACCGGGAGCCCCAGGGCCCCACCGACGAACTGATCGCCGACGCGCTGCACGGGCTCGTCGGCACCGGGTACTACCGCTGGGGCGCCCAGAGCGACGTCGCCCACCGCTACCTGGACGGGCTGGTCCGGGCGGCCGCCGACACCGGCGCCGAACAGGTCCCCGGCCGGCTCCACTTCGACCTGCCCGAGCTGGCGTACTCCGCGCTCCCCTTCACGCAGCTGCTGGACCAGCCCGCGGCGATCGCGTACCGGGCCGTCGCCGTCGGCACCACCGAGGAGCAGCGGACCGCCCTGTGCACCCTGCTCGGCCGGGTGGACGCGCTCGGCCTGGACTCGGCCGAGGGCTCCGCGGACCACTGGCGCCGGGTCCTGGTCCACCTCGACGAGCGGCACCTGCGCACCCCCGACGGCATCGAGCGCAACACCTCGCACCGCAGCCTGCTCCCGCTGGGCGGCGGAGCCGTCCTCGGCCTCACCGAGCACAACGTGTCCGTGCCCGGCGGCCACGAGTTCGGGGCGCTGCTGTACGACCCGGCCGGCCGCTTCGCCGTGCCCGGCCCCTACACCGTGCGCGGCGACGCCCCCCTCGGCGACCGGGAGCGCGGCCCCGGCTGGTTGGCGGCCTTCCTGGCCGAGGCCGCCGAGCGCGGGACGGCGCCGTTCCTGCCAGAAGCCGCGGAGGAGTTCGCCCGCCTCACCGGGGTCTCCGGCACGCTGGCCCGGCTGCTGCTGGCCGGCCTGCCGAACATCGACAGCTACGAACACCACTTCCTGCCAGCCGAACTGCGCACCGTCCTGGGCGTCAAGGCGGCCGACGCGAAGCACGCCCGCGCCGAACTCAAGAGCCTGCAGATCGAGGTGCGGCGCGAGGTCGTCGCCGCGCTGCTGCCCGCCGACCCGGCGCGGCTGTGGACCGACGGGCCGGACGCGGCCGCCGCCGCGCGGGCCTGGAACCGCCTCCTGGGCCGGCGTACGCCCGTGCCCGAGTGGCTGCTCGCCGAGGCCACCCGAGCCGCGCGCACCGGCTGGTCCACGCACCGGGCCCTGGCCGCGATCCTCGGCCCGGACCGGTCGCCCGCCTTGAGCGCCGACGTCGCCTGGGAGGTCAAGGGGGACCACGTCGAGCCCCGCGAACCGGCCGACGAGCCGTTCACCTCGACCATCCTGACCGGCGCGCTCACCCTGACGGCCTGGGCCGCCCACCGGCTGCCCGCCGGGGACCCGCTGCGGGCCGCGCTGCCGCCCGCGCTGAGCGCCGTGCGCCAGCGGCTCGCCGCACCGGAACTGATGCTCAGCATCGGGCACTTCACCAGCCTGCCCGACTTCCGGAAGGCGGCGGGCACGCCGACCGAGACGGGCGAGGGGTACGAGCGCTACGGCGCGGTGGTCATGGCCACCGCGGACGACCGGCCCAAGCCCGCGCTGCGGACGGCCCTGCTCGACTCCACCGGCTCCGACCCGTACCTGCCGGCGCTGCGCGGCGAGGACCAGCAGCCCTCGTCGGTGGAGACGGCGCTGCGGGCGGTCCACGACCCGCGGTTCGCGGCGCTCCTGGCGGATCCGGGCGCGCCGGCCGCGGGGACCGTCGACAAGGACGGCACGTGGTGGCCGCAGGATCCGAGCCGCTCGGTGCCCGAGCTGGTGGCGGAGGTGTCCGAGGCGCACGGCCTGGGCGCGGACGCGGCCGCCGTGTACCTGGCGCTGCTCGCGATGCCCGACCCCACCGACCGCAACCTGGCGCGCTGGACGGGCTGGAAGCCCGCCCGGCTGAAGGCCGCCCGCGCCGAACTGGCCGCCACCGAACTGGTGGTGACGGCCTCCCGGACCCGGGCCGGGCGCTCGCTCTTCCTGCCGGGAGGCTGGGCGGAGATGTCCTCGCCGGTGCTGCCGGTGGAGCTGTGGAAGCTGCCGATGTACGGGCTGGCCCCGGGCGGCCGGCCGGTGCTGGGAGTGCTGGTTCCGGACGAACCGGCCGCCGACCTCTACCGGCGGGCCTGGCAGCGGGTCCGCGAGGGCGACGTACCGCGCTTCGAGGCCCTGAAGGTCAAGCGCACCCGCGCACGCCGCCGCTGACGCCCGGGCCGGCCGCGGCGCGGCGCCCCCTCCCTCGGGAGGGCGCGCGCCGCGCCGCGGCCCGGCCGCCCCGTACACCCGTACCCCGCGAAGGACACACCACGTCATGACCCTCACCGACACACCCGTACAGAGCCCCGCCCGGCAGGTCCTGCCCGCCGAGGAGCGCCATGCCGCCGAACTCGCCTTCCTCGCCGCGCAGGACACCGGCCCCCGCCCGCCCGGCTGGGCGCTGACCCCGCGTGCCGTCGTCACCTTCGTGTGCGGCAGCGAGGGCGCCGAACTGGCCCTTCCGGGGCGCCGCCCCGCCGGACTCCCGGCCAAGCTGGTGATCGCCCCGAAGTTCGTCGGCGAACGCGCCCTGGTCGAGCGCTGCGTCGTCACCCTCGCCGGGGAGCGCGGCCTGCTGCTCACCGGCGAGCCCGGCACCGCGAAGTCGATGCTGTCCGAGCTGCTGGCCGCCGCGGTCTGCGGCACCAGCGCGCTCACCGTGCAGGGCACGGCCGGTACCACGGAGGACGCCTTCCGGTACGGCTGGAACTACGCCCTGCTGCTCGCCCAGGGCCCGACCTCCCAGGCGCTCGTGGACTCCCCGGTGCTCTCCGCCATGCGGACCGGACGGGTGGTCCGGGTGGAGGAGGTCACCCGCTGCCTGCCCGAGGTGCAGGACGCGCTGGTGTCGATCCTGTCCGACCGGCGGGTGAGCGTGCCCGAACTGACCGCCACCGAGGACGCGGTGGTCAGCGCGGCCCCCGGGTTCACGGTCATCGCCACCGCCAACCTGCGGGACCGCGGGGTCTCCGAGATGTCCGCCGCCCTCAAGCGGCGCTTCAACTTCGAGACGGTCGCGCCGATCGCGGACGCGGACGCGGAGGCCACGCTGATCCGCCGCCAGGCGGTGGCCGCGGTGCAGCGGGCGGGCGCGGCCTTCGCGGTGGACGACGCGGTGCTGGACGCGCTGGTCACGGTCTTCCGGGACCTGCGGTCGGGGCGCTCGGCCGAGGGCTGGGACGTGGAGCGGCCCGGTACGGTCATGTCCACTGCCGAGGCCGTGCAGGTGGCGGCCTCGCTGGGGGTGGCCGCGGCGTACCTGCCGGGCGGTGACGTGCTGGACCTGCTGCCGGGGCACCTGCTCGGCGTGGTCCGCAAGGACGACCCGGCCGACCACGGCCGCCTGCTGGGCTACTGGGACGGCCCGGTCCGCCGCCGCGCCGAAGACGGCTCGGCGATGTGGCGCCGCCTGTGGGACCTCCGCGGGAACCTCCGATGACGGCCCCTGCCGACCGCACCGGCTCCGCCGGCCCGCCGGGGGCCGATCCGCGGACCGCCGTGGACGGGCTCGCCGCGGCGCGGACGCCGTACCTGCTGGGCGTACGGCACCACAGCCCCGCACTGGCGGCCGTGGTGCCGGCGCTGCTGGACGCCGCGGAGGCGGAGGTGGTGTGCATCGAGCTGCCGACCGACTTCCAGCCGTGGCTGGAGCACTTGGCGGACCCCGAGACCGTGGCCCCCGTGGCCCTGGCGGGCACGGGCCGCGAAGGCGGGCTCGCGTTCTACCCGTTCGCTGACTTCTCCCCGGAGCTCGCCGCGATCCGCTGGGCGCGGGCGCGCGGGGTGGAGGTCCGCTGCTGCGACCTCCCCCTGGCCGACCCCGGCTGGACCGCCGCCCCGTCCGAGGATCCGGCACCGGCGAGCCGCGCCTCGTACGCGAAGGCGCTCAGCGCGTCCGGCACCGGGCGCGACGGCGACGACCTGTGGGACCGCGCCGTGGAGGTGCTGGCCCCCGGATGCCCGCCGGAAGCCGTCCGGCGGGCCGCGCTGGGCGTGGGCTGGGCCCTGCGCCAGGACGGCCCGGTCCCCGCGAGCGACCTGGCCCGCGAGGCCCACATGCGCGAGGTCGTCAACGCCGCCGCCTCCGGCGGCCGGAGGGTCGCCGCCCTCGTCGGAGCCTTCCACGCCCCGGCACTGCTCGGCGCCCCGCAGCCGGCCGCCCCGCGGCCCGTCGTCCCGGCCACCCGGTCCGCGGCGCCGGAGGCCGTGGCCGCGGGCCGGGCCGATGCTCCGGCTGCCGCGGCCGCGGCCGCGCGGGGCCGCGTTTCCGACGCCGGGATCGGGGGGACAGGGGGCGGCGGCGCCGTCACGTCCCTCGTGCCCTACTCCTTCGATCTGCTGGACTCCCGCTCCGGATACCCCGCCGGCATCCGGGACCCGCTGTGGCAGCAGGCCGTGCTGGGGGCGGGCGGGGACGCCGCGCGGGTGCGTGATGCCGCGTCCGTCGCCGTCACCGGCATCTGCCGGGAGCTGCGTCGCGCCGGGCACACCGCCGGGACCGGCGAGGCCGCCGAGACGCTGAGGCTCGCCGGCGATCTGGCCGTCCTGCGCGGGCTGCCCGCGCCCGGCCGGGGCGAGCTCCTCGAAGCCGTCACCACCGTGCTCGGCCAGGGCGAACCGCTCGGCCGGGGGCGGGCGCTGGCCCGCGCGCTGGAGGCCGTGCTCGTCGGCACCGGACGCGGCCGGATCACCCCGCACGCCCCGCGCTCCGGACTCGGCCCCGGCGTCGAGGCCGAGCTGGCGGAGCTGCGGCTGCCCGGCCCCGAGGACCCCGCCCCCCGCGAGATCCGCCTCGACCCGCTCCGCTCGCCGCTCGACCGCCGCCGCGAGGTCCTGCTCCAGCGGCTGGCCGTCTGCGGGGCCGCGTACGGGGAGCCCCTCGCGGTGGCCGCCACCGGAGACGGCACCGCCCTCGGCACCAAGTGGCGGCTGACCTGGACGCCTTCCGTCCCGGCCCGCCTCGACCTGGCCGGCGTCCGCGGGGTCACCGCCGCCCAGGCCGCCGCGGGGACGCTGCGCGAAACCGCCCGGCGGGCCGCCGCCGACGGCGGTCCGACCCCGGCGCAGATCCTCACCGGCCTGGCCGCGGCCGCGCGGTGCGATCTGCCCGAGCTGGTCGCCGTACGGCTGGACGAGGCCGCCGAGACCCTCCCGCAGACCGCGACCCTGCCCGAACTCCTGGAATCACTGGACCTCTTGGAGGGGCTCTCCCGCGGGCACTTCCCCGGTACCTCCGACGGCTCCCGCGCCGCCGCGACCGGGCTCACCGGCCGGCTCCTCGAAGCCGCCGTACGCTCCCTGCCCGGCCTCGCCGGGAGCGAGGACCCCGCCGACGCGCGGGCCCTCGTGGCCCTCGCCGACCGCGCCGCCACCCTGCACCTGGGCCTGCGGATGGACGCCGCCCTCGCGGAACTGGCCGCCACCGCCTCGCCGTTGATGCAGGGCGCGGCACTGGCCGTACGGGTCCTCCTCGATCTCGACCCGGCCGCCGGTCTCGGCGACCGGGCCGCCGGGTGGATCGACGGCGCCACCACCCCCGACGCCCGGCGCGCCCTCGCCCGCCGGCTCGGCGGGGTCCTGGCCGCGGCCGGACCGCTGCTCCAGTCCTCCGCCGCGGCCCTCACCCCGGTCCTGGACCGCGTCGACGGCCTCGCCGACCGGGAGTTCCTGGACCGGCTCCCGGCCCTGCGCGGCGGCTTCGACGTACTCGCCCCGGCCGCCCGCGACCGGTTGCTGGACACCGTCACCGAACGGCTCGGCGACCGCCTCGACCTGTCCCTCGACGCGCCGCCCGCGCTGCTCGCCCTGTGGGCCGCCGCGGACGCCGCCGGCGCCGCCGCGCTCAAGGCCCTCGAGGGGCTGCCGGTCGGTGGCGCGCCGACTCCCGGTGCCGGTGCCGGTGCCGGTGCCGATCCCGGCCCCGGGCCGCAGTCGCCCGTACCGCCCGCACCGCCGACACCCGCGCCCCTGCGGCGGACCGGCGACCGGCTGGCCCCCGCCGACCGCTGGCGCCTGCTGCTCGGCCGCCAGCGCGACCGGCTCCCCGCCGGCGCCCGGCGCTACGCCCACGCCCTCGACGAGCTGTACGGCAACGGCCGCGGCGAAGGCTCCGCCGACCTCGAAGGCGGCCGGGGCAGCGGGGGCGGGGGCGGCCGGGAGGCCTCGTTCCCGACGGCCCGCGAATGGTCGCAGGAGCTCGAATCGCTCTTCGGCGCCGACGTACGCGAGGAGGTGCTCGCCGACGCGGCCGACGCCGGCCGCGCCGACGTGCTGAGCCAGCTCGACCCGGCGGCCGTCCGCCCCTCGGTGGAACTGCTCAGCTCCGTGCTGTCGCTGGCCGGCGGTATGCCCGAGGCCCGACTCGCCCGGCTGCGGCCCCTGGTCAGACGGCTGGTCGAGGAGCTCGCGAAGGAGCTCGCCACCCGGCTGCGCCCGGCCCTCTCCGGCCTCGCCACCCCGCGCCCCACCCGCCGCCCCGGCGGCCGGCTCGACCTGGCCCGGACCCTGCGGGCCAACCTCGCGCACACCCGCCGTCTCGGCGACGGCCGGGTCGTGGTCGTGCCGGAACGGCCCGTGTTCAGCACCCGGGTCAGCCGGGAGGCCGACTGGCGGCTGATCCTGGTCGTCGACGTCTCCGGCTCGATGGAGGCCTCGGTCATCTGGTCGGCGCTCACCGCCGCCGTCCTGGGCGGAGTGCCGACCCTGTCCACGCACTTCCTGGCCTTCTCCACGCAGGTCGTGGACCTCACCGACCGGGTCGAGGACCCGCTGTCGCTGCTGCTGGAGGTTCGCGTCGGGGGCGGTACGCACATCGCGGCGGGTCTGGCCCACGCCCGCTCCCTGATCACCGTGCCGAGCCGCACGCTCGTCGTCGTGGTCAGCGACTTCGAGGAGGGCGCCCCGATCGGCGGACTCCTCGGGGAAGTCCGCGCGCTGGCCGCGTCCGGAGCCCATCTGCTGGGCTGCGCCGCGCTCGACGACGCGGGCGCGCCCCGCTACTCGGTCCCGGTCGCCCGGCAGCTCGTCGCGGCCGGCATGCCGGTGGCCGCCCTCAGCCCGCTCGCCCTCGCCCGCTGGGTGGGCGACCGCCTCCGTGGAGAGTCCCGTTGAGCAGTGAGTCGAGTACCGAGCCGAACGCGGGCCTCCTGCCGCCCGTCGCCCCCGAGGTCCTCGCCGAGGCCGTCGAGAACCTCACGGCCCGGCTGCGCAAGAAGCTGGACGCGGCCATCGAGGGCTGCGCCGCGGGCGCGGTCCGCGGGGAGGACGGGGGCGTCACCCTCCGCTTCGGGGAGGACGCGCTCGTCACTCTGCGGCCGGGCCCGGGCGGTGCGGTCACCGCAGCCGACCAGGCCACCTGCACCTGCCTGTTGGCGCCGCGCTGCCTGCACCGCGCGGCAGCACTGGGCGCCGCCCCCCTGGCGGACCCGGACCGACCGGCGCACGAGGACCCCGATCCGGCGGCCGGGGACGGGGCCGGAACCGAGGCCGAGGCCGTGTCCGAGGCCGCGCCCGGGGTCGATTCCGGGGCCGATTCCGGGGTCGCCCCCGCCTCCGTACCCGGGGCCCGTTCCGCGTCCGCGGCCGAAGCGGGCACCGAGCCCGGGCCCGGGCCCGGTGGCGGGGCCGGGCCGGTGGCCGGATCCGTGCCCGCCCCCGAGGCGCTCACCGCCGCGCAGCTCGCCGCTGCCGTCGCGCTCTGGCGGGCCGCAGCGGAGGCGCTCGCCGCCGGGGTCACGGCCGGCGGTGCGGTGGTCCAGGCCGAGCTGCTGCGGGCCGCCCACACCGCACGCCTCGCCGGGCTGCCCCGCGCCGAGGCCGCCGCCCTGCGGGTCGTACGGGGCCTGCGCGCGGCCCGGGAACGCAGCGGCGGCCACCGGCTCGCCGACCTCACCGGAGCCTTCCGCGAACTCCTCCACACCGCCGGACTGCTGGCCTCCGGTACGGCCGGCCCCGCGCTGACCGCCGCCGCCCGCCGGGCCTACCGGCCCGGCGGCAGCTTGCGGGTGTACGGCCTGTGCCGGGAGCCGGTCCTGTCGGCCACCGGGTACGGGGGAGTGGTCACCCACCTGCTCGCCGCGGACGGCTCCCGCCACTCCGTCTCCGACGTCCGCCCCGGCGGCCTGGCCCGCGCCCGCGGCGCCGGCACGGCCTCCGTGGCGCTCGGCGGAGCCGCCCTCGACCACGCCGGCCTCGCGCGCGGGGGACTGCGTATCGCCGGGGCCACGGTCTCCGCCGACGGCCGCCTCGGCGCCGGACGCGGGGTCCAGGCGACCCCGCTGCGCGGAGTCCCGTGGACCGGGGAGCCGGCCGCCGCGCTCTTCGCCCGGCCGGCGGCCGAGGCGGTGGCCGCGCAGCTCGCCGAACGGGACGGGGACCCGGACGCGGCCGAGCCCGCCCTGCTCGGCTGCGAGGTCGCGGTCGTCGGCGCGGCGGGGGAGGACCTCCTGGTCCGCGAGGTACGAGCGGACGCGCCCCTGCTGCGGCTGCGCGCCGCCCACCCCCATCCGGAGCTGCCGCACACGGCCAACCTGCGCCGTATCGCCGCCCATCCGGGGCTGCTGCTCCGGGTGCTGGGCCGCCCCGACCTGGACCGCGCGGCGACCCTGCGCCCGCTGGCCGTCGGGCCGGTCCCCGGCGCGCAGTACACGCTGCGCCTGCCCGAGGAATGGCTGGGCCGCGCCGATCTCGGCTACGACCTGCTCCAGGGCAGCCACTTCCCGTCGGGTGCGCCGTCCGCCACCGCGCCGTCCGCCGCCGAGGGCCCGGACATCCTGGCCGACTCGCCGCTGTGGCGGGTGCGCAGGCTGCTGGAAAGCGGGGTCGCGGGCGGCCGCCGCGCCGTCGCCGAGGCGGCCCGCACCACGGAGCTGCCGGCCGCGTACGGCCCCCTGCGCCGGGCCGGCTTCACCACGGCGGCGGAACTCGCCACGGCCCTCGCCGCCGAGGCGGACCGCCGCCCCCGCGACCGGTTCGGCCGCCTGAAGGACCCCTCACCCGACGCCTACGCCGCAGCCTGGCTGGCCGCCTCCACCCACCTGGCGGCAGCGGAACGCTCCCTGGTGGCGGCGTCCTGGTCCTAGGGGTTGTCCGCGAAGTAGCGCCGTGCGCCCGAAGGGCGCTCCCGCGGCGTCCGGTGCGTGCTCTCGGTGTGCCGGGCGGAAGCCCGTGTACTGGACGTACTCGGGATTTCGTCCGGTGCGCCGAGAGCGCGTGCCGGGCGCCGTGGGGCAGGCGGGACTTTGCGGACACGCCCTAGGGGGCGCCGCGGGGCAGGCGGGACTTTGCGGACACGCCCTATAGGGGGTGTCCGCACCGTCACGGCGCGGCCGGGTCCGGGGCGGGGTCGCCGGGCCGGGCGGCGTACTCGTCCGTGAGGATCTCGCAGGTGCACCAGTCGCCCGCGCACGGGGTGCCGGCCTCGGCTCCGTAGGGACCGAGGCCGGCCATGAGGGCGAGCACCTCGGCGCGTTCCGACGCGCTCAGCACCGCAAGCGCGGCGCGGGGCCGCAACCGCCAGGTGTCGGGGACGTCATCGACGTCGCCGACGACCTGCCCGTCGATGAACAAGGTGTAGAGGGGATGTTCGGGAAAGTGGTTGAGCCGCAGGACCCACCAGCGTCCGTCGGCCCGGGCGGCCCAGCAGAAGACGCTCGTGCCCGTGTCGTGCCAGGTGGCTCGCGCGGGCAGGGGAGGCAGCGGCGTCATGCGGTGACCCTCCGGGGGAGCGAGTGGCGGCGGAGCCATGCAGCCAGCGCGGTGAAGTCCGCCGACGTGAGGCCGTAGCGGGGATCCACCCGGTGCAGCAGGGCCGGGGCGGGATGGTGCGCGCGGACCAGGGCCCGGTCGGCGGGGGTGATCTCGTCGTCCACCCAGGCGAACGGGCGGCCCGCGGCGTGGGCGACCAGGGCGGGCGTCTTCCAGTGGATCCGATTCCGGCCGTCCTCCTGCTCGGACGCGTCCGGCCAGGACACCACCGGCAGCTCCGGCAGGCCGATCCGGGGGCCGACCCACGCGTTCGCGTCGGCCATCCAGGTCGTGGCCCAGACCAGCTCGCACGGCAGCGCCAGGAGGCGGGAGCCGAGGGCGGGATCGAGCCTGGCGAGGAGGGGGTTCGCGTCGGGATCCGCCCCGTACGTCGGGTAGCCGTCCGGCAGCTCGTGGGCGGTGGCCCCGAACGGGATGAGCGGTCCGTCGACGTCGAGGAAGAGGAGGGGGCGCTGGACTGGGCCGGTCATGGCGGCACCGTAGCCCACCGTGTGGAACCGCGGGCGGTGCGATCCCCTCTACCTGGGGGGTGTCCGCAAAATAGCGCCGTGCGCCCGAAGGGGGGTAGGCGGGATTTGCGGACACCCCCCAGGCAAGGGGGGATGGCCATGAGCAGGACCATGACGACGAGGACAGCGGTGTTGTCCAGGGCGGTCGGGAGAGCGGCGGCGGCGGGACTCGTGTGCGCCGTGCTGGCGGCATGCGGGACGCGGCACGCCGGCGGCGAAGCCGCCGCGCCGCCCGCACCGGCCGCGCCGGTGAAGGAGACCTGCGGTCTCGACCGGACCACGGGCGGCGTCGGTACGGGCACGCCCGAGCCGCCGACGGAAGAGGAGACGGGCGGCGGCTACGCGGGCCCGCCCACCGATCAGGAGACGGGCGGGTACGCGGGCCCGCCGACCGATGAGGAGACGGGCGGGTACGCGGGCCCGCCCACTGATCAGGAGACGGGCGGCTACGCGGGCCCGCCCACCGACCAGGAGACGGGCGGATACGCCGGTCCGCCCACCGATCAGGAGACCGGCGGGTACGCCGGTCCGCCGACCGACGGGGACATCACCAACGGCGCCGGGCCCTGTGGCGGGGCCGGGTGGTTCGACATGACCCGGGACTTCAACGCCTACTACGCCCAGCGGCGCACCAAGGCCGACCAGTTCCTTCCCGAGCAGGCCGTCGGTGAGGCCCGGGTGCGCAAGGGCCGGGACGCCGGAGAGGCGGTCGTCACCTTCTCCACCCGGTCCGTCGGCAAGGGCCTGTGGGAGGACGGCCGCCGGGTCGCGGACATCTTCGTCTCCTGGCGGCGCCAGGTGTACCAGGACCACGGCACCGTGACCGTCCGCACCGGCACGGGGGAGGTCCTCGCCACCTCGTCGTGGTGAGGCGGGCTCACGGCCACCGGGCGTCCCAGAACGCGCAGTGGTGCTCCGCCGGGCCGTCCACCGGGTGGATCCCGCCCGGTGAACCGCCCGGCGCCAGCGACAGCACGGATCCCGCCGAATCGAACCGCGGCCACGCCGGGGGCCGCCCCGTGCGGGCGAACGCGGTCCAGTCGGCCGTCATCCGCTGCGACAGGGCGCGCTGCGCAGCCGTCAGGGCGGCGTCCATCGTGAACAAGTAGGGCAGTTCGAGGCCGTGCGAGGCGCCGTACGGGAAGCCCGGCACCTCCGGCAGGCCGGTGAAGTTCGGCGCGTCCCGGTCGCTGAACCGGTACGCGTACACCGGCACGTGCCGGGCCATCGCCCGGCCGTCCCGCAGCGCCGGGCAGATGAACGAGGCGTCGGAGAGCAGGGCGGCGAAGGCGAGCGCCGGGGTCGGGTACGCCGCCACCGGGTACCGCGCCTCGACGGCCGGGACGGCGGCGGCGCCGAACGACTGCTCCAGCCGGGCCCGGTAGGCGCCCGCGTCGGCGATGGGGAACGCCGCCAGGCTCTGCGCCAGGAAGATCCGCATCTCGTCCCGGTTGAAGCCCTCGATCACCGGCACCCGGTGGAAGCGGCCGGCCTCCAGCGCCCGCCGGGGCTCCTCGGGCAGCACGCGGTTGCCGGTGCCGTACGAGACGAGCGAGAAGCGCATCATCAGCTCGGGCGTCGCGAGCGCCGTCGCGTCCTTCCCGCGCAGGCAGTCCAGTACGGCGTCCGGATCCGGCCGGTCGCAGCCGAGCCCGGCCGCCGCCTCGACCCCGGCCGCGACGGTGCGCTGCTCGGGCACGAAGGGCTCGTACCGGCCCAGTGTGGGCAGCACCGAGCGGGGCGGCATGGTGGTCGAGCAGGAGCCGCTCTGCAGGATCGCCCGCTGGAAGAGGCCGGCCGAGGCCGGGGAGGTCAGGTGCGCGCAGATGCCGAGGCCGCCCGCCGACTCGCCGAACAGGGCCACGTCGGACGGATCGCCGCCGAAGCGGGCGGCGTTGGAGCGCACCCAGCGCAGCGCCGCCTGCTGGTCGGCGATGGCGAAGTCGGGGGCGCCGCCGAGGGCCGGGTGTCCGAAGAGGCCGAAGATCCCGAGCCGGTGGTTGACGGTGACGACCACGGCGCCGCCCCGGACGGCCAACCGGTCCGGCCGGTAGAGGTCACCGGCCCCGTTGACGAAGCCGCCGCCGTGGAACCAGACCATGACCGGGCGTCCGTTCCCGCCCGGGGACGGGCTCGTGACGTTCAGGTACAGGCAGTCCTCGGAGCCGCTCGGCCCGCCCGGCCCCACCGCGGGCAGCTGCACGCAGCGCGCCCCCGGCGTCCCGGCGTCGCGTACGTCCGTCCACCGCGCGGCGGGCTGCGGAAGCCGCCAGCGCAGCGGGCCGGTCGGCGGCGCCGCGTACGGGATCCCCTCGAAGGTCCGGTACGCGCCGTGCGCCGTGCCCCGTACCGGCCCCCGGTCGGTCTCCACGACGGGCCGGTCCGCGCGGGACGCCGCGGACGCCGGCCCGGCCCCGGCGGCGAGCATCAGCAGGGCGCACCACGCGGCGCTCCAGCGTCGTACGAAGCGGGCACGGGGCACCTTCGACCGCCTTTCGTCGCCAGTCTCTGTCCTCTGCGCACCGGGTGGGCGCCGTCGGCGCTATCGGCGCTGCACGACGCCCCGTACGTACGCGGCCTGACCGGCGTGCTGGAGGTCGTCGGCGATGATGCTGACCAGCCGTACCCCCAGGGTGACCGGCGGGTCCCAGCCGGTGTCGACCACGCGGTCCAGATCGGCGGCGGAGAGCCCCCGCACGAACTCGGCGGTCCGCTCGTGGACGGCGTCGAAGTACCCCAGCAGCAACTCGTCCGATGTGACCAGGACCGTCCCGACCTGCTTGGCCGTGTGCCCGTATCCGGTGGCCTCGGCGGGCAGCGGCAGGGCGAACCGGGTGAACCACTCCTGCGCCGTCCAGACCTGCTCCAGACCCGACGCGTCCGCCATGTGGTCGTCCTGCACCCGGGTCAGGTGCCACACCAGCCACGCGATCGAGTTCGCCTTCGGGTCGATCCGCGCGTTCAACTCCTCGGCCGAGAGCCCCTCGACCACCTCGTGCACCACCTCGCGGATGCGTCCGTACGCATCGGCCAGTACCTCTGTAGCCTTCATGCACCGCCTCCTGGCGTGGCGTCATGCCGCCTGTCGGCTGTCAGCCGTCAGCTGTGAGCCGTCAGCTGTGAGCCGTCACTCGACGTACGGCATCGGCCGGTGCCGCACGGCGACCGGCCGACGGGTGAACCGGCGCGGGACTACATGGGATCCATGCCCCGGTCGTCGATCTTGTCTTCCTTCTCGCTCTGCTCCTGGAGCCGGCGGGCCTTCTCCTGGAGCCTGCGGCGCTCTTCGGGGTCGGTGGAGCGTTCGGCCGCCGTGTTCAGCTCCTGCGCCTTCTCGCGCAACTGCCGGACCCGGCCGCGGGATTCGCCTGCGCTCATGATCACTCCTCGGGTGTGGGGGGTAAGGAGGCCCGATTCAGCGAACCAGCAGCGCCGCGCGGGCGCATCTCGGGGCACCGCATCCGATGGCCGGCCGAGTGGACGGCTCCCCCGTTTGCCCGCCCCGAATGGCGCAGCGGAGCGGGGTGCCGCTGAATGGTGACCGAGCGTGCGCATCCCATGACGCACGTTGACCGGCGCGCGATGTGTAGACCCGAGCGTCGGCGAACGGAGCTTTCCATGAACGACCCCTTCACGCTCGCGGCGACGACGCAGGACGACGCCCCCCGCGAGCTCCCCGACCCCGACCCCACCAGCGCGACGACCCCGACGGGGAGCGAGCCGGTACGGACCCTGCTGGAGACGGCCGGCACCTGCCGGCCCCTCGAGGAAGTGGCCGAACTGGTGAACCTCCTCGAGGAGACCGGCCAGAGCCCGGGCCACGGCCGCCAGACGCTGCGGGCAGCCGCCGTCGGACGCCCGGTCCAGGACGTGGCCCTGCTGGTCGGCATCCTCGGGACGGACGAGGACCGCAAGCCGCCCTCGGACCCCGCCCCGAAGGCCGAGGGCCCCGAGCCCGCGCACCCCGTCCCGCCCGCGCACGTCCCGCCCGTGCCCTCCGGTCCGGCCGACCGGTCCCCGCAGCCGGCCCCGGACGTCGCGGACGTCGCGGACGTCCCGGTCGTCCCGTCCGTGCACCCGGCCCAGCCGCCGCGCACGAGCCGGCCCGCCCGGCCGCCGGCCGTCCCCGCCCTCCCCGTCGAACCAAGGCCGCGGGACGGCAAGCGGTACGCGCGCCGGCCCGAGCCGCCGGCCGAGGAGCCGTTCGACGACCCCTACGAGGACGAGCAGTACGAGTCCCTCGAGGAGTACCGCCGCACGTACGGGCGCGGCCCGAACGGAAACCGGGCCGCGGCCCCGGCCCCCTCGGGCCCGCTGCGCCACCCGCTGCGCTGGCCCGTTGCGTCGGCCCTGCTGGCCTGCGGGGTCCTGCACCTGCCGAGTGACGTGACGGCACTGTCGTCCGCGACCCCGACCGCGTTCCTGCCGCTCCTCGCCACCGTGCTGTGCCTGGGGCTCGGCGCGCTGACAGCGGTGCGCGACACGGCCGGAGCGTGGCGGGCCGCCGCGGTGGCCGCCGTCGCCGTCGTCGCCCTGCACGTGGTCGGCGGACTCGCGGCCTTCGATCCGCTGGAGGGTGCGGTGAGCGCCTCCCAGGCCTGGGCGGGCGTCGCGGCGGTGTTCTGCGCCGCGGCCGCGGCGGTGCTGGCCGGTCTGGCGCTCGGGAACCGCTCGCCCCGAGCCCGGGCGGGCGCCGGCGGCTGACCGCGCGACGGGGGCGGGACCGGCGGCACGTGCCCCGGTTCCGCCCCCGTGGCATGCCTGCCCGGGGCCGCGCGGCTACGCGAGCAGGTTGACCCCGTGCGTGAACACCCCGGGCAGCCGGGCCGCCCACGGGACGATCCGCCCCGCGAGCCGGGGCTGTTGGCGGGCCCAGAGCAAGGACGCGGTCAGCGTGCGGTAGCTGCGCGACAGCTCCCGCCAGGCGCGCTCGTACGCCTGCGGCCGGCCCTCCCGCACGCAGCGCACGAGTTCGCCCGCCGCCGTCACGGCCAGCGTCAGCCCCTCGCCGGTCAGCGCGTCCACGTACCCCGCGGCGTCCCCGACGAACAGCACCCGGCCCGCGACCCGTACCCGGGCCCGCTGGCGCAGCGGTCCGGCGCCCCGCACCGACGAGCCGGCGGATCCGGCGAGGCGCGCGCACAGCAGCGGGAACCGGGCCAGCTGTACCTCGAAGGGGGCGCGTTCGGCGGTGAGGACCGCGACGCCGACCCGGTCGGGCCCCAGCGGGGTCACGTACGCCTCGCAGCGTGCCGACCAGTGGACTTCGACGAGGTCGCTCCAGGGCTCCACGGCGTAGTGGCGGCGCAGCCCGTAGCGCGGCGGGCGGCCGGGGGCGGCCGGCGCCGCCAGGCCCAGAGCGCGCCGGAGGGGGGAGTGCAGACCGTCCGCCGCGACCAGGTGGCGGGCCGTCAGCCCGGCCGCGGCGACCCGGTCCGCTTCCTGGCGGACCTCGCCGACGCGCCGCGCGAGCACCCGTACGCCCAGCTCCTCGGCCCGCCGCGCCAGCGCGGCCTGGAGGACGGGCCGGCGGGTGCCCAGACCCGGTCCGGCGCGGAACCGTCCGTCCGCGTGCAGGCCGCTCACCCCGTCCAGGTAGCGGATCCCGTGGAAGGGCCGGCCCGGCACGGACACGCCGAGCTCGCGGAGGCCGCGTACGGCCCCCGGCATCAGTCCCTCGCCGCAGGCCTTGTCGATCGGGGTGGGACGCGGCTCCAGGACCACGACCTCCATCCCGGCCAGCGCCCCGTGGATGGCCGTGGCCAGCCCGGCCGGGCCGCCGCCCGCGACGAGCAGGTCGATCACCGGGCCCTGCCCTCCGCCGGTACGGGGCTGCGGTAGACCGGCGCGGCATGTGCGAGGGCGTCCTCCTCGCAGCGGATCCGTACGCCGAGCAGCAGGAGGTTCAGCAGGGTGAAGGCGGTCGCCGTCACCCACGCGGTGTGCACCAGCGGCAGCGCCGCGCCCTCGACGACGACGGCGACGTAGTTCGGGTGGCGCAGCAGCCGGTACGGACCCGCCGCCACCAGGGGCAGCCCCGGGACGACCAGCACCCGGGTGTTCCAGCGCGGGCCGAGGGTGGCGATGCACCACCAGCGCAGGCCCTGGGCGGCGATCACGAGGGCGAGGGCGGGCCAGCCCAGTGCGGGCAGGAACGGGCGGTCGGCGCAGAGCGGCTCCACCACACAGCCCAGGAGCAGTGCGGTGTGCAGGGCGACCATGGCGGGGTAGTGGCCGCGGCCGTACTCGATGGCGCCGCGGGACAGGCTGCGCCGCGTGTTGCGGCGGGCCGTGGCGAGTTCGGCGAGCCGCTCGAGGGCGACGAGGCCGATGAGGAGCAGGTACGGCTCCAGTGAGGGGGTCAGCGTCACAGACATGGGGTCACCAGCGCAGGAGGACGAGTTCGGAGGCGAAGCCCGGTCCGAAGGCGATCATCAGCCCGACGGAGCCCGGTGCGGGCGGCCCGGAGGCCTGGATCGTGTTCAGGACGTGCAGGACGGACGCCGAGGAGAGGTTGCCCGCGTCCGCGAGCGAGCGCCGGCTCGCCGCGAAGGCGGAGTCGGGCAGGCCCAGCGCGTCCGCGAGCACGTCGAGGACCTTCGGCCCGCCGGGGTGGACGATCCACGCGTCGACGTCCGGCGGCTTGAGGTCGTGCCGTGCGAGGAACGTCTCGACCTCCTCGGCCACGTGCAGCCGGACCAGGGCGGGCAGTTCCCGGCCCAGCACCATCCGGAAGCCCCAGTGGCCGATGTCCCAGCCGAGGAGTCCCTCGGTGCCGGGGTAGAGGCGGCTGCGCGCGGCCACCACCGAGGGGCCCGGCCGCGTGCCGTGCAGCGGATGGCCGCGGCCCACCGCGAGCAGGGCTCCGGCCCCGTCGCCGAAGAGGGCCCCGGCCACCAGGTTCGCCACCGAGGTGTCCGAGGGCTGGAGGGTGAGCGAGCAGAGCTCGGTGGACAGCAGCAGGGCCGCGTGGTCGGGGCGGCCCGTCAGATGGTCGTGGAGGTGGCCGAGTCCGGCGGCGCCCGCCGCGCAGCCGAGGCCGAAGAGCGGCAGCCGCTTCACGTCGGGGCGCAGGCCGGCCCGGCCGGCGATGCGGGCTTCCAGCGAGGGCGTGGCGAGCCCGGTGACCGTGGTCGACATGACCAGGTCGACCTCGCGGGCCGTCAGCCGGGCCGCGGCGAGGGCGGCTTCGACGGCGCGGAGGCCGAGCTCCTCGGCGCTCTCCAGGAAGAGGGCGTTCGTGGCGCCGAAGTCGCTGGACGGACCGTAGCGTTCCAGCGGGAGCGCGAGGTGGCGGGAGTCGACGCCCACCGCGGCGTGCAGCCGGTGCAGGAGGGCGGTGTCGGCTCCCGGGGGAAGGAAGCGGGCGAGCGCCGTCGCGATCTCGGACTGTCGATAGCGGTGGGGCGGGAACACACTGCTCACGGCCAGGACACGCGTCATTGGCTCAACATAGGGAACAACTGACACTTAGTGATGAATGCCGCATACCGGGCGCGGCGCGGCATAGCGTGATCGCGTGCCCCGCGCCAGAGCAGAAGCCGCAGGCGGAACCCTGCCCACGCCCCCCGTGACCCCGGAGCCCGCAGGGCCCGAGCCCGCCGCGGCCGGTCTGTCCGGCCTGCTCGGGGCCTGCCATCCGGTGCCCGCGGCCGCCGTGACGCTCTTCGCCGCCGTCTTGGCCGCGGCCGTGGGGCGCGGCCTTCCGGGCGCGGGGCTCACCGCGGCCGCGGTGGCCGCGGGCCAGCTGTCGGTGGGCTGGTGCAACGACCGGGTGGACCTCGGCCGGGACCTGGCGACCGGCCGACGCGACAAACCCCTGGTCTCCGGAGCCGTTCGGCCCGCCGCCGTGACGGCCGCGGCGCTCACCGCCCTGCTGCTGTGCGTTCCGCTGTCGCTGGCCTGCGGGCGGCTCGCCGGCTGTGCCCATCTGTGCGGGGTGGCCGCCGCCTGGGCGTACAACCTCGGCCTGAAGAGCACCGCTCTCTCGTGGCTCCCGTACGCCCTCGCCTTCGGGCTGCTCCCCGCCTTCGTCACCCTCGGCCTGCCGGGGGCGCCGTGGCCGCCGTGGTGGCTGACGGCCGCGGCGGCCCTGCTGGGCGCGGGCGCGCACTTCGCCAACGTGCTGCCCGACATCGACGACGACCTGGCCACGGGCGTGTCGGGGCTGGGGCACCGGATCGGCGCGCGCGGCTCGGCGGCCGTCGGCCGGATCCTGGTGCTCGGCTCGGCCGTGGCCCTGGTCGCCGGACCGCCGGGGCGGGTGCCGCCGTACGGCTGGGGGCTGCTCGCGGCGACGGCCGCGGTGGTGCTCCTCGGGGCCGGGCGGCCGACCGGCCGGAGCAGGGTCCCGTTCCTGGTGACGATGGCGGTCGCCGGGGCCGATGTCGTGCTGCTGCTGGTCCGCGGGGCGGACCTGCCGGGGCTGCCCTGAGGCCGCCGCCGGTTCAGGCCGGGGCCGCGGCCGCCGGCGGGCGGCGGGTCCGGGTCCACTCCCGCAATCGCTCCCGGGGCCAGGTGTTCACGACCCGTTCGGCCGCCACCCCGCACTCCACGGCCCGTTCGCACCCGGTGAGCTGCCAGTCGAGCTGGCCGGGGGCGTGTGCGTCGGTGTCGATCGCGAACAGTGTCCCGGCCTCCACGGCCAGCCGCAGCAGCCGGCGGGGCGGGTCCAGCCGCTCGGGCCGGCTGTTGATCTCCACCGCGGTCCCGGACTCCGCGCAGGCGGCGAACACCGCCTCGGCGTCGAACCGGGACTCGGGGCGGGTGCGCCCCGTCACCAGCCGCCCCGTGCAGTGGCCCAGGACGTCCATCAGGGGATTGCGTACGGCGGCCAGCAGCCGGCGCGTCATCGCGGGCGACTCCATCCGCAGCTTCGAGTGCACCGACCCGACCACCAGGTCCAGCCGGTCCAGCAGTTCGGGCTCCTGGTCCAGCGAGCCGTCGGCCAGGATGTCGCACTCGATGCCGGTCAGCAGCCGGAAGGGCGCCCACGTCCCGTTCAGCTCCGCCACCACGTCCAGCTGCTCGCGCAGCCGCTCCGGCGAGAGCCCCCGGGCGACGGTCAGGCTCGGCGAGTGATCGGTGAGCACGGCCCACTCGTGGCCCAGTGCGGCCGCCGCCCGGCCCATGGCCTCGATCGGGCTGCCGCCGTCGGACCACTCGGAGTGCAGGTGGCAGTCGCCGCGCAGGGCCGCGCGCAGCGCGAGGGCGGCGGGGTCGGCCGGCGGGCCCTCGGGGTGCGCGGCGACCTCGTCCTCGAGGGCCTGCAGGTACGCGGGGACGGCCCCGCCGACCGCCTCCCGCACCACTTGGGCGGTTTTCGGCCCGATGCCCTTGACCGCTTCCAGGGTCCCCGCCCCGACCCGTTCGCGTACCTCGGGCTCGCCCATCCTCACGAGGGCGGCCGCCGCCGTACGGAAGGCGCGTACCCGGTAGGTGGGTGCCTGCCCGCGTTCCAGCAGGTAGGCGATCCGCTCCAGTGCCGCGACCGGATCCATGCGGTACCTCCCGAGTGCCTCCTGGTTCCAGTGTGACCGGCACCCCCAAGGATGTCTTGGGGAGGTCATAAGCTCTGTTTATAGGGTCATAAGCGGGGGGTGGGTGCTGGGTTAGGGTTCCCTTAGTTTAGGGTTTCCCGTGATCCAGTGTTTTTCGGTCGAAGGGAACCAGTCATGCCTCGCCCTCTCCGGGTAGCAATCGTCGGTGCCGGCCCCGCCGGAATCTACGCCGCCGACGCGCTGCTGAAGTCCGAGGCGGCCGCCGAGCCGGGTGTCTCCATCGACCTGTTCGAGCGGATGCCCGCCCCCTTCGGCCTGATCCGGTACGGCGTCGCCCCCGACCACCCGCGGATCAAGGGCATCATCACCGCCCTCCACCAGGTGCTCGACAAGCCGCAGGTCCGCCTGTTCGGCAACGTGGACTACCCGAACGACATCAGCCTCGACGAACTCCACTCGTTCTACGACGCCGTGATCTTCTCCACCGGCGCGACCGCCGACCGCGCGCTCGCCATACCGGGCGTCGAACTCGACGGCTCCTACGGCGCCGCCGACTTCGTCTCCTGGTACGACGGCCACCCCGACGTCCCGCGCACCTGGCCGCTGGAGGCCGAGAAGGTCGCCGTGCTCGGCGTCGGCAACGTGGCCCTCGACGTCGCGCGCATCCTCGCGAAGACCGCCGACGAGCTGCTGCCGACCGAGATCCCGGCGAACGTCCACGAGGGGCTCAAGGCCAACAAGGCGCTCGAGGTCCACGTCTTCGGCCGCCGCGGCCCGGCGCAGGCCAAGTTCAGCCCGATGGAGCTGCGCGAGCTCGACCACTCGCCCAACATCGAGGTCATCGTCAACCCCGAGGACATCGACTACGACGAGGGCTCGATCGCCACCCGCCGCTCCAACAAGCAGGCGGACATGGTCGCCAAGACCCTGGAGAACTGGGCGATCCGCGACATCGGCGAGCGCCCGCACAAGCTCTTCCTGCACTTCTTCGAGTCGCCCGCCGAGATCCTCGGCGAGGACGGCAAGGTCGTCGGCCTGCGCACCGAGCGCACCGAGCTCGACGGCACGGGCAACGTCAAGGGCACCGGCCGGTTCACGGACTGGGACGTCCAGTCCGTCTACCGCGCCGTGGGCTACCTCTCCGACGAACTGCCCAAGCTGCCGTGGGACGTCGACAGCGGTACGGTCCCGGACGAGGGCGGCCGCGTGATCGAGGCCGGCGAGCACCTGACGTCCACGTACGTCACGGGCTGGATCCGGCGCGGCCCGATCGGTCTGATCGGGCACACCAAGGGCGACGCGAACGAGACGGTCGCGAACCTCCTCGCGGACCACGAGGGCGGCCGCCTGCAGACGCCCGCCGCGCCCGAGCCGGAGGCCGTCGAGGCCTTCCTGGCCGAGCGGAACGTCCGCTTCACGACGTGGGAGGGCTGGTACCGGCTCGACGCGGCCGAGAAGGCGCTGGGCGAGCCCGAGGGCCGCGAGCGCGTGAAGATCGTCGAGCGCGAGGACATGCTGAAGGCGAGCGGCGCGTAGCAGTCGCGCGTTCTCGAACGGGTGGGGGCCGCCGGCGGCGGCCCCCACCCGCATGTCCGGGACGTCGTCAGCCGTCGATGGAGAGGATCTTCCGGGTCTTCAGGTCGGCCTGCACGTGGATCCGGGTGGTGTCACTGCCGCTCCAGGTCAGGGTGACGGTGGCATTGGTCTTGCCCATGCCGCTGTCCACGTGGGTGACCTTCCACTCCAGCGGCACGTTCTGGGCGCGCAGGACGCCGTCCGCGTGGTTGGTCTCCTCCCACTTCGCCAGCTCGCGCTGGAGCGGCACGGAGAGGTAGGCGGCCCGCAGCTGCCTCGCGCGCGTGCCGTCCCCGTCGTACACCGCGTCGATGTACGCGCCGTAGAAGGTGGCGATCCGGGAGAACGCGCCCTCCGGGCTGCCGGACACGGACGGTTGCGCGGCGGCCGCCCGGCCGTCCTGCGGCGTGTCCGTGCCGGCAGCGGTCGCGGAGGCGCCGGTGACGAGGGCGAGGGTGAGTGCGGCCGTCGCGGCGGTGGCCGCAAGGGCGAGGGAAACGGTGCGCTTGGCCTTGGCCGGAGACTTGGACATCGTTCGGACCTTTCACCGTGCTCGGTTGCCGAGTAGCTGAACCCTCCGACGCCGCCACCGCGGCGGACGGTTCTCGGATCGTGCGAAATGGCCTGAATGCGACGCGGATGGCGTACAGCCGCCTATCGGGGCGAACCCAGGCAGTTCAGGGCCGCCGCCCGCAGGGCCCGTACGCCCGCAGGAAGCGCCGTGCGCACGTCCGGCGCGAAATCCGGCGCGTGGTTGGCCGGCAGGACGGCCAGCTTCTGCGCCGCCGTCGTGCCGGGCGCCGCCGACCAGGCCGCCGGGCCGATCACGCCCAGCATCCAGTACGCGAGGCGCACGCCCTGCGCGCCGTGCAGCTCCCGGCCCGCGTCGCCGAACAGCCCGAAATCCTCCGTGGCCAGGGACGGCGGCCACATGGCCACCCGCTCCGCGCCGAACTCGGCCGCGTGCGCCTCCCGTACGGCCGCGGTCGTCGCCGGATCGGGATGGGTGACGGGCGAGGATCCGACCCGGACGATCTCCGGCTCCCGGGGGCAGTCCGAGGCGGCGCACTCGGCGCGGACGATCCGCTCGACGGCGGCCGCCGCCCGGGCCAGCGCCGCCGGGCCGGCCGCCCGTACGGTGACGTCCAGTTCGGCCCGTTCGGGCACGACGTTCGCACGCTCGCCCGCACGGAACGAGCCGACGGTGACGGCCACCTGCTCCGAGGGGGCCGCCTCGCGCGCCACCACCGTCTGGAGCCGGGTCACCACGTGCGCGGCCGTCACCACCGGGTCCACGGTCAGGTGCGGGGCTCCGGCGTGGCCGCCGCGGCCGTGCACCACGATCCGGTAGGTGACGCTCCCGGCGGTCATCGGCCCGTACCCGTGCGCCACCATCCCGGCCGGCAGCGGAGCGCAGTGCTGGGCCAGCACGGCATCGGGCCGCCCGACCCGCTGGTACAGCCCGTCCGACAGCATCGCCCGGGCCCCCTCCAGGGTCTCCTCGGCGGGCTGGCCGACCACGACGAGCGTGCCCCGCCAGCCGCCCGTCGTCCGGGCCAGCAGGGCGGCGGCGCCCACCGCCGCGGCCAGGTGCAGATCGTGCCCGCAGGCGTGCGCCGCCTCGCCCTCGCTCGCGTACGGCAGCCCCGTCGTCTCCCGTACGGGCAGGGCGTCGAGCTCGGCGCGCAGCAGCACCGTGGGCCCGTCGCCGCTGCGCAGCACCCCGGCGACGCCGTGCCCGCCGATCCCGCGCGTCACCGCGTACCCCTCGGCCTCGAGCGCGCCGGCGAACCGCGCCGCCGTGCGCCGCTCCTCGCCCGACGGCTCCGGATCCCGGTGCAGTTCCAGGTAGAGGGTGGTCAGCGGCCTGATGAGAGCGGAGAGCATGGCCCCATGGTCGGACAGCGCCCGCGGGGCGGATGCGTCAGGGCGCTGACACTTCCTGTCAGCGAGGTGCCAGCGCTCCGGGGGGTGAGCTGACGGCGCGACCGGCTCTGATGGAAGGGCAACACCCAAGGGCCCGTCACCACCCGGCCGCACCGACCGAAGGAGCCATCATGGAGAAGTCGCCCCTCGCCTCGCTCGCCGACGAGATCCTCGAGCTCGAATCCGAGACGTTCGAGATCTCCGACTACTCGGACGCCAGCGAGGTCGTGCTCGCCGGTTCCACGAGCTGCAGCTCGACCTCGACCTGCTCCTCGACCACCAGCACGACCTCCTGCAGCGCCTGACCCCGGGTCAGGGGGCAGGCACACCGGTGCCCCGGCCCGCGCGGCAGCGCGCGGGCCGGGGCACCGTCGTACGGGAGGGGCGGGGTCAGGGGAACGGATGCGGGACCATCCGGATCTCCGCTTCCGCCAGATCCGTCCCGCGCAGCCCCGCCCGGCGCGGCGCCGTCCGCAGCCGCGGCAGGTACGGGGCCCGCCGGCGCGACCAGCCGAAGTCGATCGGCAGCAGCCCGGGCACCACCGCGCACACCGTGCGCAACCCGATCCGCCGCTGCTCGGGGGTGGTCTGGTCGACAGCGATCACATCGTGCCCCGCGTCCGTCAACTCCCGCACGCAGCACAGCAGGTCGTCGCGCAGGTCGCCGGTGGCCGGCCGTCCGCCGGAGCCCTTCGGCGGGTGCTGCCACGACCGGTACAGCGCGTCCATCGTCCCGATGCCCGCCGGCTCCGTGTAGGGCCGTACGTACGGGGCCATCGCGGGCAGCCCGTACAGCTGGGCGTGGTCCTTCAGGTGCCGTACGAGGCCGAAGTCGGCCGCCATCGCCTCCAGTTCGCCCCGGCGCTCGGCGACCTGCCGGGGCAGGTGCGGAATGTAGGTGAGGACCTCGGAGAGCGCTGCCTCCACGGCGGCCGCCGGATCGAGCGCCGCGCCCGCGCCGAAGGCGAACAGCCCCGGACCGCCGTCCCGGCGTATCGCGAGCCCGGTGACCACGGGCACCGCCAGGTCGATCCGGTTGTCGAACGCATGCACCTCGTACCCCTGGAGCGCGGCCCGGTCGGCCATCGTCCGCACCGCCCGCCCCGGCACCGAGCCCAGGTCGATCTCGGTGAGCGGCAGCCCGGCGTACCAGGCGAGCAGGAAGGCGTCCCGCTCGATCAGTTCGAGCAGGGCGCCCAGCAGGGCCTCCTCCGTGCAGCTGCCGATCGCGCAGCCGTTGGAGCACTCGAAGACGAAGTTGTCGGCCGCCAGCCCCGCGCTGTAGTGGACCAGCCGCGCCGGGACCAGCACCGGCCGGTCGTCGCGCAGCGAATGCCCGTACACCCACGGGATCGGCCGCTCCGGGTCGAAGGGCGAGACGAGCGGATCCTCACGGTAGGTCCGCGGAGCGTAGAACCCGCACGCGGCCGGGTTCAGCGCCCGGTCGCCCAACTCGGCGTAGGAGGCGGTGAGCAGGGAACTCCCGGTGCGGCGGTGCGTGCCCGCGTACCGCTCCAGACCTTCGAGGAACGCCAGGTCGCGGCTGGCCGTGTAGCTGTTGGCCTGCCCGCTCCAGGTGACGTCGGTCAGGCCCGCGTAGCCGCGCATGAAGACGCTGCCCGCGACGGGGGCGGTCGTGGGCGAGGTGATGTCGGTCCAGGTGCCCCCGCCGAGCACCCCGGTCACCGGGTTGGCGAGCGCCGCGTACGGCATCGGGTACGAGTCCGCCGCGCGCAGCCGCTGCGCTCCGGGGGCGGGTCGGGGCCGGGAGGCGGGCGTCAGGGGAACCGGGGCGTCGGCGCCGCGCGGTCCGCAGTCCGGGCAGAGCGGGTCGGCGGCCAGCGGGTACGTGCGGACCTGGAGGGTCTCCAGGTCGAGCCGGGTGACCTGGGGCAGGGCCCGGTCGGCCGCCGCCGGGCCGGGGGCGGCCGCGTACCCGCCGAACACCGCCTGGTGGAGCGCGTACGCGGCGTCCCGCAGCGCGGGGGTGAGCAGCGGCCACCACGCGGCCACCGGGGTGGGCACCGCGCTGCCGGTCTCCAGCGCGTCGCGCTCGCTGCGGCTGCGCAGCCGCTGCCAGCGCATCGCCAGGCACTGGCCGCAGGCCGGGGCGGAGCCGTCCCCGCCCCAGGGGCCGATGAGCACGGCCCGGCCGCCGAGGTGCACGGTGGCGGCCGGGCGCACCACCGCGAACGGGTCGGCGGTACGCGGCCCGAGGGCGTCGTGGACGCCCAGGGTGACCACCTCGGCGCCGAGTCCGGCCAGTGCCGCGGCCAGTGCGCGCCGGGCGGCCTCCAGCGGGGAGCCGTCCGCGGCGGCGGGGTGGTGGGAGCCTTGGAGGGGCGGGCTCACCTGCGTCGCATCGGTCACGCCCGTCATGTCCGGTTGCTCCAGCGGAAGGTCCTGAGCCCGATCGCGCCGAACAGCAGGGCGAAGCCGGCCAGGGCCGCGCAGCCGATGCCGATCGTCGCGAGCGAGCCGGAGCCGGTGAGAGCGCCCGTCGCCGCGTCGTTGAGGTAGCGCAGCGGAAGCACCCGGGAGACCGAGCGGAGCCAGGACGGCATCATGTCCAGCGGCAGGAAGGAGCCCGACAGGAACGCCATCGGCACCATCATGCAGTTGGCGATCGCGGCGACGGCCTCGGGCGTGTTCGCGTACGTCCCGACGATCACGCCGATCGACATGAAGGCGGTGATCCCGAGCACCAGCGCGGGCAGTACGAGCGGCCACCGCCCGTCCAGCACCAGCCCGAAGCCCGGCAGCATCGCGACCGCGACGAACACCGCGGCCTGTACGACGCCGACGACGAGCGCCAGCACGTACCGCGAGGCCAGCACCGTGGTCAGCGGGGTCGGGGTCAGCCGGATCAGCCGGAGCAGGTCGTCGCGCCGCCACTGCATCAGCGTGAACGCGATGCCGAACACGGCGGCGTTGGCGACGCCCCAGGACATCACCCCGGGCGCGATGTACGAGATGTACGGGCGGCCGCTCTGCTCCACGTCCTGCCCGCTGAAGATCAGGCCGAACACGACGAGGAAGAGCAGGGGGAAGGCGAACGTGAAGAAGAGGGTGGCCTTGTCCCGGACCTGCGCCCGGTAGCCGGCGGCCGTCAGGGCCGTGTAAGCGCTCATGCCTGGGACTCCGTGGTGTGGGGGTGCGCGGTGGGTTCGGGGCGGGCGTGGCCGGTGAGTTCGAGGTAGACGTCCTCCAGCGTGGCCGTACGGGTCAGCACCCCGTCGAGTCCGGTCAGCGCGTCGACGGCCTGGAGCACCTTGCCGGGCGTCGCGGTCTCCAGGACCAGCGAGCCGCCCTGCAGACTCGCCCGGTCCACCCCGGGCAGGGCCCGGGCCCGCTCGAGCTCGATCCGGCCGACCGGCAGCAGCAGCCGGGACGGCGCCCCGGCGGCGGTGACCAGGCGGTGCGGGGAGTCCAGGGCGGCCACCTTGCCGTCGACGAGTATCGCCACCCGGTCGCACAGGGCCTCGGCCTCGTCGAGGTGGTGGGTGGTGTAGACGATCGTGCGGCCCTCGCCCTTGAGCACGCGCAGCACCTCCCACAGGTCGCGGCGGGCCTGCGGGTCCAGGGCGGCGGTCGGCTCGTCCAGGAAGATCAGCTCCGGACCGTGGACCAGCGCCGAGGCGATGGCCAGGCGCTGGCGCTGACCGCCCGAGAGGTTCTCGACCAGTACGTCGCGCTGCTCGGTCAGCCCCACGGTCTCCAGGGTGCGGTCCGCGGCCGCCGGTCCGGTGCGGTACAGCCCGGCGACGGTGGCCAGGTGCTCGCGCGCGGTCTGCCGTACGAAGAACGCCGAGGCCTGGGTCTGTACGCCCATCCGCGGCAGCAGCGCGGTGTTGCGCGGCCAGGGGCTGTGGTCGAGGACCCGGACCGTGCCGGAATCGGCCTGCCGCAGTCCTTCCATGATCTCGATGAGGGTGGTCTTGCCCGCGCCGTTGGGGCCGAGCAGGCCGAAGAACTCGCCGCGCCGGACGTCGAGGGAGACCCCGTCCACGGCCCGGCGGTCGCCGTAGCGTTTGCGTACGTCGCGGACGGCGATGGCCGAGGAGTCGGGGGGCTGGGTGCTGTCGGTCGTCATGGGCGGTGCATTCCCTCGGTGTTGTCGCGGATGCGGGGATCAGGAAGGGGAGACGGGGGAGGCGGCGGCGATCGCGTACCAGGCGGCGGCCGCCAGGGCGCAGGCCGCCAGCAGGACCAGGACGGCCGAGCCGACGGCGTAGCCGAGGTAGATCCGGCGGGCCCGCGCCGGATAGCCGGCGGCCGCGGCCCGGTCGCGCAGCCGAAGCCGTACGTACGCGGATCCGGCGGGCGCCAGCCGGGTCACGCGCAGCGCGTGGCCGAGCATCGTGTAGCCGTCCAGCGGCGGCAGCGGGACGAGGTTGACCAGGGCCTGGGCGCTGCCGAGCAGCAGCAGCGCGCCGAGCACCCTGCCGGTGGCGTCGCCGGGGGCCAGGGCCGTCCACCAGCCGAAGAACGGCAGCAGGAAGAGCAGGTTGGCGAAGGCCCCGGCCGCGGCGACGGCCAGCTGGTCCCGGCGGCGGCGCAGATAGCGGTAGTTGTCGACGGTGCAGTACATGATCGCGACGGGCAGCCGCCAGCGCAGCCCGATCTCGCCGACGGTCCCGCCGACATGGCGGGCGGCGATCCCGTGCGCGAATTCGTGCAGCACCGTACTGAGCCACAGCAGCGTGGCCACGGCCAGCAGCGGCGCCGGATGCGAGGCCAGCCACCCCAGGTCGCGTACGAGCGCACCGGCGTTCGCGGCGAGCACCGACTCCATCGCCAGGCAGCCCAGGAGCAGCAGCCCCAGCACCGCCGGGTGCAGGGCCGGCCGCAGGAAGCGGTGCAGCCGGGCGGTCGTCGCATCGGCGTCCGCGACCAGCCGCAGGGTGCCCCGCAGCAGGTTCCCGGTCCGCGGTGGGCCGGCGGCCTTCGCCGCGGCCGGCGGCGGACCGCCCGCGAGCAGCCGCCGGGTCCCGAGCAGGGCCAGCAGCTGCTGCCAGTTCCGTTCGCCGAGCCGGCGGCCGAAGGCCTCCCCGTACGCCGCGCCGATCTCCGCGAGCGTACGGGTCCCGTCGAGGCGGGAGACGAGGAAGAACTCCTTCGGTCCGATCTCGAACGAGGCCCCGGACACCGGGTCCTTGACCAGATGGACCACGGCCGGCCCGTTCAGCAGCGGCGGGGACAGCAGGATGCCGGGGCGCAGCGCCGGCCGGTGCTCCGGCAGCCCGGCGGGGGTGCTCACGCCCCGACCGCCTCGGCCGGACCGGAGCCGGACGGGCCGCCCGCCTCCTCGCGCAGCACCCGGCCCAGCAGGTGCGCGAGGTAGGCCTCGTCCCGGATCGTCACGTGCAGCCGGTTGTTGGTCATGTGCATGTACGGGGAGAGCAGCAGCGGCAGGGCCGCAGCCGGATCGGTCACCCGCTCGTCGCGCGTGCCGTCCCAGGAGCGGAAGACCAGCTCCCCGGCCCTCGCGAGCTCCTCGGCCCGCCCGCGCAGCTCGCGGCAGTGCTCCGCCCATCCGGCCAGGAAGCCCGGCAGCCGGCCCGTCTCCCCTGCGGCGAGCGCCTCGCGGACGGCGGCGAAGCGGCGCGCGATGCCCGGGCCGGTCTGTTCGTACGTGCGGTCGTACTCGGCCGAGCCGATGAACCCGGTGCCGGGGAACGCCCGGTGCCAGAACGCGTAGTAGCGGTCGAGGTAGCCGCCGAGTTCCTCCCGGTCGGGCAGGAACACCCCCGCCATCACCATCATCAGCTGGGCCGAGGTGCCCAGCAGCACGGTCCGCAGGTGCAGGTTCATCCCGCTCAGCGCGTCCATGACGAGATCGCTGGAGTGCGCGAAGTGCCATTCGGCCAGTTCGACCCCGGCCGGGCCGCCGTACTTGCCGTACTCGGGCTCGTAACGCTCGTACGCGTAGCTGTTGTTGGGCCGCAGGTTCATCCGGCCGTCGGGGCCCATGAACGCGGCCCGGTCGCCCTCGGGGAACTCGATGTCGAAGAGGGTGTTGTAGAACTCGTTGAGGAAGCCGGAGTCGACCTCGTAGAGCGCGGGCCGGGCCTTGAGGAAGGCCGCGACGGCCTCCTCGGTGCGGCGGCGCACCTCGGGCCCGTCCTCGGGCGTGGCGGGGCGCAGCCGCAGCCGTACGTGCGGCCCCTCCAGCCAGTAGTTGATGAAGAAGTGCCCGGCGAGCAGCCCGTCCCGCGACAGGCCGGCGACCAGCGGGCGCACGCACTGCACGAGCAGGGGCGTCGGGTTGGCTGCGTAGAAGACGTGCACGGCCTGCCAGGCGCCGCGCTCGTCGGCACCCGCCTTCTCGGTCAGCTCTGACATCGGGGTCCGCCTTCCGGGCGTCGGATGAGGGTGGTGAAGGTCTCGACGGCGAGTTCGGCGACGTGGGCGCCGTGCGCGGAGTACGTGTGCAGGCCGCCGGGGTCCGGGAGCATCTCGCGGAAGACCACCCGGTGGCCGGGATCGCGCAGCAGCGGCTCGAAGGCCGAGAGCGAGAGCAGGCTGGAGAAGTCCACGTACTGCGGTTTGGCCCCCAGCGCGGAGGGCCCGGCGGAGACGGTGGCGAACACCCGCTCCGGCAGCCCGTGTGCCCGCCGCCAGCGCTGCCACTCCAGGAAGTGCCCAGCCTCCTGCGCCCCCTGCACGGGGAGTTCACCGGCCGTCGTGGTCCAGCTGCGCCTGCTCAGTACGAGGTCCCCGTGCACGACCCGCGGACGGGTGCGCACCCCGCCGTGCGCGTCGCCCTCCGGCACCCCCGCCCACACGTCCAGCGGGGACATCGAGGAGGGGGAGAGCAGCAGCAGCGTCCGCGGGATCGCGGGCAGCGCGAGCGGTACCAGATAGCCGAGGTAGACCGGGATCACCTCGCGGCCGAGCCGGTGCGAGCGCAGCACCACCCGGCCGGTCTCCGGCAGGTGCTCGGCGTACAGGTCGGCCAGGGGCAGCCGGCGGTCCTCCGGCAGGGTGCCGCTCTCGCCCGGGCAGACGATCTCGTAGTCGGTCAGCCGGCCGTGCAGATTGAGGTTGGTGGTCACCGGGCCGCCGGTGACCTCGGCGAAGACGGCTCCATGCGGGCCGACTTCGGCGGCGGTCGCCCGCAGGCTCTCGGCCAGCCCCGGGCCTTCCCCGCCATCCCCGTACACGTGCGTGAAGCGGCTGAAGGGGAAGGACAGGCCGCCGTACGAGCGGTTCAGCACGGTCAGCGGCTCCCCGGTGGCCGGATCGCCGCCCGGCTGGAGGTGGTGACAGCGGGGCGCGAACCCGGCCAGCACCGGCTCCAGTTCGCCCGCCACGGCCTCGATGTCCGCCTGGTCCAGGCGCAGTTCACCCGTGCCGTGTTCCCCGTACGCCGACCAGGCCGCCCGCATCCGCCCGATGAAGGCGCGCCGCGCGGCGTCCAGGGCCCGGATGCCCGGCAGGGAGAGCCAGTTCTCCTCGGGGACGTACTCCCCGCGCGCGTCGAAGGGCGTACGGCGGGACGTGAACGACAGGTACTGGTCGAAGAAGTCCTCGTGGAAGTCGTGGACGAGCCCCAGCAGGTCCTCGCAGCGGCCGCCGGGGCCGTAGCGGGCGGTGAAGAACCCCTCGAACGTGATCCGCTGGGCCAGCGTGAGGTCGAAGGCGGGCAGGATCCGCTCGACGGAGCGCAGCGCCCCGCCGTCGCCGCCCGCCGCCGCCCAGGACGGCTCCGGGCAGGCCAGCTCCCGGCCCGCGCTCACGTCCTCGTACAGCAGCGTCTGCGGCAGCGCGGCATCCGGGGCGCCGAGTTCGCGCTGCACCCGGTGCAGCGACGAACGCAGCCCGCGCAGCAGCCGCGCCCGCTCCGCCGCCCCGGCCGCCGGATAGCGCTCCAGTACGGCGGCGGGCGCGTCGAGGAGACCGGCGAGGGCGTCCGCCCACGGCCGCTCCAGGGCGGACAGGGACCGCTGGAACGCGCGCAGCGGATCCCCGTCGTGCACCTCGGTGTCCAGGCAGGGCGCCCGCACCATGCCGAGCTGGAGCAGCGCTCCGATGTACGCCTCGCAGTCGGCCGGCGCCGCGCCGTGCTCGGCGGCCAGCCAGTCGGCCAGCTCCCGGTGGCGCAGCTCGGGGCGCTCCGCGAACAGGGCCAGCAGCCGGTCGAGGGTGCCGCTGCGGCGCAGGAAGAACAGCCGGTCCTTGACGGCGTCGAAGGTGACCGCCGCCGCGTCGTCGCCCGCCGTGACCGAGCGCCGCACATAGCGGATCCGGTCCTCCTCGCGGCCCCAGCCGGGGGCCGGGCGCAGCGGCAGGTCCCGCCGCCGCACCGGATCGGCGAGGACCAGCTCGGCGATCCGGGCCAGCACCACGACGTTCAGCCGGACGTGGCTGGTCCAGGTGTCCGCGGTCCGGATGCCGGCGCCGGGCGACGCGTCGGGGGTGAACCGGCCGGTGGCCACGGCGGTGAACGTACTGAACGGGCTCGTCTTGCAGGCCGTGCGGTAGACGTACGAGAGCACCGAGCGCTCCACCTTGCGGGCCCGGCCGCCGGGTACGCCGGTGGCCCCCGCGTACCCGTCGAGCTGTGCTTCGAGCACCGGCGAGGCCAGCAGCAGGCCCCTGCGGAGCCGGTCGTCGCCCAGCAGTTCGCGCAGCGCGGCACGGCCCCGCCCGAGATCCCCGCCGAGCAGCCCGGCCCCCTCGGCGACCAGGGTGTCCAGCCGGCGCCGCCGCAGCACCCAGGCGGAGAGGTGCCCGGCCGCGACGCCGTCCACGTCGGAGACCTCCCGTACGGCCGCGTCGGGGTCGGCGGGCAGCCTGCCGTTGTGGATCTGCCGGCGCAGCCGCAGCAGGGCGCGGCGGCGGGCCGCGCCCTCCGCGCCCGGGCCGGGGTCGGTCGCGCCCACCGCCTTGTGCAGGGCCTCGCTCAGCTGCTCCGCGTCGGCGCGCAGCGAGTCCTCGGCCGACAGCACCTCGGCTGCCCAGCGGCTGGTGTCCGGGCAGCGCAGCGCGTCGACCGCGGTCAGGGGCAGACCGGCCACGCGCAGCATGAAGCGGTCTCCCGCCCGCCATTCGGTGGTGCTGTTCATCCTGATCGTCCTGGTCCTGTCGTCGGTGGGATCGGGGTCGGGGGCCGGTGTGGGGGCCGGCGTCGGTGGCGGTGGCGGCCGGGTTCAGGCGATCTCGTGCCGGAAGTCGGCGGGCCGCGGCCGCTCATGGCCGAGCAGCATGATCAGCAGCGGTGCCTCGTCGGTGCCGGTCAGCCCCAGCTCCTCGATGTGGCTGACGGTGTCGAATCCGAGGGCCACGCCCGCGCCGAGCCCGTGGGCGGCCGCGCCGGTGTAGAAGGTCTGCGCGACGGCCCCGACGGCGGCGCCCACGAGCCGGTAGCCGCGGTCGCCCACCGCGTCGAGCACGGCCGCCGTCCGTACGGTCGGCACGACCACCGCACCCGCCTGCTCCAGGTTGTAGTTGGAGAGGAAGTAGCTGCGCTGCAGGAACGGCCCGGGCGGCCCCGGGACCACCAGGCGCAGGGTGCGGGCCGCCGGATCGTAGGCGTACGCGCCCGGGGCGACCCCCGCCACGTGGTTGACGAAGACGTACAGCGAGGTCAGCCCCGGCCCCTCGGGCCGCTCGGCCTCGCTGCCCACCGCCGTCGCGGCGCAGTCCGCCAGTACGGCGGCCAGCTGCTCCGGCGCGAGCGCGCGGCTCGCGTCGAACCGGCCGAAGCTGCTGCGCCGGGCCCGCAGCGCCGCGTGGACGCCGAGGGGCGCGGTGGCGGGCGCGGGCAGCGGCAGCGGGTCCGTACCGCGCGGCGGATGCGCGGCGGCGCGGTCGAGCGCTCCGGGCTCCGGTCGGTCGGCGGCGCGGCCGAGGGTGGCCTCGTGGATCCGGTGCAGGGAATCGAAGGCCAGGACCCGGCGGGAGCGTTCCCGGTCGCGGTGGCGGACGGCGGCGGGGGAGGCGGAGGCGGCGGCGGAGGGCGCGGGGACGGAGGCCGTGTCCGCACGCTCTCCCGCCCACTCCAGCGGCACGACCGCGAAGACCCCCTCCTCCCGGTGGTCCACGCCCAGCAGACGGGCGAGCCGCTCCTCGTCGAACCAGAGCACCGGCGCGATCCGCAGCCCGTGCTCCTGCGCCCACAGCCGCCAGGTCTGGAGCACCGTGCCCACGTCCATGCTCACGGCGTGGAAGGAGAAGCTGTTGTACTTGAAGGAGTTCTGCCAGTACTTGACGCCGAGGATCAGGTACTGGCCGGCGCCCGAGGCGTGCGCCGGGGCGTCGGACCCCAGCGCCTCCCGGATGTCACCGGTGACGTCGCCGGTCAGCAGCCGCCGCATCCCGTGCTGGTGCGGGGCGTAGTGGTACACGCCCGGCGTCAGCGGGCCGCCCGGGCCGGCCGCCCAGTGGACGGCGACCGGGTAGAGACCGCCCCCGGAGGCCGTCCCGCGGGACCAGTTGGCCTGCGGGTAGTGGGGCAGCGCCGCCAGGTCCGTATTGGCCTGGACGCCGAGGCGCCGGCCGGTCAGCCCGTACGAGTCCTGCAGCATTCCGGAGAGCAGAGGCAGGTCGAATCCGCGGGCGGCACCGGTCGAAGGCCCGTGCCGAGGCTCGGGCAGCGGCAGGGTCTCCGCGCCCGGATGGAACTTCGCCTTGCGCGGGCGGTCGGCCCAGTCGGGGACGAAGTCGACGGGCTCCATCGGCACCCGGCCGCGGTGCATGATGGCGGTGGCGTAGTCATGGGCGTAGCCCACGGGTCCTCCTACGGTCGGGGGGCGGTCGGGCGGTCAGGGGAAGGGGTGCGGCGCCGGGTTGAACTCGGCGGGCTCCAGATCGCGCTCGCGCAGCCCCGCCTCCCGCAGCGCGGTCCGCAGCCGGGGCATGCCGAGCGCCCGCTGGCGCGACCAGCCGAAGTCGATCGGCAGCAGCCCGGGCACCAGCACGCTCACCGTGTGCAGCCCCAGGACCCGCTGCTCGGGCAGGGTCTGGTCGACCACCACCACGTCGAAGCCCTCGCCGGCCACCGCGTCGACGCACCGCGCCACGTCCTCGCGCACGTCGTCCGACCCGCCCGCCCCGCCCCACCGGTCCTCGGGCGGGCGCAGTGCCGAGACGGGCCGCGGCGGCTCCGTCGCCGGTCCGCGCAGCAGGAAGTCCGCGTGCCGGCCCATCTCCGGGACCCCGTACACCAGCGGGTGGTCGTGGAGCGCGGTGACCAGGTCGAAGTCGGCGGCCATCGCCCGCAGTCGGGCCTCGTCCCGCTCGGTGCGCCCGGGCAGGTTCACGGCGTCCGTCGCGATCTCGCACAGCGCCGAGTCCAGCGCCGACTCCGGGTCCAGCCCGGCCCCGGCCCCGAAGCACATCCGGCCGGGTCCGCCGTCGAACCGCTCGGCGACGGCGGTCACGACCGGGACGGGGAAGGTGATCCGGGTGTCGAAGAACCGCGCCCGGTACCCGTACAGGGCGAGCCGGTCCACCATCACGCGGGTCGAGGTCCGGCCGCTGGTCGCCGGGTCGATCTCGGGCAGCGGCTGGCGTCCGTACCAGGCGAGCAGGAAGGCGTCCCGCTCGATGACCTCCATCAGCCCGAAGTAGACCGCTTCGGCCAGACTCCCGCCGGTGGCACAGCCGTTGGAGCTCTCCTGCACGAAACGGTTCTCCAGACCGGGCGAGTGGTAGTAGGTCAGCACCTCCGGCACCAGGCGCGGTACCCGGTCGCGCAGCGACCAGCCCCAGACCCACGGGATCTCCCGGTCGGGGTCGAAGGGCCGCACGCGCGGGTTGTCCGCGTGGAACCGCTCGCTGTAGAGGCCGACTTCGCGCGGGTCCACGGCCTCGGCGCCGAGCCGGGCGAGCGAGCCGCGGACGCCGGTCGTCCGGGTCCGGGCGCGCATTCCGGCGTACCGCTCCAGCCCCTCCAGGACCCCGACGCGGGCGCTGCGGTCGAAGGAGTCGGTGTGGCCGCCCCAGAAGGTCTCGCGCAGATAGGGGCCGGAACGCAGCGAGAAGCAGCCGATGGTGGCGGAGGTGGAGGTGGAGGAGATGTCCTGGACGAGGGAGGGGCCCAGCGCACCGCACAGCGGATTGGCGAAAGCCGCCACGTCGAGGGCGTACGACTCCACGGGCCGGGTGCGGAAGGCCCCCGGCCGGTACTTCGGCGCGGGCGCCAGCGGCTCCAGGGCGCGCGGCTCGTCGGCGGCGGGCGCCGCGCACACCGGGCACTCGGGATCGGGCACGAGCGGGTACCGCCGCACGGCGCCGCTGCCGAGGTCCAGGGACCGCACCTCGGGGAACGGCCCGCGGGGGACCGCGGCTTCCTCGACCCCCGCGACGAGCGCCGCGAGGGCGTCGGCGGCGAAGGCGTGGGCGTACGGCCAGTCGCCGGCCGCCCGGGTGCCCCCGCCCAGCTCCAGGGCGTCCCGCAGCGCCACCGACCGTACGGCCTGCCAGCGCCGCTCAAGGCACCGGGCGCACCCCGGACCGCCGGCGCCGGGCAGCGGCGCCGGGCCGACCACGGCCTGACGGCCGTACAGCCGTACGGGCAGGTCGGGGCCATCGGCTCCGCGGGGCGCGGCCTCGGCGAAGGCGTTGCCCGCCCCGAGCACCGACAGCTCCACCGGGGGCCCGCCGAGGGCGTCCAACGCCCGGTCCAGCAGCGCCGTGAACCGCTCGGCCGGACCGGCCCCGAGCACGTCCCGCACAGCGGGGTCGGCCCGGACCAGAGCGGGGCGGTCAGGCGTCATCGCCGGGCTCCCGCACCGCCGTCAGCAGCACCCGTACGGTGTGGACGCCCGCGGAGGCCAGCTCGGGCGCGCCCGTCGGAACCAGGTACGCATCGCGCCCGGCGGCGCCGAGCCGCTCCAGCACCTCCGGCCAGCCGACCGCGCCTTCGTCGGTGTTCGCCCCGCCGCCCGGGCCGGACACCGCCAGGGCCCGGGGATCGAGGTCGCGCAGCAGTGGATCGCCGGTGTCGGCCGGTCGGCCGCCGCCCGCGCGGTCGCCCTCGTACTGGGCCGCACCGAGGAGTTCGGCCAGCGCGGCCGCGGTCGCCGTACGCCGGTCCAGGCCGCTGCCGACCGCCCAGCGCTCCGCGGAGCGGGCGAGCAGCACGCTCACGCCGCTGCGGTCGCCCTCCCCGAGGTCGAGCAGCTCCACCGGCAGCTCCAGCCGGTCCGCCGAGCGTACGAGGAAGGCGAGTTCGGCGTCCGGCCCGTCCGGGTCCGGCAGCGGCACCGGGGTGGCCGTGGCGCCCCGTACCGCGCGCAGCAGCGCGTCGTACGCGAGGGCCGAGAGCAGCCCGGCCGCCGCGGCGTCGGCGGGGGCGGGGCCCGCACCGGCCCCCGCCCGGGTCCGCTCGAAGAGCCGGTCGCCATTGTGCGGTCCGAAGGGGCGGACGGCCCCGGCCGGGACGAGGACGGGTTCCTTCGTCAGGAGCGAGACGGCCGGCTGGTGGACGGCGGCCCGGCCCGGCAGCCCCGAGGCGAGGGCGAGGGGGGCCGGGTCCGCCGGGGAGCCGGTCACCAGCCCGCGCGCGGGGACGACGTGCTCGGCGTACACGAGCGCGGCCGCGTCCAGGGCGCGCATCCGGGCTCCGGCGACGTGGTGGACGTCGAAGGCCGCGATCGCACGTGCCCCGGCGTGGCCGATGCCCAGCTCGACCACGCCGAGCTTGAGGGGGATCTGGGTGAGCGCCTCGTCCGCGAAGCCGGTGAACACCCCGGCGTACGGGCGGACGATGGCGGAGCGCCGGTTCAACTCCGCCACCAGCTCGTCCGCTTCGCGGGCGGTGTCGAGCGTCGGCAGCGCCGGGGCGCCCGAGGTGCCCGCCGCGGTCAGGTCCACCGGCTCCGCGGCCGCCCGGTCGTCCGGGGTGCCGCAGCCGTCACCCCCGGCGCAGAACGGGCAGCGCGGGTGCGGGAACAGCGGCTCGGCGGTGACGTCCAGCGACTGCGTGTCCTGGACGACCAGCCGCCCGGAGGTCTCCGCGGGCAGCGCACCCGTGGCCGCGCGGAAGACCTCGTAGCCGAGCAGATTGCCGAGCATCGCGGCCAGCGGCCGGCCCGGCACGGGAGCCGAGGGCACGGTCGCGGCGCCCGGCAGGGCCAGGGTGCTCCACAGGTCGGCGGCCCCGGAGCCGGGGCGGGCCGAGCCCAGCCGCAGCGCCGCGCAGGCCCAGCAGCCCTCGGTCCCGGCGGCCATCAGCGGGCCGACGACGGCGTCCGACCCGTACGACCAGGCCGGAAGCAGGGTCCGGCCCTCGGGTATCCCGGCGCGCAGCAGCGGGAGCAGCCGTACGGGGGCCGTATGACCCCCGGTGACCACGACGAAGTCGTACCCCGCCAACTCCTCCCACCCGAGGGGCTCCCCGCCCGGGGGCAGGGTGCGTATCTCCACCGGGCAGCCGTCGGCCCGGGCCTCCTGCGCGTCCTCCTCGACGAGCTCCCGCTCCGCGCCGGGCGGCACGCCGACGACCGCACAGCCGTTGCGGACCAGGCTGAGGGCGCACCATCGGGCCACGGAGTCCTCGCCGAGGACGGCGACCCGCGTGCCGCGGAAGCGCAGGAACCGCTCCTCGGCCTGGTCGGCGTAGTGGTCCACGTACGCGATCTGCGGCGCGAACCGCCTGGCCACGTCCGCCGGGAGCTCCGGTCCGGCGGGGGTCCGCGGGGCCGGCACGGAGCGGGCGAAGTCCCGTTCGTACAGCGTCTTGACGAGTTCGCCGACCATCGCGCGCTGAGCCTCGCCGAGGCCCTGGCAGAGCTCCGCGACGGTGTGCTCGCCGGTGAGGTGCGGGACGATCAGCGCGGCGAACCGGTACGCCGTGCGGGCGGTGAGGCGGAACCCGCCGTCGGAGTTGTGGAAGAGCACACCGTCGGGCGTCTCGGTGAAGAGCACGTCCCGGCGTATCCGGGGCCGGGAGGCGGCGACGGTCTCATAGCTGGCTTGGGACATGGGACACCCCTGGGTGCGGTGTGGGTGGAGGGGAACGGCAGCGGGAGGCGTGGGGAGACGGGCCGTACGGGGAGGCCGCCGGGCGGAGGCCGGCGCTCGGAGGTCAGCGCGGGACGGGGGTGGTCGCGGGCGTCGGGAGGGATCCGCGGGCCAGCCAACGCGCGTAGACGCGGAGGAAGGAATGGAGGCGGTACGGCGGCGTGCCCGGTGGCCCGTCCTCCAGCATCCCCGCCTCCACGAGCTGTTCGAGCTCGGTCTCGGAGCCGGCCTCCGTGAGGGGGGACCGCGGACCGAGCGTGCCCAAGCGGAGGAAGACCTCGCGCAGTTCGGCCGACAGGGCCCCGACGGCCTGCCCGAACACCTCCGGTACGGAGAGCCGCGGATCCTCGGCGAGGGCGAGGCGGGCGGGCGGCTCCTCGGCGAGCCAGGCCGTGCAGTCGGCCACGGACAGGCCGGGCCGGGTCAGCAGGCGGCCGGCCGCGATGCGCAGGGCGAGCGGGAAGTGCCCGCAGACGTCCGCGAGTTCCGCGGCGGCCTTCGCCTCGGCCGCGATCCGGTCGGTGCCGACGAGCCCGGCGAGCAGTGCGTACGCCTCGTCCGGGCCGAGGGCGTCCAGCCGGTGGACGGCGCCGCCGTGCGTGGCGACGACGGCGGCGAGCCCGCGTCTGCTCGTGACCAGCACGGAGGCGTCCTCGGCCGCCGGGAGCAGCGGCAGCACCTGCCCGGCGCCGGCCGCGTCGTCGAGGACGAGGAGCCGGCGGCCCCGGCCGCCGTCCTCGGGCCCCGGCAGCAACGCGCGGGCCTCGTCCGGGCCGAGGGCGCCGCCGTCGGGCCGCGCCAGCGCGAGGGTGAAGATCCCGCCGGGGAACGCGTCGCGGACCTCGTACGCGCACTGGTGGGCCAGCGCCGACTTGCCGATGCCGGGCGCGCCCGAGACGACGACCAGCCGGGGACCGTCGGCGGAGGTCAGCCGGGCGGCGATGGCCCCGCGGTCGGTCTCCCGCCCGGCGAACCCGGGTACGGGCACGAGGCCCGGTCTGCCGGGGCGGCCCTTGGCCGGCACCCCGCGCCAGCCGCTGTCCGCCGCGGGCCCGGCGGTCCGGGCCGACGGCAGGGGCAGCGCGCCCGGCGCGGCGGCGGTCCGCGGCAGGCCGGGCCCCGCGGGAGGCCGCGCGGCAGCCGGCGCGGCCGGCCCCGTCCCGGCACCGGGCCCCGGCCGGGCCGCGGGGCCCGCGGCCGCCGCCTCCGGCCCGCCGATCTCCTCGGCGCGCAGGATCGCCAGTTCCAGACGGCGCAGCCCGGCCCCCGGGTCCACGCCGAGCTCGTCGCGCAGCCGGTCCCGTACCGTGCGGTACTCGGCGAGGGCCTCCGCCTGCCGCCCCGTGCGGTAGAGGGCTTCGATGAGCTGTTCGGTGAAGCGCTCGCGCACCGGATGCCGGCGGGCGCTGTCGTACAGGTCGACCAGTACCTGGTGGCAGTTCCCGGCGGCGAGTTCGAGATCGCAGACCCGCTCCAGCACGCGCAGCCGCTCCTGTTCGAGCGAGGGCACCGCGTCGCGCCGGAGCATCCGCGAGGCCACGTTGGCGAGCGGCGGCCCGTGCCACAGGGAGAGCGCCTCGCGCAGCCGGTACAGCTCCTCGCCCGGACCGCCGGCGGCACCCGCCCGGGAGGTCAGGGCGCGGAAGAGGACGAGGTCGAGGGTCTCGGCGTCGTTGTGCATCCGGTATCCGCCGGGCACGGCCTCGATGGTGGTCGTGGATATGCCGTACTTCGTGAATAACCTCCGCAGCCTCAGGACGCACGTCTGCAGCGCGGCTCGCGCGGTGGCCGGCGGGTCCTCGTCCCACACCGCACTCACCAGATAGGTGGTCGAAACGACGACCCCGGGATGCAGAAGAAGAGCGGCGAGAAGGCTGGTCGGCTTGGATGGCTTGAGAACTACGGTTTCCGGGCCGTGGGCAATACTCAACGGCCCCAAAAGCTGGAACCGCATACTGGTCCCTCGTGTCGGGTCACGTATTTCGCGAACGAGCAGGACAGAGGCGGTGGTCGGCCGCGCCTGCTCTCCGCCCCCCGGTGGGGCGGCGAATGAATGAAACACTACATAAGGGATCTTGTGAAAGTCGAGTGGTGTACGGCTTGTTTTCGACCGCAACGGCGATTCTCTTTCTTTCCGTCACCCTGGAGTCCCGTGAAGTTACCACCGGTTGGCGAGGATGTTCACGTGTAAACGAATTACCGGTGCGGATCTCGCCGCGCGGCAATCGAAGTCGATTTCCGGTCATGCGCCGCCGGAGTTCTCTGGCTGATTTCGTACGGGCCGGGATCCGGCCACTCGTTCGGGGGATCCGTGGGACGGGAGGGCCGGACGCGGAATGCGCTGCGGCGCCCGGTGGTTCGGACTCCACGCAGCACCCGACCACCCTGCACGCACTGGAGAGCTCATGAAGATCGGCATCATCGGCGCAGGCAACATCGGCGGCAACCTCACCCGCCGCCTCACCGCCCTCGGACACGAGGTGTCCGTGGCGAACTCCCGCGGCCCCGAGACCCTGGCCGACCTCGCGAAGGAGACCGGGGCCACCCCCGTCACCGTCGCGGAGGCGGCCCGCGGGGCCGAGGTCGTCGTGGTCACCGTCCCCCTGAAGAACGTGGCGAACCTGCCCGCCGGCCTCTTCGACGAGGCGGCGAAGGACTTCGTCCTCATCGAGACCGGCAATTACTACCCGCAGCAGCGCGACGGCCGCATCGCCGAGATCGAGGACGAGGGGCTGACCGAAAGCGGCTGGAGCCAGCGCCGCCTCGGGCACCCGGTGGTCAAGGCCTTCAACGGGACGTACGCCGAGGACATCCTGGCCCTGCACCGCCCGGCCGGGGCCCCCGACCGGGTGGCCCTCCCGGTGGCCGGCGACGACGCGGCGGCGAAGGAGGCCGTACGGGCGCTCATCGACGAGCTCGGCTTCGACACCGTCGACGCGGGCGGCATCGAGGACTCCTGGCGCCAGCAGCCGGGCACCCCCGTGTACGGGCTCCGCGCGGGGACCGACGCGGTCGTGAAGGCCCTCGCCGAGGCCTCCCCGGTCCGCCAGGCGGCCTTCAAGGGCTGACCGCCGCGGGCGGGGGCGGGGGGTCGGGGGGCCCCCCCCCCCCCCCCGCGCCCCCCCCCCCCCCCCGCGCCCCCGCCCCCCCCCGCGCCCCCCCCCCGCCCCG
>NZ_JBIASZ010000026.1:74111-105884 GCF_042891345.1 Streptomyces sp. NPDC001903
GCGGGGGTGGTTAGGCCCCCCCCCGGGGCCCCCCGGTCCCGCCGGGGGGCATTATGGGGGGGCCGGCGGGGGGGGGGGGGGGGTGGGGGGGGCCCCCGCCCCCGCCCCCGGCTCCCGCGCCCGCCCCCGGCTCCCGCGCCCGACCCGGCTCCCGCGCCCGGCCAACCGATACCGAAGTGTCATCCGCCGCCCCTGCGTACCGGTGGGCCGCGCTTGCTACGGTCCTGCCCTCACGGGAGCCGTAGGAGGGCCCACCATGCACGTCAGACCCCGTCTGCTGATCGCCTCGGCGGTACTGGCGGCGCTCCCGGCCGTCCTGACGGCCTGCTCCGGCCACCCGGACCGCCCGGCCGCCTCCGCCCGCCCGGCGAGCCCCTCGCCCTCCGGCTCCGAGTCCCCGGCGGCTACCGCACCGGCCACCCCGACCGCCTCCGCACCGGCGCCCACGCCCACCCCGACCGCCACCCCCGTCGCCGCGTCCCCGGCCGCGCCCGCGAAGACGCCGCCGGCGCCCCCGGCCCCCGCGACCCGGCTGTCCCTGACCGCGGTGACCCCCGGCGGCGCGCTGCACCTGGTCCGCGGCGGACCCGCCCAGGAGTTCACGGTCACCGTCCGCAACGGCGACTCCCAGGCCTACCGGCATCTGCTCGTCGCCTTCCAGATGGAGCCCCTGACCGGCGAGCCCGGCGACCTCCCCGGACCCGCCGCCTCCTTCGTCCTCGAACGCCGCGACCCGGCCACCGGTGCCTGGCGCGCCGTCGACCTGCGCATCGCAACCGACGCCAAGCCGGCCCACCTCTACGCGGGCGGCGCCGCCCTCGCCCCCGAGGCCGTCCGCACCGAGCGCTACCGGCTGCGCGCCACCGCCACGGGCCCCACGGGCAGCAGCCCGCTCATGGTGTACGCGGTCGACGCGGACGCCGCCGAGGGCACCGCCGCGGACTTCGAACACCCCGGACGCGTCTCGCTGCCCCTCACCGCCAGGAGCCTCCTGTAACTCCCGTTCCCGCTGCGGCAACCGAAGCGGTCCGGACCCCTTGACCCGCACCTGGTCCAGACCAATCATGGGGCGTCCGCCCGTTCGCTCGCGCCCCACCGGGAGCATCGATGAGACGTCCCAGGCCCCTCCCTGCCTTATTCGCGGCCCTGACCACGGTCCTCGCCTCCGCCGGACTCGTCCTCGGGACCGGCGGCGCCGCCCACGCCGCGACCCCGCTGCCCGCGCACGTCTTCGCCCCGTACTTCGAGGCGTACAACGGCGACAGCCCCGCCGACCTCGCCCAGAAGTCCGGAGCCACGTACCTGACCATGGCCTTCGTACAGACCGAGGCCAGGGGCTCGTGCACCCCCTACTGGAACGGCGACACCGGACAGCCCGTCTCCGCCTCCGTCTTCGGGGCCGACTTCGCCACCATCCGCTCGCGCGGCGGCGACGTGATCCCCTCCTTCGGCGGCTACGCGGCCGACAACGGCGGCACCGAGATCGCCGACAGCTGCACCAGCGTGGACGCGATCGCCGCCGCGTACGAGAAGGTGATCACCACCTACGAGGTGTCCCGGCTCGACATGGACATCGAGGACAACTCGCTGACGAACAAGGCGGGCGTCGACCGGCGCAACCAGGCGATCAGGAAGGTGCAGGACTGGGCCGCGGCGAACGGCCGCCCCCTGCAGGTCTCGTACACCCTGCCCACCACCACGGGCGGGCTCGCGGGCAGCGGGCTCGCGGTCCTCAAGAGCGCCAAGGCGGCGGGCGCCCGGGTCGACGTCGTGAACCTGATGACCTTCGACTACTACGACGGCGCCACCCACCACATGGCGACCGACACCCAGACCGCGGCCGCCGGGCTCTACGACCAGCTCGCCGGCCTGTACCCGGCCAAGACCCCCGCCCAGCTCTGGGGGATGATCGGCGTCACCGAGATGCCGGGCATCGACGACTACGGCCCCGCCGAGACCTTCACCACCGCCGACGCCGCCGCCGTCCGCGACTGGGCGGTGGGCAAGGGCATCAACACGCTGTCCTTCTGGGCGCTCCAGCGCGACAACGGCGGCTGCCCCGGCACCGGCGGCTCCGACTCCTGCTCGGGCATCGTCCAGGACCCCTGGTACTTCAGCCACACCTTCGCGCCGTTCACGGGCGGCGGGGGTCCCGTCGCCGACGAGTTCTCGCTCGCCGTCACACCCGGCTCGGCCTCCGTGGCGCCGGGCGGCTCCACCACCGCCGCCCTGAACACGACGGTCGTCTCCGGCACCGCGCACACCATCGCCCTCACGGCCTCCGGAGCACCCGCCGGAGTGACCGCTTCCGTCGACCCGGCCTCCGTCACGGCGGGGGGCTCGGCCCGGCTCACGGTCGCCGCCTCCGCCTCGGCCGCCCCCGGTACGTATCCGATCACCGTCACCGGCACCGCCGGCGGCCTCGGCCACACCGCCGTCCTCACCCTCACGGTCTCCGGCCCGGGCGGCGGCAGCGGCGCACTGGTCAACGGCGGCTTCGAAAGCGGCGTCCTCGCCCCGTGGACCTGCGAGAGCGGCGGCGCGGTGGTGTCCGCCCCGGCACACGGGGGCTCGTACGCCCTGAAGGCCGCACCCACCTCCTCCGGGACGGGCGAGTGCTCCCAGACCCTGGCCCTCGCCCCGAACACGAAGTACACGCTGGCCGGCTGGGTGCAGGGCGGCTACGCCTACCTGGGGGTCCGGGGCGGCGCGAGCGCCAGTACGTGGACCGGCTCGACCGGCTGGTCGAGGCTGACGGTCCCCTTCACGACCGGCGCCTCCGGCACGGTCACCGTCTACCTGCACGGCTGGTACGGACAGGGCGCGGTCCACGCGGACGACCTCTCGGTCGGGTAGACCGCGGGGTCGATAGGCTCGGCCACGGCCGCCCGGGAACGCACCGCCCCGCACAGGGCGGTGCGCACCCGACGGAAGGAACGACGCCATGGCCGGCGGCAACGAGGTCCGGATCCTGCGCGCGGGCGACCGCGCGGCGGTCGCCTGGAAGAACGGCGGCGGGGTGACCCGCGAGATCGCGGCCTGGCCCGAGGGCGCCTCGATGGCCGATTTCGGCTGGCGCATCAGCCTCGCGGAGGTGGCCGCCGACGGGCCGTTCTCGGCCTTTCCCGGGGTCGACCGCACGCTGACCCTCGCCGAGGGAGCGGGCATGGACCTCACGGTGGCCGGCGCCCGCCGCCTCGTCGACGAGCGCTACGCACCGCAGGACTTCCCCGGCGACGCCCCCACCGACTGCCGGCTCCTCGACGGGCCCGTCGTGAACTTCAACGTGATGTACCGCCGGGACCGGGTGCGGGCGCGGACCGCGGTCGTACGGGGTGCCCTCGCGCTCCGCGCCGAGCCGGGGGAGACCCTGCTGCTGGTCGCCCTGCAGGGTCCGGCGGAACTCGAAGCCGAAGCCGAAGCCGGAGCCGGAGCCGGAGCCGGAGCCGGAGCGGGAGCCGAAGCCGAAGCCGAGGCCGAGGCCGAAGCCGTGGTTTCCCTCGGCCCGTACGACGCCGTTCTGATCACCGGCGCCGCCGCCTGCACCCTGCGCACCCGGGGCCGGGCGGCGGTGGTCAGGCTGGCAGCCCGCCCCGGGCGATGACGTCGGCGTACCAGCGGGCGCTGTCCTTCGGCGTGCGCCGCTGGGTCGCGAAGTCCACGTGGACCAGGCCGAACCGCTTGCTGTAGCCGTACGCCCACTCGAAGTTGTCCAGCAGCGACCACACGAAGTACCCGCGCACGTCCGCCCCGTCCTCGATCGCCCGGTGCACCGAGGCCAGATGGCCGTGCAGATAGCCGATCCGGTCGGGATCGTGCACCTCGCCCTCCGGGTCGGCGTAGTCCGCGTACGCGGCTCCGTTCTCCGTGATCATCAGCGGCATGCCCGGCAGTTCGTCGCGCAGCCGGACCAGCAGCTCGTGCAGGCCGCCCGCGTCCACGGGCCAGTCCATCGCCGTCCGCGGCCCCGGCGCGGGCAGGAAGCGCACGTGCTCCTCGGCGCCCACCCACGGCGAGGGCCCGGAAGCCGCGGCCGCGAGCCCGGGCTCGGCGGCCGCGACCACCGTCGGGGAGTAGTAGTTGACGCCCAGCCAGTCGATCGGCGACGCGGCCGCCGCCAGATCGCCGTCCCGGACGAAGGACCAGTCCGTCACCCCGGCGGTGTCCCGGACCAGGTCCTGCGGAAGACGCCCGTGGAAGACCGGGTCGAGGAAGATCCTGTTGCCCACCGCGTCGATCCGGCGCACCGCGTCCAGATCGGCGGCGGAGCGTGTCAGCGGCCGCAGGGCGTGCAGGTTCAGCGTCAGGGAGACCTCCGCCGACGGGGGGAGGGCCGCGCGCAGGGCCGCCGTGCCCAGGCCGTGGGCCAGGTTGAGGTGGTGCGCGGCCCGCAGCGCGGCCTCCGGTTCGGTGCGGCCCGGGGCGTGCACGCCGGAGGCGTAGCCGAGGAAGGCCGAGCACCAGGGCTCGTTCAGGGTGGTCCAGGCGGCCACCCGGTCGCCGAGTGCCCCGGCCACGAGCCCCGCGTACTCCGCGAACCGCTCGGCGGTCTCCCGTACGGGCCAGCCGCCGAGGTCCTCGAGCTCCTGCGGCAGGTCCCAGTGGTAGAGGGTGGCCACCGGCCGGATCCCGGCGGCCAGCAGGGCGTCGGTGAGCCGGCGGTAGAAGTCCAGGCCGCGCCGGTCGGCGGGCCCCCGGCCGGTGGGCTGGACCCGCGGCCAGGCCACCGAGAAGCGGTAGTCGCTCACGCCCAGCCGCCGCAGCAGGGCCACGTCCTCGGCCAGGCGGTGGTAGTGGTCGGCGGCCGTGTCACCGGTGTCGCCGTGGAGCACCCTTCCGGGGGTGTGGCTGAAGGTGTCCCAGATGGACGGCGTCCGGCCGTGCAGCGCGGCCGCGCCCTCGATCTGGTAGGCGGCGGTGGCCGTGCCCCAGCGGAAACCGGCCGGGAAGGCGAGGCCCGTCGTCGCGAGGGGGGACGCGTCGAGCGTGGTCATGAAGACTCCAGAGGAAGTGAGGGGAGGGCCGGGGGCCGCTGCGTCAGCCCTTGACCGCGCCCTGCATGATGCCGCCGACGATCTGGCGGCCGAGCAGTCCGAAGACCAGCAGCACGGGCAGGGTGCCGAGCAGGGTGCCCGCCATGATCACGGACTGGTCGTGGACGTAGCCGCCGCCCAGCTGGCGCAGTGCGACCTGGACGGTCGGCTCCTGCGAGGACAGCGCGACGATCGGCCAGAAGAAGTCGTTCCAGGCGGTCATGAAGGTCAGCAGGCCCAGGACGGCCATGGCCGGACGGGCGATCGGCACGACGATCGACCAGAAGATCCGGGCGTGCGAGGCCCCGTCCACCCGGGCCGCCTCGATCAGCTCGTCCGGCAGCGACTGCACCAGGAACTGCCGCATGAAGAACACCCCGAAGGCCGAGACGAGCCCGGGCAGGATGACGGCCTGGAGCTGGTTCACCCACTGCAGTTCGACGATCAGCATGAAGAGCGGGATCACCCCGAGCTGCGGCGGGATCATCATCGAGGCGACGACGGCGCCGAGCAGCGCCCCGCGGCCGCGGAAGCGGAGCTTGGCGAAGGCGAACCCGGCCAGCGTGGAACAGAGCACCGTGCCGACGGTGATCGACCCGGAGACGATGAGCGAGTTGAGCAGCGCCTTGCCGATCGCGGCCTCGTCCAGGACGGCCCGGAAGTTGTCCAGGAGCCGCGGCCCCGGCAGCAAGGCCGGGAACGGACGGGCCAGTTCGGCATTGGTACGACTGGCCGCGACGAGGGTCCAGTACAGCGGGAAGGCCGAGACCAGCACCGCGCAGATCAGGACGGCGTAGGTGAGCCTGCCGCCGCGCCGGTTGGAGGCGCTCGCGCTCATCGGACGGCCTCCTTGCGGTAACGGCGGCGCGCGATCCAGGAGTTGGCCCCGACCAGTATCACGATCAGCAGGAACATCACCCAGGCGATGGCGGCGGCCCGGCCCAGGTGGAAGAAGCCCCAGCCCTGCTCGTACATGTACAGCCCGAGGGTCTGGTACTGGTGCGAGATGCCGCCGGAAACCGAACCCTCGAACAGGAGCGGTTCGCCGAACAGCTGGGTGGCCCCGATCGTCGAGACGATCGCGGTGAAGACGATCGTGGGCCGCAGCCCGGGCAGGGTCACGTGCAGGAACTGCCGCAGGCGCGAGGCCCCGTCGACCTCGGCCGCCTCGTACAGCTCGGTCGGGATCGTCTGCATGCCGGCCAGGTAGATCAGCGCGTTGTAGCCCGTCCAGCGCCAGACGACGATGGAGGAGACGGCGATCTGGGAGGCCGCCGTGCCGTTCTGCCAGTCGACCGGGTGGATGCCCGCCAGGTCCAGCAGGCGGTTGATCAGCCCGAAATCGTGCCCGAAGAGCTGGGCGAAGATCAGCGAGGCGGCGGCGACCGAGGTCGCGTACGGCAGCAGCAGCGCGGTCCGGAAGAACGTCCGGGCGCGCAAGCGGTAGTTGAGTACGTGGGCCAGCCCCAGGGCCATCAGCAGCTGGGGCACGGTGGACAGCACGCCGATGGTGAAGGTGTTGCGCAGCGCGGTCCGGAAGAACGGATCGGTGAACAGCGCCGCGTAGTTGCCGAGCCCGCGCCACTCCAGCTCGCCGGGGGTCTGGAGCTCGGCGCGGTAGAGGGAGACGTACGCGGTGTAGAGCAGCGGGAAGATCCCGAACGCGGCGAACAGGGTGAAGAACGGGGCGAGGAAGGCGTACGGGGACAGCGAGGCGGGCCGCCCGCGCCGCCGGGGCGAGGGCTCCGGCGGCTCCGGGGCGGCCAGGGGCGCCGCCGGCGCCACCGGAGCCGCGGGCGGCTTCGGTGCCAGTGGCTCAGCCGAGGGCATTCTTGACGGCCTTCTTCGCGTTCGACCAGGCCGTCTCGGGCGCCGTGCCCTTGCGCTCCACCTCGCTGAGCGCGTTGTTGATCTGGTCGGCGATGTCCTTGTCGTGCAGGCCGAGCACCTGGACGGGGGCCTGCTCGGCGGCGTCACCGAAGATCCGGCCGATCGGCGCGTCCGAGAAGTACGGGTCCTTGGCGTCGGCTATCGCCCCGATCGACTTGGTGGCGGAGGGGAAGTTGCCCTGTCCGCGGAAGACCTTGGTCTGCTGCTCGGGCGCGGTGAGCCACTTGATCAGTTCGTACGCCTCCTTCTTGTGGGCGGCCGCGGTCGGGACCGCCAGGTAGGAGCCGCCCCAGTTGCCCGCGCCGCCGGGCAGCTTCGCGACGTCCCACTTGCCCTTGCCCGCCTCTCCCGCCTGGCCCTTGATGTAGCCGAGCATCCACGCGGGGCAGGGCAGGGTGGCGAAGGACCCCGAGGAGAACGCCTGGTTCCACGGCGGCGACCACTGGTCCAGCTTGGCGCTGAGCCCCTCGCCCGCCGCCTTGACCGAGGCGTCCCAGGCGGCCTTCACGGCGGGGCTGTTCTCGTAGATCAGGGCGCCCGAGGCGTCGTAGTAGCGCTCCTTCTCCTGCCCGACCATGATCGCGTTCAGGCTGCCCACGCTGTCGAGCCAGGCGCTGCCCGCGGGAGCCTTCGCCTTGTACTGGCGGCCGAGTTCGAGGTAGCCGTCCCAGGTCGCCCACCGGGTGGCCAGTTCGGCGCGGTCGGTGGGCAGGCCGGCGGCCCGGAACAGGTCGCTGCGGTAGCACATGGCCTCGGGCCCGACGTCGGTGCCCAGACCCAGCACCTTGCCGTCCTTGGTCGTCGCGGCGGACCACTTGGCGGGGGCGAACTCCTCCTTGAGCGCGCCGGCCCCGTACTGGTTCAGGTCCACGAACTTGCCGGCCTGCTGCTGGGTGACCGAGGCGATGCGGCCGACCTCGACGGCCTGGACGTCGGCCAGTCCGCCGCCTCCCGCGAGCCTGGTCTGCAGCGACTTCCAGTAGTCCTGCTCGTCCTCGGTGTCGGTCTGCTTGATCTTGACGCCGGGGTGGAGCCGCTCGTACTCGGCGTAGAGCCCGGACTCCTGGTAGCCGAACGCGCCGAACAGGTCGATGGTGAGCGTGATGCCGCCGCCCGCGGAGTCGGAGGAGCCTGCGCCCGAACCGGATCCGCAGGCGGCCAGGAGCGCTCCGGTGAGCGCGACGGCGCCGAGGCGGACCGCGGTTCTTCCGAAGGTTCGGGGGATCGACATGGGGCGGCCTCCTTGGCCTGGACGGGCAGGGTGCGGGGGTGGGAGTGCGCCAGATTTGAGAGCGCTCTCAGAGCGCGACTGGAGCCTGCACCCGCAGCCGGGGCCCCGTCAAGAGTCGTACCCGAGGCCGGGCCCATTCGTCCACAATCACCCGCGCCGCACGGCGAGTTCGCGCCGCCCGTCGAGACGGACGCCGGGACGCCGCGGCGCCGGTGCGTCGGGGCGTCGGGGCGGCGGTGCGTCGGGGCGGCGTCAGGCGGAGCCGCGCCGCACCAGCGCCGTCGGGGTCACGACCGAGGCGGGCACGGCCCGGTCGCCCTGGGTCTTGTCGAGGGTGCGCAGCAGCAGCTGTGCCATGAGGCGGCCCATGCCCTCGATGTCCTGGCGCACGGTCGTCAGCGGCGGATCGGCGGTCTCCGCCACCAGCTCGGCATCGTCGAACCCGACCAGCGCCACGTCCCCGGGGACGGCCAGGCCGCGCTCCCGCAGCACCCGCAGGGCGCCCGTCGCCATCAGGTCGTTCGCGGCGAACACGGCATCCAGGTCCGGGCAGCGCTCCAGCAGCGCGGCCATCGCCCCCGCCCCGCCCGCCGCGGTGAAGTCCCCCTCCGCGATCAGCGCGGGATCGGCGTCGAGCAGCACGTCCCGGTAGCCGTCGAGCCGGTCCACCGCCGAGGTCTGGTCCAGCGGGCCGGCGATGTGGGCGATCCTCCGCCGGCCCCGGTCCAGCAGGTGCCGTACGGCCTCGCGGGCCCCTCCGCGGTTGTCCGCGTCCACGTACGCGACCCCGCCGTGCCCCCCGGACACCGGGGCCCAGCCCGGCCTGCCGCCGTACACCGTGGGCATCCCGACGCGGCGGGTGATCGCGGGCAGCGGGTCGTCGGTGTGCAGCGAGAAGGCGAGCGCACCGTCGACGTGGCCGCCGGCCAGATAGCGCTCGATACGGTCGTAGTCCCCCCGGTCCTCCACCAGCAGCAGGACCAACTGGGTGTCGTGCGCGGTCAGTTCCTTGCTGATGCCACGGATCTGTCGGGAGAAGAAGGGGTCGGAGAAGATCCGGATCTCCGGCTCCGCGATGATCACGGCCACGGCCCCGGTGCGCCGCGTGACCAGGGTGCGGGCCGCCGGGTTCGGCACGTACCCGAGCTCCCGCACGGCCTCGCGGACCTTCTCCACCAGATGCGCGCGGACGCCGTCGCCGCCGTTGACCACGCGGGAGGCGGTCGCCCGGGACACCCCGGCGCGCTCCGCCACGGCCTCCAGCGTGGGGCGGTGACCTGGAAGCTGTTCGGGCACGGGCACTCCTCCTGCGGGTCCGGGGGCCGTTGGCGCGACGGAGAGCAGGGTAACCCGTGCCGCCGGGAGCCTGAGAGCGCTCCCGGCGAACGGGCGGAGGTCACCAGCCGATGCCGAGCGTCAGCCCGGTCGGCGGCTCGGCGTTGCCGAGGATCTGGACCGGGGACTGGTCGGCCACGTCGTCGTAGGGGAAGCCGTAGGCCCGCTTGTCCAGGCCGACGGTGTGGAAGAAGTCGGCGTAGTCGTTCTTCGCCGCCCCGCCGTAGTACGCCGCCGGGGTGTACCAGGCGGTGGTGTCCAGGGCGATGCCCCGGTTGAACGCGGCGCAGAACTCCGCGCCGAGCTGCTTCTCGGTGTCGTTGCCCGAAGCCAGCGCTCCCGCGCAGGCCATGACGTCCGGCGAGGTGGGCTTGTGGAGGGTGAAGGGGCCCGCGCCGTTCTTGCTGAAGGTCAGGGTGGAGCCCACGACCCGCCCCGAGAAGGTCTCGCCGAGCCGGGTCAGGGTGAACGGATGGGCCGTGTAGTGGGACCAGGCCTGGTCGATGGCGGCCGTGAGGTGGTTCTGCCGCGCCCCGCCCGCGAGGAACAGTTCCGAGGAGCGCGGGGCCACGATGCGGTAGCCGTTCTGCAGCGGCTTGAAGGCCGCCCCGAGGGAGGCCGCGTACTGCTGCATGACCTCGGCGCGGGTCCGGGTGATGCCCCGGGTGGTGTCGTAGCCGCTGGAGGTCTGGCGCAGCCGGGAGGTCATCGGGAAGCCGAACTGGTCGACCTGGGTGGTGTTCCCGCCGAACGCGACCTGGCCGCGCACGTAGGTGTACTCGTACCAGTCGTAGTACACGTCGCTGTTCGGGTCGTTGGGATTGCGCAGGTCGGGACCGCCCCAGCCCTGGTCGTCGGGGGAGACCGGGAGGTAGAGGGGCGAGCCGAGCGAGACGTAGATCCGGCCCCCGCGGATCGACTCGGGGGAGGGCACCGTCCCGCCGACCCGGGCCAGCGTGAAGGACATGTTGGGATAGTCGACCCCCCGTTTGGTGAGGTGGCCGGGCGCGGAGGCGTCGAGGTGGTTGATGTGGGCCATGGAGCCGTCGGGCTTCATGTACGACCACTGGCCGGGCGTCACCTGGCCGAGCACGGTGATGAAGATCTGCGCATCGGGGTACGCCCCGCGGGTGTTGTTCTGGAAGGTGATCGGGAAGGCCCCGGCTCCGGCCTGCGCGTGGTGCGCCGCGGCGCGCGCCGGAGCCGGCAGGACGAACCCCAGCAGGGCGATCAGCGCGGCCGCCAGCGGCAGGGGGAGGGGTCGTCGTGCGTTCATGAGCGTCTCCTCGGTCCGCTCGATCCGGTCAGTGTCCGAAGTCGAACCAGTTCACGTTCACGTAGTCGGCGCCCTGGCCGCTGGTGAAGGTGAGGTAGACGTCGTGCGTGCCGGTGACGGCGCTGATGTTCGCCGGGACGGTCCGCCAGCTCTGCCAGCCCCCGGTTCCGGCGACCGAGAAGCTGCCGATCGGCGGGTTCGTGCGGCTGTCCAGCCGGACCTCGACCAGTCCGCTCACGCCGCCGGCCGCTCCGCTCGCGACCCGCCCGTGGAACTGCGTCGCCGCGGTGGAGCCGAAGTCCACCCCCTTGTACAGGGCCCAGTCGCCGTTCGCGATCGCGCTCAGGTTCCGGCCGCCGCCGGTGTCCGTGGTGGTCTCCGTGCCCAGTCCGGCCTGGCCGTCGTACGACTCGGCCTCGATGGTGCGGTACGCGTCGCGGTTGCCGGACGGCGGCGTGGTGGGCGGGGTCGTCGGGGGTGTGGTCGGGGGTGTGGTCGGCGGGGTCGCGCCTCCCGTCGACCGCAGTACGGACACGTAGTCGACCACCATCGCGTAGCCGGGCTGGGTGCCCGCGTCGGGTCCGCCGCCGAAGGCGTCCGGGAAGCCGCCGCCCATGGCGACGTTCAGGATGATGAAGTAGCCGTGGTTGGTGGCATTGGTCCAGGTGGCGGCGTCCACCTGACTTGCGCGCACGGTGTGGAAGTTGACCCCGTCCAGGTAGAAGCGCATCTCCTCCACCGCGGTGGAGCGGTCCCACTCCACCGCGTACGTGTGGAAACCGGCCTGGCAGGTGGTGCCGGTGCAGACGCGCTGGCCGCCGATGCCGGAGGTCTCGTTGCAGGGGCCGCCCGGACTCGTGCCGCAGTGCACCGTGGCCCACTCGTTGTTGATGCCCTGGACGTTCTCCATGATGTCGATCTCGCCGATGCCGGGCCAGTTCCACCAGTTGCCGCGGTAGGGCGCGCCGAGCATCCAGAAGGCCGGCCAGTAGCCCTTCGCCGCCGCGGCCGTGACGTTCGGCATCTGGATCCGGGCCTCGGTGCGCAGCTTGCCGCCGGCCGGGGGCTGGAAGTCGGAGCGGCGGGTCTCGACGCGGCCGGAGGTCCAGTTGCCGGCGGCGTCCCGGCGCGGGGTGATCCGCAGGTTCCCGGCGCCGTCGAGGGAGACGTTCGCGGTGCTCGCGGTCATCGTCTCGACTTCGCCCGTACCGAAGTTGGCGGGGCCGCCGGGGTAGCTGGTGCCGGTGGTGTACTGCCAGTCCGCGGTGTTCACGCCGGAGCCCGCGGCCCCGTTGAAATCGTCCAGGAACACCTGGGACCAGCCCGCAGGGGGCGGGGGAGCGACGGCGTTGGCGGGCAGGGTGACCACGGCCGCGGCGGCGGTCGCCACGGCCATCGTGCCGAACGCGGCGATGACGGCCCGACGGACGGACGGCCGCTTTCTGCCGGTGGGGAGACGCATGGGTGTGGCCTCTCTTGGGGGGACGGCCCGCTCTGTGAGAGCGCTCTCAAGCGGCGCCGCTGGCCACTGTGCTCCCGCCGCCCACGGGCGTCAAGACGTGGAACCATCAACGGGCATACGAGGAAGCTGAGTTCACCGGTTGAACGGGCGGGTGCGGCTGTTCGCGACCCACCTCTTCAACCGGTGAACTCCGCCTGTCAGGTGGGCAGTCCCACCGCCCGCTCCCCGGCCCGCCGCTTCTGGATCACCACGGCCACCACGAGGAGGGCGCCTTGGGCGACGTTCTGCCAGAACGGGTTCACGCCCTGTACGGTCAGCCCGTTGTCCAGCGCCCCGAGCAGGGTGATGGCCAGCAGGGTGCCGCCCACTCCGCCCTTTCCGCCCGCCAGCAGGCAGCCGCCGAGCGCGGCGGCGGTGATCGCCTTCAGTTCGAGGCCCTCGCTGCCGGAGACGGGGTGGCCGAAGCCGGTCCGGGCCGTCAGCAGGACGCCGGCGACCGCGGCGACCACCCCGGCCAGGCCGTAGATGGCGATCAGGTACTTGTTGATGCCGATCCCGGCCAGCCGGGCGGCGGTGTCGTTGCCGCCGATGGCGTAGATGTTGCGGCCGATGTCCGTCGATTTCAGCAGCAGGTGGATGGCGAGGGTGACCACGGCGAGCACCCAGAGCAGCACGGGGATTCCGGCGACCGCGCCGTTCGCGAGGAAGACGAAGACGTCGTCGTTGCTCACGTACCCCTGGGCCGCGCCCTTCGACAGCAGCTGGGCGACCCCCTTGTACGCGGCGAGGGTGGCCAGCGTCGCGATGACGGGGTTGACCCGGCCGAAGACGATGACCGCGCCGTTGACGAGTCCGGCGAGCAGGCCCGCACCCAGGGCGGCGGCGATGCCGAACAGGGCGTTCCCGCCGGTGGAGGTGAAGACCATGGCGGAGACCACCGAGGCCACGCCCACCTGGGAGCCGACCGAGATGTCCAGGGCCCCGCAGATGATCACCACCGTCTGGACGAGGGCGAGGAGCCCGGAGATGGTCACCGCGTCGCCGATGACCTTGATGTTGGCCCAGGTCAGATAGGCGGGGTTGAGCCATCCGAAGAGGGCCAGCACGAGCACCAGGGCGCCGATCAGGCTGAGGTTCTGCCCGCCGACGGAGCCGGCGAGCGACAGGAGCCGCCGGCCGGGCCGCCGACCGGTGCCCGGCGCCGGGCCGCCCCGGCCGGTGACGCCCGTCGCCCCGGCCCTCTCGTCGGACACGCCGTCTTCCGCGGTCGCGCTGTTCACCTTCACCGGGGTCCTCCGTCGGCCGTCGCCTTCGTGGTCAGGTCGTCGGCCATCGCCAGGGCCAGGACGGCCTCTTCGGTGGCCGCGGACCGGTCGAGCTCTCCGGTGATCCGGCCGCCCTGCATCACCAGCACCCGGTCGGCCAGCGCCAGCACCTCCGGCAGTTCGGAGGAGATGACCAGCAGCGCCACCCCGGCCTCGGCGAGGTCGGCGACGATCCGGTGGATCTCGGCCTTCGCGCCGACGTCGATGCCCCGGGTCGGCTCGTCGAGGATCAGCACCTTGGGCCTGCGGGCCAGCCAGCGCGCGAGCACCACCTTCTGCTGGTTGCCGCCCGAGAGCGTGCGCACCTCCCGGTCCACCGACGGGGTGCGCACGCGCAGTCGCGCGGTGTACTCCCGGGCGAGCTCCTTCTCCGCCGACCGTCGTACGAACCGCAGGCGGCTCAGCCGGTCCAGGACGACCAGCGCGATGTTGTCGCGGACCGACCGGTCGAGGAACAGCGCCTGCGCCTTGCGCTCCTCGGGGGCGAGCCCGATGCCCGCGCGGATCGCGTCGCGGGGGCGGCGCAGCCGTATCTCCTCGCCCAGCACCGAGACCGTCCCGCCGCGCAGCGGCAGATCGCCGATCAGCGCCCGGGCCAGTTCGGAGCGGCCGGCACCGACCAGCCCCGCCAGGGCCACCACCTCGCCGGCCCGGACCCGGAGGCTGATCCCGCGCACGTCGTCGGTGGTCACCTCGCGTACGTCCAGGACGACGCGGCCGGTGGCCGCGCGCGGACGGGCGGAACCCCTCCGCGCGGCGGACAGGTCCCGGCCCACCATCATCCGTACGACGTCGCCCTCGTCCGTGGCGCCGGCGTCCTTCACTCCGACGAGCTCCCCGTCGCGCAGGACGGCCACCCGGTCGGCCAGCCGGAAGATCTCCTGCATGCGGTGGGAGACGTAGACGACGGCGAGCCCCTGCCGGCGCAGTCCGCGGATCAGCGTGAACAGGGCCTCCACCTCGTGCTCGGAGAGCGAGGAGGTGGGTTCGTCGAAGGCGATGACCTTCGCCTCTCCCGTCAATGCCCGCAGGATCTCGACGAGCTGGCGTTGGGCCGCGGTGAGGCGGATGCCCGGGGTGTCCGCGTCGAGGACGTGCCCGAAGCCGATCCGGGCCAGGTCCTCCCGGAGCCGGCGGCGCAGCGCGGCCCGGTCGAAGCGGCGGCCGCCCCGGGTGGGCAGGGCGCCGAGGTAGACGTTCTCGGCGACCGTGAGGTGCGGGACGATCTCCGGCTCCTGGGGGATGAACCGGATGCCGGCGGCCCGCGCGTCGGCGGGGGAGCGCAGCCGCACCTCGGCGCCGTCGACGTGGACCGTGCCGGAGTCGGCCGGCTGGTCGCCGCAGACGATCTTCAGCAGGGTGGACTTCCCGGCGCCGTTCTCGCCCATCAGGGCCGTGACCGAACCGGCCGGGAACTCCAGGCTGACGCCGCTCAGGGCCGGGACCCCGGCGAAGCTCTTGGCGACGCCGGCCACCCGCAGTCCGGGCGCCGTGGCGGGGGCAGGTGCGGGGGCAGGTGCAGGTGCGGGGGTCATCACTTGCAGCCGAATCCGGCGTCCCGCCAGGTGCCCGCGTCGACCATCCTGGTCGGGGCGAAGGCCTCGGGGGCGAACTCCTTGCCGTTCTTGAGCTTGTCGTACATCGCCTGGACGGCCAGTTTGCCGACCTCGTCGCCGGGGATGTAGAGCGCCGCCTTCATCCCGTTGTCGGCGCCCGCCTGCCAGTCCTTGCAGGCCAGATAGGCGCCGAGGCCGACACCGACGATGTCCGCGCCCTTGACGCCCGCGTTGTTCAGGCCCTTGACCCCGCCCGAGACGTTCTCGTCGTTGCAGCCCATGACCACCCAGTGCGCGACGCCCTGATGCGCCGTCACCGTCGCCTCGACCTTGGCCTGCGCGCCCGCCGGGGTGTTGTCCGTACCGAGCTCGATCGTCTGGACCTCGGGGGCGCCGGCCTCCTTCCAGGCGGCCTTGGCCCCGTTGATCCGGTCGGTGCAGACGGTGGTGTCCTGCTTCCAGGCGTAGACGATCCGGGTGTCGGCGGGGCTCCAGCCCGCCTTCGTGAACTCGGCCGCCGCCCGCTTGCCCACCTCGCCGCCCATCTGGGTGCCCGAGAAGCCCACGCGGGCCACCAGGTCGGACTTGTCGCAGGCGGCGGGCTTGGGGCCGCTGACGCACACCTGGTCGTCGGAGGTGAGCAGCGGGATCCCGGCCTTCTTGGCCTCGGCGGCGACCTGGGGGCCGACCGCCGACTCCGGAACGACGATGACGATGCCCGCGTTCTTCTGCGCGATCGCCGACTTGACCTCGGTGATGGTCTTGGAGGCGTCGTTGCCAAGGTTGACGACGGTGAGCTTGACGCCCAGTTCGTCGGCCTTCTTCCTGGCGCCCGCGGCCTCGGAGACGAAGTACTCCTGGTCGCCCTGCTTCTGGAGGTACGCGATGGACATCGGGCCGTCCGACTTCTTGCCGGTGCCCGTTCCCCCTCCCGTTCCCGGGGCGGGTTTGCCGGAGGAGCAGGCCCCCAGGGTGAGCGCCAGTGCGAGGGCGCCGGCCAGGGCGGCGCCGCGGCGGTACCGGATCATGGACATGTACGAGTGCTCCCTCATCGGACCGGGTCGGTGGACCGGCGGCGCCGGGTCGGCGGGTACGGAAGGTCAGGCGCAGGTGATCCGGGGCGCCGCCCAGTCCGCGTGGTCGTAGTCGATGCCGTTGCCGCCGTCGGTGACGACGAGCCGCAGGGTCTGGCCGCCGGTCAGATCGGCGGTGAGCCTGCGGGCCGGGTCCGCCGTGGTGACGACCCCGCTGTCGGCGGCCTTGACGGTGTCCCGGTAGATCTGGAAGACGACGGCGCCGGTGCGCGAACTCTCGTCGTCGACGCCGACGTCCACCGTCAGGGCGGTGCACCTGCCGCCGAGGTGGTAGGTCAGGGCGCCGGCGGCGTGGACGCCCAGCCCCTTGGCGTACGTCGCGCCGCCCACGGTCAGCGTCCTGCCGTCACCGGCGGCCTGCTCCCCGTTGCTCCGGTCCTTCTCCACCGGGCCCCAGCCGCTGCTCACGCCCGTCCAGGGCAGGTCGGACAGGTGGGAGGTGCCGGCCGGCGGAAGCGGCGCCGGCCCCGGGGTGATCCGGTAGACGACGGTGGCGTGCGGGGCGACCGAGGCGCTGATGGTGCCGCTGGTGTTGGTCGAGGCGGCCTTCGTCCACAGCTCCTTGAGGGCGTAGGGCGCGCGGTTGCCGATGCCGAGGGCGTCCGTCCTGGCGGAGATCGTGGCGGTGGAGCCCGTCTCGTTGGTCAGCGAGAGCGCCCGGTCCCCGTTCGCCAGCTCCTTGGCCATCACCACGAGGCCGCCCGAAGCGGAGACCACGGTGCCCTGTTTGCCGAGGGCGTCCTGGTCCAGGGCGATGACATCGGGGTTGGAGAGGATGTCGAAGGTCTCGGCCGTCGCCTTGCGCAGGTCGCTGCCGATCAGCAGCGGCGCCGACATCATCGACCAGAGGGTGAAGTGGGTGCGGTACTCGGTGGCGGTCATCCCGCCGTTGCCGACCTCCAGCATGTCCGGGTCGTTCCACTGGCCCGGGCCCGCGTAGGGCGCGAGCGGCTGGTTCCTGTGCGCGATGGAGATCATCGAGGACCAGCTGTCGCCGATGTCCCCGGTGGTGCGCCAGAGGTGGCCGAGGCTCGATGCCCAGGTCCACGGCTGGTTCTCGCCCCACTCGCACAGCGAGAAGACGATGGGACGCCCGGTCCTCTTCAGCGCGCCGGCCATGTCCGTGTACCGCTTCCTCGCGTCCACGCCCTGGTTGTTGCAGTTGTCGTACTTGAGGTAGTCGACGCCGAACGAGGCGAAGAGGTCGGCGTCCTGCTGCTCGTGGCCGAGGCCGCCGGGGAAGCCCGCGGTGTCGCAGGTCTTGGTGCCGGCGCTGGTGTAGATGCCGAACTTCAGGCCCTTGGAGTGCACGTAGTCCGCGAGGGCCTTGATCCCGCCGGGGAAGCGGACGGGGTCGGCGACCAGGTTGCCCGAGGCGTCGCGGTTCGGCAGGGCCCAGCAGTCGTCGAGGTTGACGTACTGGTAGCCGGCGGCCTTGAGGCCCTTGGCGACGAAGAGGTCGGCGATGCCCTTGACCATCGCCTCGTTGAACTCGGCCCGGCAGTGGGTGGAGTTCCAGTTGTTGAACCCCATGGGCGGGGTCAGGGCCTGGCCGTCGCCCACGGCGGCGGCGGGCGCGGCGCCCGCGAGCACCGCCGTTCCGGCCAGTGCGGCGGCCCCCGCCGCCGGGACCAGTAAGGGCAGGGCCGCGAGGACCGCCGTCACACGGCGGGCGACGGCGCTTCGTAACGAGTGCACAGACGGCTCCTGGGGGGAGTGGGGCCCGGAATTCCGGGAGAGCGTGTGCGGAAATGCGCCTTGACACGTACGTCCTGTACGCCGGTTCCCGCAGAACTCCTCAGGAACGAACGGACTCCAACGGGACGGCCCACATCACACTGCCGTAGCGGGGACATGTCAAGAGAGCGGACTGTGCCAATCCGCCGCCCGGCGGTGGCCCCGGACACCGGCCGCCGCTCTCGCTGCCTTCCCCAACTGCGGCTTTGTCGGGGTCTGTTGACTTCTGTTGGATCCCTCAGGATGCTTCTGCCGACCGGGGACGCCGGTGCCCCAGGAGAGGAACCGCCGCATGGCCGATCCCGGCAGCCTGCTGGCCCATCAGCGCCGCGCCCTCATCCTCGACGAGGTCCGCCGGCGCGGCGGGGTCCGGGTGAACGAGCTGACCCGCTCCCTGAACGTCTCCGACATGACCGTCCGCCGGGACCTGGACGTCCTCGCCCGCGAGGGCCTGCTCCGCAAGGTGCACGGCGGCGCCGTCCTCGGCGACGAGGCCAGCAGCCACGAGCCCGGTTTCGAGGCCAAGTCGGAATGGGAGACGGCGGCGAAGCAGGCCATCGCCAAGGCGGCGGCCGCCCTCGTCGCGCCGGGCTCGGCCATCGCCCTGTCCGCCGGGACCACCACCCACGCGCTGGCCCGGGAGCTCACCGAGGTCCCCGACCTCACCGTGGTCACCAACTCCGTCCGCACCGCGGAGGTCTTCGAGGCCGCCCGCCGGACCGGCAGCGCCGGCTCCGCCCCGACGGTCATCCTCACCGGCGGCATCCGCACCCCCTCCGACGCCCTCGTCGGGCCCATCGCCGACCAGGCCATCCGCTCCCTCCACGTCGACCTGCTCTTCCTCGGCTGCCACGGCCTGGGCGCCGCCACCGGACTGACCACGCCGAACCTCGCCGAGGCGGAGACCAACCGGGCGTTCCTGCGCTCCGCGCGGCGGACGGCGCTGCTCGCCGACCGCACCAAGTGGTCGACCGTCGGGCTCACCACCTTCGCCGCACTGGAGGAGGTCGACGTACTGGTCACCGACTCCCTTCCCGCGGAGGAGGCCGCCGCGGTCACCGAGCGGGTCGGCGAGGTGCTGCTGGCCGAGGGCCCCGCGGGGGAGCGCCCGTGGTGAGGAAGACCCGTACGACCCTGTCCGACGGGCGGACGCTGATCTACTACGAGGGCGCCGAAGGGGCCGGGCCCGCCGCGGGAGGTCCCGTACGCGAGCACGCCGATCCCCGCGGCCTGTCGCCCGTCGCGACGCGCTCCGAGCGGCGCCACGACCGGCTCCTCGACGAGTGGGTGGTGGTCGCCTCGCACCGCCAGGGGCGCACCCATCTGCCGCCCGCGGACCAGTGCCCGCTGTGCCCGTCCGCTCCGGGCCGGGCCACCGAGATCCCGGCCCCGGACTACCAGGTGGCCGTCTTCGAGAACCGCTTCCCCGCCCTGTCCGGACCGGGCGGGGGCCGCTGCGAGGTCGTCTGCTTCAGCCCCGACCACCATGCCTCGTACGCGGACCTCGGCCCGGCCCGGGCCCGAACGGTGCTCGCGGCGCTGGCCGACCGCACCGCCGAGCTCGCCGTGCTCCCGGGCGTGGAGCAGGTGTTCTGCTTCGAGAACCGCGGCCCCGAGATCGGGGTCACCCTCACCCACCCGCACGGCCAGGTCTACGCCCTGCCCGTCCTGACCCCGCGCACCCGGCGCATGCTGGACACGGTCGCCCGCCACCACCGGGCCACCGGGCGGAACCTCTTCGACGAGGTCCGCGACGAGGCGCTGGCCGACGGGCGCAGGGTGGTGGCCGCGGGGGAGCACTGGAGCGCCTTCGTCCCCGAGGCCGCGCGCTGGCCGTACGAGGTGCACCTCTACCCGCACCGGCGCGTCCCCGACCTGCCCGCCCTGACCGGGTCCGAGCAGGCCGAGCTGGCCGTCCTGCAGCTGGATCTGCTCGGCCGCCTCGACCGGCTCTTCCCGACGCCGGCCCCGTACATCTCGGCCTGGCACCAGGCCCCCGTACGGACCGGCCGGGAGCTGTACGCACTCCACCTGGAGCTGTTCACCACCCGGCGGGCGGCCGACAGGCTCAAGTACCCGGCCGGGACCGAATCCGGGATGGGCCAGTTCATCAACGACATCGCGCCCGAGCAGGCGGCCGCGGCGCTGCGCGAGGCCTGACGGCCGCCCCCCGGTGCGCGGGCGTTCCTACGCGTCCTTCTCCATGGTCGGGCGCAGCCGCTCCAGCAGGGCGTAGAGCGTCGCGCTCTCGGTCGCGTCGAGGGTGTCCAGCGCGCCGTGCGTCGCCTGCATTTCCTCGCGCACGCGCCGGATGATCTCGCGGCCCGCGTCCGTGGCCACGACGTTCTTGACGCGGCGGTCGGAGGGGTCGGCCTCGCGGCGCACCAGCTCGCGGGCCTCCAGGCGGTCCACGATCCCGGTGACGTTCGATGCGTCACACACGAGGAGGGTGGCCAGGCCGCGCATCGGCAGCGGGCCGTTGAGCTGGGCGAGGACCCGGGCCTGGGTGGAGGTGAGCCCGTAGTGGGCCGCCGCGGCCGCGAAATCGCGCCACTGGGCGGTTCCGATGGCGGCGAGCAGCTCGAGGAGCTCGAGCTTGGTGGGGGCGGGTCGGGTGCTGGCGCTCATGCCGTCGAGCGTACTCAGGTGGTTGACATTGTCAATTGTTTACTTGACCACTTTAACTATCGACGTCTACCGTCGACGGAGTTACTTGATGACATCAAACATCTGCGATCTGAAGCACTAAGAAGGTCCTGCCAGCCATGAGCACCGCCGCCCCCGCCCCCGCCGAGGCCAAGAACAGGAACGAGACGATCATCGTCTTCGCCCTGAGCCTTGCCGCCATGGTCGTGTCGATGATGCAGACCCTGCCGGTCCCGATCCTGGGCCTCATCCGCACCGACCTCGGTACCTCGACCGCCAACGTGAGCTGGGTGACCACCGCCACCCTGCTGTCCGCCGCCGTCTTCACCCCGCTGCTCGGCCGCTTCGGCGACCAGCACGGCAAGAAGCCCACGCTGGTGGCCGTCCTCGGCGTCATGGTCGTCGGCTCCGTCATCGCCGCCGTCGCGACCTCGCTCCCGCTGCTGATCCTGGGCCGCGTCCTGCAGGGCGCCGCCACCGCGATCTTCCCGCTCGCCCTCTCGGTGCTGCGCGAGGAAGTCCGCCCGCAGAAGCTCCCCGGCGCGATGGCCCTGGTCAGCGGCACCCTCGCCTTCGGCAGCGGCCTGGCGCTCGTCGCCACCGGCCTGCTCACCTCCGGCTCCGACGCCGACTACCGCAACGCCTTCTGGATGGCGACCGGCTTCGCGACCCTGGCCCTGCTCGCCGTCGCCTTCCTGGTCCCCGCGACCCGGCACAAGACCGGCGGCCGCACCGACTTCCTCGGCGCGCTGACCCTCGGCATCACCCTCCTGCTGCTCCTGCTGCCGATCTCGCAGGGCCACGAGTGGGGCTGGACCTCCGGCCGCACCCTGGGCAGCTTCGCCGGCGCCGCCGTCATGACCGCCGTCTGGGTCTTCACGGAGCTCAAGGTCAGCGAGCCGCTCGTCGACATGCGGATGTTCGTCCACCGCCCGGTGCTCATGGCCAACCTGGCCGGCATCCTCGTCGGCTTCGGCATGTTCGCGAACTTCCTGGGCGTCTCGTACCTCGTCCAGATGCCCGAGAAGCTCACCGGCTACGGGTTCGACGCCTCCATCCTGCGCGCTTCCGTGCAGTTCCTGCTGCCCGGCGCGATCGTCTCCCTGCTCGCCTCGCCCATCGGCGGCCAGCTGGTCCGCCACCGCGGGCCGCGCGTGGCCCTCGGCCTCGCCGCCGGGCTCGGCGCCGTGGGCTTCGGCTGGCTGGCCCTGGACCACGGCCACAGCTTCTCGGTGATCGGCGCCGGCCTGGTCGTCGGCGCGGCCGTCAGCTTCGGCTACGCGGCCATGCCCGCCGTCATCATGGCGAGCGTCCCGCACCACCAGAGCGGCATCGCCAACGGCATCAACTCGATCTCCCGCTCCACCGGCAGCGCGATCGGCAGCGCCATCGTCACCACGATCCTGGCGTCGAAGACCATCGAGCACCTGCCCGCGGGCGTGCCCGCCCTGCCGGCCGAGTCCGGGTTCACCCTCACCTTCTGGATCGGGGCCGTCGCCTTCGCCCTGGTCGCGGTGATCAGCTGGATCGGCCTGCGCGGAGCGCACGGGCCGCGCGCGGCCGAGGCGGCCACGCCCGCCGCGGCTCCCGTGAAGGTGGCCGAGCCGGAGCCGGCGAAGACCGCCTGACCTGGCCCTTCGAGGGGGCGGCGCCGTTCGCGGATGCCGTCCCCTCGTTTGCGTGCTGTCCTGTCCCCGTGGACAGGGGCCGCCACGGGGCGGCGGGGAGGGGCCTGCCCCCGCACGCGAGGAGTGACCTGCCATGGCGATCCTGATGCACGCCACCGTCCCGGGCATCACGGCGGAGCAGTACGACGCCCTCCACGCGGAGCTCCTGTCGATCCCCGGGGTGTTCGACGGCTGCCTCTCCCACGTCTGCGTCGTGAGCCCCGAAGGCCTGGACATCTACGACATGTGGGAGAGCGAGCTGCACATGAACGTCTTCGCGGAGAAGCTGATGCCCGTCGTCGAGGCCCAGGGCTGGCAGAGCACGGGCGGCCGCCCCGAGGTGTTCCGCGTCCACAACTACGGCTTCCCCGGCGCCCAGGGCTAGGAGCCGCGCGGGGGACGCCGTTCGGGTGAACACCGCGCGCGCCGGGGGCTTCGGCCGGGTGCGCCACCACCGGACCCGGTTCACGCCGCCGTTCCCGCTCGAAGACACCCAGGCCTTCACGATGGCCTCCGACCGGATGGTCGTCGTCGCGTTCCGGGGCACCGAGCCCGCCCAGCCGAAGGACTGGCTCTCCGACGCCACCACGCCGCCGTGGCCCGGACCTGCCGCGACCGGGTACGTCCACTACGGCTTCGCCCAGGCCCTGCAGTCCGTCTTCCCCGAGGTCGCGCAGGGGATCGCCGAACTCCGCGACAGCGGACAGGCCGTCTTCATCTGCGGACACGGCCTCGGCGGCGCGCCGGCCATGCCCACCGGGGCCCGCCTGCACCTCGAAGCCCCGAGGCTGCGGGCCGACGGCGTCTACACGTACGGCCGGCCGCGCACCTGCGACCGGATGCCGGCCAAGGCGTACGACACCGCCTTCGGCAAGCGCATGCACCGCTTCGTCAACAACAACGACATCGTGCCGCAGCTCCCGCCGGAGCCGGCCTTCCACCACGTCGACACCCTGCGCCACATCGACGCGGACGGCAGGCTCCGCGCGTCGATGCCGCCGGCGGCGGCCCTCGCCGACCGGGCCAAGGGGTTCACCGCCGATCTCCTCGCCCCCGCCGGCGACGGGGTGAAGGACCACTCGATGCAGCGCTACATCGGCGCCCTGGAGAAGAACCTCCCCTGACGGATCAGGCGTCGCCGCGGGCGGCCGCCTGGCGCTGGCGCTTGCTCAGCGGGGCCAGCGAGAGGTCCTGGGCGCGGGACGTGAGGCGCTTGAAGCCGTAGCCGCGCTCGGTGAGCCAGCTCTCGGCGGCGAGCTCGGCGCGGGCGGTCGCGTCGAGGATGTCCTCCTCGGCCTCGCCCGAGTCGAGGAAGCGGAAGGTGAAGAACGGGCCGACGGCGATGTCGTACGAGAGGTGGCCCTCGGCGGTGTACGCCGAGCGCATGACGTCGTGCTCCGGCGCGGCGGCGAGCAGCTCCGCCCGCTGCTCGCCGCCGAGGCCGTCGAAGGAGCCGCGAACGGTGATCCGGAAGGTGCGAGTACTCATCCCGGCAGCCTAGGCAGCGGAGACCCGCCGGCGCACCGGGATTTCCGCCGGGGCCGCCGGGAGCGGCGCGGGCCGTCGCCGCTCCGCCCTCTCCGGAGCTACTGGAAAGTCACATCGGAGCCCGTGCGGGCACGCATTTCACTCTTGCGCATCTGCCAGTTCATCGAGCGAAATACCTGGGTAGATGCCGGGCCCGAGGGCTGTTAGAGTCCGCATGCGCGACTCCGAGACGAGGGTGGCGATATGGCCGATCCGCATGCCCTGATCTGCCTCTGAGCGGCGTACATCCGCCAGGCGGACAGCAGTTGTGATGCCGTGGCACGTCCGCACCGACGACGTCGGCGCCCCCGTCACCCCGGGGCGCGGCCGTCGTGCGCACCACACCTCCGTGAAGTCCGGTCTCTCACACCGGAGGCCGGCCATGCCGCCTTCATCGCTTATCAGATGGGGAGAACACAAGTGAACACGGGACTTCTGCGGCGCCATGCCGCAGTCAAGGCACTGGTCGTGGGCGCCGCACTGGCCCTGGCCGTGCCGGGCACCGCCTACGCGAACACCGTGAGCGTCACCGTGAAGACCCCCGGGGCCACAGCCGGACCCGGGTCGACCTTCTCCGAGATCTCCACCCACGCGGACTGCAGCAGTGGCCTGATCTCCGGAGGCGGGATCAACCAGGCCATCGGCACCGGCACTTCGTCCAACGGCAACAAGGTCAACGGCACCTCGCCGAGCCCCGACGGCAGCACCGAGTACCTCGGCACGACCGGGGTCGTCGGCACGGACGTGACGCACTGGCTCGGCATCGGCGGCAGCGGCGGAGCGGTCAACGCCTCGTTCTCCAGCACCCCGTACGCGATGTGCTTCACGAGCAACCTGATCAACCACACCCAGGTGGTCATGAACAAGATCGCCGGGCCCACCACCAGCGGAACGGTGGGCCTGGTCGTCGCCACGTGCCCGGCCAACACCCGACTGCTCGGCGGCGGCGCCCGGATCACACCGGCCAGCGTCGGCAGCCTCAAGCCGATCGCGAGCTTCCCCACCTTCAACAACGCAGGACACGACTTCGGCCAGAAGGCGGCCGCCGACGGCGAGACCAACCCCGACTCCTGGGCGGCGGTCGGCTGGAACGGCGGCGGTGGCAACAGCAACAACACCACGTACGCCTACGCCATCTGCAGCGGCAACAACATCACGCCCACGGCGCGGGCAGCCCCAACTCCGCCCAGGGCGGCCCGGGCACGCCCGGCGGCGACACCGACCCTAACACCGGCCTGCCCAACCCGGGCAGCGGCGGCCCGGGCGGCAACGGAGGCCGTGGGGGCAACGGCGGAGGCGGGGGCGGCGGCGGCTACTTCGCCGGCGCGGGCGGCTCCGGCGGCGGGAACCCCGGCAACCTCTACGGCGCGGGCGGCGGCGGGGGCAGCAGCTTCGCGGCGCCCTCCGCGACCGACGTCTCCCTCCTGCGGGGCGTGAACCACGGCGACGGCAAGGCCGTCGTCTCCTTCCGGTACGGGACGACGCTCTCGCTCGCCGCGGACACGGCCACGCCGCTGTTCGGCCACACGGTCGCGCTCACGGCCTCCGTCGGCTCGTCGAACCCCGCCGCGGGAACCCCGGGCGGGACGGTCACCTTCTCCGACGGGACGAAGCAGCTGGCGACGGTGGCGCTGACCGGCGGCCGCGCCGAGTTCCGCACCGGTGCGCTGCGACCCGGGGCGCACCCGGTGACCGCCACCTACAGCGGCGATCCGGCGTACGCGGAGAGCGTCACGACGGGAGCCACCGAGGTCACCGTCGGCTTCAGCCGTCCGTGCATCACGAACGCCCACCGCGGCCCGCTGACCGTGGCCGGCGGAGAGTCGCGCTGCATCGCACCCGGCGGCAGCCAGACCGGTCCGGTCACGGTTCGCTCCGGCGGAGCGCTGGCCGTGACGGGAGCCGGGATCACCGGCCCCGTCTCCGCCGACGGGGCGCTCGCCGTCGCGGTGTGCGGCTCGCAGCTCACCGGGCCGGTCGCCATCGGCAGGACCGGCGGACCGGTGCTGATCGGCTCGGACGACGCCGCGATCGACTGCGCGGGCAACACGATCCGGGGTCCGGTGACTCTGAACGCCAACACCGGAGGCGTCGAGGTCGGAGCCAACACGTTCATCGGCCCGCTGAGCTGCGCGGCGAATGCTCCGGCACCGCACCTGAGCGGCAACGGTGTGGAGGGCCCGCGCTCGGGCCAGTGCCGATAGCGGATGGCCGATGGCCGGCAGCCGTCGGTCGGAGCAGGGTCGCCCGCGCCGGGCGGCCCTGCCTCAGAGGTCGATGTCGATGTGCCCCATCAGGCCGTTCTGGTAGTCCATCTGGGCCTGGTGGATCTCGGCGGCGGTGTTCATGACGAACGGCCCGGTGCGCGCCACGGGTTCGCCGAGCGGCTCCCCGGCCAGGACCAGTACCTCGGCCGCCCCGTCCGGGGCCTCGACCGTGAACCGCTCCGCGTCCCGGCCGAGGAGGGCGAGGTGGCCGTCGGGGAGCCGGGCGTCGGGGGTGGCGGCGGTCCCGGACAGTACGTACAGCATCGCGTTGTGCCCGGCCGGGACGGTGAACCCGGCGCGGCCGCCGGCCGCGAGGCGGGCGTGTACGACGAGCACCGGAGCGTGGGTCTCGAACGGTCCCCGCACCCCGTGGGTGCGGCCGCTGATCACCGTGAGCTCGGCGCCGCCGTCCTCGGTGACGACCCGGGGGATGTCCCCCGGGGCGCGCCCGTACCGGACGCGCGGCGGCGCCGCCTTGAGCCGGGCCGGCAGGTTCAGCCAGATCTGGAGCAGGTGCTGCGGGCCGCCGTCGGCGAGGAGCCCGGGGGCGGGGCGGGTGTGGTGGACCAGGCCCGACCCGGCCGTCAGCCACTGCACCTCGCCGGGGTGCATGACCCGCCCGTGCCCCGCGGAGTCGATGTCCTCCACCGCGCCCTCGATGACGTACTGGATGGTCTCGAATCCGCGGTGCGGGTGCGGCGGGGCGCCCTTGGCCTCGCCCGGCCCGAGCACGTGCGGGCCGACCTGCTCCACCATCAGGAACGGGTCGGCCAGCGGCAGCTCCGGCTGCGGGAAGGGGCGCCGTACGGGGAACCCCTCGCCCTCGAAGGTGTGGAAGGGGCGGACGACGCGGAGGGTGGAGCGTACGGCGGCGGTGGTGAGGTGCATGCGCCGAATGAACGGCACGGCGAATTCCACTGTCAACGCGAAGCCGTTCGACTGTCAGGTCGTACCGCCGGCTTCGGCCACCGCTCCTCCCAGCCGCCCGGGACGTCAGCGCCTGCGGGCCCGCGAACGGCGCAGCAGCACGCCGCCGGCGGCGCCGGCCAGGGCGATCAGGACCACCCCCGCCGTGGTCCACCAGACGGTACGGTCCTCGTCCCCGCTCTCACCGGCCGCGGCCGGGTCCGCCGACGCGGAGGACGCCGGTGCGCCGGACGCGCCGGAGGGGGCGGGCGGGGCGGAGGCGGACGGGGCCGCGGCGGACGGTGCGGCCGCGCTCGGCGTGGCCGCCGACGGCGCCGGGTCGACCACCGGAACGGCGATCTCCTTCTCGCCGTGTCCCAGCGACGGGAACCCCACGTCGACGGTCACCTTCCAGGTGCCGGGCGGCAGCACCTCGGCCGTGCTCCAGCCGGTGCGCGATCCGGCGTCGCGGACCAGCCGCCAGGGCCCCATCGTCCGGGAGCCGTCGGGGCTGGCCGAGTTCACCGTGGCGGCGACCGCCTCGTCGATGGCGTCCCCGTCGTTCTCCCAGGTGATCTCGGTGGTGACATGGCCTTCCCGCTGCCCGGTGACCACGACCTTGACGGTGTCGCCGTGGGCCTGGGCCTCGATGGGTAGGGCCACGGCCAGGGCCTGGGCGAGGAACAGGAACAGGAAGCCGAGTCCGCTGCGGACCGGGAAAGAGGGACGTGTACGCATCGTTGGGTGCTCCTGGTGCGGTGGGATGCGAGGTGCTGCGCTGCGGGAGTGAGCCGCGGTGCGGGAGATGAGGGGGCCGGTGTACGGCCGCGCGGGGCGGCCGTACACCGGCGGACGGCAGGGGAGGTCCCGAAGGGTCAGCCGACCTTCTGGACCGTCCACACCTGCGCCGCGCGGCCGTCCGCGCGCTGGAGGTCGAGCAGCCAGGCGCCGTAGTACGGGCGGCTGCTCACGGTCAGGGCGTACCCGCCGCTCGCGTCGGTGACGCTCACACCGCCGCCGCGGGACGACAGCTTCCACTGCTGCGCGGAGTTGCCGCCGCAGGGCTGCTGCGCGATCCACATGCCGGCGGCCGGGGCGCCGCCCGTCTGCAGGCACTTGCCGGAGACGGCGGACTTGATGCGGACGAGGCCGCCGCCCGCGTCCTCGAAGAGCCACTGCTGCTGGGCGTAGCCGTTGGCGCGTCCTCCGACGAGCACGGTGCCGTCGGCGCTGCGGCCGCCCCAGAGCTCGGCGTTCATGCCGGTGCTGCCGTTGCCGAGCGTGTAGCGGGTACCGGGGGTGGTGGTACCGCCGCCCGCACCCGTCGTACGGAAGGCCGTGGTCGGGCCGGCTCCGCTGTCACGGCCGGAGGCGTCGCGGACCGAGACGGCGACCTTGTACTCCGTGCCGGGCTGGAGGTTGTAGATGCGCAGGGCCTGGGACTGGACCCAGGTCAGGTGCTTGCCGTTCAGCAGGACCTGGTACCACGCGGCCCCGTCGACCTTCGGCCAGCTCACCACGACGGAGTTGGACTGGATCTGGGCCGCCGTCACCTTGGGGCCGCCCGTGGGCTTCTTGGTCGGCGTCGGGGTGGGCTTGTTGGTGGGGCTCGGCGTGGGCTTCGGGTTCGGGTCGGGGTTGGTGCCCCCGCCGCCGCCGTTGGCCTTCATCAGGAACTGGTTGTTCGCGATGTTCCAGTGCGTGGCGAGGTAGCTGCCCGCCTTGGGGTTGGTGTGGAAGTAGTCGTCGTGGTTGCAGTCCAGGATGTTCTCGGCGGCCTGGTTGGTGCACACGTTGCGCATCTGCGGGTAGTACGGGGTGTCCGAGTAGCACATGACGTCCCACTCGTCCGTGCAGTGGGCGCCGCGGCTGGTGTTGGGGGCGCTGTTGTTCACCGCGCCGAGGTTGTGGCCGAGTTCGTGGGCCGCGGTGTGGCCGCCCCAGCAGCCGGAGTCCGTACGGCCGTACGAGGGGCCGAAGTTGCTCTGGTTGTCCTGGCCGGGCCGCTCGTCGCCCGCGAAGGTGCCGATGCCGCAGTAGACCTGGGTGTCCGCGAAGATCATGTACTTGCGGTCGCGGCGGTCGAGGCCCTTTCCGGCGAGCGCGTTGTTGGTCGCGCTGAACTCGGAGAGCGCGGAGGCCGGGAGCTCGATGTTGAGCACCGTCGGCGTGCAGTCCGCGGCCGTGACGAAGCGGATGTGGCGGATGCCGCCGGTCTCCTGGGCGCTCGTCGAGTAGATGAGGTCGGCGTCGGCCGCCCACTTGCGGAACGAGGCGACGTACTCGGAGTACCGGTCGCGGTCGGAGCCGTGGACGTACACGACCTGGACGCGGTTGCCGGTGCTGCCGTCGCCGTCGCACTGGACGGTCTGGCCGGCGGGGCCGGCGGCGACGGCCTGGCTGCCGGAGCCGGCCGTGGCGGGCGAGGGCGCCGCGGCGGGGGCGGACTTGGCGGAGGAGGCGTCGGCGGCGGGCGCGTCCTGAGGACGCCCGCTGCCTTCGGCCGCGGCCGCATCACCGGACTCGGGCTTCGCCGGGTCGGCGGCCGGGGCCTTCGTCTTGACGACGGGGGCCACGTCGGCCTTGATGTCCACGTCCTTGGGCGGGGCGTCGGGGCCGTGCGTGCAGAGCCCGGCCTCCGTGCGGTAGACGCCGACGCAACGGTCGCCCTTCGGAGCGGCCTTGAGGCCGTCGAAGACCATGCCCTTGGCGGTCTCGTTGGCGGGCTCGCCCACGATGGGCGCCGGCTCCGCGTCGCGGGCCGGTGCGGCGGCCGGGGTGAGGTTCTCCGCGGCCGCGTCGGCCAGGGCGGTCCCCGCCTGGGCGTTGTCACCCAGTCCGGAGTAGGCGATGCCGCCCGCTATCACCGCCGCCGTGGCCATGGCGGCGGTGAGGAGTATCAACCGGCGCGGTTTGCGCCGGTGTTCGCGCTGCTTCCTGCGATGTCTAGTCATGCGCACCTCAAATCCTTGGTCGGAGGAGTGGGTGCGCGGAAGCCTGCCAGACCGGCGCGGTGGAGAATTCGGACAAACGGGAATGGGACCCGAGATATCAGACTGTTACCTGCTGGCCGGATTTGATGAACAGTCAACTTGCTTTGAAAATACGCGAGTTACGCGCGTAGGGCACTATTGGTCCAGGCCATTTCAAGGATCTCGTTATCAAATCGAGATATGGACTCAACCCTTATTGACGGTAATTCAGTCGGGGATTCACCTAATTACTACCTGCCGAATTCCTCCCGTCACGAGCGGTGAGGAATCCTCCCCTCCGCCCCAGGAGGATGCCCGTCAGAGTCAGCAGGAGGCCGCAGATCTGTCGGAGTGTGAGCGTTTCTCCGGCGATCGCCGTGCCCAACAGCACGCCCGTGACCGGGTTCAGCAGCCCGAGCAGGCCGACCGTCGCGGCCGGCAGCCGCCGCAGGCCCGTGAACCACGCGGCGAAGGCGACAGCCGTCGCGACGACCGCGACGTAGGCGAATCCGGCCAGCTCGGAGGCATCCAGCGCCGGCGGAGCTCCCTCCACGGCAGCGGCGAACGGCAGCAGCAGGAGCCCGCCGCCCAGCAGCTGCCACGCCGTCGACGCGAGGACGTCGACCTCCGTGCTCCACCTCTTGGCCAGGACGTAGCCGAACGAGGACATCGCCATCGCGGCCACGGAGGCCAGTACGCCGACCGCGTCCATCGGTACGGCCCCGGTGAGCAGCATCAGCGACACCCCGGCCACGCCGAGGCCGGCGCCCGCCAGCTGGCGCGGCCCCGGCCGCTCGGCGATCAGGACCCAGGCGAACAGCATCATCACCAGCGGCGCCGTCGCCATGACGGTCGAGGCCGCGCTGGTCGGCAGCCGCTGCGCGGCGACGTAGATCAGCGCGAAGAACGCGCTCATGTTGAGGAAGCCGAGCAGCAGGGACTTCCACCACCAGGATCCCCGGGGCCGCATCCGGCAGGCGGTCAGGAGCAGCAGGCCCGCGGGCAGGGCCCGCAGGGCCGCGCCGTACAGCGGGTGGCCGGCGGGCAGGAACTCGCGGGTGACGTAGTAGTTCGTGCCCCACGCTATCGGTGCGATCGCCGTGACCAGCGACCACCGGAGATTTGCTTCCATGGAAGATATAATACCTTCCATGGAAGCTATACTGGCCGGGTGAACCAGGAACCGTACGAAGCCCAGGCGGGACCGCGGGCAGGGGCGCCCGCCGACCACGTCGCCCGCATCCAGGCCGAGTGGGCCCGCGAGCGCCCGGACCTCGACGTCACCCCGCAGGGCGTGATCGGACGGCTGCACCGGCTCGGGCTGCTCCTGACGGACCGGCTCTGCCTGGTCTACCGCCGCTACGGCCTGAGCGAGGGGGAGTTCGACGTACTGGCCGCCCTGCGCCGCGCGGGAGCGCCGTACGAGCGGGCCCCCGGCGAGCTGGCCGTGCACACCATGGTCACGACGGGCGCGATGACCAAGCGGATCGACCGGCTCGAACGGGACGGCCTCGTCGCGCGCCGCCGCTCGGCCGCCGACGGCCGCGGGCGCGTGGTCGCCCTCACCCCGGCGGGGCGCGAGCTGATCGACCGCGCGTTCGCCGAGCACATGGAGAACGAGCGGAGCCTGCTCGACGGCCTGACCGCGCAGCAGGCGGCCGAGCTGGAGGCGCTCCTCACCACCTGGCTGGCCCGGATCGAGCCCCCGCCCACGTCCTGACGCACAAAGCGACACCCCCTAGGGGGTGTCGTCGAAGTCCCTTCTGGCCGGCGGGGTCTGGCACGCGCGCTCGCGGCGTTGTCGTCGGTCGACGACGCGAGCGTCGCCTCTCTCCTCCGCCTTGCGATC
>NZ_JBIASZ010000027.1:0-100366 GCF_042891345.1 Streptomyces sp. NPDC001903
CTCGAAGACCCATGTGTAACCAACGTCCGGCAGTTTCATATCTAGGCCGTGTCTTTCGGATCATGCCGGGCCCGCGGCGCCTGGCACCGCGGGCTCAGCCGGCTTCCCCGCTCCCCGCGCCGGACTCCCGTTCCCAGGCGGCGGCGAACATCTCGTGCAGCGGCGCCGTCGGCAGGATCCGCCCGAACGGGCCGCGGATCCGGCCCCGCCCCAGCGGGCGCACCGCATGAGCGGCCGGCTTCGCCGCCTCCAGCGGCAGGTGCGGGGACTTCAGCTCGGTCCACTCCCCGGGCAGGAACAGGGTCCGGCCCGCCCGCGCCCGCTTCGCCTCCACCACCCGGCCCGTGCCCAGCAGTTCCGTACGCGCCGCCGCGTGCCGCTTGGGCGACCAGCCGTTCCAGCGCCGCACGTTCCGGTCGGTGGGCGCGGCCAGCGTCGCCAGCTGGAGGTACAGGGCCGCCGCGTCCGCGCCGACCCCGAGCCGCCCGGACACCCGTACGACCAGCTCCGGGCAGGACTGCCGCGGGTCCGCCTCGTACGCACCGGCCGGCACCGCCCCGGACCGGGCCCGGCGCATCATCCGCTCCAGACCGCCGCCGGCCAGCAGCGGCGCCACCCGGTCCAGCTCCTCGGCCAGGTCGGTGACCTCTCCCACCCGCCGCCACACCTGCGGGTCGGCCGCTGCCGCGGGCCGCAGGAACGAGGCGCCGCCGGGCGCGCACACCACGAGTGGACCGGAGTCGTACGCGGTCACCGGAACGGGATCCTCCGCCTTGCGGGGGTCCATCGCCACCGGCAGCCGCCCGGGCCCGAACCGCTCCGCGATCCGCTCCGAGGTGTCCTGGACACGCCCACCGGCCAGCGCCACCAGCAGCTCCGGACGATCGAGCTCCGTCCGCAGCCGCTCGTACAGGTCAGCCGCGCCGCCCACCGCCGGATCACCCACCGGCCGGTCCGTCCACGCCCACACCAGCGCGCTCGCGATCTGCCAGAGGGGGAGCCCCACCGGGGTGCGGTACGGCAGCTCGCGCCCGGCCGGCGGCACCGCCCGGACCTCGACGCCCACCCCGTAGGGCGTCGCCGCCAGCTCCCAGCCGGCCGCCTCCACGGTCGCGTCCGCGGCGGCCCCGTACCCGCCCGCGAGCCGCCGCGCCCACACCTCGGGGAGCCCCAGCTCGGCCTCCAGGGCGTCGGCCGCCTCGTCGTCCAGGGCGGGGAGCGTCCCGAGACGCTCCCGCCACACCTCGGCCATGCGCTCCGCGGCCGCCTCGATCCCGCCCGGCCGCCACAGCTCGGCCGGGTCCCCGGGCAGGGCCGCCGCCAGGACGGCGCGCCGGCCCGCGCCGCCGAGCCGTGCGCGCAGCCGCTCGTACGACTCGGCCGTCATCGCCGTCGCCTTGTACGGGGCCCGGCACACCAGGGCGCGGTCCTCGTCGCGGTCGGCCCGGCCGACCAGACCGGCCACCACGAGCCGGGCCACCGCCCCGCGCACACCGGTCAGTTCGGCGAAGCGAGCGGCGGCCGACTCGGGCACCGGGACCGGCCCGTGCGCCTCGATCTGCGCGACCAGGGCCCGCAGCCGGGCGGAGTCATCCCGCTCCACCCGGACGAGCCGCGCCTGCGGAACCGCCGCCGGCACCGGATCCCCGTCCCCATCCGTGGCGGCCGCCACGAACCAGCATTCCGAGCCGCCGGCCCGTACCGGCCAGGACGCCGCCGCGAGCCCGCCCCCGCGCAGCCCGTCCAGGACCCCGGCGGACGCGCGGCCCACCCACCACCGGCCGCCCGCGCGGGCGAACGGCTGGTCGGCCCAGGTGTCCAGCAGCGCCACCAGAGCGGCCCGCTCCCCGTCCGCGGTCGGCTCCACCGCCGCCCGCCAGGCGGCGGCGTCGATCGCCCCCATCAGCTGCGACCAGTCGTGCGGCGGAGCCGGCGGCGAGAGCCGCCGCACCTCCTCTACGACGGTCCCCGCAAGGCAGGCGCCGTCCGAGGCGAGCGCGCTCAGCGTCGCGGGCAGGTTCACCGCACGACTGCGCCGCCGCGGGTCGTCGCCGCCCTGCGAGACCAGTCCGAACAGCGCGGGCATCAGCTCGATGTCCGGCGCGGACCGGCGCGGCAGGGCGGGCGGCGCCTGCGCGAGCAGGCTCACCCGCCGGAGCAGGGCGAGCCTGCGCTCCTCCACCCGGGCGGCCCGCCGGGCCACCGCCACCACGGCCTCGGCCAGCACCGGATCGCCGACTTCCGGCAACTCCCGGGCCACGACGGCAGGCAGCCCCCGCGCGTCCGTGCGGGCCGCCTCCAGCAGTGCGTCCGCCGTCGCTCGCCCCACGCTTCTCAGCGCCCGCGACCCGGCCGCGTCCCGGGTCCGCAGCAAGTACCAGAAGGCGGGCGGCAGCGCCACGCCCCCCGACGCGGTGACCCGGCGCACCGGGGCCACCACCGGATGGCGCGTGGAGCGGTGCCCGTCCAACTCCCAGAGCAGAGCGCCGTCGGCGGCGTACGCGCGCACGCCCGTCCGGGTCTGCGCCTCGGCGAGGACCACGTCCTGAACGGCGCCTTCCGGCGGCGCCCACAGGCCCCACGGCTCCTGCCCCGGCCGGTCGATGTCGAACCGGGCCGTACGCCCGTCCACGCTCTCCACCAGGTAGTGGTCCGGCGCGTGGTTGCGGTGCCGGGTGCGGAACAGCACCCGCGTCCCGACCAGACCCTCCCGGCTGCCCAGCGGGGAGGCGGCCAGACCGGCGGGCAGCGGCGCCAGCTGCAGGGCCTCCGAGGCCGGCGCCATGCCGGCCTCGGAGGGCTCCGCAGCCGGATCGTCACTCGCCGGTCGGCCCGGGAAGTCCGGCAGCGCGACCGCGCCGCACGGCTCCCCGGTGACCGGATCCACCAGCTCCCACGGCCTGCGCCCGAACACGGCGTTGGTCCAGATCCGCGAGCCGTCGCCGAGCTGCAGCTCGTCCCCGTCGATGCCCTGCGTCCCACCCGGGCGCAGGACCCGTCGGCCGTCGTGGCGCCCGCCCCCGTCGGCGCTCTCGAACTGGAAGCCGTACGCCCCGTCCAGACTGCCGCCGAACGGCACCAGCCCGCTCAGCTCGTCCGGAGCGAACACCTCCGCGGGACGGTCCGCCCACACGGCGGTGTCGCAGTGGTACGGGTTCGGTTCGAGCGTCCAGCTCACCAGGAAGGAGCCGCCCACGTAGTGCACCGCGTACATCGTCGCTCCGTCGGGCACCGTGAACCGGCAGGAGCCCCGCACCCCGTGCGGCCCGACGGCGACCGCCCGGTCCCGCCCGAACACCGTCAGCACCGGCCACGTGGCGGTCACCCCGGCCACCCCCGCCGCCCCCGGGAGCCCCTCCTGCGCCTCCTCCCCGTCGGCGCCCGCCGCGAACTCGGCGTACACCGACTCCAGTGCGGGCCAGGCCAGTTCCTCGGGCAGACCGGCCGCCAGCGAGCGCCGCAGCGCGCCGGCCGCCCCCGCCCCGGCGAGTGCGTCGGTGATCCCGTCGAGCGCCGACACCGTCGGCCGGTCCAGTACGGCCTCCAGCTCGGCGACGGCCTCCTCGGCGCCCGCCATCCCGCCGCCGGCCACGGTGTCGACGAGCTTGCCGACCCGTACGGCGACCTCCTGGGCGATGCCCTCGTTGCCCGGCAGCAGCGTCACCGCCGAGCCGGCCCGGCGCCCGGGCGCCGGCCCCCACCGCGGCATCAGGTCCGCGTGCACGGTCCCCTCCAGGCGCGGGCCGAACACCGGGTCGGCGGCCAGCGCGGACAGGTCCCGCCGGGACCGCTCGCCCCAGAACCGCATCCGCGTCTCCGGTCCCGGGTCGACGACCGCCACCCCGGCCGCCAGAAAGGCGTCCAGTACGTCCGCGTCGAAGCCCTGGTGGTGGTGCCGGGTGGTGTGCACGGTCACCGCCGCGCCCTCCGCCCGCAGCCGCGGCCCCAACCGGCCCACCAGGTCGAGGAATTCCACCGGAAGCGGCTGGCGCGCCACCCCGCCGCCGGACTGCGCCGCGTACTGGTACATCCGTACGTAGTTCCCCACCCAGCCGTGCAGCCCGCCCTCGGGCACCACCCGCCCGGCCGCCATGGCCGCTGCCGCGCCACAGCCGATGAGCATCCGCAGCCAGGCCCCGCCGTCGGTGACTCCGTCCGGGAAGACCTCCACCAGCCCGGCGGCGACGTCCTCCGCCGGCGGGTGGGCCGTCAGGACCGTGGTGGCGGCATCGAGGAGCGCGTCGGGCACGGACTTCTTCCGCGTGACCGACAGGATCGCGCCCACCAGCCGCGCGGCCTCCTCGTCATCGTGACCGGCCGCCTTGGCGGAGGCCCGTACCCGGCGCACCAGATCGGCCGGCAGGTCCGCCCGCGAGCCCGCCCAGGCGGTCAGGAACTCCTCCAGGGCCGTGTGCGCGGCGGACGGCTCCAGGGTCTCGGCGAGGAAGTGCTGATGAGCCCCGAACTCCTTGGCCGGCATGGCCCCGCCCGCCGCGAACAGCAGCGCGTTGGCCCTGCGGTAGGCGGGGTCGACCGGGAGCCCGTGCCGGGCCTCGGCCGACCGCGCCGCCGCGTAGGCCCGGCCGCCCGGGCGGCTCCCGTAGCCGATCAGCCGATGTCCCACGGTGTCCCAGAACCACGGCAGATGGGCCGCCGGCAGCCGCCGGGCCCGCGCCGCCATCGTGTCCACGAACCGGCCCGGCTTGGTTTGGGACCGCCCGAGTTCCGTGCGCATGTCCTCGATCAGATCGCGCGCGCTCCCGGCCGCGCCCGGGTCGTGGGCGGCGACCCAGTCGGCATAGGTGGTGGAGGTGTGCGCACCGGTGGTCGGCAGCAGGGTTTCCGACGAGACGATCATGCTTCGCATCGTCGCACGCCGTACTGACAGCGCCGCCTTGAGTCCGCGGCGGCGGGCGGCACCGTCGGTACCGGTCCCGTTCAGCCGGCCTGCTCGTGGCCGGCGAAGAGGGAGACGAGGCTGTGCGGGGCGTTGTCGTCGAAGCACAACTCGTGGTTCCGGGCGGCCTCTGCGGCGGCGGCGGAGCTCCGGGGGAAGAGGGCTTCCTCGTATGCGGTGAGCGCGGCCTCGAGGTCGTCCGGATGCGCGGCGATGGCGTTGGCCAGCTCGGCGCCGTCGTACATGGCGAGGTTGGCGCCCTCGCCGGCGAAGGGCGACATCAGGTGGGCGGCGTCGCCGAGCAGCGTGACGCCCGGCACGCGGTCCCACCGGTGGCCGATCGGCAGGGCGTTGACGGTCCGCGGGACCGGAGCGGTCTCGCCGTCGGTGATGAGCGAGGTGAGTTGCGGTGCCCAGTCGTCGAACTCCTCGGCGACGAGCGCCGCGGCCGCGCCCGCGCGGCCGAAGTCGATCCCGTTGATCCACTCCTCCGGCTTGTTGAGCGCCGCGTACGTGTGCAGGACGCCGCCGGGCTCCCGGTGGGCGAGGATCCCCTTCCCGGGCGCGAGCGCGAAGAGCGCCCCGCCGCCGACCGCCTCCGCGCCGGCCGGGTGACGGGTGTCGGCGTCGAACAGGTACGTCTCGATGAAGGAGATGCCGACGTACTCGGGCTTCGCGTCGGACAGCAGCGGACGGATCCGCGACCAGGCCCCGTCCGCGCCGACCAGCAGGCGCGTCGTCACGCTCGCCCCGTCCGCGAAAGCCACCTCGTGGCGGCCGTCACCGAGGGGGCGGACCGCGGTGGCCTTGTGCCCCCACTTGACCGTGCCGGGCGGCAGCGAGTCGAGCAGGATGCGGCGCAGGTCCCCCCGGTGGACCTCCGGACGCCCGCCGGTGCCGTCGTCCGGCTGGTCCTGGAGCACGGTCGCCTCCCGGTCGAGCACGCGGGACGCCTCACCGCCCTCGTGGACGAGCCCGAGGAACTCCTCGAACAGGCCGGCGGCCTTGAGGGCGAGCTGTCCGTTGTAGTCGTGGATGTCGAGCATGCCGCCCTGCGTGCGCGCGGTCGGCGAGGGCTCCGCCTCGTAGATCGTCGCCGCGATGCCGTGGACGTGGAGGACGCGGGCGAGGGTCAGCCCTCCGAGCCCGGCTCCGATGATCGTGACGTCAGTGGTCATGGTGATCCTTTGCTCGTCCCGGTTCTGGAATGTCGTTCCACCCCCAGACTGGAACCCCGTTCCAACGATGTCAAGCTGGAACGGGGTTCCAGGGATGTGTCAGGATGGCCGCATGGCAACCAGGACGCGTCGTGCGGAGCGACGGGAGGAGCCGCTCTCCCGGGAGCGCATCGTCGAGGCGGCGATCGGGATTCTCGACGCGGCGGGCGAGGGAGGGCTCACGTTCCGCGTGCTGGCCGAGCGCCTCGCCACCGGGCCGGGTGCCATCTACTGGCACGTCACGGGCAAGGACGAGCTGCTGGCCGTCGCCACCGCGACCGTCGTCGCCGACACCGTGATCGCCGACACCGTGATCGGCGGCCCCGAGGTCGGCGGCCCCGCCGCGGCGACCCCGCAGGAGGCGATCCGCGCGCTCGCCCTCCGGCTGTTCGACGCGATCGACGCGCACCCGTGGATCGGCACTCAGCTCGCCCGCTCACCGGGGCAGTCGCCGCTGCTGCGGGTCTTCGAACACCTCGGACGCCAGGTCCGGGTGCTCGGAGTGCCCCAGGCCGGCCGGTTCACCGCCGCGTCCACGCTCCTGAACTACATCCTCGGAGTGGGCGGACAGAACGCGGCCAACGCCCACGGGCAGGAGTCGGAGGCGAACCGGACCGAGTTCCTCAACACCGTCTCGGCCGCGTGGGCGAGCCTGGATCCCGACGAGTACCCGTTCACCCGCGACGTCGCGGATCAACTGCGCGATCACGACGACCGCGTCGAGTTCCTCGCCGGAATCGACCTCATCCTCGCCGGAATCTCCGAATCAAAGGCAGGCTGAGGTCCCCGTCAGAGGTCGATCGAGCGGTACTCGTCCAGCACGGCGAAGCCGGTGCTGTCGTAGAGGCCCATCGCGACCTCGTTCCCGCCGAACACGTTGAACATCATCACCTCGTCGCCGCCGTGCCGCGTGGCCCACTCGCCGACGGTCATCGCCGCCCGGCCGTACCCCTTGCCCCGGTGTTCCTCGTGCACCTCCAGCGAGAAGCCGAAGGTCACGCCCGGCAGGAAGCCGTGGTTCACCCAGCCGGTGCCGACCACCCGCCCGCCGGCCTCCATCGCGTAGAAGCCGTGACCCGGGGTCAGGAACCCCTGCGGGAGGTGGCGGGCGAAGTCCTGGTCGGACTTCTCCTTGGCCTGCTCCGGGGTCAGCGCTCCGGCGCGGACGATGTCCGCGATGTACGCGGCCTCCTCACCGGCGTACCAGAGCGGGTACTCCTGCGCGGTGAGCGGGCGGACCGTCAGGCCCGGAGGCAGCTCGGGCCGCTCGGCCGCGGCGCGCATCCGGTTCTGCCCCCGTACGGGATAGCCGGCGAACACCTCCGCCCCCGCTCCGCCGGTGAGCCGGACCTCCACCCGCGCGGCACCCCGCTCGGCGCACCACCGCTCGGCCCACTCCCGCCCCTGGGGCACCGTCAGGTCGTGGATCCGGCCCACGAGCGCCCCGTTCTCCTCCGCCACCCCGACCGCGACCCAGCCGGTGCCGTCCGTGGCCACCGTCCAGTCGTCGATCCCCTTCACCGCCCGCTCCAGCAGGGCCCGGGCCAGCGGCTCCGCACACCCCGCGGCCCGGTATCCGGCCAGCACCCGCTCCTCGAACCCGCCCCGCCAGTCGGCCCGGTCGGCCGCGCTCCCCGTCTCGTCCATCCGCCCACCCTAGGCGGAGCCCCCGGACCCCCTCGGCCCACGGGCGGACGCGGTGACGGCATCACCGCGCGGATCTCGGCCGTGGGTGCGGCTGTATGTGTTCTTTGTGGCTGGATATGATCGGCGCCTGTCGCTCGCGCGATCCTGCCCCGCCGCATCCCGAGGACCGATGTCTCCCATACCCGAAGGCACCCCAGGGCCGTCGAAGGCCCGAAGACGGCGCACCGTGCGCCTCCGTACGATGCTCATCTGGCTCGCGGTCGTCCCCACCGTGGCCATGGGCACCCAGGTGGCGGTGACCGCCGAACGGCTGCTGGTACAGGCCGACCACCTGCGCGACGACTTGGCGGCCAGCAAGCGGATCGGCGAGCCGCTGTTCCGGCTCATGGCCGAACTGCAGGCCGAACGCAAGACGAGCGCCGCACGGTGGGCGGGCACCCCCGTTCCCGATTCCGATCTGCGTGACCGCAGGGCGGCCACCGACCAGGCCGTGGCCGAGTTCCGGCGCCTCTCGGCCGACACGGGCGGCCGGCCGGAGTCCGCGGAGGCCGCTGAACACGTGAGGGACGTCAAGGCCCGCCTCGACCAGCTGACCGCCTTCCGCTCGCGCGTGGACGCCCGTACCGGCGTCGCCGCGCAGACGATCGCGTACTACGACGGCGTCATCGACGGGATCACCGGTCTCTACCAGGGGGCCTTCAGCCACACCGACGACGCCGAACTCGTCGCGGAGAGCCGCCCGGTCGTCGCCATGATCTCCGCTTCCGAGATGCTGGCCCGCCAGGACGCGATCCTCACCCTGGCCGGTCCTTCCAGGGAGCTGACGCCCGCCGCCTTCGGGGAGTTCCTCGACGACGCGGGGGCGCACCGGCACCTGTACGACACCTGGATCGTGCCGTACCTGCCGGCCGCGGAGAAGCAGACGTACGAGCGGATCACCTCCTCGGACGCCTGGAAGACGAAGCTCCGCGTCGAGAACGCCATCATCGCCCAGCACAAGATCACCGATTCCGGGATGAAGCTGCCGGCCGATGTCGGCGCCTGGCCGGCGGCGTACCAGGTGTTCTCGGGCCAGCTCGTCGAGCTCGGATCCCAGCGCTCGCGCGATCTGCTGGCGCACGCCGACGAGCACGCCGCCGAGCTGGAGACCCAGGTCTACTGGCTGGTCGGCGGAAGCGCCGGCGCACTGCTGCTGGTCGTGGCCGTCGTCGTCGTCACCACCCGCTCGGTGCTCCGCCGCCTGCGGCGGCTGCACGAGCGCACCGTGGCCATCGCCGAGCAGACGCTGCCGGACGTCGTGGCCCGGCTGCACCGCGGCCAGCCCGTCGACGACGCCGTGCTGCCGGCGGTGAGCGGGAACCAGGACGAGGTCGGGCGGATCAACGACGCGTTCGCCCGGGTCGTGGCGGTGTCCGTCGACGGCCACCGGCAGCTCGCGGCCGAGCGGCACGGCTTCGGCATGTTCGCCTCCGGCATCGCCTCGCGCACCGGAAACCTGGTGAGCCGCCAGCTGAGCCTCACCGAGGAGATCCAGGACGCCTTCGGCCACGACGAGGCGCTGCTCGCCGAGTTGATGCGGTCCGACCAGCTGACCGTCGGCATGCGCAGGCAGGTCGAGAACCTGCTCATCCTGTCCGGCGGCGAGGTCCCCGACCCGCACACCGAGCCGATGCGGGTCGCCGACCTGCTGCGCGAGGCGGCGGCGGAGGTCGAGGACTTCCGGCGGATCGAACGGCACGCGCTGGACGAGGCGAGCGTCGAACCGAGCGTGATCAGCCAGATCAGCCACCTGCTGGCGGAGCTGCTGGACAACGCCACCCGGTTCTCCCCGCCGAGGTCGAAGGTGGTCATCCGGGCCGAACTGGTCGCGGGCGGGCTGTCCGTGGAGATCGAGGACCGCGGGCCGCGCGTGGGCGTGGCCGGCTACGAGGAGATGAACCGGCGCCTGCACTCGGCCCCGCCGTACTCCGAACTCGCCGAGAACGCGCACCGGCTGGGCCTCTTCGTGGTCGGCCACCTGGCCGACCAGCTGGGGGCCAAGGTCACGCTGAGGCGTTCGGTCTACGGAGGGACCTCGGCCGTCGTCGTGCTGCCGAGCGAGCTGCTGGCACGGCCGGCCGCCCCGGCCGGGTCCGCGGCGGCCGTGTCGGAGTCCGTCCCCGCTCCCGTACCCGTACCCGTATCCGTACGGCGGACCGCGCCCGAACCGGCCCCGGAGCCGACCGCCGCCGAGCGGCCGGAGCCGACCCCGGAGCCGAACCCGGCACCGGCACCGGCACCGGCACCGGCGCAGCGTACGTCCGCGCTCCGGCCCGTGACCGGGGACGGCGGGGCGCGCCCCGCCCTCCCGGAGCGCGTCCCGCAGACCCACATGACCAGGCAACTGCGTGCGCCGCGAGCGCCCGAGCCGGAGCCGGGCCCCGGCCCGGACACCCCCGAAGAGGTCGCCGATGCCTGGGCGGACTACGAAGAGGGGACGCAGAAGGTGGAAGCCGAGCTCAGACAGGAACAGGATCAGCGATGACGACGACCCCCAACTCCGCGACGTCCAGCACCGCGCCGTCGAACGACGCGATCTTCAGCGTCCTGGACAGCCACCTGAGCCGGATCGCCGGCATCCAGGGAGCCGTACTCCTCTCCAACGACGGGATCCCGCTCACCGCCTACCTCCTCGACCGGGACCAGTCGGAGCGCATGGCGGCCGCCGCATCCGGGATCGCCGCCACGATGAAGGCGATATCCCGGGAGATCGACGGCGGCCGCGTGATCCGCCAGCTGGTCGAGATGGACGACCGGTACCTGTGCGTCGTCGGGTGCGGGGAGGGCAGCACGCTCCTCGTGGTGACCTCCCGCAAGGCCCGACTCGGCGAGCTGGGCGGCGAGGCGGTGCGTACGGCCCAGGCACTCGGCGAATGGCTGGGCACGCCCGAGCGCCCCGCGGCGCCGAAGTCGTAATGCCCGAGCCCGAGATGTCGGAGCCCGAAAGACGCGAAGCCGAGGCCTCTGAAGCCGAGGCCCCTGAAGCCGAGGGGCCGGGAGCCGAAGCCGCGGAAGCCGGGGCGTCGGAAGTCGAGGCGTCGGAAGTCGAGACGTCCGTACGGGAGAAGTCGCAGGAGCCGCGGCGCGGCGGCCGCCGCCGTACCCGGCTCTACGCGCTGACGGACGGCCGGACCGCCGCGCCGCAGACGGTCCTCACCATGGACACGACGATCACGGCCGCCGTCGGCGCCGACGCCCAGGGCGGCCTGCCCACCGAATGGCAGGCCGTCCTGGCCATGTGCGCCCGGCCGGGCGGGCTGGCGGTCGCCGAGATCGCGGCGCGCATGCGGATCCGGCTCACCCCGATGACGCTGCTGCTCGGCGAACTCGCGGACCGCGGGCTGATCCACCACCAGCCGCCCTTGCAGGGGGCGGAGACCACCAACGTCCACATGCTCATGAGAATCAGGGACAACCTTGCCCGGATATGATGGATTTGAACCGTCTGTCGCCCCTGCCGGACAGGTGTCGCCTGTCAAGATCCTCATTGCGGGAGGCTTCGGCGTCGGCAAGACGACCCTGGTCGAGACGATCTCCGAGATCGAGCCGCTGCGTACGGAGGAGCGGCTGACCGCGGCCGGAGTGGGCGTCGACGACCTGGACGGCATCGAGTCCAAAGCGGTCACCACCGTGGCCATGGACTTCGGTCGGCTCACGCTCGCCGACGCGGGGGTCGTCCTCTACTTGTTCGGCACCCCGGGCCAGGAACGGTTCTGGTTCATGTGGGACGACCTGCTCAGCGGAGCCCTCGGCGCGCTCGTCCTGGTCGACACGCGGCGCCTGGACCGCAGTTTCCCGGCCATCGACTTCTTCGAGAGCCGCGGGCTGCCGTTCGTGGTGGGGGCGAACTGCTTCCACGGCGAACAGCCCTACACGGCCGAGGAGATCGCCGCCGCGCTGCACCTGCGCGACCCGCAGACGCCCGTCCTGCTGCTCGACGCCCGTGCCCGCACCGACGCCCGCGACGCGCTCCTCGCCCTCCTCGACCTGCTGATCGGCTCGGCGGACGCGGCGTAGCGGGCGCGGCGGGCGCCCGTGGGGTCCGTTCCTCAGAAGTCCCCGTCGGCGTCGGGCCGGGGCGGCGCGGCGGGTGCGGCGCCGGGGGCCGGGGCGGCGGCCAGATCGGCGAGGAGTGCCTCGGCGAGGCCCTCGCGGCGCATCCGCTGGTCGACGTAGAGCATGGCGCTCGCCAGCTGGCTGAATCCGATCTGGAAGATCTGGCTCGCCGCGCCGCCGACGAACACGAGGAGGAAGGCGAACACCAGGGCGGTGACGGCTCCCGCGGAGGGGGCGCCGCCCTCGGGTATCGCCTGGAGGGCGGGCATCATCGCGAACGTGCCGATGAGGTTGAACGGCAGCTGGATGGCATACGCGATCGCCCCCGCCAGCATGACGGCGACGATGGTGTAGCCGCAGAGCCGCCACCAGTCGCCCCGGACCAGCGCCGTCGAACGGCGCAGCGCGGTGACCGGGCCCGCGCCCTCCAGGACCACGGCGGCCGGGGCCAGGCCGAACCGGATGTTGAGCCAGACGGCGACCGGCGCGGCGACCAGCATCAGCAGCGGCAGGAAGGCGAGCAGCGCGAGGGCGCCGTCCTCGGAACCGGCGGAGAGGACCAGCGGCACCCACACCGCCAGGACGACGAGCATCGGGGCGCCGGCGATCAGGACGCCGAGGAACAGCGCGCCGGCCACCGCGGGGGCCCGCCGGACCGAGGACCACCACAGTGCGCGGAAGGTGGTGGGGCGGCCCATCACGGCTTCCTTGAGGACCGCCGGACAGAGCGCGGCGATGACCGACATGCCCAGCATGCCGATGACGAAGAGCAGTACGAAGGTGGCGACGGCCGCGATGACCAGCGGCACGACGTGCTCCGCCGCCGGGTCCTCGCCGAACGGCGGATCGAATACGGGGTCGAAGTGGTCGTGGACCGAGGCCACCGCGACGCCCACCACGAGGGCCATCGCCGGCAGGACGACGGCCTGCACGGCCAGCACCACACCCGCGAGCGTCTTCCAGTGGCCGCGGATGGTCGCGAACGATCCGCTGATGATGTCCCCGAGGGCCAGCGGTCGCAGGGGTATCACCCCCGGCTGAGGCGCGGCCGGCGGCCGGCCTCCCCACTGCGGGTTGCCACCCCAACCGCCCCCGTGTGCTCCCGGCCAGCTGTTCTGCGTCATGCACATGCTCCGTTTGTCGTCCCCCTGCAGGACCGACAACATATCTCAGCTGGTCAGGGACATGGCACACGGTCGCGGGGCGGTCGTCGACGCAAGGGGGAAGCGGAGGTTCCTACTTGAACGGCACGTTGACGCAGGCGAGCCGCGCCCCGGCCGACCCGGCGGTGCCGGCTCCCGTGTGGGTGGCGTGCTCGTGGATCACCACCGAGCGGGCCTGGTCGGCGCGGAACCGCCAGTCCAGGGTGGACGCGGAGGCGCCGTCCCCGTGCCGGTCGGTGGTGATGTCGAGCCACGCCTCGTTGCGGGAATTGGCGTACGCGGGGTTCGTCGACGGCTGTGTGGGATCCACGGCGTGCTGGTAATGCGGCCCGGAGTCGGCGGGCCTGCTGCCGCAGGGCTTCTGGTGGACGTGGGCGCCGAACGTCCGGTTCGCCTCCACGCCGTGGAGCCGCAGCTCCACGTGGGTGTCCTCGCCGACCCGCTCGGTGACGGTGACCTTGCCGCCGACCGGTACCGCCTCGGTGTCGAAGGTGACCGCCTGGTGTGCGGGCGCGCCGCCGGCCGCCCGGAACGACCCCTCGATCGTCACGTCCTCGCCGGTGACCGCGCCCAGGGGCAGGACGACGGCCAGGGAGGCGGTGAGCACTGAAACGAGGAAGGACATCTTCGGCTCCTCTCACCACGGGTGTCCCGGATCTCCGGCGGAACAGGGTCCGGCGCCCGACGCCGTCGGGATGCGTCGGCGGGCATTTCCCGGACCATGTTCGCGCACCGGGCGGCCCCGGGCGGGGTGCATCGGGGGTGTCGGCCCGGGTTTCCCTGATCAGCCGCGCGATGGAGCGCTCTGCTGCCGGCCGAGGCAGGCCCCGACCGCGGTGTGCCGGGCGCGGACGCCGGGTCAGGCGGTCGCCGACGGTGCGTGGCGTTCGCTGAGCCTGCGTACGTCCCGGGCGATGCGCGGGTCGGTTGCCGCGCGGAAGGGGGCGACGGGGGTCGCCCGGGCGCCGATGACGATGCCGGTCCGGCCGGTGAGGGCCGGGTCGGTGGCGGCGACGATCGAGGGCTTGGCCGCGACCGAGGCGGGGCCGGAGGTCGAGCGCTCGAACTTGCGGCGGACCAGCGGCCACAGGAGCCGCAGCGCGGGGGTGACGATCTTCGGGTCGGTCATGGTGCCGTTGGTCATGTCGGTGGCCGCGCCTCCGGGGTCGGCGGCGAAGACCGACACGCCGGTGCCGTCGAGCCGCGCGGCCAGGTCGAGCGTGTAGGCGAGGTTGGCGAGTTTGGCGCGGCCGTACCAGTGGAAGCCGTAGTAGCCGCCGGGCGGCTCGATGTCGTCGAACACCCGCTTGGCGGCCCCGACCGCGGCCGAGGTGACGTTGACGATCCTGCTCGGCGCGGCGGCCGTCAGGGTGGGCAGCAGGAGTTCGGTCAGCAGGTAGGGGGAGAGGTGGTTGACGACGAACGACGCCTCGACCCCGTCCAGGTCCTGCCGGTCGGCGAACATCGCGCCGACGTTGTTGACCAGTACGTCCAGCGGTTCGCCGGAGGCGGCGTGCTCGGAGGCGATGCGGCCGGCGAGCGCGCGTACCTCGTCGAGGCGGGAGAGGTCGGCGCCCAGGAACCGGGCCGGGTGGGCGGGGCCGGTCGCGTTGATGCGCTCGACTGCGCGGGCGCCCCGGCCGGGGTCGCGGCCGACGACGGTGACCGCGTACCCGGCGGCGGCCAGACCCAGCGCCGTCTCCAGGCCGATGCCGGCGGTTCCGGCCGTGACCACGGCGGTCTTCTTCATGGTTCGTCCACTCCAAGCTGCAGGAATTCGGATAGGTCATCCGCTTGGTGGCGACCGTAACACACATGCGGATGATGTATCCGGTTAGAGTTGCGGGGATGATGGGTACTGGTGATCAACAGCGCCCAGGCGGCCCCCGGCCGACGCGAAGGGACTGCGATGCGACACGCCACAGGCGATCTCCCGCCCGGCAGCACCGGCTACGACGCCGAACTGCGCAGACACGACGAGGTGCTGCGCCGGGCGGTCGGAGTCCGACCCCACGACCACGTGCTCGACATCGGCTGCGGCACCGGGCAGACCACCCGCGCGGCCGCGCGCACGGCCCGGGCGGGCAGTGCGCTCGGGGTCGACGTCTTGGAGCCCGCGATCGGACGCGCCCGCGAGGCGGCCCGCGCCGAAGGACTCCGCAACATCGCCTTCGAGCGGGCGGACGCCCAGGTGCACCGCTTTCCGCGGGAGGGCTTCGACCTGGCGATCAGCAGGTTCGGCACGATGTTCTTCGACGACCCGGTCGCCGCGTTCTCCAACATCGGTCGGGCGCTGCGCCCGGCCGGGCGCCTGGTGATGATGGTCTGGCAGGCCCCCGAGCTCAACGCATGGGACGTCACCATCCGCGAGTGCCTCGAAACCCCCGACGGGCCGCCGACCGGTGCCCCCGGGGGACCGGACCCGTTCTCGCTCGCCGATCCGGCCGCCGTGCGGGAGATCCTGCGGGCCGCTGGGTTCGCGGACGTCGCGTTCACCGACGTCCGCGAACGGGTCTACTACGGGGAGGACGTGGCCGCAGCCCTCGACTGGGTCCGCGGGTTCACCTGCACCGGCGAAGCCCTGAAGCGGCTGGATCCGCCCGCCGCGACACGCGTCGTCGAGAACCTGCGCACGGCCCTCGCCGCGCACCTGAGCGACGACGGCGTCTGGTTCGACTCCCGCGCCTGGGTCGTCGCGGCGCACCGCGCCGGGGCGGATTGAGGCCTGGGGGGACGAGCCCTCACCCGAGCTTCGCGGTCCGCGCGGCGACGGGAGCCGCGGGCCGGAGGGCGGGGATCACATCACGGGTTTCGTCCACCCCGATGCCCGTGGTGCGGCGGGCGAGCGGCTCCGGGGGTGCTTCGTCCGCGCACACGGTGCCCCGTGCAGGCAGCGCCAGGGTCGCGAGGTAGTCCGTCGCCAGGGCGCTGACACACGCGCTCCGGTTGTAGGCGGTGTGCCCTTCGGCGGAGAAGGTCAGCAGCCGACCGTTGTCCAGCGTCCCGGCGAGGGTCACGGCGTCCTGGTACGGGGTGTCCGGGTCGCCGGTCGTGCCGAGCACCAGGATCGGGGCCGAACCGGCCGCCCGGTAGGAGCCCTCGTAGCGGCTCGGGCGCTCGGCCGGCCACTGGGCGCAGGTGGGCGCGTGGTTGTGGTCGTACGTCGGCGGCCCGAGGCCGATGGGCGGCCCCAGCAGCGGAGCGGCGGCGGCATGGGCGCTGACCAGCGTCCCGAGAAGCAGGCGGCCGGCCGGGTAGACGCGGTCGGCGCACTCGACGGCCATGTTGACGTTGAGGAAGTCGAACGACGCGGGGGAGGGCGGTGACAACAGGAACGAACCCTGGTGGGCCCGGGCCGCCCGCAGGGCCTCTCCCAGGTAGGGCCAGATCTCCCGGCCCGAGTTGATGTTGAACATCAGCCGGTAGGCGAGGGTGTAGCCGGTGGCCGGGCGTCCGCTCGCGGTGATGACGGGGTCCGCGTCCAGCGACCGCTTCAGCTCCTCGAAGGCCTGGCGGGGCCTGCCCTCGCCGAATCCGCAGGCGGCGGCGTTCTGCGCACACCAGTCCAGGAACCGGCCGACCGCCGCGTCCAGGGCGACGAACTGCCCGGCGTCGTAGGCGTACGGCACGTCGGCGTAGCGACGCGGATCGTAGGCCCCGTCCAGGACCATCGCGCGGACGCGCCGCGGGAACCGCGCGGCGTAGACGGTGCCGACGTAGCTGCCGAAGGAACGGCCGTAGAAGGAGAGCTTCTCCTCGCCGAGGGCCCGGCGCAGCAGGTCGATGTCCTGGGCGTTCGACCCCGTACCGATGAACGGCACGAGGTCCGCCGAGCGTTGCCCGCAGGCATTGGCGAAGTCCAGGCCCTGGCGGAGGGCGGTGCGCAGGGCTCCCGGGCCGGGCACGCTGCGCGCGGCGTCGACGGCGGCGGAGTACTCCGTGTCGTTCCAGCACTCCACCTGTCCGCTGCGCTTCACGCCGCGCATGTCGTACCCGACGACGTCGAAGGCGTCGCGCAGGGAGGCGGGCAGCGCGTCGTAGCTGTCACGGGCGAAGTCCACGCCGGAGTTGCCGGGTCCGCCGGGGTGCAGGACCAGGACGCCGGTGCGGTGCGCCCTGTCGGCGGCGGGCCGCCGGGTGACCGCGAGCGGGATCGTACGCCCGGTGGGCTTGCGGTAGTCCAGGGGCACCAGGGCCGTCGCGCATTCGAAGCCGTCGCCCGGATCCCCGGGGTCCGCTCCCTCGCACGGGCCCCAGGACAGGACGGGGACGGGCGGATCGGCGGGGGCCGCCGCCGCGGCGCCCCCGGGCGCGCCCCCGAGGAGTGCGGTGACGGCGATCAGGACGAGGGATATCCCCCACACCGCTCGGTTGCGGGGGGCATCGGCCAAACGGGTCTGCATCAGCGGGCCTCCGTCGTGGGCGGCGTTGCGGGGCGGCGACACCGTAGCGGCAGCCCGCCGTCCCTGTCGGCCCCCCAGGAGTTGATTCCCCCTTACCACCAGGAGGTGACCCCTCCTCACACCAGGGGCGTACCCGACCCGCCTGACCGTGGCCTGATCCCCAGGGGGTCTGCGTCAGGAGGAACGATCCTCTGCGGGGCCTCCCGGGTGACGCCGGGCGGTGCCCGGCCCGGCATGGCGCGCCGCCGCGGCCCGCCTGACCACCATGTGCCCGTGATCCCATCCCACTTGATCGGTGCGCTGTCCGCGCTCTCCGCGCTCGCCCTGCTCGCACCCGCCCCCGCACAGGCGACTCCGGCCCCCGTCCCGCCCGCTGCCCGCCAGAAGGACTTCTTCGCGGACCTCCCCAAGGGCGGTGACCTGCACAACCACCTGTCCGGAGCGGTCACCACCGAGTTCCTGATCGAACTCGCCGCCGAAGATGGCCTCTGCATCACCACCGACACCACCACCGCGGTGCCCCCGCCGTGCGCGTCGGGAACCCGTCCCGCCGCCGACGCCGTCACCGACGCCGCGTTCCGCCTGCAGGTCATCCGGGCCTGGTCGATGCAGGACTTCCCGGCCGACGGCAACGGCCACGACCACTTCTTCGCGACCTTCGACAAGTTCGGCGAGGTGCCCTGGCGGCACCCCGGCCGCATCCTCGCGGAAGTCGCCAACACGGCCGCCCGGCAGAACCAGTTCTACCTGGAGACCATGATCTCCCCGGCCTCCGGACAGGCCCGCGCCCTCGCCGACCGGGTCGGATACGACGCCGACCTCGACCGGATGCACGACAAGCTCCTCGCCGACGGAAGCCTGGACGCGGTGGTCGGCCAGGCCCGCGCCGACGCCGACACCACCGACACCGAGTTCCGCACCGCCGCGCACTGCGACACCCCGCGGCCCGACGCCGCGTGCTCCCTCCCGTACCGCTGGATCTCCCAGGTCGCCCGCCTCGGCACCCCCGAGCGGGTGTTCACCCAGATGGCGCTCGGTATGCGGCTGGCCGAGCGCGACCCGCGCTTCGTCGCCGTCAACCTGGTGCAGCCGGAGGACGGCGAGGTCGCCCTGCGCGACTACCGCCTGCACATGCGGATGCTGAACTACCTGAAGACCCAGTACCCCAAGGCACACGTCACCCTGCACGCGGGCGAGCTGGTGCCCGGCCTGGTCAAGCCGGAGGACCTCACCTTCCACATCCGGGAGGCCGCCCAGACCGGCCGCGCCGAGCGGATCGGGCACGGCGTGTCCGTCCTGCACGAGGACCGCTGGGAGTCGCTCATGCGCTACATGGCCGAGCGCCGGATCGCGGTCGAGGTCCCCTTCCACAGCAACGAGCAGATCCTGCGCGTCTCCGGCGACGCGCACCCCTTCGCCACCTACCGCCGCCACGGCGTGCCGGTCGTCCTCGCCACCGACGACCCGGGCGTGTCCCGGATCGAGATCACCGACGAGTACCGGCGGGCCGCGCAGATGTACGGGCTCGGCTACCCGGAGCTCAGGGACCTGGCCCGAGCCTCCCTGGAACACTCGTTCCTGCCCGGCCGCAGCCTCTGGAACCGTGACCTGCGCTCCGGATACCGGCCCGCCGGTCCGTGTGCCAAGGAGCGCCAGGGCGCCGAGCACCCGGGCGAGCGGTGCGCCGGCTTCCTGGCCGGCAGCCCGAAGGCGCAGGTCGAGTGGCGGCAGGAAGCGGCCTTCCACCGCTTCGAGAAGGACCACCCCCGCGCCACCCGCCCCGGCTCGCGCTGACCCCGGGCCCCCGACCGAGTCCGGCCCGTGTGCCAGAATGCGGGTCCCAGCGACTGGCGGCCCGGAGATGGAACCGACCATCGGGAAGCTCACTCGCGGGAGCCGACCGCCTGGGCTCCCGCAGGTGGGTGCCGCCATGAACGCTTTCGCCGACGTCGACCGCAGTGGTCGCGGGCCGGAACTCCTGCGCTACCTCGATGAGGCGCATCGAGGACTGCAGCAACCCAAGAACGTGATGCGCGCGGGCCTGGCCGCGGAGCCGGGCCACGGCGTCCTGGACCTGGGCTGCGGCGCCGGACACGAACTCGTCGAGCTGGAGCGCGCGGGCCGCCGCGCGTTCGGCGTGGACTCCAGCGGTGTGATGCTGGAGGCGAGCCGTCGGCGGCTCGCGGCCCACGGGCTGCCGGTCCGGCTCGTACACGCGGACGTGCACGACCTGCCGTTCGCCGACGGCTCCTTCGCGGGCTGCCGGATCGAGCGGGTCCTGCAGCACGTACGCGATCCCGCCGCCGTCCTGGCCGGGGCGCACCGGGTGCTGCGACCGGGCGGGAGCCTCGCGGTGCTGGAGCCGGACTGGGCATCGGTCGTCCTGGCCTCCGCGGACGCCGAGGCGGCGCGCGCCGTGGCGGACGCGGTCGCCAGCCACATCCCGCACCGCCAGATCGGCCGTGACCTGCGGCGGCTGCTGATCGGGGCGGGCTTCACGGACGTGCGCACCGAGACCGAGCTGGTCGTCTACTCCTCGCTCACGGAGCTGTCCCACGTCATCTCGCTGGAACGGGCCGCGCACGCCGCATGGACGGGAGGCCTGATCGCGCGCGAGCGGGCCGAGGCCCTGCTCCGGGAGCAGCTGGCCCTGTCGGAGGCCGGCGCCTTCCACGCCACGTTCCAGCGCACCGTGATCGCCTGGGCGCGCCGCCCCGGGTGACGCCGACCTGGGTGACACCGACCCGGGTGGTACCGGGGTTGCTCCGGACGGGTGGCAGAGAAACCTTCCGGCTCGGCGACGCCGCATGGACGCCGAGACGGCGCGGTACGGGTGCGGATGACCTTGATCGTCCTCGCGAAACGAGAATTCCCGTGCGCCTTCGGCACACCGTCGCCGCCGCTTGCGGTGCCCTTGCCCTCACGGCCGTTCTGGCCGCACCCGCCCACGCCGCCACCGGCGAGTTCGGCTACACGTTCGTCGGCTTCAGCGGCGAGGAGCAGAGCGCCGTGCTCCAAGACCCGCGGAACGGCGTCTGCATCACCATCCCCGAGGTCGCGGACCCGTCCGCTTCGGCACCCGCCTACGCACCGCACAACGACACCGACGCCTGGGCGGTGGTCTTCACCGAGCCCGACTGCACCGGAGACTCCTGGACGCTCAAGCCCAAGGGGCGGCCGGCCTCGGACCGCCTGAAGCTGCGCTCGGTCATCCTCTTCGACCGGAGCTGACCGCTCACGGACGGGGCCCCCGGCCGGCCGGGGGCCCTCCCTTTCTCCTAGGGGGTGTCCGCAAAGTAGCGCCGTGCGCCCGAAGGGCGCTCCCGCGGTGTCCGGTGCGTGCTCTCGGTGTGCCGGGCGGAAGCCGGTGTACTGGGCGTACTCGGGATTTCGCCCGGTGCGCCGAGAGTGCGTGCCGGGCTCCGCGGGGCAGGCGGGACTTTGCGGACACCCCCTAGGAGCCCGCCGGCCGCAGGCGCCGCCAGTAGCCGGCGAGGTCGTTCGTCGCGGTGGTGACCGAGTCCAGGCGCATCGTGGTCCGGGTGTCCCGTTCGTAGCGCTGCCAGTTCGGCATGGCCGGGTGGTTGGGGTCGCCGGTACGGATGAAGGAGATCCATGCCGCGTGCACGGTCGAGGCCAGCCCCTCACGGATCCGGGGATCGAGCCCGGCCAGGAACGGGGCCTGCGACCACTTGTCGAAGTTGTCGAAGACGAACGGCAGTTCCAGACAGTGCGGCGCCGCGAGCCTGCCGCCGTGCGCGGGCGTCGGGAGATCGAACTGGTAGGCCCAGACCGGACGCTTGCGAGCCGCCGCCCGCCGCTCGGCGAGCGCCAGCCCGGGCATCCGGAACAGGTCGTCGCTGATGAGGTCCATCAGCACGTCCACCGGGCGGGCGCCCGGCCGGGCTTCCTCGTAGGCGCTGTACGCCTCGGAAGCGCGGCTCCCGAAGGTGTCCCGTGCCCGTGCGAGCACCTGCTCCTTGGTCGAGGCGGCGTACGTCGGGTCGAGCGCGAAGGCGAAGTTGGCCTCCTCCCTGGTACACCCGATCAGGATGTCGATGTCCGCCCCGGGACCGCCGAGCAGCAGGTCGCAGGGGTGGCGGTCCAGCGTCACCTCGTCGATCACCGGCAGGAACGGGGTCGACCAGTACCCCCACCGCCCGGTGCGCTTGAACATCTCGACGGTGGCGCCCACCAGCTGCTGCCAGGGCAGGGTCCGCAGCTGCGCCACGTCCTTGGCCCCGAGGACGTCGAGGAAGGTGGCACTGCGCTGCAACGACTCCGTACGCGTGGGGAGCTGCAGCCCCAGCGGCGGGCTCTGGAGGATGGCGCGCCGGAACAGCGGGCGGCCCGCCGGCCGGGCACCGGCCAGCGCCGCGACCGAGAACGCGCCGCCGGACTGACCGGCGAGGGTGATGTTGTCCGGGTCCCCACCGAAGGCGGCGACGTTGTCCCGTACCCAGCGCAGAGCGGCGAGCTGGTCGGTGAGCCAGAAGTTCCCGCCGGCGCCCTCCTCGCCGAAGTAGAGGTATCCCAGCGGTCCGAGCCGGTAGTTGACGGTCACCACGACGAGATCGCCGTCGCGCGCGAAGGTCTCGCCGGAGTAGATGGGCAGTGAGCCGGATCCGGAGAGGAAGCCGCCGCCGTGGATCCAGACCATCACCGGCCGCTTGGCGTTGTCGGCCCGCGGGGTCCAGACGTTGAGGGTGAGGCAGTCCTCGTCGAACGGGGGCGAGCCGTGTGATCCGAGGACCGGGTCGCCGCCTTCCCGGTAGAGCTGCGGCGCACTGGGGCCGAACGCGGTGGCGTCGCGCGTTCCCGGCCAGCCGGGATGGGGCTGGGCCGGGCGCCAGCGCAGGGGGCCGACCGGCGGCGCCGCGTAGGGAATGCCCTTGAAGACGGCGAGCCCTCCCTCGACGGCTCCGCGCAGCCGGCCCGCGGGCAGGTCCACGACCGGGGAGGGGTCGTCCGCCTCCGCTGCTGCCTGCGCCGCGTACCCACCGGGGATCCCGGAGGAGAGCAGTGCGGCGCCGGCCAACACCGTGCTGTTCTTGAGGACTTTGCGTCGCGATGGATCGTCGGTCATGGTGCTTCACTCCCTGACTGATCGCGGGACCGCCGCCGGATTATGGCATGGCGGAGTTTTGACGACCGCAAGTGTTACGCCATATCGGCGAGCGGGGTCAAGGGGTGGGAGGGTCTCGCCGTTCCGTATCTTGCGAACTATTGACGGCCGTCTCATTTACGCGATAGACACGTGTCACCCTCCAGGCATCCATCGGCAACACCCGGTCCACCAGGGCCGGCTGACTACGTACGGAGTCTCCATGGCAGGTCGGTTTCGCCCCGTTGGTCTGATCGCCGTCACCACGGGCCTCTTGCTGACCACCGCATGCGGTGGCGCCAGCCTCGGGACCGGCGACGGCGACAAGCAGGACGGGCCGGTGAAGATCGGGCTCCTCGTCCCGCAGTCCGGAACGTACAAGGCGCTCGGCGACGACATGAAGCAGGGCTTCGAGCTCTACGTCAAGCAGCACGGAGGCAAACTCGGCGGCCGGGACGTGGAGCTCGTGATCGCCGACGAAGGGGAGACGGCCGACTCCGGCAAGGCGGCGGCGGAGAAGCTCGTCAAGCAGGACCGGGTACTGGCGGTGAGCGGCGTGGTCAGCTCGGCCACCGTCAACGGGGTCAAGGACCTCTTCGAGACGAGCAAGGTCCCGCTCGTCGGCTCCAACGCCTCGCCGACGACGCTGACCGGGACCACGTACATATGGCGCACGTCGTACGTCAACGACGAGCCGGGCAAGGCGCTCGGCACGTACGTCGCGGAGAAGGCCGGCGGCCCCGTCTTCCTGATCGCCGCGGGCTACCAGGCGGGCAAGGACGAGGTGGAGGGGTTCAAATCCACCTTCCTCCCGGCCGGCGGCAAGCTCGCGGGGGAGGAGGTCTACACTCCCTTCCCGGGGACCAAGAACTTCCAGCCCTACCTGGCGCAGATCCAGAACTCCGGCGCGAAGGCGGTCTTCTGCTTCTACGCGGGCGGCGCCGCCGTCGACTTCGTCAAGCAGTACCGGGACTTCGGGCTGGCCGGCAAGATCCCGCTCTACGGCCCCGGCTTCCTCACCGAAGGCGGCGTACTGAAGGGGCAGGGGGAGGCGGCCGAAGGCATCCACACGGCGCTCAACTACAGCGCCGACCTCGACAACGCGGCCAACAAGCAGTTCGCGCCCGCCTACCGGTCCGCCTACGGAGCGCCCGCCACCACCTACGCGATGGCGTCGTGGGACGCGGCGCAGGTGCTCGACAAGGCGATCAAGACCGCCGGCGGCACCGTGACCCCGGAATCGGTCAACGCCGCCATCGCCAAGGTGGGGGACGTCGACAGCCCGCGCGGCACCTGGAAGTTCAACAGCGCGGGCACGCCCGTCCAGCCGTGGTACCTGCGCGAGGTCAAGCAGGGCGCCAACACCGTCACCGCCGAACTCGGCCGGCTGGGCGGCTGACATGACCGGATGGTTGAACGGCAACCTCGTCAGCGTCGTCGACGGGGTCGCCTTCGGTCTGCTGCTCTTCACGATCGCGGTCGGACTCTCCCTGGTCTTCGGCATGATGGACGTGCTGAACCTGGCCCACGGCACGCTCTACCTGGCCGGGGCGTACGTCGCCTACGCGCTGTCGGACGGCAGCCTGTGGGGCCTGGTCCTCGCGCTGGCGGCCGGCGCCCTGGCGGGCGGTGCGGGCGGGGCCGCGCTCACGTTCCTCACCCGGCCGCTGGCCCGGCGCGGGCACCTGGACCAGGCCCTGCTGACGCTCGGCATCACCTTCATCGTCGCGGACCTGCTGGCCGCGGTCTTCGGCGGCGACGTCCTCCCCACCGACCCGCCGACGGCCCTGCGCGGCACGGTGGACCTCGTCGGCCACGCCTATCCGGTCTACCGGCTCGTGTTCATCGGCGTCGCGGCGGGCCTCGCGCTCCTGGTCCACCTCGTCTTCGAGCGCAGCTCGCTCGGGGCGCTGGTACGGGCCGCCGTCGCCGACCGGGACATGGTGCGCGCACTGGGGGTCGACGTCCGCAAGGTGCTGTACGGGGTCTTCGCCTCCGGCGCGGCCCTGGCGGCGGTCGGCGGCGTCCTCGGAGCACCGATCCTGGGCCCGGGACCGGGCGTCGACGAGACCGTGCTCGTCCTCTCCCTCGTGGTCGTGGTCGTGGGCGGCCTCGGATCCGTGCGCGGAGCGCTCGCCGGAGCGCTCCTCATCGGACAGGTGCAGACCCTCGGGGTGGCGCTGCTCCCCGAGTACGCGCCCTTCCTGCTCTTCGGCACCATGCTGGTCGTGCTCGTCGTCCGTCCGAACGGCCTGGTCCCGTCGGCGGTGCACGCATGAACCGGACCGGAACCACCGGCACGGCGGGAACCGCGGGCGCCCTCGGGCGGCGGCTCTCCGCGTCCGCCGCGGTCCTCGCACTCGCCCTGGCCCCCTTCGTCCTCGGCCCGTACGCCATCGGCACCCTGTCGCGGATCCTGGTGTTCGGCCTCCTCGCCGTCAGTGTCAACCTGCTCACCGGCCTGACGGGGCTGCCGACCCTCGGCCAGTCGGCCTACTTCGGAGTCGGGGCCTACACGGCCGCCCTCGTGGCGACGCGCCTCACCGACATCGGGATCCTCCAACTCCTCATCGCCGCGGGCGTCTCGGCGCTGGTGGCGCTGCCGACCGGATGGCTGGCGGTGAGGGCGCGCGGCGTGGTCTTCCTGATGCTGACCCTGGCGATCGGCGAGATCGTGTACAGCGCCGCCGTCAACTGGAAGCCCGTGACGAACGGCACCGACGGCATATCGGGCATCCCGCCCGTCGTGCCCCTGCCCGGCATGCCCGCACTGGAGCTGGACGGACTGGTCTACTTCCACGTACTGGCCGTGTTCCTGCTGCTCATCGCGGCCGTCTCGCGCCTGGGCTCGACCCCCTTCGCCCTCGCCCTGCGCGGAATCCGCGACAACGAGCCGCGGATGAGGGCGATCGGCTACCCGACGCGGCGCTACGCCCTGACCGTCTACTGCGGGGCCGGGGCACTGGCGGGCGTCGCCGGAGCCCTGTGGGTCTCGGTGCAGCGGTTCGTCTCGCCCGGCGACGCCGGATTCGAGATCGCAGCCCTGGCGCTGCTGGCCGTGGTCATCGGCGGCTCCGGCTCCCTGTGGGGAGCCTGCGCCGGAGCCGCGCTGGTCTGGCTCACCCGCGACTACCTCGGCAACCTCGAAGCCGTCGCCGGGCGGGGCCCGTTGCTGCTCGGGCTGCTCTTCGTCGTCGCCGTGTACGCGCTGCCCCGCGGGCTGGCCGGCGTACGGCTGCCGCTCACGCCCACCCGAAAGAGAACGACGTGACAGACCGGACCCACGACCGCCCACCGCTCCTCGAACTACGCAACGTCTCGCGGCACTTCGGGTCCTTCCGGGCCCTCGACGAGGTCTCCCTCGGGGTACGGGCGGGGGCGAGGCAGGCGATCATCGGGCCGAACGGCGCGGGCAAGTCCACCCTGTTCGGCCTGATCTCCGGAACGCTGCCGGTCACCGCCGGATCGATCCTCGTCGACGGGCAGGACGTGACCCGGCTGCCCGTGCACCGCCGGGTCGGCCTCGGGGTCGCGGCGACGTTCCAGCACTCCAGCCTCTTCATGCGGGAGTCGGTGCTGGAGAACGTACTGCTCGCTCTGTTGCGACGGCCCGGGGGAGGATTCGGAGGCCGGCGGAGGGTCTCCGCCCGGCCGAAGACGATCGCCCAGGCGCACGAGCTGCTCGACCAGGTGGGGCTGGCCGCCCGGCACGAGCTCGCGGCGGCCGGACTCTCGCACGGCGAACGGCGGCAGCTGGAGGTCGCCGTCGCGCTGGCCACCGACCCCCGGCTGCTGCTCCTGGACGAGCCGGCCGCCGGCATGTCTCCCGCGGAGACCGCCCGGCTCACCGCACTGATCGCCGCCCTGCCCGGCGAGGTGACCGTACTCCTCGTCGAACACGACCTCGACATGGTCTTCGAACTCGCCGACACGGTGACCGTCATGCACCTCGGCCGACACCTGATGACCGGCCCTCCGGACGCGGTGCGGTCCTGCGCCGCGGTCCAGAGCGCCTACCTCGGCACAGCGGAGGTCCCCTCGTGAAACCGTTCTTCAGCGTACGTGACCTGCGGTCCGGTTACGCCGGGGGCGTCGTCCTCGGCGGAGTCGACCTGGACCTCGACGCGGGCGGGATCGTCGCCGTCCTCGGGCGCAACGGGGTGGGGAAGACCACCCTCATCTCGACCGTCATGGGGCTCGTACGACCGTACGGGGGCAGCGTCGCCCTCGACGGCCGGGAGCTCGCCGGAGCCCGCGTCGACGTGATCGCCCGCGCCGGGGTCGGCATCGTCCCGCAGGGGCGGCGGGTGTTCGCGCCGCTGACGGTGGCCGAGCACCTCACGATCGCCTCGCGGCGTCCGGCGACGGGCCCCTGGACGAGGGCCCGCGTCCTCGAACTGCTGCCGCGGCTGGGGGAGCGGCTCGGGCACCGGGGGGACCAGCTCTCCGGCGGAGAACAGCAGATGCTCGCGATCGCCAGGGCCCTGCTGGGCAATCCGCGCCTGCTGCTGCTCGACGAGCCGTCCGACGGTCTCGCGCCCGCGATCGTCGCGCAGGTGGGCGAGGTGATCCTCGAGGTGGGTGCGCAGGGCATGGCGGTCGTCCTCGTCGAGCAGAACCTCGGGCTCGCCCTCTCCGTGGCCCATGACGTCGCGGTGATGCAGAAGGGCCGCATCGTCCACCGGGCGCCCTGCACGGAATTCGCCTCCCGCCCGGACGACCGACGGCGCCTGCTCGGCGTCGACTGAGCCGCTTCCGGCTTCGCGGTCCTGCACGACGAGACGGTCGGCGACCACCCTCCACCGAGGGTGTCCGCCCCCGCCCCGCCGGACACCCGTCCGGCGGGGCTCTTCTGCGTTTCCCGCCTCAGCGGCCGAGTTCGTGCCGGTCGACGGCTTCGCGTACGGCGCCCAGGAAGCCGTTCCAGAAGTGGGCCTGGTTGCCCTCTCCCACACCGGCGGTCCGCCGGCGGTCGGCGGCGCTGCCGAAGGCGCCGAACATCGCCTCGCGCAGCGCCGTCGACAGCTCCAGCTGGGCGCCCGCCCCGGTGCGGGTGCGGTTGACGATGTTCGCCGGGTCGTCGCCGTCCAGGGCGGCGTCCACCCCGGAGAGGGTCACGGTCACGGCCAGTTCGGGGGTGGCGGCCGAGGGAGTGAACCCGTACTTCTCGAAGGCCGACGCCAGGTTCCGCATCAGCCGCTGGTCGCGGCCCCCGATGAGGATCTGCTTGGCCGGCTGGCCGGCCTTCGGGGTGAAGCCGTGCAGGGATACGGCGTACAGGTTGTTGCCGCAGACGGCCAGGGCGGCCGGGTCGTCGCAGTGCGTGGAGGTGACGTGGAGCTCCCCGGAGGAGGCCAGCGCCTCGAACATCCAGTAGTCACGCTGCGGCACGCCGCTCAGGGCCGTGGGCAGGGTGTCTCCGGCGCCGGCGGGCTGGTAGCCGGCGAGGGCCAGGCACAGTTCGCTGGTGCCGGCCTCGATGCCGCCGCCGTGCGGGGCGATCACGGCCGTGCTGCGGACGGGGATGCTCGTGGGGCTGGTGTTGTCGAGGAGCTCGGTCCGAGGGGTGCAGCGGAAGCGGCGCATCCAGTGGGTGCCCTCCTGGAACGCCTCGCTGTTGTACAGCTCGGAGTTCGAGGCGAACCGGTCGCCCGAGGCCGCTGCGGTGGCGGCGGCGGCCGTGCTGCCGTTTCCGGCCAGGTCGTTGAGCAGCGGCAGCGCGGCGGCCGCGGCCGCCACGGAGGTCAGGACGGTACGCCTGCTGGTGATGTTCATGCGGAGATCATTTCTGATGAGGTCGCCGGGGAAACGGGACGGGCCATCGCCTACGCGAAGGGGCGAGCTGCCGCACGGGTCGTGCGGCAGCTCGCCCCTCACTGGTCCGGCCGGGTCAGAGGATGACGTTGTAGCTCTGCCAGCCGTCACCGATCAGAGTGCGTCCGGTGCTCGGCAGGAAGTCGTAGAGACCGCCGTCCCGGGTGATGCCCACGGCTTCGGGGGCACCGTCGCTGTTGAGGTCGGTGGCGTACGGGTTCCACTCACCCTGCCAGAAGCCGTTGCCGCTGAAGGTGGGGGAGCCGAAGCTGACGGCGCCGTCCTTGGTGGTGTTCGGATAGATGTAGACCTCGCCGCCGTTGACGTTGCGGGCCTGGATGTCGATCTTGTAGTCGCCATTGAGGTCGGCGTACCGCAGGGTCGTCCAGCCGTCGGGCCAGAAGCCGTTGCCCAGGAACGTTTTCGCCCCGAGGGCGCTGGTGCCGCTTCCGCCGGTGTGCGGGTACATCCACAGGTCGCCGCCGTGGTCGCGGGCGATGACGTCGGTACGGCCGTCACCGTTGATGTCGCCGAAGCCCAGCGCGTGGTAGTTCCAGCCGTTGCCGATGAAGACCGGCGCGTTGAAGGAATAGGGGCCGGTACCGCCGTTGCCGGCGAAGAGGTAGAGGTCGCCTTCCTTGGTGCGCCCGAGGACGTCGGAGTAGCCGTCATTGTCGAAGTCGGCCGTGTAGGCGTTGGTCCAGCCGTCCGGCCACCAGCCGTTGCCCACGAAGTAGCGGCTTCCGAGGGTGCTGGTGCCCGTGCCGCCGGTGCCGGGGTAGACCCACATGTCTCCGTGCGGGTCGATGGCCAGGACGTCGGTGTAGCCGTCGCCGTTGTAGTCGGGGCGGCTCTGCGAACCGCTGGTCCACAGTCCCTGTCCGGAGCCGTTGTAGATGACCAGCACGCCGCGGGGGTTCAGTACCGCGTACGCGTACGGCGTGTTGGTGTTGCTGCTCCAGAGCTTGGTGGTGCCGTCGGCCTTGTAGACGACGAGGTTGCCGTCGCTCTGCATGCGGGCGATCGCACCGGGGTTGCCGTTGGTGTTGGTGGCCCAGATCGGCTTGGAGTCCTTGGTGAGCAGTACGAGGTTGCCGTCGGCCTGCATTACCAGCTTGGAGAGGCCGCTGTTGAACTCCTGGCCCGAGGACAGCGTGGTGCCGGCGGCGATGCGCGCGCCCCCGACGCCGTCGATGGGGAAGGTGGCGGCGAAGGAGACGTTGTCGGCGCCCGGCGTCTTGCCGGTCCAGCCGGTCACCCTGTTGTCGGTCTTGCGGGCCCACAGGTCCGCGATGCCGTCGCCGGTGACGTCGCCGACGGAGCCGACGCCCGGATAGGTGGCGGCCGTGATGCCGGTCATGATCTTGACGCGGCCGGCGGTGTCGCCCCAGGTGGTGGGGTCGAGGTAGCCGTTGGCGGCCTTCTTGCCGTAGGAGCGCAGGATGTCGCCGGTGGCGTTGTCACGCAGCCACAGGTCGGCGATGGCGTCGCCGTTGAGGTCGCCGGGGGCGATCACGGTGAACTTGTCCCAGTCGCCGCCGCCCACGAGCACCGGCTCGCGTGCGTCGAGGCTGTGCCCGGCGCGGTTGCCGTAGTAGGCCCAGAGGAACTTGCCCTGCTTGACCAGGAGGTCGGGGTTGAGGTCCCCGTTGAGGTCGCCTGCCGAGACGACCTGCTCGGCGTTGTACCAGTGGTTGTCACCGGTCCACGTGTCGTCGCCGACGCAGTCCTCCCCGTTGGCGAACGGGCAGGAGACGTTCAGCTCCTTGTACTGGTTGGTGACGGTGCCGCTGCCGTTGTTGGCGTAGCTCCAGAGCTTCTTCCGCTTGTCGACGTCGTCGTACTTGAGCACGACGAGGTCGTTGTAGCCGTCCTGGCCCCAGTCCCCGCTCGCCTGGATCTGGGCACCCTGGAAGTTGCGCCCGGCGTTGGTCGCGGCGGAGAACTTGCCGTTGCCCTGGCCCGCGTACGCGAGCAGCGAACCCTGGCTGTCGAGTGCCCAGATGTCCCGGTTGCCGTCACCGTTCAGGTCGTTCTCACTGTCACGCACTGCCGAGCGCGCCGCGTAGTAGCGGTAGACGGCCGTGTTGGAACGGTTGCCGGCCTTGTCCACGGTGTAGGCGTAGACGAGGTGGGGTCCGTAGCCGGGCGGCGTGATGGTCACGGTCGCACCCGGCGCGATGGCCCGCGGACCGGGCTCGACGTCCGTGTAGTAGAGGATCTCCTTGGCGTCGGCCACCCCGTTGGCACTGAAGGTGAAGCTGCCCGGGGTGCGGGCCTTGCCGGTGGTGGTCGGCCAGCCGCCCGCCCCGTCCGGGAACTGGGGAGAGCTGATCACCGGAGGCTTCTCGGGCCGGGCGCGGTCGATGGAGAACTTGCAGGTGGCCGACCAGCCGGAGTACGCGTTGTCCTGGTCCTTGGCGCGGACCCGCCAGGTGTACTCGCCGGTGGGCAGAGTGGCGTCGGGCACGACCCACGTCGCCATCCGGCCCCGGTTCGCCGGGATCGACTGCGTGGCGGTCGGGGTGCTCTGGCCGGCCTTGTAGATCTCGAAATCGGCCTGCAGGTTGCCGCCGTCGGCGTCGTCGATGGTGCCGTACAGGCTCACCTGGGTGTTGCCGATGGCGCCGCCGTCCGTGCACGAGGTGGACGGGTTGGTGCCGAGCGAGCCGGGGGTGCTGGGCGGGTTGTTGTACTCGGTCTCGACCGTCAGGGTCTTCGGGTCGAAGCGCTTCCAGCCGAAGGTGTCCGACTCGTTGCCGGCGTAGAGGCCGACCGTGACGTTGGCCCAGCCGCTCGCCGCGGCCTGCCGGACGAGCGAGGTCGTGTCGAACTCGAGGTTCCCGGCGGCGCAGTCCTTGCTCCAGCCCTTGGAGTCGTTGACCGTCGCCAGCTTCGAGCCCTTGCCGGGCTGGTTGTTCCAGGTCGTCTTGGAGGAGATGCCCCCGTTGAGGGTCCACAGCTCGACCGGGCGGTCCTGGCAGGACCAGGACCAGGTGTTGCGCACGCGCAGGGTCGACTTGTTGACCTGCGCGCCCTTGATGTTCGACGTGTCGAACTGGAAGAAGGACCGGGAGAGCCCGTTCGTCTCGGCCTCGTAGCCGACCCGGACGTCGTCCTTGGTGTTCCAGTACGAGGTGTTCGGGTACTTCTTGTAGACCCGGGTCCAGTTCTGCCGCTCACCCCACGCCCACGAGGGGTCGATGAAGACGGGGTACTTGGTCTGCGCGCCGGTCAGCAGCGCCTGGTCCGGCTTGATCTCCAGGGTGCCGTTCGCCACCGTCGTGGGCATCTGCGCGTCCTTGGCGCCCGCCGGGGGAGTGAAGGCGTCGGCAGGGGCCGGCGGGGTCTCGCCCTCGGCGGCCGCGGCGAAGCTCAGCGACTTCGGGGCCGCGGCGGACTGCACGCCCGCGGGGGCCGCCGTCGTGGTCGAGTCCCACATCAGCGGGGACGGGCTGGTGAAGACCGTCTGGCCGGCGGGGTTGACCGCCGTGATGGCTCCGGTACCGGCGTCGGTGGAGACGTTCAGTCCCACCGTGGCGACCTTGAACTTCAGGGACGCGAGCTCCGGGTTGGCGGCCGCGGCGGCGGTCTTGACGACCAGCAGCTGCGAGAAGCCCTCGACCTCGGCCTTCACCTGGAGGTCGACGTCCGGCAGTACGTTGGCGTACGTCGCCACGTTCGCCGCCAGCGTCGGCTTCGGCAGCGCCTTCGGCCACGTCAGGGACAGCGTGCGCCCGTCCTTCACGCCCGTCAGCAGCGGACCCGTACCGCCACCGGAGAACGACACCGACACGGTCGCGGCCTTGGACACGACCTTTCCGTCGGCCGCGAACACCAGCGTCGGGTCGGTCGCCACCCACGCTCCGGCACGCAGCACCCGCACCGGGGTGCCGTGCCGCTTCACCGACCACTTGCCGGTCGGCATGGCCCAGGTGTCGGAGGACTCCGTCCGCGCGGACACCAGCTCGTAGGGCTGGCCCGTCTCCTTGGCCTTGGCGAGCGCGAAGTCCTCGGCGCTCATCGACCCCTCGGCGACCGGGTCGGTCGCCGCCACGGCCCTCGGCGCAGGTGCGAGCGCGGTCAAACCGGTAGCCGCAATTCCGCCTATGAGGGCAAGCGAAATGAATCGCGCCATCCCCCGCCCGCCCGGATTTCCGGAGCGAACCGCTCTTCGTCTCACGCAAACTCCAAATGTTGATATTCGGAGTCACTCTACTGGCCATGTTGGCTTGACGCTGCCTATCTGACCTGGTCTTTTATGGCGTTCTTATGTATGGTGTCCGGTTTGACCGGCAAGATCATTTTGTCTGAACTTGGCGTTTGTTTGGCATTCGTTTGAGCATCCGGGCGCCGAAGAAGCAGGAATGCGCGCTGTTATCCGTGGTGGCGAATTCCCGTGTCACTCCGGAACGTTCCGGATGCCTCGGCCGGCGCTTGCGCCGCTACGTTGTCGACCGCGTACGCCGGTCCGGCCAGCCCAGGGAGCAGTGATGCCGACGACTGCCACCACGCTCAGGCAGCAGGAGCGCAGGGTGCTCCGCGCCGTCGGCTGCGGCCTGCAGGACGACGAGATCGCCGCCGACCTCGCCATCCCCGAAGACGCGGTGGCCGGACACCTCGCGCGCATCCTCGCGAAGCTCGGGCTGCGCGACCGGGCCGCCGCCATCGTCCACGCCTTCGACTGCGGCCTCGTCGTGCCCGGCAGCGGACCGCGCACACAGGAGGCGAGCTTGGCGCGGCGGACCGCCGCGGGCCCGGCGGCGGGACCGACGGTACGGATCTCCCTGCTCGGACCGCTGCAGGCGGGGCAGGGCGGGCGCCCCCTCAACCTGGGGCACCTCCGTCAGCAAGCCGTACTGGCGGCGCTCGCGCTGGGCGCGGGGCGGACGGTCAGCCGGCAGGAACTGCTCGACGGAGTGTGGGGGATGGAATCTCCCCTCACGAACGTGGTGCCGGTGTACGTCTACCGGCTGCGCAAGGTCCTGCGCACCGGGGACGGCCCGGACTCGGTGATCGAACACGACCGGTGCGGCTACCGGCTCGCTCCCGGCGCCGTCGAAGTGGACGTGGCGCGCCTGGAGAGCCTGCTCACCGATGTCGGCAGGGCCGACCGGGCGGGCGAGGCGACCGAGGTGGTCCGGCTGTGCTCCCGGGCGCTGGACCTGTTCCGCGGGGAGCCTCTGGCGGGGCTGCCCGGACCGCTCGCCGAGGTGGAGCGGCTGCGGCTCGCCGAGCGCAGGATCGCCATCGCGCAGCGGAAGGCGCGGTGGCAGCTCCGGCTCGGCCGGCACTTCGAAGCGATCGCCGAGCTGTTCGCCCTGTCCGCGGCGAACCCGCTGGACGAGCCGGTGGCCGCGATGCTGATGCGCGCGCTGTGCCTCGGTGGCCGGCGGACGGAGGCCCTGACCGTGTTCGACCGCACCCGCCGCCGTCTGGCCGAGGACCTGGGCGTTGCGCCGAGTCGGCTGCTGCGGCGGACGTACGAGATGATCCTGCGCGGGGACCACCCGCCGGTGGCCGATGTCCCGGCCGCCGACAGGTGGTGAAGGACCGCCGCGTGGTTACCAGGCGTACCAGGCGCCGTTGTACCACTGCTCGCTGGCGCTGTCGTTGTGGTGGTCCATGTTGAAGTCTTCGGGATAGTTCCTGACGTGGTTGTTCGGGTAGGTCCAGATGCCGGCGGACTCGTCGCAGACGTAGTCCCAGTGGCAGATGGTCTTGACGGGCACGTTGCCGAAGAACCGGTCGGCGCCGGCGAGCGGGGCGCCGACGATCCCGCCGAAGGGCACCGATCCGCCGTTGGCACCGGGAGGGCCCTGGCGCTTGGGGTCGGCGATGAGGATGGCGTTGACGTTGTCGAACGTCTGCCAGTTCTCGGTGACCCAGACGTGCACCACGGCGGCGCCCAGGGAGTAGCCGGCCATCTTCACGTGCTGCCACGGGCAGGCGGCCCGCTGGTCGCGGACCAGCCGGTTCAGCTCGTTGACGCCCGCTCGCGCGCTCGCGCCGTTGGGGATCTGGGTGGGGTACCCGACGTGCTGCTGGATGTTGCCGTAGAAGCCGTCGTTGTTCCACGAGCTGCCGGTGCCCCCGACGACGATCGTGTACGTGCCCTCGCACGAAGCCGCCGTCTGCGCCGCGGCCCCCGGCGCGTTGGCCCCCTGTACCGCTGACAGTCCGACCGTCATCAGAAACCCGGCTGCCGCGGCCGCGATCCTTCTGGCTCGCATTCGATCCTCCACAAGTAGTCGGCCCACGCGTCCGCCTTCCGGTGCGGAACACGGTCGGCCAAGGTCACCGGACGACAGTCGCAGCGGCCGATGACATCCCGATGAAACCGGTGGGGGCGCGGCGACTCCATCGGGATTTCATCGCTCCTCCCTAGCGTGGGTGCGTTCGGAGGAAGGCCTGGTCCACAGGGGGGAAGGACGGCTCGATGGAGCGCAGGAGATTCATGGCGAGGCTGCCCATGGCGGTCATGGCCGCGGTGGCGGTGATGAGCACGATGGCGGCCGCCGGATCGCCGGCCGCCACCTCGCCCGCCGCCGGACAGGGGCCGGACAAGCCGACGATCCGTTACACCGAGTACGGAATCCCGCACATCATCGCCTCGGACTGGGAGGGGCTGGGAACGGGCTACGGATACGCCGCGGCCAAGGACAACGTCTGCACCCTGGCGGAGACCTACCTGATGGTCAATGCCCAGAAGTCCCGCTACCTGGGGCCCGACGGCAAGGCCAGCCCCGGCGAGAAGCAGAACACCACCACCAATCTCAACAGCGACCTGTACTTCCAGAGGATCAACGACAACCGGGTGGTGGAGCGGCTGCTCGACCAGCCCGCCCCCAACGGGCCGGAGCCGCAGGTCAAGGAAGCCATTCGCGGCTACGTCCGGGGATACAACAGGTACCTGGCCGAGACGGGGGTGAACAACATCTCCGATCCGGCCTGCCGTGGTGCGGCCTGGGTACGGCCCATCACGGAACTGGACGTCTACCGGCACGCGCACGCCGAGATCATCATGGGCAGCGCCGATCCGCTGCTGGACGGCCAGGTCACGGCCGCGCCCCCGGGGGCCTCGGCCGCCGCCGCTGCGCCGGCATCCTCACCCGGGGAGACGGCGGCGAAGATCCGCGACGCGTTGGCCGTCAGCCGTCAACAGAGCATGGGCAGCAACGCTCTGGCGGTGGGCTCGCAGGGCGTGTCCGGGGGCACCGGCATGCTGCTGGCCAACCCGCACTTCCCGTGGCAGGGCAAGAACCGGATGTGGCAGAGCCAGCTGACGATCCCGGGGAAGGTCAATGTCTCCGGGGCCAGTCTGCTCGGCTTCCCCGCGGTGAACATCGGGCACAACGACGACGTCGCCTGGAGCCACACCGTCGCCACGGTGGCCCCGTTCGGGCTGTTCGACGTACAGGTCGATCCGCTGAACCCGACCAACTACCTGGTCGACGGCGCCTGGCAGCAGATGACCTCGCAGCAGGTCGGGGTCGACGTACTGAACGCGGACGGCTCCATCGGCAGGGTGACCAGGACGCTCTGGTCCACCCGGTACGGTCCGATCGTCACGTCCGTCCTGGGCATCCCGCTGCCGTGGGTGGTCAGCGCCCACGCCGTACGCGACGTGAACATGGACAACCTGCGGGCGCTCAACACCTGGTTCCACCTGGACCAGGCCAAGGACGTCAACGAGGTGGTCAACACCCTGGAGACCACGCAGGGCGTCCCCTTCTTCAACACCGTGGCCTCCGACCGCACGGGCAACGCGCTGTACGCGGACATCCAGGCCACCCCGAACATCACCGACGAGCACGCGCAGTCGTGCCTCACCCTGACCGGGCGGCTGCTGTTCAACCAGGAGCTGCGGCTGCCCAACGTACCTCCGGTCTCCATCTTCGACGGCAAACGCAGCGCCTGCGACTGGCCCGATGACCCGAACGCGGTCGCGCCGGGACTGCTGGACCCGCACAAGCAGCCGCGCCTGATCCGAAAGGACTTCGTCGGCAACGCCAACGACAGTGCCTGGCTGGCCAACCCCGAGCAGCCGCTGTCCTTCCCCAGGGTGATGGGCGATACGGCGGCCCCCCGGTCGCTGCGCACCCAGGAGCTGATCCTGACCGCGCAGAACCGGATCAACGGCACCGACGGCCTGCCCGGCAGGGGCTTCACACCGGAGAACATGCGTCAGTTGCTGTTCGCCGACAACAGCAGGGCGGCCGACCTGGCCCTCGATGCCACGGTGGCCATGTGCCGGAGCGTGCCCTTCGGGCTCATCCTGGTGGACGGCAATCTGGTCAACGTGAGCGAGGCGTGCCCGGTCCTGGCCGCCTGGCGTGACCATGACTTCACGGCGGACAGCCGCGGGTCCTGGCTGTTCGAGAACTACTGGGCCTTCCTACTGGGCGGGCAGGCGATCGAGAAGCTGCCGTGGCGGGTGCCCTTCGACCCCAAGGACCCGGTTCACACGCCCAATTCGCTGGACTCCGGAAGCTCCGCCGTCCGCGACGCGTTCGGCCGGGCGGTCCTCGCCCTGCGCAGGGCGGGTGTTCCGCTGAACGCGCCGCTGTCGGAGGTCCAGAAGATCACCCGCAACGGTGAGCAGATCCCGATCCACGGTTCGATCAGTGAACTGGGCGTACTGAACGTGGTCACACCCGGCCTGGTCGACGGCAAGCCGGACATCTTCTTCGGGTCCAGTTTCATCCAGCAGGTGAAGTTCACCGCCGACGGCCCGCCACAGGCCTCCTCGGTGCTCGCCTACTCCCAGTCGGCCGACCCCAACTCGCCGCACCACGCCGACCAGACCAAGCTGTTCTCGGCCGGGCAGTGGGTGACGGAACGGTTCACCGAGGATCAGATCGCGGCTTCACCGGCGCTGGAGACCAAGGTCCTTTCCTGAGGCCTCTCTTCCATCAGGACTTCCAACGACAACGCTCCCGAGGGGGAACACCGTGATGAGAAAGACGAGTCGGTGGCGCTTGATGGTGGCACTGATGGCCGCCATGGTGGCGCTGGCCGTGCCGGTGGGCTCGGCGCAGGCGGCCGAGCCCACCGGCCCCCCGCCGCTGGCGGACGGCTTCGGCCTGACCCAGGTCGGCGCGGCGACAGGCGGTCCCACCAACTTCCACATCACCGTGACCACACCGGAGGTCGCGGGTGGGCACCACATCAAAATCATCCTGCCGCGCGGCTATTACGACGACCCGGCCAGGCGCTATCCGGTGCTGTACTTCCTGCACGGTTCTCCCGACGACCCGATCCAGCAGAACTACCCGGCGCTCACCACCTCCGACCAGATGATCACCGTCATTCCGGACGGCGGTCCTCGGGGCTGGTACGCCAACTGGCTCAACCAGAGGACCGCGGCCGGCGCCCAGAACTGGGAGAACTTCCACCTCAAGCAGGTGATCCCGTTCATCGACGCGAACCTGCGCACCATCGCCACCAAGAAGGCCAGGGCCGTCGCCGGTGTCTCGATGGGCGGGTTCGGGGCCCTGCACTACGCCCAGGTCCGTCCCGACCTGTTCAGCCAGACCGCGTCCCTGTCGGGTGACATCGATCTGTCGGTCCGCTCCATGGACCTGCGGATGGCCGTCGTCGCCTCCCTCGTCGCCTACGAGCCCAGCGTGGACAGCGACGCCGTGTTCGGCTCGCCCTACCCGGTGTTCAACGCCGACTGGCGGTTCAACGAGGTCGACCCGGCGGCGCACATGAACAAGCTGGCGGGAGTCGGGGTCTCCATCTACGTGGGCAACGGGCGCGGAGACGTCACCGACTTGGAGTTCTGGGTCGAGAGCGCGTCCAAGCACGTCAAGGACAGCATGGACGCCCTGGGAATGTCCTACTACTACGTCGATTACGGCGACGGTTCCGCCTGGGGCACCCAGTGCAACGGCGGCCACAACGCCGGCTGCTGGGAACAGGACCTGCGTGACCTGATCCCCAGGCTGGAAAGGGCCTTCGCCTCCTGACGGGCGCAACCGCACCCGTCCCCTCTTGGGGAGAGCCATACCGACGACCGGTCACAAGCGAAGGAGCACGACGATGGAAACGCGAGACACCGGCGCACCCTGGGGCACCACCCGCATGGCACCGTACGCCGAGACCGCCCAGGTACCCCCGTACGTCCCGGAGATCGACCCCGAAACCCAGATCGCCGTCTTCGTCGACGAGCAGGGCCGGACGGTCGAACTCCAGGACTCCCGGACCAGCAGCAGCACCTCGGGCTCCACGAGTACCAGTACCTGGGACAGCTCGGACTCCGACGACACCTCGGACTCCGACTACGACCAGTGACGACGACAGGCACGGGCGGGTCGGTGCTGGTGCTGACCAAGCCTGACGACGTGACCACCGACCTGGTACTGCGCATCCTCGCGGAACGCCGGGTCCCGGTGGTCCGTCTCGACCCCGGCACCGACCTGCACGCAGGTGCCGCGCTGACCGCCAGGTACGGTACGGGCGGTCAGTGCGGCACCCTGCGCACGCCGAGCCGCGAGCTCGACCTCACGAGGGTGCGCTCCGTCTGGACCCGCCGTCCCTCGCCCTTCGACGGCCCGCCCGAACTGGAGGGACAGGACCGCCGGTTCGCGGCATCGCAATCCCTGTGGGGGGTCGGAGGCATCCTGGCGTCGCTTCCCGGAGCCCATTACGTCAACCACCCGTGGGACAACCGGGCGGCGGAGTACAAACCGGCCCAGCTCTCCACCGCCCGGCGCTGCGGCCTCTCGGTCCCCAGCACGCTCATCACCAACGACGCCGACCGGGCCAGGGAGTTCGCCGCCCATCAGAGCGGCGGAGTGGTCTACAAGCCGTTGTGGAACACCCCCTATGCGGTTGACGGCCGAGCCCGGCAGGTGTGGGTGCGGGACGTGCGCCCGCAGGAGATCACCGCCGCCGTGGCCGGCTGCCCGCACATGTTCCAGGCCAAGGTGGAGAAGGCGTTCGACGTACGCCTCACGGCTGTCGGCCACCGGCTGTTCGCGGTCCGGATCGACAGTCCCGATCTCGACTGGCGGCATCGGCAGTCCCTGATGGAGTGCACGCCGATCACCGTCCCCGACCAGGTCGCGCGCTCGGTGTCCGCCTACCTCACCGGTTCCCGGCTCACCTTCGGCGCGTTCGACTTCGCCGTCACGCCCGCCGGCGACTGGTACTTCCTCGAGTGCAACCCCAACGGACAGTGGGCATGGCAACCCGCCCCGATCACCGGCTCGATCGCCCGTGCCCTCGCCGACCAGCTCCAGAACGGCCCCGGGGAGTGAGCCGGTCCGCCGGTCTGGACCCCCTCGGCGCGATGGGGATCAGCCGGTGCAGGTGATCGAGAAGGGGGCCGGGTTGGAGGTGGCGTGGGCGGGGCTCTGGAGCTCCACGGCCATGCCGGTGGTCAGGGTGCCGGCCTTGGCGTAGGTGGTGAGGCGTACGGTGTCGTGTCCCGTGGGGTCGGCCTTGTCTCCGATCTTCATGGTGCGCCAGTGCGGATCCACCACCGAGCCGTCGCCGGACACCCAGCGGTAGGAGATCAGGGTGGGCTCGGAGGCGGTGAAGGTCGCGGTGAACGACGGGGCCCGGTTCTCGGGAACCGGGCAGCTTCCGGTGTAGGTGGTGTTCGCGCCCGCCACCGACATCCGTACGCCCGAATCGGGCGCGGCGCCGTCGGTCTCCGTGAGGGCATAGGCCAGCCCGGCGGCCGCCAGTACGCAGGCGGCCGCTCCGGCCGTGACGAAGGCCGCCGTACGGCGCTTGCGGGGGAGGGCGGCGGGCCCGGCGGGCACGGGCTCCGGAGCCGCGGTCGGATCCACCGGGCTCGGCAGGGCGGGGGCAGTGCTCGCGGCAGTGCTCGCGGTGGCGGTGGTGGTCGCGGTGGTGGTGGCGTCCGGTCCGTGGGCGATGTCCCGCAGGGCCTCGGCGACTTCGGCGGCGGGGGTCCGCTCGGCGGGCTCCTTGCGGAGCAGCCCCGCGATGACCGGGGCCAGCGGGCCGGCCCGGGTCGGTAGCGGCGGTTCCTCGTCCACGACGGCGCGCAGCGTGCTCAGCGCGGTGTCCTGCCGGAACGGGGAGATCCCCTCGACGGCCGCGTACAGCATCACGCCGAGCGACCAGAGGTCCGATTCGGGGCCCGAGGGGCGGCCCAGCGCCCGCTCGGGCGGCAAGTACTCGGGGGAGCCGACCACCTCGCCGGTCATGGTCAGGGCGGTGCTGCCCTCGACCATGGCGATGCCGAAGTCGCCGAGCACCACCCGCCCGTCCTCCGCGAGCAGCACGTTCGCCGGCTTCACGTCCCGGTGCTCCACCCCGACGGCGTGCGCGGCACGCAGCGCGCCCAGCACTCCCGCGCCGATGTGTGCGGCGCGGCGCGGGGTCAGCGGCCCCTCGTCCCGCAGCAGATCGGCGAGTGACCGCCCGCGGATCAGCTCCATGACGATCCAGGGCCGGCGGTCGTCCATGACCACGTCGTGGACCGTCACCACATTGCGGTCGGGTATTCGGGCCGCCGCCCACGCCTCCCGCTCGAGCCGGCTGTACATCCGCGCGATGTCGCCCGCCCCCAGACCGGCCGGGGCCCGCACCTCCTTGACGGCGACCTCCCGCTGCAGGGTCTCGTCCAGGGCCCGCCACACGGTGCCCATGCCGCCCTCGCCAAGCCTGGACAGCAGGCGGTAGCGGCCCGCGATCAGTCGCTCGCCGCCGGGTGCACCCGATGCCTGCGGCACGGCCGCGGTGGTGGCCGCGCCCGCGGTGGTGGCGGCGAGCACGGTCTCCGACACGGTCTCGGTCTCGGTTTCCTCGTTGTGCATGGGGGCGGTTCTTCCTCTCAAGGCGGCCGACGTGAGCATCACGTACCTGCCGGGCTCCCGGTTCAGCCGAACGCGAGGAATTTTTCGGAGATGGTTGAACCGAACACCTTCTCGATGGCGTGTTGCTGTCGTAGGAACAGTCAGCAGCATCGCTTTCGAGGAGTGTGCAGTGCCATCGGTCATCGTCGGGCGCACGGGTCCCTTCACCGGGCAGAGTGTCGTCCTGGGCAGCGAGCCCCTCAGCTTCGGGCGCAAGAGCGACAACGGCGTCGTGATCGTCAGCCCCAGCGCTTCCCGGCTGCACGCCGAGGTCCTCGCAGAGGACACCGGCTTCGTCCTCTACGACCGGGACAGCCGCAACGGCACCTTCGTCAACGACCAGCGCGTCACCCGGCACGTCCTGCGCCCGAACGACTGCATCCGCATCGGTGATGAAACCTTCCTCTACGAGGCGCAGGACTCCATGGAGACGGTCATGGACCTCTCCCTCCTGGACGTCCCCCGCCCGAGCGCCGCGGACCCCGGCATGCTGCGGGTCACCGTCACCGGCGGCGGCCCGGTCGGCCTCGCCTTCGCCCTGGCGCTCGACGAGATGCTGCCCGGCCGCACCCTCATCACCCTCTACGACGGACGCTGGACCAGGAAGGGCGCCGCGGTCGTCTGGAAGGACGAGACCCAGGGCAACTTCCGCCGCCAGCAGGTGGTGACCGTCCAGAGCCGGCAGTACCTCGCCCTGTCCGAGGAGGTGCTCGGCGCGCTCTTCGACGACGACGGCGCGTACTCCGAGATGTGGCCCGTCGGCCCTGACTCCGTCGACGGCCGCCCGCCCCGCAACATCCGGATCGCCCACATCGAGGACCGGCTGCTGGCCCTGGCGAACCGCAGGTCGGCCATCCGCCTCGTCCCGAGGCGCTTCGACGTGGAGGAGCAGCAGAACCGGCTCACCCAGGAGCACGTCCTCGTGGTCTGCGAGGGCGGCCGCTCCCGTACCCGCGAGCACTACGCCGACCGCTTCGGCGCCGCCGACGCCTCGATCTACTCCCTCGACGGCGAGCACCTCCAGGACATCGTCCTGGGTTTGCGCGTCAAGTCGAAGCTGCCGGACCCGATGAGCGTGCTGCTCACGGTGTCGCAGAACCGGTTCCTCCTCAACTCGCTGCGCGGCGAGGGCTTCCTGAACATGCGGCTCACCCGGGAGGAGGCCAGGAACGTCATCGGCATCGACCCGGTGCGCCAGGTCTTCGAGGAGTGCATCGCCACCCGCCCCTGCCTCATGAGCCGACAGGAGGAGGACAACGAGTTCCGCTGCCCCACCCACGGCACCCTCTTCCTGCCCGCGCTGCTGCGCAGCTCCCCGCTGTGGAAGGAGATCCGGCAGGGCCTCGGCCTCTTCGGCGTGGCCGAGGACGACCTGTCCGCGATCACCTCGTTCCGGCTGGACATGGTGCAGCGCCCGCGGTTCACCGCGCAGCTGCACCGCCCGACCGCGACCAGCCCCGGCACGTACGGCTTCCTGCTGGGCGACGCGGCCAACGCCATCCACTTCTGGCCGGGCCGCGGCCTCAACAGCGGTCTCGCCTCCGCCACTTCACTCGCCCGCTCACTCAGCCGCGCCTGGCGGGGCAAGCCGCTGCGGGACGCCGACTTCATCCGGCACGAGGCGGCGATGTCCATGCTCCAGTACCGCCACAAGAGCCGGGCCTGGAACGCGATGGTGACCACGGACGAGCAGGGCGTCACCCGCGCCATCAGGGACATCATCGCGCGCAGCGCGGAGGCCGGCGGCGCTGCGGCGCCCGGCGCCGAGGACGGGGGCGACCTGGACGCGCTGCTGGAGCGCATGTCCGGGATCCGCGACCGGCTGGCGCCCCGGCTTCCCGGCCTGCCGACGGACGAGGAGCTCCGCTCCCACCTCGCCTCGATCGCCCCCGCCACCCTGCGCACCCTGCGGGAGAGCGGAGCCTGGGACACCCTGATCGTCGGCGGCGAGGAGGCCGACATCGACCTCTTCTACCAGTCGGACTCCCCGGTCTACGTCCCCCGCCCGGCCGACCCCCGGGCCCTCACGCAGTTGTAGTCCCGGAGGCTCGCCCCCGGGACTGGTAACAGCTGTTACCATCCGGGTATGGCGAAAACACAGCTGGGAGCCCGCGTGGACGCGGACATCGCGGAACTGGCGAGGAAGCGCGCGGCCGACCTGGGCTTGAGCATCGGCGACTACCTCGCACGCCTCGTGCAGGACGACGCCAGCGGACTGCGGGCCCGGGCGGTGGACGCCGCCGCCCGCTTCCTCGCCGAGCACCAGAGCGTCTTCGACGAGGCCGAGGACGCCCAGCAGGCCTCGCCGGGGGCGCGTGCCGCCTGATGGAACCGCACATCGACGTCGCCTGGATCCTCCAGGTCGCCGAAGCGGCCGGGGTGGGCGACCCGGCCCCGGACGACTACGGCGTGCCCGTCTCGGCGGTCGCCCGCCACCGGGCCGAGCTGTTCGGGCAGCCGCTGTACGACGGCCCCTACGCCAAAGCCGCGGCCCTCATGCACACCCTCGGGCGCTGCCGCTGGCTGGAGCGTTCCAATCTGGCCGTCGCGGCGGCCACCGCGGTGATGTACCTGGAAGCCGCGGGGATCCGGGTCAAGCCCACCCGTGAGGACGCGATCGCCCTCAAGGACCTCCTCCTCAGCCCCTCCTGTTCCGCCGGGAGGATCTCCGCGCTCCTGCGGACCTGGCCCACCGCCACCTGACCGGCCATCAGGCACTGGCCGCCGGCCGCCGTCGTTGCCTCCGCCGCTGCCGTTCAGCGCAGTACGGCCGCCAGCAGGTCGGTGCCCAGCGCCGTCAGCTCGGGCAGATCGAGGGTGTAGCGGACGTAGCGTCCCCGGCGCCGGGCCGTGAGCAGGCCCGCGCCGCGCAGGACGGCGAGGTGGCGGGAGACCTCCGGGGGCGAGAGCTCCCAGGCGTGGGCCAGTTCGCCGTTGGTGTGCGGGCCGCGGGCCAGGGTGCGCAGCAGCCGCAGCCGTACCGGATGGGCGAGCGCCTCCAGCCGCAGCGTGACCGTCTCCAGCGACACCGGCTCCGAGGGGCCGGGCCCGGCCACGGGGTACTGCACCACCGGCTGCCACCCGGGCGCGTGGACCACCACCAGGTGGGGGCTGCCGAAGACGCTCGGGATGAAGGTGACCCCGCTGCCGTGGGCGGCCGTCGCCTTGTCCTGCAGCTTGTCCACGATGATGCAGTCGCCGTCCGGAGCCAGGGTGACGGCGCCGGAGACGGACGCGAGTGCCGCCGCGACGCCCTGGTGCTTCAGCAGGTCGTTCTTCAGGCGCAGGTCGGTGGCGAGCCGTACGGCTGCGTCCGTCCAGGCCTCGTCGAAGAACGCGTCGGCGCACTCTTCCAGGGTGCGGCGCACCCGCGACCGTACGGCGGCCGGGTCCGCCAGCAGCCGTTCCGCGAAGGCCTCTTGCCGCGCGCCGCGGGCTTGGGCCAGTTCCAGGGCCCGCTCGCGCGCCGCGGCATCGGTGAGCGGCGACGGCGCGGCGAGGTGGACGCGGCTGCCGCCGCACGTGGTGACGAGCGCGGCGGTCACGTACCTCTCGTCGTCGATCCGGTCCACCTCGTCCAACTCCTCGGCGAGGGTCGGCCGGGGCCGGGCGGGGAGCAGGAAGTCGGCTTGCGAGGAACGCCAGAGGAACTCCGCCTCCCGCAACCGCTCCGCCAGCTCCGGCCGCAGCCCGGCCCAGACTTCCCCGGCCCAGCCGGCGAACTGCGGATGATGCCCCGGTTCGGCCAGTACGTGCAGCATCGCGGTCAGCTCGGCCAGCGGCGAGGCGGCGAACCGCAGTCGCTCGGACGGCAGCCCGCCGATGTCGATCCTCAAGGTCATCCCCTCAGGATCCCCGACCGGACGGCCGCCCCCGAAGTCGGTTGACGGTGTCCGTCAACCGACGCGGCCGGCCCGGCGTCCCGGCCCACGGTGGACGCCATGGCAACCCTGACCAAGATCCGGCCCCGCACCCTCGTCCGGGCCTCCGGCGGCCCCCGCTACGCCGTGGCCCTGGCCGTGGACGCGCTCGGCACCGGCCTGCTGCGCCCCTTCCTGCTGCTCTACGGGCTGACGGTGCTCGGACTGTCCGCGCCGGCCACCGGCATCGCCATGACGGCCGGCGTGGTCATGGGGCTGGCGTGCATGCCCGCCGTCGGCCGTTGGCTGGACCGCGGTGCGCGCAGCACGGTCGTGGCGGCGTCGATGCTGGTACGGGTGCTGGGTGTGGCGGTGCTGCTGGCCACCCCGGCCGGGCACGCCTGGCCGTTCGCGGCCGCCGCCCTCTTCCTGGGCATGGGCAACCAGGCCTGGCCGGCCGCCCACACGGCCCTCGTGGCCACGGTCTCCCGCGGCCGCGAGCGCGACACCGCTCTCGCGGCGGGCCGCGCCCTGCGCAACGCCGGACTGGGCGCGGGCGCACTCCTCGCCACCGCGTGCCTGGCGGGCGGCGCCACCGCGCTGCAGGCCCTGGCAGCCGTCACCGGGCTCGCGTATCTCACGGCGGCGGCCCTGGCCTGGTCGGTCCGCCTCCGCGCGGATCCGGCCGCCGGCCCCGCGGAGTCCGAAGCGGACGGGCCGGCTCCCCGCATCCGCGGGCTGCTCGCCGCCAACGTGATCTACGTCTTCTGCCTCAACGTCCCCGAAATCGCGGTCCCGCTGGTCCTCGTGACCCGGTTGCACGCGTCCCCGATGTGGTCCGCGGCCGTCTTCGTGGCCAACACGGTGCTGGTGGTCACCCTGCAGGTCCCGGTGACCGTCCTGATGTCCCGCTTCTCCCGGCGGACCGTACTGGCCCTCGCCGGCCTGCTGCTCGCCGCCTCCTACCTCGGCTTCCTCGTGGCGACCTCACTGGGACCCGGCTGGGGCGCCCCGGCCGTCGCCGCGGTGTCCGTGGTCTGCACGGTCGGCGAGATCCTCTACGCGGGCAGCGCCACCGCGCTCGTCACCGCCCTGGCCCCGCCCCGCGTCCTGGGCCGCACCCTCGCCCGCTTCGAGCTCTCCACGGGCCTCGGGCTGGCCGTCTCCCCGGCGGCCATCACCGCCCTGGCCCCCCACGGCCCGGCCGCCCTCTGGGGCACCCTCGCCGCGGCCACCCTCCTGTCCGCCTCCGCCGTCACCCACAGCGGGTGCGGGCCGCGGAGGGCTGTTCTAGCGTCGATGGGGGGACCGGAACGGAAGACCCCGGAGAGCAGGTGCCTCTCATGCGCGCGTCGACTCGCATCGCAAGCGTCCTCGCCGGCCTGACCCTCGCACTCGGTGGCGCGGCCTTCACGGCCCCCGCCGCCCAGGCGGACATCTCGGCCTGCATCAACCAGGTCGAGCAGGAGCTCCACGGCGGCGAGGCCCCGGACTCCGTACGCATGGCCTGCTACGTCGGACTCACCGGGGACCAGGACCAATGCGTGGCGGGCCTGACCGCGGGCGGCGTGACCGGCACGACCGCGGCGACCGCCTGCCGAGCAGCCCCCCAGTAGGTGCGGCGTACCGGGTTCGACCGCAGGCGGCGGACCCGTCACAGGCTCATGAGGAGGTCCTCGAGCGGGGCCGGTACCCGTCCGGGGGCCAGGGCCTCCACCAGGAGGCCCCCGTAGCGGATCTTGCGGCCCTTCTTCGTGCCCAGGAAGCGCCGCAACTGCTGGTGCCGGGGCCGGCCGTCCTGCGCGGGCTGCCGCAGGAAGGTCTGCCAGGGACGCAGATCGCCCTCGACCCGGATGATCTCCTCGACCGTCGCCGTGCCGAGCGCGCGGATGAGCTCGTCCTCCAGATCCGCCGCGCACACGAAGAACCCTGAGCCTCGCGCCCCGGCCCGCGCCAAGCCGCGTTCGTAGAAGGGCTGTTCCCTCTCGTCGCACAGTCCCGTCAGGCGCAGGCCGAGTCCGGGCGGCCCGAGAAGGCCGGCGTAGCGGGCGACGTTCATCGCGCCGCCCATCGACACGACGCACACCCCTTCGGCGGCGAGGTCCCGGCCGCGCCGCGCGGCGAGCGCCTCGACCGCCGCCAGGTCGCTCAGCCCTTCCAGCAACACCGCCGTCCGCAACCCCAGTCGTACCGCCAAGTCCCCCGCCGGTCCGCCGGGCCCGCCGGCCGCCCAGCGTCCGACCGCGTCCCGGAACGCCCACATGTCCGCCATGGAGCGAGTCTGCACTTCCCGCGCCCGCCACGGCTCGGGATTTTTCCCTCCCGGCCACCTACCACCTGGGGGAGCGTCCCCCTACCACCACGGTTGTATTTCCCCGGCCCACGCCGCCCATCTCGTCCCGGCCGCGAACCGGACGCCGCCCCGAGGGCGTGCTACCGGCGAACACACCGGTACACACGTGGAGTTGGGGGAATTCGGGTGGCGATGGTTTCAAGGGCCAGAACGGCGGCACTGGCCGCCGCGGTGGTCGGAACGCTGATCACGGGGGCGTCCGGTGCCGGCATCCAGCCGGCGCGCGCCGCGAGCACCACCGCACAAGGCGGTACGAGGACACCGGCGGCGGCGGAGCCGGTGAAGCCGGCCAAGGCCCCGGCGACCGTCACACTGATCACCGGCGATCGCGTCGTCCTCGGCGACGACGGCCGCGTCAGCCGATTCGTGCGCGGCAAGGGCCGGGAGGGGATCGTCATCTCGGTCCGGCGCGAGGCCGGGCACACGTACGTCCTCCCGCAGGACACGCTGCGCATGGTCGCCGACGGCGTCCTCGACCGGCGGCTGTTCGACGTCACGCAGCTGGTCGCGGACGGGTACGACGACGCGCACCGCAGCACGCTGCCCCTGATCGTCGGCTACCGCCGGGACGGCGCCGCGGTGGGCTCCTTCGCCACCACCCCGGACGCACTCGCCGGGCTCGCGCGCGAGCGCCGCCCGCTGCCCGCCGTGGACGGCGAGGCATTCCACGCGCCCAAGGCCGACACCGGGGCCCTGTGGTCGACGGTCACCGCTCTCACGCCCGCAGCCCGCACGCGGGGAGCCGCCCCCGCGGCGCCCATCGCCCACCTGTGGCTGGACGGCAAGGTCCGCGCCGCCCTCGACACGAGCGTGCCGCAGATCGGCGCACCCGCCATGTGGACGGCCGGCTACACCGGCAAAGGCGTCAAGGTGGCCGTCCTGGACACGGGCGTCGACGAGACCCACCCCGACCTCAAGGGCATCGAGGCGGCGCAGCAGAACTTCACCGAAGCGCCGGACGCCAAGGACGTCAACGGGCACGGCACGCACGTGGCATCCACCATCGCCGGCTCGGGCGCGCTGTCGGGCGGGCGCTACAGGGGCGTGGCGCCGAGCGTGCAGATCCTGGACGCCAAGGTCATGAGCGACGAGGGCTACGGCGCCGAATCGAGCGTCGTCAGCGGCATGCAATGGGCCGTGGACCAGGGCGCGAAGGTCGTCAACATGAGCCTCGCGTTCCAGGACCAGCCGGATACCGACCCGATGGAGGAGGCCGTCGCGCGGCTCTCCGACAGGGCCCTCTTCGTGGCGAGCGCGGGCAACAACGGCGACAGGGCGGGCACGATCGTCTCACCCGGCAGTGCTCCCGAGGCGCTCACCGTCGGGGCGGTCGACAAGCAGGACCGGCTCGCCTCCTTCTCCAGCCGCGGCCCGACGGCCGACGGATCGTCGAAGCCGGACCTCACCGCCCCCGGCGTCGACATCACCGCCGCCCAGACCTCGCAGAGCCCCTACTTCCCCCCGGGTGACGGCTACGTCTCCATGAGCGGCACCTCGATGGCCGCCCCGCACGCCGCGGGTGCCGCCGCCCTGGTGTTCCAGCAGCACCCGACGTGGAGCGGCGCCCAGGTCAAGGCGCTGCTGACCGGATCGGCCAAGCCCCACCCCGCACTCAACGCCCACCAGCAGGGCGCGGGCAGGGTGGACCTGGAGCGTGCCGTGACCGCCCGGGTCGCCTCCGAGCCCGCCGCCCTCTCCTTCGGCACGCAGTCCTGGCCGCACGCCGACGACGAGCCGGTCACGAAAACCCTCACCTACCGCAACTTCGGCGCCGAGCCCGTCACACTGCGGCTGAGTGCGGCCGGGACCGACCCGGCGGGCAACCCGGCCCCGGCCGGGATGTTCACCGTCAAGGACGCCGAGCTGACCGTCCCCGCAGGCGGCAGCGCACAGACCGCCGTCACCGCCGACACCCGCAAGGGCACCGTGGACGGCGCGTTCGGCGGCAGCGTACTGGCGGCGGGCGGCGGCCAGTCGGTGCGCACCGGCCTCGTGGTCGAGCGCGAGGTGGAGTCGTACGACCTCACCCTGCGGCACACCGGCGGCAACGGGCCGGACCCGCTGTCCTACTACGCCACGGTCTCCCGGGTCGGCGCGCAGACGTCGGAGCGCTTCGACTTCCCCAACAACCCGACCGGCGTCGTCACCCGGCGGCTGCCCAAAGGCGACTACCAGCTGGAGAGCTTCGTCTACGGCACGGACGACCGGCTGGCCGTCTTCGTCCAGCCGGTGCTGAAGCTGACGGCCAAGGCCACGATCACGCTCGACTTCCGCAAGGCCAAGCCGTTCACCGTCACGGCGCCGGATCCGGCCGCGCGGCTGGTGAGCGCCACCGTCGGGTACGAGGACCGGGTCGCGGGCGTCGCGAACGTCTGGTTCACCGACGGCCGGACGCAGATCCTCACCGCCGGGCTGGGTCCGGCCGGCGCCGATCTGCACGCCCAGTACAACGGAGTGTGGAAGAGGCCCGGCGCGGCGGGCGAGAACACGGACTACCGGCTCGCCTTCCACCGCACGGGCAGCTGGTTCACCGGCCTCACGCGCACCGTCACCCGGGCCGATGTGGCCGAAGTGAAGCTCGGCTTCGGCGCCTCGGTCACCGGGGTGAAGGGCCGGATCCGGGTGACCCCCACCGACGCGGACGGATTCGGCGTCGGCGTGTGGGACCCGGTCGACCAGAGCCTGCCGCTGGCCGCCACGAGTTACGTCAGCACCGCCGGGGTGCGCTGGTCCTGGAACGCCTCGCAGGTCGACGCCCGGGGCGAGGAACGCATCATCTACCTCGAGGGACCGGTGGCCTACAAGCCGGCCACGCGCCGGACGCTGAACTTCAACACCGGCGTGGTCGGGCCCGATCTGGAGGCCGGGGACGACCAGGACGCCACCCGCGGCGGCGACTACATCAGCTCCAGGGTCCAGCTGTTCAACGACGGCGCCGGCCACTCGGGCTCGTCCGCCATCACCGACGGCTTCAGCCGGCTGGAATCCGGGGGCCGGGTCATCGCCGAGGGCTCGGCCAACGACTGGCTGAGCGCCGAGGTTCCGGCCGCGTCCGCGCCGTACCGGCTGAGCATGGAGGCGAGCCGCTCCACGCAGGACACCTCCACCAGCACGAAGGTGGCCGCGGTCTGGACGTTCACCTCGGCCCGCCCGCCCGCGGACGAGTCGGTCCGGCTGCCCCTGTCGACCGTACGCCTCTCTCCGGACCTGACCCTGAGCGGGACGGCGCCGGCGGGCGGCACCCTGAACGTACCGCTGCGACTGGGCGGAGCGGCCGCGGGGGCCGGGCGCGTGAGCGCGCTGACCGTCGAGGTCTCCTACGACGAGGGCGCGACCTGGAAGCCGCTCACGGTGCGGACCGACGCGAAGGGAGGGCGCTCGGTGAACGTCACACACCCCGCGACCGCCGAGGCCGTCTCCTTCCGCGTGAACCTGACGGACAAGGAGGGCAACACCGTGCAGGAGACGATCACGAACGCCTACCGGCTCGCCGCACACTGACCGAGGGGGGCGGGGCGACAGCCGGCGCGCCGCCCCGCCCGGCGATCGGGGCCCGACCGTACCCGGCGTGCGGAACGGATCCGCGCCGGGCAGGATGAGGATTGTGCGGGACAGAGGGAGCGCTGCCGGGGAGTCCTCCCACGGTGCACCGAGGCAGGCGCTCGCCCTCGCGGCCATGCTCTTCGCGGTGGCGATGGTCTTCGTGGACCAGACCATCGTCAGCATCGCCGCCCCCAGCATCGTCGAGGAACTCGGCCTCACGTCCTCCGGGATGCAACGCGTGGTCAACGCGTACCTCCTCGCGCTCGCCGCGTGCTTCGCACTCGGCGGGCGCCTCGCCGACGTCCTCGGGCACCGCCGGATGGTGGTGGCGGGCACGCTCGTCTTCGTCGTCTCGTCCGTGCTGTGCGGCTCGGTCCCGTCCGGGGAGTTCGCCCAGAGCTGGCTCGTCGTCTTCCGCGCCACCCAGGGCGTGGGTGCGGCGCTGGTGTTCCCCGCCGCCCTCGCCGTGGTCGTCGGCGTCGTCCCCGTCGGCAAACGGGGCCGGGCGCTGGCCCTGTTCTTCGTCCTCGCCGGCGCGCTCACCGCCCTCGGACCGCTCGTCGGCGGCTGGCTGACCTCCTGGACCTGGCGGGCCGTCTTCTGGATCAACGTCCCCGTGGCCGTTCTCGCGCTCGTCCTGATCGCCCTCGCCCGCATCCCCGACGCCCGGCGGCGCGAACGCCTCGACGTGCCGGGCGCCGTACTCGTCGCCCTCGGCATGGCACTGAACGTCTTCGGGATCCAGCAGTCGGCCACCTGGGGCTGGAACAGCCTCGCCACCTGGGCCTGCATCATCGGCGGGCTCCTCGTCCTCGCGCTCTTCTGCCGGTACGAGCTGCGCACCGACGAGCCGCTGATCAAGCTGCGCGTCTTCCGCGACCGGGCGTTCACGGCCGACGTCCTGGTGCTCTTCTTCTCGATGCTGGCGTTCGTCCCGGTGCTGTTCTTCGCGTCGGTGTACGCGCAGATCTCGCTCAGCTGCTCGCCCCACCAGGCCGCGCTCTACGTGCTGTACTTCTTCGTCGGTTTCGGCCTCTCGGCGCAGTGGGGCGGCCGGATCCTCGACAAGCACGGCGCCAAGCCCACGATGAAGCTCGGCACGGCCCTCGCCTGCGTGGGATTCGCCCTGTGGGCGTGGAAACTGACGGACCTGTCGGCCCACGACCAGTGGCCCTACGCCTGCCTGGCCGGAGCCGGCATGGGCCTCGTGCTCTCCCCGGCGTCCACGGACGCCGTGAACCGCGCGATCGACGCCTCGTACGGAGAGGTCACCGGCATCACCCAGACGGTACGCAACTACGGGGGAGCCGTGGGCATGGCGGTGTTCGGCACGCTCCTCACCCACGTCACGACCAGCCGGGTCGCGCAGACGCTCACGGCGAAGGGCCTGCCGGAGGCGGAGGTCCAGGGCGCGGCCCACGCCGTCGCGGAAGCGGTCACCGGCCATCCGGACGACCGCGCGCCCACCGGCACCGGTCCGACCGCCACGCTGATGCGGAGTTCCTTCCAGGCCGTCCACATGGACTTCGCCGAGGCCAACCAGTGGGTGTTCTACGGGATGGCCATCGCGCTGGGCCTGGCATGCCTGTGCACGCTGCTGCACCCGGGGACGCGGGTGACGGGCGAGACCGCGGAGCCGGCGGGGCCTGCGGGACTTGCGGAGCCGGCGGGACCCTCGGGACCCGCGGAGCCGGCGGGGCCCGCGCCGGAGCGGCCCCGTCCCTGACCGGTGCTCGGGGCTCGCCGGTCAGGCACCCCGGCTGCGCGATGTCCGCCGCGCGGAGAGCGCGATGTACGCCCCGGCGCAGATCACCCAGATGACGCTGGGCCACGCGGCGATCCGCTCGAACAGCCCTTGGACGTAGGGGTCCGGTCTGAGCGCCGTGAGCGTGGCCGAGATGATGGACGTGATCCCGCACAGGATGCCCATCGTGCCCCAGAAGGGCCGCCCCGCCTGTCGCAGCATGCCGCCCAGCAGCAGGACGCCCACGGCCCCGCAGAAGAAGCACGTTCCGGCCGACAACAGGTGTACGGAGGGACGGAGGTTGTACGGGTTGAAGCCGGTGGAGACGAGTCCGGCCCCGCTGACGGCCAGGACGCCGAACGCCAGGTTCCGCAGACGGTCCGGGGGAAAGATCGCGGCATTGAGCCCCGCGCCCAGGATGAGACAGACGCCTCCCACGATCCAGGCGATGTCGGCGGCCTCGTGCCAGGGAGAGCAGAAGCGAAATCCCCCGATGCGGCCGCAACGGGTCACGCCGAGCGCCGAGATGATGTGGTCCATCAGGTTCTGGCTCGAAGCACGGGGCAGGACGACGGCGTTGTTCACCACGAAGATCTGGACCAGAGAAGCCCAGAGCAGGCCCCCGGCCGTGAGAGTCCTCGAAGCGGTGAAGGTGAGTTCGCGCATGCCGCCCTTTGCTGTCGGGCGAGGGCGGGTCGTGGAAGGCCGTCGCGGTCACGTCAGGTGGTACGCGCGGGCACACGTCGCAGGCCGGTACGGCGCGCAGCACCTGCCGCCCGAGCCTTCGGGCCCGCCGTGAGCCGTCGGGTGGCCGCGCGGTCCAGTATGTCCCGCCGGGGCCCTTGCGGGCCGATCCCGCCGCGGCGAGTCCCGTTCCGCCTCGCCGGATGTACCGGACAGGCGCCTCGTGGTGGCCGGGAATAGAGTGGAGGTGTACGTCCTGCGCTCACCCAGGGCTGAGTCGACCGCCCGCGCGCGGGCCCGGCAAGGGACCAGTCCGCAAGGGGTTCCGGCGTGGCGTCGGCCGCCCGGGGGCGGGCTCAGGGATTCCACCGATGGGCCGCGCGCCCGGTAGACCGCCCGGGGCCGGACCACCCGTCCGGGAGGATGACCATGACCCGCCACTTCCGACGGCGGGCGCTCGCCCCGCTCGCCCTGCTGGCCGCACCGGCTCTCGTGTTGTCGGCGGTCGTTCCCGCCGCCGCAGCCCAGCGGCCGGCGCAGGATCCCGCGGCCGTTCCCTCGATCTGCCACGGTCTGACACAGGGCAACGACCCCTACCACCGGGGCTGCCGGGAGGGCTATCTCCAGGGCTCCAGCTCCGGCAACCGCGACGGCAAGCCGCCCATGTGCCGCAAGACCCTCCCGCCGCTGGTCCCGCCCAACCCCACCCCCTTCGTACAGGGCAAGGCGGAGGGCTACACGTACGGCTACAACCAGGCGTACGCCAAGTCCGCGGCGGCCAACAAGGCTGCGTGCGACGCCGTGAACAAGCCGCAGGCGCCCAAGCCGCCGGCGCAGACCCAGGAGAGCATGGCCGCCGCCGGCCAGGCTGCCGGCGAGGCCTGGGGCCGCGACGAGGGCAAGGCCTGCGTGACCGCGCGCACCCACGCCCGACTGGTCCCGCAGAAGCAGCCCGACCCGCTGATCCTCGCCTTCCAGAACGGCTACGCGGTCGGCTACGACACCGCGTACGACGAGGCGTTCCGCCAGAACTGCCTCAACAAATAACCACCCGGCGGGTCCGGTCCGGGGCCCGGCTCAGTAGGTGACGGTGATCCGGCGTGAGCGGCCGTCCACCCGGATGCGACCTCCGACGGGGACCACGAGCTGGGGGTCGGTGTGGCCCAGGTCCACGTCGAAGACCGCCATGGTGGCAGGGGCGTACTCTTGGAGGGCCCGCATCACCGCCTCGCGCTGCCGCAGGCGGAAGAGGTCCCTGTCCCGGGCGCCGAGCGGGCTCTCGAACGACCAGGCCTTGGCCCTGCCCATCAGGAGTGCGGGGAACTGTCGGAGCAGCCCGCGTTGGCCCATGTTCCGCAGGATCCGGTAGACCTCTTCGGCGGACGGCATTTCTTCGGACGTCTCGAGGAAGAGCACGCTGCCGGCGTACGCGTCGACCGGCAGTACGGCGCGGTCGGCCATCAGCAGCCAGGAGATGATCTCCAGGTTGCCGCCCCAGCCGGGCCCCTCGACGACATGGCCACCGCCCAGCCAGGTCCAGCCGCCGGCGGGTTCGGTCTCGGGTTCGGACTCGAACGTGCGGGGGTCCTGCCAGGGCCGGTCGACCTCCCGGAAGGAGCCGGCCGGGGTGAGTTCGTACTCGCCGGACGTGAACAACGCGGCCCTGAGGGAGTCCGAGGTCAGCGGGTGCATCGCGCCGGGGCGTCCGAGCTCGACCATCACCGAGCCGCCGTGGTATCCGACGATGCCGGCGTTGCGCAGGAACAGCAGCAGGTTGGTGTTGTCGCTGTAGCCGAAGAAGGGCTTGGGATTGGCCCGCAGAAGGTCGCGGTCGAGATGGGGGAGGACGGTGATCTGGTCGTCGCCGCCGATGCTGGCGATCACCGCCTTGATGTCGGGGTCCGCGAAGGCCGCGTGGATGTCCGCGGCCCGCGCCTCGGGCGAAGCGCCCATCGTGCGGGTCGTCGGGTATTCCACCGTCCTCAACCCGAAGTCGTCCTGGAGCCTGCGCAGCCCCAACTCGTAGGGCAGGGGCAGGAGACCGGGCAGACCGGACGAGGGGGACAGCACCGCGACCCGGTCGCCGGGACGGGGCTTCGCGGGATAGAGGGGATCCGTCATCCGAAGATCATATGAGTGGTTGCTTGCGGTGGGGGACACCGGTGTGGGGCGGTGCAGTGTCGTTACTGCGGTGAAACCGCCCACCCGCCCGGGTGAGTTGTGGGCCTCGTACCTGTCCGGGGGCGCCGCAGGGCCGCTACATCTTTGGTCTGGCTGGCACAGCCGCTGCGCGAGTACCGCCCGACCGCCGATGGAGAGAAGGCCCTCCGTGAACCTGAACCACCGCGTGCGACACCTCACCGCCACCCTGGCCGCCGGCGCCGCGCTGGCACTGACCGCGGCGGCACCCGCCGACGCACGCCCGAGCGGTGTCGACAGCCAGTGCGGAAAGTACATCTGCGTGATGACCGCGCACCACAACCGGTTCGTGCAGGACATCACGGTGCAGACCCGGGACGGCGTGCCCGGCACGTTGCGCTCGTACTGGGGCGACTTCCACAGCTCGAAGGTGAACGCGGCCTCGCACCGGTGGGCGGTGGGGTACGAGCAGGCGGGTTCGAAGCTCGTGTGCGGTGGTCTGGAGCGTGATGGCCGGTCCATCGAGGACGGCATCTGCGTCACCATCTGAATCCGCCGCCACTGGGCCCGCTCGGCCCGCTCCGCCCGCTCGGCGGTCAGCCGCTTCCGTGCCCCGCCGCCACCAGCCCCGATTCGTACGCCGCGATGACTGCCTGGGCGCGGTCGCGGACGCCCAGTTTCGTGAAGATGCCGGTGATGTGGTTCTTGACCGTGGAGACGCTGATCTCCAGGTCCCCGGCGATCTCCGCGTTGTCGAATCCGGTCGCCAGCAGCTGCCAGATCTCCAGCTCGCGCGGCGTGAGGCCGGCCGGATCCGTCGCCGCCGGGCGCGGCCGGGCGGGGGCGGAGGCCCGTACGTACGTGGAGATCAGCCGGGTGAGGAGCCGGGGCGCGACGGCGGCCTCGCCGGTGTGGACGGTGCGGACCGAGGAGATGAGCTCCTCCGGGGAGACGTCCTTGGGGAGGAAGCCGTACGCGCCGGCGCGCAGGGCGGCGACCACGTACTCGTCCATGTCGAAGGTGCTGAGGGCCAGAACCCGGGACTCCGGCAGGGTCCGTGCCAGCTCCTCGGTGGCCTGGACACCGTCGAGGACCGGCATCCGGATGTCCATGACGACCACGTCGGGCCGCAATTCGTGGGCCAGCGCCACGGCCCGCGCCCCGTCCTCGGCCTCGCCCACCACCTCGAACGCCGGGTCGGGCGCCAGGATCAGTGCCAGGCCCCGGCGTACCAGCGGCTGGTCGTCGGCTATGAGCACACGGATCATCCGCGTCGGTCCTCTCGCTGTCCCCCCGGGGCACCCGCCGGGAGCATGGCCGCCACCCTGAATCCGCCGCCGTCGCACGCGCCGGCCTCCAGGGTGCCGCCTTGCAGCGCGACGCGTTCCCGCATTCCGATCAGACCGTACCCGCTGCCGGAGCCGGCGGCACTCCTCGACGCCGCCGGCCGCGAGGGCCCCGGCCGGGTGCCGCCCGCGCCGTCGTCCCGCACCTCCACCTCGACGCCGTCCGGACCGTACGTCAGCCGTACGTGGGCCCGCGCGCCGACGGCGTGCTTGCGGGCGTTGGTCAGGGCCTCCTGGACGATCCGGAACACCGCCAGGCCGACGCTCGGCGGCAGCGGGCGGGCCGTCCCCCGTACGGTGAACTCGGTGGGCGTGCCCGCCAGCCGGGACTCGGCGATGATCCGGTCGAGGTCCCCGGTCCCGGGCTGCGGCGCCGGCGGGACCAGCTCCGGTTCCTCCCCGGCCCGCAGGACGTCGAGGAGTTGCCGCATCTCCCGCAGCGCCATCCGCCCGGAGTCCTCCAGTGTGACCAAGGCCTCGCGGGCCGTACCCGGGTCGTGCGCCAGGTTGGCCCGGGCGCCGCCGGCCATCAGCTGCATGGTGGTGATGTGGTGCGCGACGATGTCGTGCAACTCGCGCGCGATCCGGCGGCGTTCCTCGGCCACCGCCCGGTCGGCCAGCAGGACGCGCCTGGCCTCGGCCTCCCGCTGCCAGCGCCGCACCACCAGCCCGGTGCCGACGACGAGCACCACCGCGACCGTGTTGCCGAGCAGGCCCGTCAGGACGGACGAGCCGCCGTGGCCGCTGCTGATCATCGTGACCGGTACGGTCGCGAGGGCGGCCGCCGCCGTGACCGCGGGGCTGCGCAGGCGGGTCACGGTGTAGAGCGCGACCATGTAGGCGGCGGAGAAGTGCGGGCCCTGCGGGGTGGTCAGGTTCAGCGCGGCCCCCAGCGCGAGGACGGCGCACAGCACGGTCACCGGCCTGGCCCGGCGGGCCAGCAGGCAGGGCGCGGCGAGGACCACGAGGACGAGGGCCTGCACGGTGAGGGGCCGGCCGTCGTCCGCGGCGCCGAGCGAATAGCCGATCAGGTCGTTCACGGCCGCCCCGATGGCCACGAGCGCGTCATTGCGGGTCCAGTCGAAGACCGGCCCGCGCGCCTTCGCCCCGATTCCGCCGGTACGGCCCCCACTGCGTATCGCCATGCCCGCCGGTCCCCCTCCGTCACCGGCCCGCCGGATCCGTACCGGGGCACCGCAATTCGCGTACGGGAACCATTCTCGCAGCGTCGGCGCGGCCGGCCCCCGACCCGGAGGGGGAGGCCGGACCAGGACTCCGGTCCTGGTCGGGGCGGTGTGCCGGACCCCGGTCCCGGTCTCGGGTTCCTCCCAGGTCACGACGTTCGGCGGCGCGGGCGCTGATGAGCTGGACGACGTCCGGGAACCCCCGGTCGATCGAGTTACGGAGGACCCTGTGATCCGCGCCCTGACCGGATTCGCCACCCGAAGTCCCTGGAAGGTCATCGCCCTCTGGGCGGTGCTGGGCATAGCCATGGCCCTCCTCGGCCAGGCGTTCGTCTTCCGCGCCACGCAGCCCAGTGCGGGCGAGTTCCTGCCCGCCACCTACGACTCGGCGGCCGCGCTGAAGGTCGCCGAGGAGCACTTCGGGGTCAAGCCCGACGCCAACCCGCTCACCATGCTGGTGGCCCGGGCGGACGGGGCCAAGCTGTCCGACTCCGACGAGCGGACGATCGACGCCGAGGCGGCGAAGCTCGCCCGGCGCGAGGTGGCGATGCCCAAGTCGCAGGAGACGCCGCCCTTCGCCGAGGACCATTCGCAGGTCCCCAGGGTCAGTCCGGCGATGACGGCCCCGGACCGGAGCTTCCGGCTGCTGTCGGTCGAGCTGGCCGGCAATCCCCTGGACCCCGGGATGCAGGACCTGTACCGGGCCTTCCGGGACCACGCCCGGGCCGAGTTCGCCGAGGCCGGGCTGCGGACCGGGTTCACGGCCGGGCTCGCGGACAGCGTGGACACCGCCGACGCCGAGAAGACCCGTTCGACGATCGTCGGCATCGCCATGCTCGCGGTGATCGTGCTGCTGCACGTACTGGTGTTCCGCAGCCTCCTCGCGGCGCTGCTGCCGCTGCTCGTGGTGTCGGTGATCGGCGGCGCGGCCGCCGGGGTGGTGGTCGCGGCCTCCCTGCTCACCGGCGTGCAACTCGACGCCTCCACCCCGCAGTTGATCAACGTCGTGCTGATCGGGATCGGGATCGACTACTTCCTCTTCCTGCTGTTCCGCTTCCGCGAGCAGCTGCGCAGCCGGCCCGAGCAGACCGGGCGCGCCGCGGCGGCCGAGGTCGCCGGACGGGTGGGTACGGCGGTCACCTCCGCGGCGCTGACGATCGTCGCCGCCTTCTCCACCCTCGCGGTCGCCTCGTTCGGCCAGTTCCGGGTGCTCGGCCCGGCGATCGCCGTGTCCGTACTGGTGATGCTGCTCGGCAGCCTCACCCTGATGCCGGCTCTGCTGGCCGTCACCGGGCGGAAGATGTTCTGGCCCTCGCGCGGCCTGCGCCGCGAGCCCCCGGAGGGGATGGCGGGCCGGACGGGCCGCCGGGTGGCGGCGCGCCCGATGACGATGGTGCTCGCCTCGCTGGCCCTGCTCGGCGCGCTGGCGGCGGGCCTGGCGGGGATGCGCATGGACTACGGGCCGGGCGGCGGGGGCGACTCGCGTACGGCGGCGGCGCGCACGGCGGCCGAGATCTCGCGCGCCCTGCCCGCCGGGGTGTCGGACCCGACCACCGTGTTCGTCACCGCCTCCGGCGGCGGCAAGGTCGAAACCGAGTCGCTGGGCGGACTTTCCAAGGCGCTCGCGGCGGTCGACGGCATCGGCCGGGTCACTCCGGCCGTACCCAGCGAGGACGGCAGGGCCGCGCGGATCGACGTGTTCCTGACCTCCGATCCGCAGGGGCAGCGGGCCCGCGACCTGGTGTCCGGACCGGTGCGGGACGTGGTGGCCGCCCACCGGCCGGACGGCACCGAGGTACACGTGGGCGGTACGGCCGCGCTCTTCGCCGACATCTCGTCCGCCGTCTCCGGCGACCTGAAGGTGGTCTTCCCGGTGGCCGCGGGGCTGATCTCGCTGATCCTGCTCCTGCTGCTGCGCAGTCTGCTCGCACCGCTGGTCCTGATGATCTCCGTCGGTCTGGGCTTCGCGGCCACCCTCGGCGCCTCGGCGCTGGTTTCCCAGAACCTCCTCGACCGGCCGGGCGTGAACTTCATGCTGCCGCTGGTGCTGTTCCTGTTCGTGGTCGCGCTGGGCACCGACTACAACATCCTGATCAGCGACCGGATCCGGGAGGAGATGGAGAAGCCCGGTCCGGCCCGGGCGGCCGTGGCCCGGGCGGTACGGCACACCGCGCCGGCCATCGCGACGGCGGGCCTGGTCCTGGCCGCCTCGTTCGGGAGCCTGGCCGTCAACCCGAATCCGGGCACGCAGGAGATCGGCTTCGCGACGGCGCTCGGGATCATGCTGTCGGCGTTCGTCCTGTCGGTCGTGCTGGTTCCGGCCCTGGCCGCGCTGCTGGGCCGGTCGATCTGGTGGCCGGTACGGCCGCGGCGCACCGACCACACCGCCTCCCGCCACACCGGCGGGCACGGGCGCACCGACCGCGCCGACGGCCCGGAGCGGCCCGTGCCGGTGGGCTGATCGGGCGCCGCGTGCACCCCCTGACCGGGGCCGATCACCGTCCGCCCGGGGCGAAGCCGTACTCCGGCAGTGCGATGTCCCCGGCCTTCGCGAACTGCGCGGCGAGCAGGTTCCGCATCGGCCAGCGGGACATCTGCCGCATGGAGAGGTCCCGCAGGCGGATGCCGAGCCGCCCGGAGGGCGCGTACCCCGACGCGCCTCCGGGCGGGAGCTGTTGGGCCCGGCCCACGTACGGCCGCATCACCTCGTCGTAGCGGCGGAGGGCGACGCGGTGGTCGCCCCCGGCCGCGGCGATTTCACCGGCCAGCACGTACGCGCCGACCAGGGCCAGGCTCGTACCCAGACCGGTCAGGGGGGTCGCGCAGTATCCGGCGTCGCCCAGCAGCGCCACACGGCCGCGCGACCACCGGTCCAGGCGGACCTGTCCCATGGAGTCGAGGAAGAAGTCCGGGGCGGTGCGCATGGCCCGCAGCAGGCGCGGGACCTCCCAGCCGACGTCCGCGAAGCGGCGGGCCACGAGCTCCCGCTGGGCGCCGACGTCGCGGCGGTCGTAGGCGAGGGGTGCGGAGCGGAAGCTGAGGCCGGCCTTGATCTCGCCGGGGAGCCGTCCGGGCCGTGCGGAGGCGACCAGTCCGCCGGGCGCGTTGTGCATCAGGTACCAGCCGTCGAGTTCCAGGTCGTCGAAGGCGGTGAACCACGAGGTGTAGAGGCCGAGCGGGCGGACGAACTCCTCCTCCGGGCCGAAGGCCAGCGCGCGCACCACGGAGTGCGGACCGTCCGCGCCGACGACCAGGGCGAACCGGCGCGGCGCGGCCTTCTCGAAGGTGACGGTGACGGCGTCCGCCTCCTGATCGATCCCGGTGACGGTGTCGTCGAACAGGTACTCCGTGTCCGGCAGGGTGGCCTCGTGCAGCATGCCGGCGAGATCGCCGCGGAGGATCTCGATCTCGGAGACCATCCCTTCACCGCCGAAGCTGTCGGCGGGCATCCGGGCCGTGATCCGGCCGGAGGCGTCCACGCACGCGAGGCCGCGCTGCTGCACGCTCTCCGCCCTGGCCCGGTCCATCAGGCCCATCCGCTCGATGACGGTGCGGCCGGCGCCGCGCAGGTCCACGGTCTGCCCGCCCGGGCGGGGCGTCGGCGCGCGCTCCACGACCGTGACCGTGAAGCCGCCCATGCGTAACCAGTAAGCCAGCGCGGGCCCTGCGATGCCGGCGCCGCAGATCAGTATTTCCTTCTTCGACATGACCTCGAACGTACGCCGTACGCGAGCCGCTGTGCAAGGATGAACTGGCCTTTCAACGTAAAGGGTTGGCCAGTTAGTGCACTAGTGCGGAGGGCATCGGGTGGGCGGACAGGCGATACCGCGGTACAGCCAGATCGTCGGCGAACTGCGGCGGCGGATCGAGACGGGCGAACTGGCGCCGGGCGACCGCCTGCCGTCGACCCGCGAGATCACCAAGCAGTGGGGCGTCGCGATGGCGACCGCGACCAAGGTGCTCACCGAGCTGCGCCGAGACGGCGCGATCCGGGCCGTCCCCGGCGTCGGGACGGTCGTGCGGGCCCCGATACGCCCGCCGCGCACCGCCCGCCCCGCGAGTTCCCCGGGCCCGGGCGAGCCGGCCGACGCGCCGGCGGCCCCGTCGTCGCTCACGCTCGAACGGATCGTCGCCGCCGCCGTCACGGTCGCCGACGCGGAGGGGCTGGCCGCGGTCTCGATGCGCCGGGTGGCCGCCGAGCTGAGGGCGGCGCCCATGTCGCTGTACCGGCACGTGTCCGACAAGGACGACCTGCTGACGCGGATGATGGACTCGGTCATCGCGGAGCACCCGTTGCCGGCCGCACCGCCGGCGGGCTGGCGGGAGGCGATCGAGCTGGCGGCCCGGCAGCTGTGGGAGCTGTTCCGCCGCCATCCGTGGCTCGCACCGGCCCTGTCGGTGACGCGCCCTCAGCTCGTCACCTCGGCACTGCCGTACAGCGAGTGGAACCTCTCCGTGCTGCACGCGCACGGACTCGACGTGCACTCCGCTTTCACGGCGCACCTGATGCTGCTCAACTACGCCCGTGGAATCGCCGTCCATCTGGAGGCGGAGCGGGAGGCCGAGGCGCACAGCGGCCTCGACAGCAAGGAGTGGACGGACACCCAGGAGCCCGCGCTCCTGGCGATCCTGGCCACGGGCCGGTTCCCCGCCCTCTCGCGCCTCGCCTCGGCCGGCTACCACCTCGACCTCGACGCCCTCTTCGAGTTCGGCCTCCAACGCCTCCTCGACGGACTGGCCTCACTGCTCGGTGAAGCCTCCGCCGGCTGAACGGGGAAGTCGAGCGGCCCGCGGAGCGGCTCTTGCGGCCGGCGGGGGAGCAGCAGCGGGGTCGCCAGGAGGAGTACCCCGGCCAGGGCGATGGCCGTACGCGGGCCGAGCAGGGCGCCCAGTACACCCCAGACCGCCGTCAGGAGCGCGGTCGAGGCCTTGGTCGTCACCGCCCAGGCGGACAGCGTACGGGCGACCCGGTCGGGCGCGGTGAGCCGGAGCCGTTGGGTGGCGCAGACGGGGTTGAAGACCCCGCAGCAGAAGATGAGCCCGAGCTCGACTCCGATCACCAGCAGCAGTCCTCCGGTGCCCGCCCCGACGAAGGCCAGGCCGACGGGCCAGAGCGCGCGCAGCGCCCCGGCCGCGACCAGGACCCGGTGCTGCCCGTACCGGGTGACGAGCGGTCGGGCCAGCCGCGCCCCGAGCAGCCCGCCGATCGAGGGCGCGGCGAAGGCGAGCCCGTACTGCCACGGCGCGAACCCCAGGCGCCCGAGCATCAGGACGGCGAGCAGCGGCTGGGTGGCCATCACCAGCGCGTTGAACGAGGCGGTGTTGAAGAACAGCGGACGCAGCACCTCGTCGCCGAGGATGTACCGCCAGCCGTCGAGCAGTTCGCCGGCCCGTCGGGGCTCGGCCTCCCGGCGCTCGGGCCGCGGCTCGTGCCCGCCCATGGCGCGGATGCCCAGGGCGGAGAGCAGGTGGCTGACCGCATCGGCCATCACCGTCACCACCGGCCCGAGGAGTCCGATGGCCGCGCCGCCCAGCGGCGGTCCGATGATCGTGGTCGTCCAGGCCGTGGACTCGAACCGGGCGTTGGCGACGAGCAGGTCCCCGTCCGTCAGCAGCGTCTTCACGTACGCGCCGGAGGCGGCGCGGAAGGTGATGTCGGCCGCGGCGACGACGACCGAGACCAGCAGCAGCTGAACGAAGGTGAGCACGCCGAGCGCGAACCCCGCGGGGACCGTCAGCAGCGCCCCGAACCGCAGGAGGTCCATCGCGATCAGCACCGGCCGCTTGCGGCGGAACTCCACCCACGGGCCGAGCGGCACCGCCACGGCCGCGCCCACCGCAGCCCCCACGCAGGACAGGGCGGCGACCTCGGCCGGTCCGGCGTGCAGCTCCCGGATGGCGATGAGCGGGAACGCGCCGAAGGCGAGCCACGTGCCGAGAGCGCTGGTTGCGTACGCTCCCCAGAGCCACCCGAACCGTCGCCCCAGCCTGTGCCCGCCCACCACGCCCGCCGTCCCTCGCCACCCGCCTGCACAACCGATCCGCGTTCCACGGCATCAAAGCGAGCGCCACGACCTGGGGTCAAACAACCATCGAGCCACCAGCCACAACCAACGGATGTACCCCTAGGCTGTCGGCATGGACCTCGACACTGTCCGGACCTTCGTCGCGGCCGCCGACGCGGGACGGTTCCAGGAGGCGGCCGCCGAGCTGGCGGTCACCCAGCAGGCCGTCTCCAAACGCATCGCCGCGCTGGAGCGCAGCCTCGGAGTGCGGCTGTTCACCCGTACTCCGCGCGGCGCCGAGCTCACCATCGACGGGCAGGCCTTCCTGCCCCACGCGCGCGAGCTGCTGCGCGTCGCCGAGCGCGCCGTCGCGTCCGTGCACACCGCCCGCCGCCCGCTGCGCGTCGACATCATCGCCTCGCGCGGCGCCGCGTCGGGTCTGATGCGAGGTTTCCACCGCGCCCACCCGGACACCGACCTCGACGTGCTCATGCTGTTCGGCATCGAGACGGCCCTCGCCGCCATCCGCTCCGGCGAGATCGACGCGTCCTTCCGCGCCGTCGCCGCGCCCGGCCGGCCCCTCCCCGAGGACATCGAGTCCGTACGGGTCCTCGACGAACCGCTCCAGCTGCTCACCGGCCCCGACCACGCGCTGGCGGGCGCCCGGTCGGTGCCCCTCGCCGGGCTCGCGGGGCACCGGATCTGGATGCCCGGCATCGTCCCCGGTACCGAGTGGGCGGCCTACTACGAGGACCTCGTCGCCGAGTTCGGCCTCACCATCGAGGCGACCGGCCCCAACTTCGGCTCCGACGCACTCCTCGACACCGTCGCCGACACCCCTGCCCTGGCCACCTTCATGGGCGAGCACACCCGCCTCGTCTGGCCCGCCGGCCACGGCCTGCGCCGCATCCCGGTGACCGATCCGACGCCCGTCTACCCGCACTCGCTCCTGTGGCACCGGGACAACCCCCACCCCGCGCTGGCGACCCTCCGAGCCCACCTCGCGACCACGGCGGCCGGCCACGATGCCGCCGGGACCTGGACGCCGGACTGGGTGATCCCGCACTGAACCCGACGTGGCGAGCGGCCTGCCGGCGCAGAATGGAGTTCCGTACGCATCCGAGCACCTGGCTGCCAGTGGGCGCTGGACGGTGGGTGGTGGGCCCGAGAGGAGCGGAACCAGGTGAGCGATCCGCACGACGGAGCCGGGCCCGCGCCGGTCGAGCCGGTGACCCCCGAGCCGCCGAACCCGCTCCGCAGGACGCTGCTCCACCAGTCCTGGCTGGACGTCGCGTTCGTGCACTGGGCGCTGGCCCCGGAGTCGGTGGGCGGGCTGCTGCCCCGCGGCCTGCGACCCGACGTGTACGAGGGCGCGACGTACGTGGGTCTGATCGCCCTGCGGATGCACCGGGTCGGCTGGTTCGGACTGCCCGGCGTGCCGTACTTCGGAAACTTCCCGGAGACGAACGTGCGCCTGTACTCGGTGGACGAACGCGGCCGCCGCGGCGTGGTCTTCCGGTCGTTCGAGGCGTCGCGGCTGCTCCCGGTGCTCATCGCGAACCTGGGCTTCCGGCTGCCGTACATGTGGGCCGAAATGTCGGTCCGTCGGGAGGGCGACGGCGTCGAATACGCCACCAGGCGCCGCTGGCCGCGAGCGGGGGGCAGCGGAGGGGCCCACGCCCGACTGGGTCTGCGCATCGGTGAGCGGATCGCGCAGCCGAGCGGACTGGAGGACTTCCTCACGGCCCGCTGGGGCATGCACAGCGACCCGTACGGCAGGACCCTCTACCTCCCGAACGCGCACCCGCGGTGGAGACTGCACCGCGCCGAGTTGCTGCACCTCGACGAGAACCTGATCACCGCGGCCGGTCTGCCGTCCCCCGCCGCCCCGCCGGTCAGCGTCCTGTTCTCACCCGGAGTCCCCGTCCGCTTCGGCACCCCCGCCTGACATCGAGCCGATCCCGTACGCCTCAGCCGCGTCGTTCCGGTGGGACCACCCGATGGGCCATCCGGACCGGAAACGACGGCGGCGGCTGCCAGACACCGCGCTCCTCGAAGGGCCACGCGTACGTCAGCACCCCGTCACGGACGCAGTCCAGCAGGTCCGGCGCCTGAAGCTCGTGGGCCGACCACTCGTAGAGCTGCTGCAACCTCGGGGCGATCATCCCGTAGTCCAGCAGCCGGCCGAATCCGCCCTCGTCACCCAGGTAGAACCGGACACCGGCCGTGAGGGGGTACTCGTCCGGGAGGATCCGGGACAGCTGCAGGAATACGCCGATCATGCCCAGCCTCGGATCACCGAGGAACGGGCCGAGCGGGCGAAGCCACCCAGCGAGATGCGGGGGGCCGCAACGAGTGCGTGGGTGTAGAGCACCCGGCAGAGCACGACGTTCATGAAGAAGCGCTCGGCCTCGTTCTCCGCCTCCGCCAGGTCGCGGTGTTCGAGGTAGGCGGCGACCACGCTCCCGTTGTGCGCCCGGTACCAGGCCCGGGCCGTCGGACGGTCGGCGAAGGCCGTCCAGAAACCGACCGTCCGCGAGGAGGCGGGTCCGGGGAGGTCTCCGCTCAAGGCCACTGCCTCGCAGCCGTCACGCAGGATGCGCTCGTTCACCGCGCGCCACCACGGACTGCCGGGACGATCGCCGGACAGGGGCCGCAACAGACCCCGCCGGAGCTGCCAGCGCATGAAGGAGGTCGCCGCCCGGCGGAAGGGCAGATGGCGTGGGGCCTTGCCGAACGGACCGCGGTAGCAGCGCTGCATCAGGGCCAGCCGGCCCGCAGGATCGTCGCGGACGGCGGCGATCCGCCGATCGGACCAGTCCGCGGCCGACATGCCAGGCCCTCCGCGCGGCCGGCCCGGGTCCGTCACCGCCTGATGCCCCGCGTCAGCAGGGCGACCGCGCCGACCACCGCGAGGCCGCCCACGCCGAGCACGGTGCGCGTGCCGCGCGGGCCGAGCGCGCGGTACGGGCCCGCGGTCAGCAGGGACCACCGGGCTTGGACGGACAGCACGCTTCCGATGCTCTGAAGCGACCCGTACGACACCAGCGACATCGCGGAGCCGATCGAGCCGACGGACAGGGCGGAGCCGATCGAGCCGATGGACAGCGCGCTGCCCACCGACCCGATCGACAGCACGGACCCCACCGAGCCGATCGACAGGAAGGAGTCCTTGGACCACAGGGAGAGTGAGGAACCTCCGACGGCGCGGGAGGAAGAGTGCGTCATGGGGTCAGTGTGCCGCGAGACGGCGCGGCCCACACCGCATCACGAGGCCGGACACTTCCTAATCCCGCGGGAGGTCCTTGACGAACACGATGCCGTCGCTGTCCGCCAAGTGGGCCGGGTCGAAGGGGGCGTAGCCGAACCAGGGGGAGACGCGGGGCACGGGCGGCGTGTCGGCGAGGGCGGTGGCCAGCCGGGGAGCGTCGACGAGGCAGCGGTCCTCCGGGAGTGCGTACAGGAGGCCTTCGATGGTGTCCGGCGGCGGCGTGTCCACTCCCTGGTGCCGGATCGTGCCGAGGGCCGTGGCCAGGAAGGCGTACTCCTCGCCGAGCCGGGTGCTCACCAGCGCACCGGCGCTCCACCACTCCACCGGCCCCTGCCACATCTGCATCGTGCTCTTCTCCCGCTGGAGATGGGCGTTGTGGGCGTGGACGAGCGCCGGGCCCCGGGCGGCGACGGCGAGCAGGTTGTCGGCCATCGTCAGATCCCGCAGCGCGCACAGCCGCGCCATGCGGGCCGGCGAGTCGTCGGCCATCCAGTGGTGGTAGCGCAGCAGGCCGGCCGCGGTGCGCCCGTACAGGCGCGCCCGGTCCCAGTCCTCCCGCGAGGTCGCCGCGATCAGGTGCGGTGCCTGCGCCTCGAGCAGCGCCACCAGGTCGTCGGCGAGCACCCGCAGCCGAGCGGCCTCGGCCGACTGCCCCACGGACCGGGCCGGGTCCGTCATCGCGGCGGGATCGGTCCACCGGTCGTCGTCACCGAGCAGCCGGTCGAGCGTTGCCGCGGTGCAGGGGAGCAGCTCCGCGTCCACCCGGGGCGCGAGGTGAGCGTGGAGCGCGGTGAGGGCCTGCCGGGGGCTCGCCGCGTGCGTGATCTCGAGCGGGCCGTCGAAGCCGGCGAAGCGGACCCGCTCGGAGGCGGGGCGGACGTCGTTGTGGGCGCGCATCCAGCGCACCAGCTCGCGGTTGCCGGCCGAGGCGCCCCAGCCGTGGCTGAACCCGTGCTCCATGACCTCGTCGAGGGTCCCCGTGCCCGCGGTGACGTAGTCGTCCACGACCAGCCCCGCCATGCAGTCGCTCTCGATCGCGATCGTCCGGTAGCCCTCCTGCTCGACGAGCTGCCGGAAGAGCTCGTTGCGCAGCCGGAGCAGGGTGTCCTCGCCGTGGGTGGGCTCGCCCAGGGCGAGCAGCCGGGGCCGGGCCGGGAGCAGCCCCATGACGGCGGAAGCCTCGACGGGGCGGGCGCTGTCCTCGATGTCAGTAGCCATGCCTTCAACGGTATCTTTGAACCTTCGGTTGAAACTTTTCCGCGATACCGTGGGCCGCATGCGGGAAAACCTTCAAAGCGGCGAACGACTCAGGTCGATTGATCTGGCGCGCGTGCACGGTCTGTCCACGCAGGCGGTCAGGAACTACGAGGAGGCCGGCATCCTTCCGGCCGCCGGCCGCACGGCCCACGGCTACCGCACCTACACCTCGCTGCACGCGGGGGCCCTGCGCGCGTTCCTCGCCCTGGTGCCCGCCCACGGCCACCGGACGGCGACATCGATCATGCGGGCCGTCAACGAGGGCGCGGTCGACGATGCGCTGCGCCTCATCGACGAGAGCCACGCCCAGCTCCTCGACGACCGGCGGACCCTCCAGGCGGTGGAGAGTGCCCTCCGCGACCTGGGGCCCGCCGCCGGGCCCGATCCGGCCGACGCCTCCGGGCCCGAGGGCGTGTTCATCGGCCTGCTGGCGCGGACGCTGGGAATCCGGCCCGCGACGCTGCGCAAATGGGAGCGCGCCGGGCTGGTGCGACCCCGCCGCGACCCGCTGACCGGGTACCGCGTCTACGACGAGGCCGACGTACGGGACGCCCGGCTCGCCCACCAACTCAGGCGGGGCGGCTACCTGCTGGACCGCATCGCCCCGCTGATCGCCCAGGTGCGCGAGGCCGGCGGGCTCGAGCCGCTGGAGGCCGCGCTGCACGACTGGCGCGCCCGGCTGTCCGCGCGCGGGCGGGCGATGCTGAACGGGAGCGCGGAGTTGGAGGCGTACCTCCGGGCACGCGGATGAGAGCCCCCGGACCGGCCGGCCGCGCGGCCCGCCGGCGGCGCCCTACAGCACCACGACGCCCAGCGGGCGGGCGCCGGCCGGGAGCCGGCGCGTCGTACCGGCCGGCAGGTCCACGACGGTGATCCCGTCCCAGTACCCGTCCCGCGTGAAGCCGCCCGTGACGTACGCGGTGCGGCCGTCCGGGGTGAGCGCGACGTCCTCGTGAGGCCCGTCCAGCGGGATCGTGCGCTCCGTCCCGCCGGGGGACCGGACCGTCAGCGAGGCTCCGTCCCCGCCCTCCGGCGCGCCGACCACCAGCAGCGTGCCGTCGGGGGCGAGGGCGGCCCCGTGCTGGTGGACGTCCGCGGTCATCGGCAGGGCGGAGACCCGGCCCGTGCCGGGGTCGAGCACCGCGAGCCTCTCGCCCTCGAACGGCAGCAACAGCCGCCCGTCGGAGGGCCGCACCACCGCGTAGTGCGGCTTCAGCCAGGAGCCGAGGCCCCGTTCCCCGTACGGGGCGACCATCAGCCGCCGCGCCGCGAGGGTGTCGGCGCGGACCGCCGTCACGTCGTACGAGTCGTGCCCGGTCGCGTACACCTCGCCGCCGTCCGCCGCGACGTCCACGTCGAAGGGGCGGCGGCCGACGGGCACGGTCGCGGTCACCGTACGGGTCGCCGTGTCGATGACCTCCAGCACCCCCGGGCCGCCGGGCACGTTGACCCCCACGTACAGTCGCCGCCCGTCGGGCGCGAGCGCGATGCCCATCCCGCCGCCCCGGTACTCGCCGGTGGTCACGGGCCCGCTGGGGGTGCGGTACGGGATGCGGCCCAGGCCGGTGCGGGTGGCGGTGTCCACCACGGCGACCCCCTCCGCCGTGGCGACCCAGGCCCGCCCGTCGGCTCCGAGGGCCAGTCCGTAGGGCGCGGTCCCCACCTCCACCGCGCCGACCGGGCCGCTCGCGGGGTCCACGAAGGTCACGGTCGAACCGCCGAAGTCGGTGACCAGGAGGGTGCCGTGCGCCGTGGGCGTGCCCGCGCCGAGCGCCGACGGTTTGACCCGCGGCGCCGCCGCTGCCCCGGCCCCGTCGGTGGCGCCCGTACCGCCCCCGCCCGCGGCGCATCCGGCGAGCACGGCCGCCCCGGCCAGGAGCAGTGCCGTCAGGCGGGCTCCGGCCCGGGGTGCCCGCGGCGCCCTCACCGCAGCAGCTCCGCGATCTCGGCGTACCCGCGCCGCTCCGCGTGGGCGAGCGCCGACACCCCGTCGCCGTCGGCCAGTTCCCGGTCCGCCCCGGCCGCGAGCAGCAGCCGTACGATCTCCTGGTGGGCCGGGCCCCCGTCGCCGAGGATCACGGCCTCCAACAGGGCGGTCCAGCCGAGCCGGTTGACGTGGTCGACGTCGATGTCCGTGACCGCCAGCACCTCCCGTACGTACGCGACGTGCCCGCGCTCGCTCGCGGGGATGTGCGACACGCCGCCGAACCGGTTGGTGAGCCGCAGGTCCGGCCCCGCCGGGAGCAGCGTGCGCAGCATCGCCACGCTGCCGGTCACCCCGGTGACCAGCCAGGCGCTGTCCTGCCGGGCATCCTGTGCGTCGACGTCGGCGCCCGCCGCCACGAGCGCCCGGGCCGCCTCGACGTGGTTCCCGAGGGAGGCGAGCAGCAGCGGCGTGCGCAGCTCCGCATCGCGCACCTCGATGTTCGCGCCCCCTTCGACGGCCGCCCGTACGGCCTCGGCGTCCCCCGCGCGTGCGGCGTCCAGCAACTGACGATCGACGGCCTTCATCCCGTACCCCTCATCCGCTCCACGGCCTCGCGGCCGCCTGTCCTGGTCCCGATCCTCCCCCCACCCCCGGCGCCGCCCCGCCCCCGGACCGGCTCCCGCTCGTCATCCGATCGGTCGATGCGCAAGGGACCGCCGTCGGCTCCACGGCGCGCCCACCGGCAGCGTCCGACAGATCTCCTTGTCTTGACAAATAATTTTGTCGGTCGGATCCTGGGACGGTGCTGGACGTCGCCGTGATCGAAGAACCCGCCGCCGCCGAGGCCTCCCTGGACCCGATGCGGTCCCGGATCCTCGCGGCCCTCGCCGAGCCCGGCTCGGCCGCCATGCTGGCCGTCCGCCTGGGGCTGCCCAGGCAGAAGGTCAACTACCACCTCAAGGAACTGGAGCGGCACGGGCTGGTCGAGCTCGCCGAGGAACGGCGCAAGGGCAACGTCACCGAGCGGATCTACGCCGCCACCGCCGCTTCCTACGTGATCTCTCCCAGCGCCCTGGCCTCCGTCAGCCCGGACCCCTCCCGGTCCCCGGACCAGCTCTCGGCCCACTGGCTGCTGGCGCTGGGGTCCCGGCTGGTGCAGGAGGTCGGAGCCCTGGTGACCGGCGCGTCCCGGGCTCGGCGGCGGGTCGCCACCTTCGCGATCGACGCCGAGGTACGGTTCGCCTCCGCGGCGGACCGGATGGCGTTCGCCGAAGAGCTGACCCAGACCGTGACGGCCCTCGTCAGCCGCTACCACGACGAGAGCGCCCCTCAGGGCCGCAGCCACCGGGTGGTCGTCGGCCTCCATCAGATCCCCACCGCACCGCCCGGCACCGCCGGGGAGAAGGCCGAACCGCAGCACCGTCCCGGGGAGACCCGGGGAGAAGGAACCGGAACCGGATCCGGACGCGAATCCGGAGTACGACAGGAGAACCCGCGATGACGCACCCGTTCGAGATCGAGCAGGAGATCGTCCTGCCGGCGAGCCCCGAACAGGTCTGGGAGGCGATCGCCACCGGACCCGGGATCGACTCCTGGTTCATGGGGCGCAACGAACTCGAGCCGCGCGTGGGCGGCACCGCCGCCATGGACACCGGCGGCAACCGGCAGGAAGCCCGCATCACCGCCTACGAACCGGGCAAACGCCTGGCCTCCCGCACCGCCACCGGTGACGACGGCCGCTTCATGGCCTTCGAGTACCTGATCGAGGGGCGCGACGGCGGCAGCACCGTCCTGCGCGTCGTCCACGGCGGCATGCTCGGTGACGACTGGCAGGACGAGTACGACGCACTGCGCCGCGGCTGGCCCTTCCACCTCCACACGCTCCGCGAGTACCTGACCCACTTCCCCGGGCGCACCGGCGTCCCGGTCTTCGCCATGGCGCTCACGGGCGCGACCCCCGCGCAGCAGGTCCGGGCAGCCCTCGTCCGCGGGCTGTCACTGCCGAGCCCGGTCACCGCGGGTGCGCGGGCGTCCGCGGCGCCGGCCGGCCTGCCCCCGGTCGACGGCGAAGTGACCTGGGCGGACGGCGAACGCTTCGAGGTCCGTACCTCCGACGGCCTCTACACCTTCCACCACGGCCCCGGCATCGCGTTGATGTTCCACCACCTCTTCGGCCCGGACACGGACCGCGCCGAAACCGCCTGGCAGCAGTGGCTGGACTCCCTCTTCACCTGACCCGCGCCGCGAGCAGGCTCGCGCACGCGCAACGCCCGTCCAACACGACAACGCCCGTCCAAGACAACGAGGAGCCGCCTCCCATGCGCACTCTGATCAGCACGGCCTTCATCTCGCTCGACGGGGTCGTCGAGGCACCGGGCGGCGAACCCGGCTACCGCAACTCCGGCTGGACCTTCAAGGACATCGACTTCGTCCCCGAGGCGTTCGAGATCAAGGGGCGCGAACAGCAGGAGTCCACCGCCGTCCTCATGGGCCGGACCAGCTACGAGGCCTTCAGCCCCGTGTGGCCGCAGATGGCCGAGTTCGCGCGCTACAAGACGATGCCGAAGTACGTCGTCTCCACCACCCTCACGGACGACGACCTCGTCTCCGACTGGGGTGAGACCACCATCCTGCGCTCACTCGAGGACGTCGCCGCGCTCAAGGAGACCGACGGCGGCCCGATCATCGTCCACGGCAGCGCCCGGCTGAACCGCGACCTCTCGGACGCGGGCCTGATCGACCGCTACCACCTGCTGGTCTTCCCGCTGTTGCTCGGAGCGGGAAAGCGCCTGTTCAGCACGGCGGACAAGGACACCCAGAAGCTGAAGCTGGTCGAGTACGAGGCCTACTCGAACGGCCTCCAGAAGCAGGTCTTCGACGTCGTCCGCTGACCGGGCGCCCGCACGCACGTCCCGCTCAGGTGGCGGAGCCGGCCGCCGAACCCGTCGCGAGGTCCGCGCCCCAGCGCGCCATCGCCGCCTGCAGGTCGAGCGGGCCGGGGCGCAGGTCGGCGTCCTCGGCGGGCCAGTCCTCGCGGGGGACGCGCCACATCACCTCGAACTCGTTGCCGTCCGGGTCCTTGGCGTAGAAGGACTTGGAGACCAGGTGGTCGCTCGCACCGACCAGCGCGCCGCGATCGGTGAGCTTGCGGCCCAGCTCGGCGAGCTCGCCGAGGGTGCCCACCTCCCAGGCCAGGTGGTAGAGGCCGACCCGGCCCTGCTCGGGACCGGGCGCGTCGGCGCCGATCGCGAACAGCCCGAGGTCGTGGTCGTTGAGGCTGCCGGGGGCGCTCAGGAAGGCGGCGCGACCGGCGGTCAGGTGATCGACCTGGAATCCGAAGACGTCGGTGTAGAACGCCACGGAGCGCTCGACGTCGCGGATCCAGAGCACGGCGTGGTTCAGGCGGCGGACGGACATGCGGCAGCACTCCCGGTGGCTCGAATGGTCTGGCTCGATGTGGGCGCCTCCAGCATAACGTTCAAATTCGAACTACCGGCGTGATCTGCCGCACCGATCACTCCCGACCGATCACACCCGACCGTGTCCGCCCCGCACCCACGGAGACCGCCCGGCGGTGGTCGCCGGCGGCCGTGCCCCGTCAGTTTCCGCTCTCCGTGGCGGAGGGTGCGGGGGAGCGTCGGTGCGAGCGGACCAGCGCGAGGTAGTCCGCCGCCAGCCGGTGGCAGTCGCCCGGCCAGCGGGCGGAGACGTAGTTGCCGTCCCGTACGGTGAACCCGCGGCCGGGACGCGCCGAGGTGTCCCGGACCGGCAGCGGCGGGCCGGCCAGGAAGTGGCCCGGATCGGCGAGGGCCGCGGTGACCTCCGCCTGGACGGTGGCCGGGTAGGTCCGGTAGTAGCGGCCCAGCCACATCCGGGTCAGGTTCCAGGCGGTGAGTTCCAGCAGCGAGGTCAGGGCCGTGGTCCGCCGTCCGTACAGCACCGACCGGCCGGTCGCGGGGTCCTTCGCGCGCGCCGCCAGCAACACCCCGTGGCACACCGCCCCCACCGGCAGCCCCGCCAGGAAGACCCGCGCGAACAGCCGCTGCGCGGCCGCGTCCTCCAGCAGCGTGCGCATCCCCGGGGCGTGCCCGCCCGGAACGAACAATCCCGTCAGCCGCGCCGGATCGACCTCGGCGTAGGACAGCGGGGCACGGAAGCGGGGGTCCTCGGTCAGCCGCCCGTAGGCCGCCAGCTCGGCGCGCCGGGTCATCAGCCAGGGGGAGAGCCAGGAGAAGCCGGTCTCGGTCAGGCGGCGGTCGGCCAGAGCCACCCGCCCGTCGGGCGTGGCGAACCGTACGTCGTACCCGGCGTCCCGCAACGCGGCCCAGGGCACGGCCGCTTCGGTGGGGTCGTACCCGGACGAGGGCAGCAGAAAGACGATCAAGAGGGGCTCCTTCAGGTGCGCACGCAACGGGCAGCCCGACCCTAGGAGCGCCGCCGGGCCCGGTCATTGACCCTGGCGGCCACGTCGTTGACTCCCCGGCCCCCGCCGCCGGTTGACTGCGGACCGCGCCCCGGCATTGACTGGCCGCCATGTCCAGCATCGAGCCGTCCACCGTCGCCGTGTGCTACGCGCAGGCCGTCCTGAACGCCACGACGGACGCGGCCCACACGGCCGAAGGGGCCGACGCGGCCGCCGGAGCCGACGGCACCACGGCGCCCGGGTCCTGGGCCTCGCCCCTGGACCGGCTCCCGTTCACCGAGGTGCGCGCCCTCTGGGACAGGGTGATCGGCACCGGGGACGGCGATCCGCACGCCGGTCTCCGGCTCGGGGACGCGATCAAGCCGGGCAGCCTGCACGTCCTCGGACACGTGGTCCTCACCAGCGCGAGCCTCGCGGAAGCCGTCGAGGCGGCGGTCCGCTACCACCCCCTGGTCAGCCAGGCCGGTACGGTCACCGCGCACCGCGGCGGCGGGACCACCCGCATCCGCTACCGGCCGACCGTCGACCCCGCGACCATGCACCCGCAGCAGGTCGAGGCGGTCGTCGCCGCCATGGTGCGGGCCGCCCGCTGGGTCGCGGGGGACGACTGGGCGCCGATGTCGGCGTCCTTCACCCACTCCCGTACCGGCTCCGCCGAACCGTACGCCCGGATCCTCGGCTGCCCCGTCGCCTTCGACGCCCCCGAGAACGCGATCACCGTGGCCAACCGCGACCTCGACCTGCCCAGGGCCCCGCACGATCCCGAACTCGGCGCCCTGCACCGGGCCTACGCCGACCGGCTGCTGCGCGAACTGTCGCCGTCCGCGACCCTCGCGGAGCGGGTCCGGCAATGGCTCGACCACGCCCCGCTCGACGGCACCGGCCCCGCCGACGCGGGCAGGGGCCTCCACCTCGGCCCCCGCACCCTGCGCCGGGCCCTCCAGGAGGAGGGAACCTCCTGGAGGGCCCTCCTTGCCGCCGCCCGCCACCACCGGGCCCGCCGGCTGCTGGAGACCACGGACCTGCCGCTCGACCGGATCGCCCCCCTCGTCGGCCTGAGCGGAGCCACGGCCCTGGTCCGCGCCTTCACCCGCTGGGAGGGCATCACCCCCGGCACGTACCGGGCCCGGACCTCGGGCGTCACAGGTCGGGGCGGGGCCGCGGCCGGCCGGAAGGGACTTTGACGACACCCCCCAGGGCCCGGGTGAGGATCAGCCGGCCGTCATGTCGAGGACGGCACGGAAGCGCGCCCGTCCGAACATCATGTGCTCGTAGGCCCTGGGCGCCTCGGCCAGTGGGAAGACCTCCGTCATCGGACGGATGCCCCGCCGGACGGCGAAATCGAGGTTGTCCTCGTTGTCGATCGACGTGCCGGTGAGGCTGCCCGTGATGCTGCGGCCCCCGAAGATGAGGTCCGGCGTGGCGACTTCGATGGGATCCGTGGCGGCTCCGAGGACGATCATCTTCCCGCGCGGAGCGAGGCCGGGAACCAGAGGCGTCATCGAGGCGCCGCTCGACGCCGTGGCCAGAATGGCAGTGGCTCCGCCCAGCTGCCGCAGCGCCTGGCCCGGGTCCCCGGCGGCGCTGTCGACGTACTCATCGGCCCCCAGCCGCAGCGCCAGCGCACGCTTTTCCTCGCCGCGGGCGATGGCGGCGACCCGGTAGCCGAGCTTGTCGGCGTACTGCAGCCCCAGATGGCCGAGACCGCCGATGCCCTGCACGGCCACCAGCGCCCCGGGACGGCTGTCAGCCTGCCGCAGGGCGCTGTAGACGGTGAGACCGGCGCACAGCAGAGGGGCGGCGTCCACGGCGGACAGCCCCTCCGGAATCCCGACCAGGCCAGTGCTCTTGGCGGTGATGACCTCGGCGTATCCACCGTCGTTGGTGGTCCCCGTCTGATGCTGGTTCTCGCAGTTGACGAAGTCACCGCGCCGGCAGGGTCCACACTCCCCGCAGTGGCCGCCGAGATAGCCGACGCCGACGCGGTCACCGACCTGCCAGGCGGACACGCCGTCCCCCAACGCGTCGATGACCCCGACCACCTCGTGGCCGGGTACGACGGGCACCGCGGGATCGGCCCGCAGCCCCTCCACCGCGAGGACGTCCGAATGGCAGACGCCGCAAGCCTCCACCCTGATCCGTACGTGCCCCGCGGGCGGCGGCTCGACCTCCCGGGTGACGAGCTCGAAATTGCGGGATCCGGTCACCTGGACGGCGCGGTACTCAGACATGTCTCACCTCGGGTGGAAGCCGTTGCCGTGGGTTGCGGCGGCGCCGCGGAATGCGAGCCGGGGGCGCTGTACGGAGAACAGCACACGCCCCGCCCCGTGATCGCGTACCCACGCGCTGACGACGGGACTGTCAGCCGGATGGTCCGTCGCCCAACGCGCGCCGATGACCGGCCGCCACCGCCCGGAAGGCCGCGGTCGCCCGGCGTGCGACCTCCTCGGCGTACGGCACGAAGACGGCCGGATCGGCGTGGTCCGTGATGGGCAGGCTCACCGAGACCTCGAAAGCGTGGGTCATGGTGTAGTCGAGCAGTTCGGGGAGCAGCGCCTGCGCGAACTCCTCGATGTCCCATTCCTGCCACTTGTACAGGGTGGCCAGTCCGTTCCCGATGTTCTCACTGGTCACGACCGCCAGACCGTAGGCACCGAACGGGCTCCGCGTGAGGAGCATCCGGTCCGGGTGGTAGACGTCGTCCTCCCACCGTCCTGCGTTCAGGTGCCCCGTCGGCATGTCCGGCGGTGGCCCGAGCCAGGTGGCTTCCGGCAGGCCGGACCAGGTGAAGTCCACCCACCATCCGTGGCGCAACTGGTCCGGCCTGTCCTTGACGGCGCCGATGCCCGGCCGGCCGGCCGACTCCAGGCCCGCCACGGTCTCGGTGATCACCTCGACCACCTGCCGTACGGCCTCCTCGCGAGCCCGCTCGTTGCGGACCGATCCGCGCACGCGCTCCCACCAGGTGTCGATGTCACCGACCGTCTCCCGCAGCTCGGCGGGCCAGTCCTGCGGTGTTTCGCCCCGCGCCGCCAGCTCCCGCGGAGTGCCTGCGCCGGGTAGCGGCCGGTCTGCGGCCGCCTGGCGCCGCTCCCACGCCTCGAACCGGGCGCGGGCCTTCTTCCGCCGCTGTTCCCGTTCCTGGTCGGCACGCCGGCCCGCCTCTGCCCGCCCCGCGTTCCCTTCGGCCATCCTTCGCTCCACGGCCTCCCGCACCAGCCGGTAGGCGGCTGCCGCGGGCTCCACCCGCTCCAGGAAGGCGGCCTCGGCCCTCGCGTACGTCGCCTCGGCCCACCGCCGGCCCACCCATCGCCCGCGCCATGGCCGGACGCGCTCCTCGACCCGCTCCAGTTCCTTCACGGCAGGGCGGAGTGCACTCAGGTAGGCGAGGGCAGCGGCATTCCAGACGGCCGCCTCCTGCGGGGCGTGGGCCACGTACACCTCGGTGCGCCGCACGTAGGAGGAGCCGAGCCCGCCCGGCGCGGCGCGCCGTGCCTGCCCGTCCTCCTCGTGGAACCAGTACACGTTGAGCAGGTCGGCATCCGCGATCGCGCGGTGCAGCCACGATATCTTCAGGGCCATGGCCCGAGGCTGCCCACGGACGGCCGGCCTCAGACCCGGTGTTCGACCGCCGCCAGGGCGTCCTTGACCTCCTGCGCCACGCGGGCCGCGTCCTCGGGGTTGTTCACCACGTCCGTGTGGTTCATGTCGACGACGAGGACGTCGCTGGCCGAGTAGTGCTTGTGCACCCAGTCGTCGTAGCCCGACCACAGCGTCCGGTAGTACTCGACGAGGCTTTCGTCCTGTTCGAAACCGCGGCCCCGCAGCCCGATCCGGTACAGCACCGTCTCGAAGTCCGCCTTGAGATAGACCATGAGGTCGGGTGCCTTGCGGTACGGCAGGCCGTCGATTTCGCGCATCATCTCGCCCAGCAGGCCCTCGTACACCTGCATCTCGAGGGAGCTGATGCGGCCCAGGTCGTGATTGACCTTGGCGAAGTACCAGTCCTCGTAGATGGACCGGTCGAGGACGTTGTCCCCCTGCTTGTACGCCTCCTTGATCGCGGCGAACCGCGTCTGGAGGAAGTACAGCTGGAGCAGGAAGGGGTAGCGCTTGGCCTGGATCTCCTCGGGGCTCGCCGTGTAGAAGAGCGGAAGGATCGGGTTGTCGTCCACGCTCTCGTAGAAGACTTCGCTGCCCAGCTCCTTGGCGAGCAGCTCGGCGACGCTCGTCTTGCCGATTCCGATCATGCCTCCGACGCAGATCACTGGCATCCCTCACTTCTCCCTGGGGGTCTTCTGTTCGTGGGCGGGTGGGCTGGGCGCCCCACACCACTGAGACGCACGCCGGTGGTCACGCGATTCCCCGGGATCTTCATGATCAGCGTCATGTGGTCCCCGACGGGGACCAGGGCTCTGACACAGGCCGCTCTTTTCGACCGGCCGGCCTGACCGTTCCACGGCCGCCGCGCACGGTGACGAGCCGCAGCCCAGCGGCCGTCTTGAATCTTAAATGACGATCGACCCCGTACTGGCCATGCGGCGGTCGCCGGGGCGATCAGCGACGTTCACGGGTGAGCCCGGACGGCGTCGGACCCCTTGCCCGGGGTCGCCAGGCCAACTCGGTCCCGAGCCGGAGGACTTCGCGTCCGGCTCAGGACAGGGCGCGCGTGCCGGCGTCCCCCGGGCGGCCGCCGGGGTCCCGGCCCCGGATCGCCGCGGCGGCGCGGTGCAGCTCGGCGAGGACCGTACGGACGGCCTTGCGCGCGGTGCGCTCGGGCCGGTGGAGCACGTCGATGCGGCGTCGGGCGTGCACCCCGCTCAACGGCCTGAGGATGACGTCGGGGTGCACGCGGGTGGTCCAGCGCGGCATCAGCGCCAGGCCGCCGCCGGCGGCCACCGCCTCCGCGACCACCGCGAACTCGTTGATGCGGTGGACGATGTCGAGCCGGCGGTTGGCGACGCCGGCGATGGCCTCGATGGTGGCCATGAGCGGGAAGCCGTCGTGGACGGTGATCCAGGGCTGGTCGGCCACGTCCTGCGGCGAGAGCTGCGGGCGGGAGGCCAGCGGGTGGCCGACGGGCAGGGCGATGTCGAGGGGCTCGTGCAGCAGGGTGGTGGCGGCCACGGTGCGCGGCCACGGCGGACCGTGGTCGAGGCGGTGGGCGAGCACGAGATCGTAGTCGCGCGTGAGGGCGGGGAAGCGGTCCTGGGCGACGTCCTCGTCGGCGAGGGTCAGACGGGGGCGGTCCGGGCCGGCGAAGACGCGCAGCATCAGCGGGAAGAACGCGGAGCCCGCGCTGTGGAACGCCGCCATCGACACCTTGCCGTCGGGCTGCTCCGCGAAATCGGTGATGGTGTGCCGGGCCCGGGCCAGCGCGGTCTCCACCTCGATGGCCGCCCCGGCCAGGGCGTGCCCGGCGTCGGTCAGCACCACCCGACGCCCGGCCCGTTCGGTGAGCGGTACGGGAATCGAGCGCTGCAGCAGCCTCAGCTGCTGCGAGATCGCGGAAGGCGTCACATGCAGCGCCTCGGCGACCGCACTGACGCTTCCCAGCTCACCCAGCTCGCGCAGGATCCGCAACTGCCGCTCATCCATGCCCACAGTGTAGGGCTGCTACAAGTTGGTTTAAGAAGTTGGTCATGGCCTTCAACGTCCCACGTCGTGCAGCGTGTGGGGCATGCCTGTTGCCCGCCGTACCGATGCGGTACTCCTGTTGGTCGCGCTCGTCTGGGGCTCCAGTTATCTGGCAGCCAAGACGGCCACCGTCCTCCTTCCCGTCCTGGTGGTCCTGTTCGCCCGGTACGCGATCTCCGCGCTCGCCTGTGGCGCCCTGGTCGCCGCGCGCCGCCGGCCGCGCCGCTGGACGCGGGCGGAGGTGCGCATCGGGGTGCTCCTGGGCGTCACCCAGGCGGCCGTTCTCGTGCTGGAGACCTACGGGGTGGCGCACACCAGCGCCGCGAACGCCGGACTGATCATCAGCTTGACCATCGTGCTCACACCGCTGATGGACCGGACCGGGGGACGCCCCGCGCTGCCCGTGACGTTCTTCCTCGCCGCAGGCCTCTGCGTCCTGGCCGTCGGACTGCTCATCTCCGGCACCGGACTGCACGCACCCCGGCTGGGGGACGGGCTGATGCTCGCCGCCGCGGTCGTCCGGGCCGGGCACGTCGCGCTCGTCGGACGGCTCACCGCCGGCCGCCCCGTGGACCCGTTGCACCTGACGACGGTCCAGACCGTCGTCGGCTCGGCGCTGTTCCTGCCGGCCGCGATCGCGCACCTCCCGGACCTGGCCGGCAGCAGTGCCGCCACCTGGGCACAGTTGGTCTATCTCGCCCTGTTCTGCAGCGTGTTCGCCTTCCTCGCCCAGACCTGGGCCGTGCAACGCACCTCCGCCAGCCGGGCGAGCCTCCTGCTGGGCACCGAACCGATCTGGGCGGTCGCGGTCGGGATCGCCCTCGGCGGCGAACGGCTCACCGCATGGGCCTTCCTGGGCGCCGCTCTCATGATCACCGGAACCTACTGGGGCCAGGCCGTCGAGCGCGCCCACCGCACTGCGCAGCACGCCGGGAAGGAGGAGCGCGCAGGTCGGCCGATGACACCTACCGGCGCCTGACCGCCCGGGGCCCGATCGCCGCGAGGTCCATCGGGCTCAGGGGGCGGTCGGCTCAGGAGGCGGTCACCTCCGGGCGCAGACCCTCGCGGTGCGCCCTGGCCGTGGCCATCAGCCCGTCCAGTGCGTCCCGCGTGTGGATGAGGCCGGCGATGTGCTCGGAGAGCCGGTCGCGTTCCTGCAGCATCCGCTCCAGCGCCGCCTCGGAGTTCTCTTCACTGGGCGCGTCGACGCACGGCAGGAGCTCGACGATGGTGCGGCTGGACAGGCCCGCCGCGTACAGCCGCTGGATGAACGCCACGCGCTCCACCTCGTCGTCCGTGTAGTGCCGCTGCCCACTGGCACTGCGCGTACTGGCGAGCAGCCCCTGCTCTTCGTAGTACCGCACCGACCGGACGCTGACTCCGGCCCGCGTCGCGAGCTCCCCGATGCGCATCTCGCCCTCCCGGCCGTGACCCGCACCACATGGTGCGGCATACAGCTTGCCTCTGACGTCAATGTCAGGTTTTAGCGTAGCCGCTGTGCCCGACATCCGGGCGCTGCGGACCGCGAAGGAGCCCCACGGTGTCAACACTCTTCGACAGCCATCGCCTCGGTGACCTGACCCTGCCGAACCGCGTGGTGATGGCCCCGATGACCCGGGTGCGGGCCGCCGCCGGCGGTCTGGCGACACCGTCGATGGCGACCTACTACGCCCAGCGGGCGACCGCCGGACTGATCGTGACCGAGGGGGTGCAGCCGAGCCTGATCGGGCAGTCCAATCCGGGGACCCCGGGACTGCACACCGACGAGCAGGTCGACGCGTGGCGCCCGGTGACCGCCGCGGTCCACGCCAACGGCGGACGGATCTTCGCCCAGATCATGCACGGCGGCCGCGTCTCGCACCCCGACACCACCGGCATGCAGCCGGTCGGGCCCTCCGCCGTCCCCGCCGCCGGTGAGGTGTTCACCCCGGCCGGGCCCCGGCCCGCGCCGGTGCCGCGAGCCCTGGACACCGCCGAGGTGGCCGGGCATGCCCTGTCGTACGCGGAGGCCGCCCGCCGCGCCGTCGACGCCGGTTTCGACGGCGTCGAGCTGCACGGCGCCAACGGCTACCTGATCTCGCAGTTCCTGTCCTCGAACGCCAACCTGCGAACGGACCGCTACGGAGGCTCGGTGGCCCAACGGATCCGGTTCGCCGTCGAGGCGACGGCCGCCACCGTGGACGCCGTCGGCGGCGCCAGGACCGGCATCCGCCTCTCACCGGGCGGGACCTTCTGGGGCGTCGCCGAATCCGACGTCCCCGAGCTCTACGCCGCGCTGCTCGCCGAGCTCGCCCGCCTCGACGTGGCCTACGTCCACCTCGAGGCCACCACCGACGAGCACGTGCTCCTGGGCCTGCGCCGTGCCTGGCCGGGCACCCTCATCGTGAACCCGACCCTCCCGATGGGGCCGAAGCAGACCGGCCGGGCCGACGCGGACCACTGGCTCGGGCAGGGCGCCGACCTCGTCAGCTTCGGCCGCGCCTACATCGCCAACCCCGACCTGGTCGAGCGGCTGCGCCTCGCACTGCCGGTCGCGCCGGTGGACGAGAGCACGTTCTACCAGGGCGGCGACGCGGGTTACCTGACGTACCCGGCGTATCAGCACGCGAACTGACCGAGCCCGATCCGAGCCCCGGCTACTTCGGCCGCACCGTCTGATCCGGGCGGCTCGGCCCCCGGGGCACGGTCGTCCGGTCGGTCTCGGCGTGATCGGGCGACCGGTCGCCGCCCTCGGCGTTCCCGGCCTCCCAGCGCAGCAGGTCGCCCGGCTGGCACTGGAGCACCTCGCAGAGCGCGGCGAGCGTCGCGAAGCGCACCGCCTTGGCGCGGCCGTTCTTGAGCACCGCCAGATTGGCGGGCGTGATCCCCACGCGGTCGGCGAGTTCGCCCACGGACATCTTCCGTTTGGCCAGCATCACGTCGATGTCGACGGTGATCGGCATCAGATCACCTCGTCCAGCTCGGCCTGCATCTGCGTCGCCTCGACGTCGCGCGCGACGGCCTGGGCGAGCAGCATCCGCAGGACGAGGACCATGAGCGCGACCCCCAGGATGGCCAGTCCGATCCCGCCCATGATGACGGTGACGCCCGGGTCCTCCCGCTGGCCCGGCGCATTGACGGCCGTGACCGCGAACCAGACCAGGGCGGCCGCCACGATCGCGCCGATCATGACGTCCACGTACCGGAAGGCGGCGTGGGAGAAGACGGTCCCGCGTCGCACCATCGTCACCAGCCGCCATACGCACACCAGGGCGACCTGGGCGGACGCCAGGCCCAGGATCGTGATCACGCGCATCGCGGTCAGCGGGAGCGATCCGTCCTCCGGGTCGTTCCCGCTCGCCAGCGTCCACACCATCAACGCCTGCACGCCCACCGTGCCGGCGAGCACCACCACGAGCACCGCGCGCAGCGCACCCACGGTCAGCTTTCCCATGCCCATCCCTCCATCGATTTACGATGGGAATCTATCGAAAATCGATAGGTCGGGCAAGGGGTGGAGAGGCGACCCCCGGAAAGCGGAAGGACCCCGCCTCCGCGAAGGCTCCGACCCGTCCCACCGGACGGGCCGATCCTGCGCGAAGGCGGGGTCCGCCCGCCCGGCTACCGCGACGCCGCGAGCACGGCGGGCGAGCGGTGCGACGCGGTGTCGGATCCGAGCGCCCCGAGGATGTCCTCCATCCGCTGCTTGGCGTCGCCGAAGAGCATCTGGGTGTTGTCGCGGTAGAAGAGGGGGTTGGGAACGCCCGCGTATCCGGTGGCCATCGAGCGCTTGAAGACGACGACGTTCTCCGCTTCCCACACCCGCAGTACGGGCATGCCGGCGATCGGGCTGTTGGGGTCTTCGGCGGCGGCGGGGTTGACGGTGTCGTTGGCGCCGATGACGAGCACGACCGTGGTGTCGGAGAGCTCGTCGTTGATCTCGTCCATTTCCAGGACGATGTCGTAGGGCACCTTCGCCTCCGCCAGCAGCACGTTCATGTGCCCCGGCAGTCGTCCGGCCACGGGGTGGATCCCGAAGCGCACGTCCACCCCCCGCTCGCGCAGCTTGCGGGTCAGTTCGGCGACCGGGTACTGGGCCTGCGCGACGGCCATTCCGTAGCCCGGGGCGATCACGACGGACGAGGCGTTCAGGAGCAGTTCGGCGGTGGCCTCGGCGGTGATCTCGTGGTGCTCGCCGAGGTCGGTGTCGTCGCTCGCGGCAGCCTCGACGCCGAAGCCGCCGGCGATCACGGAGATGAACGAGCGGTTCATCGCCTGGCACATGATGTAGGACAGGTACGCGCCGGAGGAGCCGACCAGCGCTCCGGTGACGATGAGCAGGTTGTTGTTCAGCAGGAACCCGGACGCCGCCGCGGCCCAGCCGGAGTAGCTGTTGAGCATCGACACCACGACCGGCATGTCGCCGCCGCCGATCGAGGCGACCAGGTGCAGTCCGAGGGCGAGCGCCACCGCGGTGACCGCGATGAGCAGGCCGAGGCTCGGGTGGAGGACGAAGAAGACCGTCAGGGCCGCGAACGCGACGAGGGCCCCGAGGTTGATCAGGTTCTTGCCGGGCAGTACCAGCGGGCTGGACTTGATGCGCGCCGACAGCTTCAGGTACGCGATGATCGATCCGCTGAAGGTGACGGCTCCGATGAACACCCCGATGAACACCTCGGCGTGGTGGATGCCGAGCAGGTCCTGGGCCACCGCGGCGTGCCCGGGGCCCGCCCCCTCGACCTCGAAGTAGCCGTTCCAGCCGACGAGTACGGCGGCCAGGCCGACGAAGCTGTGCAGGAGGGCGATGAGCTCGGGCATGCCGGTCATCTCGACGACCCGGGCACGCCAGAAACCGACACCCGCGCCGATCAGCACGGCGACGACGAGCAGGGTCAGGCCCGTCGCGGTGATGCTGCGCGAGGCCAGGCCGATGGTGGCGGCGAGGGCGATCACCATTCCGGAGGCGCCGAACACGAGTCCTGAACGGGAACTTTCGTGCTTCGAGAGCCCGGCGAGGCTGAGGATGAACAGGAGTGCTGCGACGATGTAGGCGGCCTGCGCGGCCGTGGCGGCAGTCATGGGGGATCAGCCTCTCGAGAACATGGCGAGCATGCGGCGGGTGACCGCGAATCCGCCGAAGATGTTGATGCTGGCCAGCAGGATCGCGACGGACGACAGCACGGTGATCGTGGTGTCCGTCTGGGCGATCTGCAGCAGGGCGCCCACGACGACGATCCCGGAGATGGCGTTCGTGACCGACATGAGCGGCGTGTGCAGGGCGTGGTGCACCTTGCCGATGACGTAGTAGCCGATGACGATCGCCAGCACGAAGACCGTGAAGTTGCCGATCAGCTGGGACGGGGAGAACGCGGTCAGGAGGAAGAGCGCCGCCATTCCGGTACCGGCGAGCACGTACTTCGCCGCCGCCGACATCGGCTTCTTCTCCGGTACGACCGGCTTCGCGGCCACCGGCGCCTGCGCGACCGGAGCGGCGGACACCTGCACCGGGGGCGGCGGCCACGTGGTCGCTCCGTCACGCACCACGGTCATGGACCGCTGCACCACGTCCTCGAAGTCGATCACGTGCCGGCCGTCCTTGGCCGGCGTGAGCAGCTTCATCAGGTTGACGAGGTTCGTGCCGTACAGCTGCGATGCCTGGGCCGGCAGCCGGGCGGGCAGGTCGGTGTAGCCGATGATCGTGACGCCGTTGTCGGTGACGACCACCTCTCCCGCCACCGTGCCGGCGACGTTCCCGCCCTGCGAGGCGGCCATGTCGACGATCACGCTGCCGGGGCGCATGCTCGCGACGTCCTGGGCCGTGAGCAGCTTCGGCGCCGGCCTTCCGGGGATCAGCGCGGTGGTGATGACGATGTCGACGTCGGCGGCCTGCTCGCTGTAGATCTCCGCGGCCCGCCGGTCGTACTCCTCCGAGGTCGCCTTGGCGTACCCGTCGGTGCCGGCCTTGTGCTCCACCTCGACGGCGAGGAAGTCGCCACCGAGCGAACGGACCTGCTCCGCCACCTCCGGCCGCGGATCGGTCGCGCGGACGATCGCACCCAGGCTGCTGGCGGCGCCGATGGCCGCGAGTCCCGCCACGCCGGCGCCCGCCACGAGCACCTTCGCCGGCGGAACCTTTCCGGCCGCGGTCACCTGACCGGTGAAGAACCGGCCGAACGCGTGGGCCGCCTCGACGACCGCACGGTAACCGGCGATGTTCGCCATGGAGCTGAGCACGTCCAAGGACTGGGCCCGCGAGATCCGCGGGACCGCGTCCATGGCGAGGACCGTGATCGGACGGCTCGCGAGTTCCTCGACCAGGTCGGGGTTGAGCGCCGGGCCGATGAGGCTGACCAGCGTCGCCCCGTCGCGCAGGCTCCGGATCTCGTCGCTCGACGGTGCGTTGACCTTCAGTACGACGTCCGCGCCCCAGGCGTCACCGACCTTCGCGCCCTGCGCGACGTACGCGTCGTCGGAGAAGCCGGAGGCGGTGCCGGCCCCCGACTCGACGACGACCTCGTAGCCCAGCGCGACCAACTGGCGCACGGTCGACGGCGTGGCCGCCACGCGCGTCTCTCCCGGGCTTGTCTCGGCTGCGACACCGATCCGCTGCGGTACGGGATGACCCATGGTTTACCTCCCTTGTGATGAACGTGAATGTGGAATGGAGCCGACAGCGGCTGTAGTCCGAAGTCGCGGCCGATCAGTTCCCTCATGACCGCCTTCGCCCGCCAGATTTTGGTCACGCGGACGCCCATCCGGGCAGGTGCGAGCCGGTATTGCGTCATGTACGGGTCGTGTCCGTCCGGCGGAGCGAGGGCATGATCGTGCGACCGCGGGGCCGGCCGCCGTCCGGGGGAGAACGACGGCGGGCCCGCCGCCGCCGGTGTGGCGGGACGGGCCCGGGGGTCGGGGTTCTGCGGGCGGCCCTGGGTCAGGAGCCGAGCACCAGGGCCGCGGCGACCGCCGGGCCGAAGGCGCCGCCGAGCTGGTAGCAGAGGGCGAACAGGCCGATGGCGGTGGGCCGCTGGTGCTCGGGGGCGCCGGCCGCCGCGTGCATCGAGAGGCAGGCGTTGGCACCGGTGGCGGCGAAGACCCCGCCGACGGTGGCCGCCAGCAGGAGCGGGCCCCAGTCCGAGAAGGCCGCGGCGGCAGCGGCCAGGGACCCGACGCCGATCAGGACGGCCAGTACGGCCGGGCGGCCCATCCGGGCGGAGGCCGCGGCGAGCAGCCAGGACAGTGCCGAGCCGACGAGCAGCGCGACGAGCTGCCCGGCCCCGGCCGCGCCGGTGTCCCAGCCGGCCCGGTCGCCGAGCAGTCGCGGTACCGCGAAGAGCAGCGTGAAGTACGACCCCGAGAGGAGGAGCGCCAGCAGGCCCGAGGTGAGGAAGACCGGCGTGCGCAGCAGGGCGGCCGGGACGAACCCCTCCGGGCGGCGGCGGATGTGCAGGGCGAGCAGGACCGCCGCGACGAGGGCCGCGCCGAGTGCGGCGAGCGGGGCGTGGGGGAGGGTGACCAGGGCGCTGGCCAGCACGGTCAGCAGGACGGCGCCGCGGCCGTCGAAGCGGTCGGAGGAGGGCGTGATGGCGCCGGCGTACCGGAGCACCGCGGGCACGGCGAGCACCGCGACCACGGACACGGAGAGGGAGAGCCGCCAGGAGGCGGCGTGCGCGAGCTGTTCGCCGAGGAGCGGGCCGGCCGCCCCGAGCATGCCGAACCCGGCGCTGATGACGCCCATCCGGCGGGCCGTGCCGGCCAGGCTCATCGCCGCCGCGACCAGTCCCGCGCCTCCCGCGGCCTGGGCCGCCCGGCCGAACAGGGTGAGCGGGAGCCAGGGGGAGACCGCGACGAGGAGGGTGCCGCCGAGGACGAGCACGGAGGCGAGGCGCAGCACGGGCCGCAGACCGGTGCGGCGCAGGAGTCCGGCGAGCAGCGGGGTGCCGATGGCCATGGCCCAGGCGAACGCGGAGACCAGCCAGGACGCGGTGGAGGTGGACACCCCGAGCGAGCGGGCCATGTCCGGGAGGATCAGGACCGGGGCGTTGGCCCCGGCGGCGATGGGGGTGGCGAGCAGCGCGAGCCAGAAGGCGGGGACGGGCCCGCGGGCCGCTGGGCGGCCGGGGGCGGCCTGGGCTCCGGGTACGCGGGTGGCGGACGTGCCGGTCCCGGCACGGATGCCGGTGTCTGTGCCTGCGGGCGCGGTGGTCATGGCGCCGCTCCAATCCATCTGAAGGTTAATAATCTCAACGTTGAAATAAAATCACCAGAAGCTCCTGAACGTCAAGTCTCTTAACGTTGAGGGATTCGGGTTATGCTGGGTCCGGCACGAGCGGGTGATCGAGAGGGGCGGAGGCCTGATGAGCGACGCGGTGGATGTGATCGTCGGCCAGTGGGCGGCGCAGCGGCCCGACCTGACGGACGAGCTGTGGCCCATCGAGGTCCTGGCCCGGATCCAGCGGATGAACCGCATCATCGAGAAGCAGCTCAAGGCCTTCGTGGCCGAACGCGACCTGGAGGTCGGCGAGCTGGACATCCTGACGACGCTGCGGCGTTCGGGCCCGCCGTACACGCTCACCGCCGGGGCGCTGATCCCGGCCGCGATGGTCACTTCGGGGGCGATCACCAACCGCATCGACCGGATGGAGGCCAAGGGTCTGGTCGAACGGATCCGTGACGGCCAGGACCGCCGATCGGTCCGCGTCCGCCTGACCGGGCAGGGCCGCGAGGTCGCGGAGAAGGTGATGGCGGAGCATCTGCACCACTTCGCCTCCCTCCTCGCTCCCCTGGACCGCGACACCTGCGACACGGTGGCCTCGGCGCTGCGCACCCTCCTGGAATCCCACGGGGACACTTCGATCGGCTAGGGCCCTGCGGGTGCTGTGTCAGGTCGCCCCCACACATCCGGCCACGCTGCGTCCGTACCGCCTCTGATCTGCGGCGAAGCCATACGGGGGCGGCAGTTGGAACCTTTCCCTCCACCTGACCGGGGCGTGCCGGCAGTCCGTCCGCCGGCACCTTCCATCCGATGTGGCCGGTTTCGCCCTCTCCGTACGGGCCCGTCCGGTCGTGCGGTGGACTCCGAAAACCAACGTGACGCGCCTATGTGAAACGGCGTTACCTCCAGTAAGTTACCGCCAGGTAAAGCCGCTGCGGCTCGACGTACGGGGGAGTAATGAACCGGAGAACCACTGCTCTGCTGTCCACGGCCATCGTGACTGCGCTCGCCCTCGCCGTGGGCGCGGCGCCGACGGCGTCGGCCGCACCCCGTGCGGGCGCACGGGCGGCCACGGCGACGCCCGACGCGTTCTACCGCTACGACGGCGGCAAGCCGCTGGCCTCGTACCGGCCGGGCGACGTCCTGAAGAAGCGCACGCTGAACTACCACGTCTTCGGCGTCCCGACGCCGCTGAAGGCCGTCCAACTGCTCTACCGCACGACCGACGCCCAGGGCAGGCCCTCGGCCAACGTGACCACCGTGGTCCGCAGCCCCCACGGCGACGGCAGCAAGGCGGTGTCGTACCAGTCGTTCTACGATTCCCTCAGCCCGGAGGACGGCCCCTCCCGGGCGATCGCGGGTGACGTCTCCCTCGGTGGCGCCATCGCCAACGCCGAATCCCTCATCCTGGCACCGCTGTTGCTCAAGGGCTACGACCTGGTGATCCCGGACACCGAGGGCCAGAACGCCGACTTCGCGGCCGGCCCCGAGTACGGAACGAACACCCTGGACTCGATCCGCGCCGCCATCCGCACCGAGGAGGCGGGCCTGCACGCGGGCACCAGGATCGGCCTGTTCGGCTACTCCGGCGGGGCCATCGCCACCAACTGGACTTCGGCCCTCGCCCCCGCGTACGCGCCCGAGGTGAACGGGCAGCTGGTCGGCTTCGCCGAGGGCGGGCTGCTCGTCGCCCCCGCGCACAACCTCAAGTACGTCGACGGCGCCCTGGTGTGGAACGGGGTGATCCCGATGGCGGTCATCGGCGTCTCGCGCTCGTACGGCATCGACCTCACCCCGTACCTGAGCGCGAAGGGCCTCGCGGTCGTCAAGGACCTCGAACACGGGTCGATCGTCGACGCGTTGGGCCGCCACCCCGGGATGACCTGGAAGGACATGGCGAAACCGGAGTACAAGGACCCGAACTCCGTGCCGGCGTTCGTCGCCGCCGTCAACAAGATCAATCTGGGCCAGGCCGCCACCCCGACCGTCCCGGGGTTCATCGGACAAGGGAACGCGGGCTGGTTCGAAGGGACGTTCAACGCCCCGCCGGGCATCGGCACGGGGGACGGCGTCATGGTCGCCGGGGACGTACGGGCGCTGGCCCGGCAGTACTGCGCCGACGGCAACGGCTCGATCAAGTACGAGGAATACGGCCTGCTCAGCCACGTCGGCGCCATGCCGTACTGGGCGCCGCGCGCGATGGCCTGGCTGGACGACCGCTTCGCCGGCCGGACCGCACCCACCAGTTGCGGCCGGATCCCCGCCGGCAACTCGCTGGAGCCGGAGAAGCCGACCGTCACTTCGTGACCGCACGCCCCGGTCCCGGGTCGTCCCGACGCTCGTCGGGACGGCCCGGCACCGCGGGCATCGGCCGCGTCACGCGCGGACCGCCCGGATGATCCAGGCCGCCGAGGCGTAGCGGACGCCGCTGTCGCTCTCGTGGGCGGCGAGCGTGCTTCTCAACTCGTCGACGGCGCGACGCCGGTCCTGCTCGTCGAGGCCGTCGAGCATCCAGCCGAGCATGCCGAGCGTGAACCGCTCCGCATCGGCCGCGTCCTCGCCGAACCACATCGCCTCACCGTGCGGCTCCAGCCGGATGTCCGTGAAACCCGCGGCGCCCAGTACGGTCCGGACCCGCGCGGGGTCCGCCAGCGAGAACGGCCCGGGGGCATCGGCCGCGGGCGTGGGCGCCGGGCGGCCGGCGGCCAGGGACCGGGTCAACGAGAGGAACCACTCGTTGTCGGCCAGTGCTCGCCAGACCAGCTGCACGAGGCGTCCGCCGGGGCGCAGCGCGCCGCCGATGTTGCGGAACGCGGCGACAGGGTCGGCGAAGAACATCGTCCCGGAGCGGCTGACGGCCACGTCGAACGCCCCCGCGGGGAAGGGATGGACCTGGGCGTCCGCCTGGACGAAGTCGGCGTTGTCGAGTGCTTCGGCCGCCGCGCGCTCCCGCGCGACCCGCAGCATCGCGGCCGACAGGTCCACACCCAGGGCCCGGCCCCCGGTCGCCCGCCGGGCGAGGTCGCGGGTGGTCTCTCCGGTGCCGCAGCCGATGTCGAGCACCCGGTCGGCGGCAGATACGCCGGCGGCAGCGAGGAAGGCCTCCCGGTAGGGCCGCACCGCGCGGTCGAACCGGTCGGCGTGCTCCGCCCAGTACGCACCTTCCTGTCCGTCCCAGGCCCGCGCCTGCTCGGCGTTGGAGGGATCGGCGTGAAGAGCGCTGACCATGGCCACCACCACCCATGGTCCCAAAGTACCCCCGAGGAGCCGACGGGGCCCGTCCGTCACGGCCCGTCCGTCATGCCCCGCCCGTCACGGCCCGGCCGTTCCGCTCACGGCACGGGTCCGAGCGCGGTGGGGGCCGGGGGTGTGGTCAGGAGGGTGCGGAGGTCGATGACGCGGTAGCCGCGGGTGCTGATCGCTTCGAGGATCCGCGGCAGGGCTTGGGCGTCGAGCACCTCTGTGCGGCCCTCGGGGGCGCCGATGTGCATCTGGAGGATCGCCCCCGGGCGCAGGGCGTCCAGGGCCCTGCTGACCGCCCGGTCCACGGTCATGCCGCCTTCGGTGCCCATCCATCCGTTGGTGTCCTGGGTGAACTCGATGTCCGCGAAGCCGAGTGCGTTGACCTCCGTGATGTGCTCGGGGGCGGTCTCGCCGTAGGGGAACCGGAAGTAGGGGGTGAGGGCCGCGCCGGCGCCGGCCGTGCGCAGGGCCCGGTCGGCGGCCCGGACCTCGTCGCGTCGTCCCGTGGCGGTGAGGTCCTTGAAGTAGGGGTGGCTGTAGGAGTGGTTGCCCAGCCCGTGTCCCGCGGCCGCGATGTGCCTGACGGCCTCGGGGTGCCGGTCGGCGAAGTCGCCGGTGAGGAAGAACGTGGCCGGGGCGTGCCGGCGGGCGAGCTCGTCGAGGACGGGGTCCAGGCCGGCGTCGTTCCACGCCGCGTTGAAGGTCACCGCGACCACCGGCGCGGCCGTGCGGATCGCGCGGTTCTCCGATGCGAACAGGGACCGCAGGCCCTCCTGGTCCGTGGCTGCCACCGGACGCGGCGGCGCGGCCCCGGCCGCCGTGGCCGGGGGCCTGGGTGCCACCAGCCAAAGGACGGCGAACAGCCCGGCGAGCCCTCTCAGGAGCCGGCGGTGCGCAGCGGGGCGTACGGGGGCGAAAGCGCGTGTCTCCATGGCACTGCCATCGGCCCGCCGGGACCCGCCCTTGAGCCCGCACCGGTCGCGGGGCTCCCGACGGCCGGTGCGGGGTTCAGCGCGCAGTGAGACGTGGAACGGCCTCGGTGACGGTGTCGAACCGCATCGTGGTGCGGGACGGCGCGTCGTACCGGTCCCAGCGCGGCATGGCCGGGTGGTTGGGGTCGCCGGTGCGGACGAAGGCGATCCACGCCGCGTGCACGGTCCTGGCGAGCCCGTCCCTGATCCTCGTGTCCATTCCCGCCAGGAACGGCGCGTGCGACCACTTGTCGAAGTTGTCGAAGACGAACGGCAGCTCCAGGCAGTGCGGTGCGCCCAGGCGTCCGTCGTGCGCGGGGGTGGGGAAGGCGAACTCGTACGCCCATACCGGGCGGCCCCGTACCGCCCGCTCTTCCGCGAACGCCAGGGTGGGCTTCCTGAACAGCTCGTCGGTGCTCAGGTCGATGAGTACGTCGACCGGCCGTGCGCCCGGGCGGGCGGCCTCGTACGCCGCGTACGCCTCGGCCGCGCCGTCGCCGAAGCTGTCCCGCGCCCGGCGGAGCACCTGCTCCTTCGTCGCCGACCGGTACGTCTCGCCCAGCGCGAAGGTGAACGCGGACTCCTCCCCGGTCCAGCCGACGAGGACGTCGATGTCCGCGCCCGGGCCGTCGAGCAGGTTCAGGGCGGGTTGCCGCGCCGCCGTCGCGCCGTCGAGCACCGGCATGAACGGAGCGGTCCAGTGCCCCCACTCCGTGGTCGCCGCGAGGAGTCCGGCCGTGGCCTCGACCAGGCGCGGCCACGCGGTCGCCCGCAGTTCCTCCTCGTCCTTGACGCCGAGGATGTCCAGAAAGGCGGCGGTGCGGGCCAGGGACTCGGCGCGCGTGGCGAGGGGCATGGCGAGCGGGACGCTCTGGAGGATGGCCCGGTGGAAGAGCCGTTCGCCGGCGTGTCCCGCGAGCGCCGCGGTCGACAGCGCTCCGGCCGACTGGCCGGCGACGGTGACGTCGTCGGGGTCACCGCCGAAGGCGGAGATGTTGTCCCGGACCCAGCGCAGCGCGGCGAGTTGGTCCGTGAGCCAGAGGTTGCCGCCCCCGGCGCCGCCGTCCGACGTGAAGGACAGCAGGCCGAGGGGTCCGAGCCGGTAGTTGAGGTTCACCACCACCAGGTCGCCGCCCCGCGCGAAGGTCTCGCCGGAGTAGTTGGGCATCGCCCCGGAGCCGGAGATGAAGGCGCCGCCGTGGATCCAGACCAGGACGGGCCGGCGCGCGTCATCGGTGCCGGGCGTCCAGACGTTGAGCGTCAGGCAGTCCTCGTCGAAGGGCGGGAGGCCATGGCCGCCCAGGACCGGGTCGCCCTCGCGGACGGCCTGAGGCGCGCTGGGACCGTGCTCCGTCGCGTCGAGGGTGCCGCTCCATCCGGGATGCGGCTGTGCGGGGCGCCACCGGAGGGGGCCGACGGGGGGCGCCGCGTACGGCACGCCCTTGAACACGGCCAGGCCGTCTTCGGCGACTCCGCGGATCGGGCCCGAGCGGGTGTTCACGACGGGCGCGGTGCGGTTCTGGGTGAAACCCATCCAATGCGTCCTTCCAGACCGGGAGCGGGGCTCTTGGGGCCATCAAAATATTGCGCTCTAGTGTCGATCGTCAATATTATTCGATCCCTGGTGAGTGTGGAGGGTGGACGCATGGCGACGTGGCGCATCGGAACGACGACGATCCACAAGGTGCTGGAGGTGGAACAGCGGGTCCTCCTCACAGAGGCCTTGCGGACGGACGACACGGCACTCCTGAAGAGGTATCCGTGGCCCGCCCCCGGATTCAGCGGGGTGGACGGCAGCTTCCTGCTCTCCGTCCACGGCCTGGTCGTCGACACCGGGACGCGCCGGATCCTCGTCGACACGTGCGTGGGCAACGCGCGGGCATCGGTGCCCTTCCTGCGCATGCTGGACACGGCGTGGCTCGAAGACCTCGCCGCCCTCGGCCACCCTCCGGAATCGATCGACACGGTGGTGTGCACCCACCTCCACTTCGACCACATCGGGTGGAACACGCGACTGGTGGAGGGGAAGTGGGTGCCGACCTTCCCTCGTGCACGTCACCTGGTCACCCGCGTGGAATGGGACCACTGGGCGGACGCGCAGGAGACGAACCTCCACGACACGATGCAGCCTCTGATCGACGCGGGCCTCGTCGATCTCGTCGCAACCGACCACCGGGTGTGCGACGGCGTACGCCTGGAGGCCGCCCCCGGACACACCCCCGGCCAGGTCGCGGTCGTGGTCGAGTCCGGCGGGGACCGTGCCGTCATCACCGGTGACCTCGTACACCACCCGGTGCAGTTCATCGAACCCGACGTGGCCGGCCTCGCCGACACCGACGCCGCGCAGGCCGCCGCCACCCGGCGGGCGTTCGTCGAGCGGTACGCCGACACCGGGACCCTCGTGATCGGCACGCACTTCCCCGCTCCCACGGCCGGCCTGCTCCGGCGCGGCGGTGACGGGGCCGTGCGGTTCGTCGCGGACGGCCTACGCTGAACCGTGGACTTCCGCCAGCTGACGTACTTCCTCGCCATCGTGGACCACGGTGGCTTCAACCGCGCGGCCGCGGCGCTCTACGTATCGCAGCCCTCCCTGTCGCAGGCCATCCAGACCCTGGAACGGGACCTGGACGGCAGCCTGTTCCACCGGATCGGCCGGAGGGCGGTCCTGACCGAGGCCGGAACCGCACTCGTTCCCCGGGCGCGGGAAGCCCTGCACGCGCTGGAGCTGGCCAGGGCCAGCGTCGGATCCGTCCGCGAACTGCGCGGCGGGCGCCTGGAGATGGCCACGATGGCCTCGCCCACCATCGAACCCCTCAGCACCATGGTCCAGCGCTTCACCGAGCGCTTTCCCGCGGTGTCGGTCAGCCTGCGCGTGGCCCTCACCCCCGAGGCCGTGATCGAGACGGTGCGCACCGGGGGATGCGAACTCGGGCTGCTGGTCACCTCGACGCCGCTGTCGAGCCGGGACGTCGTCCCGCACCACGTCGGAGACGACCGGCTCGTCCTGGTCACCCCGCCGGACGGCCCCTTTCCACCCGGGCGGGCGGTACACGCCGAGCAGCTCGCAGGGCACCGGCTGATCGTGGGGCAGCGGGGCACCGGGATCCGCGCCTACGTCGACGACCTGACGGCCCAGGGCATCGACGTCCGCATCGCGGTGGAGACCGAACACCGCATGGCCTTCCTGCCCCTGGTGCTCGAGGGAGTCGGACTCGCGGTCGTGACGGGGTCCTGGGCCGGCCTGGCCGAGCGGTCCGGCGCCCTCGTCCTCGACCTGGAACCGGCCCGCATCCAGCACAACGTCCTGGTCAGCCGCAAGGGGCAGCTGACACCCGCAGCCGGCGCCTTCCTGGAGACCGCCGCCCCACCGGCCCATAGGGCGGGCCTATGAGTCACATCGGCGATACGTGTTGGACCCGGCCGACCCCCGATTGCTGGAATGCGAACCATGACGAACCACAGCATCGCCCTCATCCCCGGTGACGGCATCGGCACCGAAGTCCTCCCGGCGGCGCGCGAGGTCCTCGACACCGTCGGAACGCGCCACGGCATCACGTTCACCTACGAGCAGTACGACTGGTCCTGCGAGCGCTACCTCCGCCACGGATCGATGATGCCCGAGGACGGACTGGAGCAGCTCCGCCGTCATGACGCGATCCTCCTCGGCGCCGTCGGCTATCCGGGCGTACCGGACCACGTCTCCCTGTGGGGACTGCTCATCCCGATCCGCCGGGCCTTCAGCCAGTACGTCAACCTCCGCCCCATCCGGGTGTTCGACGGCCTTCCCAGCCCCGTCCGCGCCGCCGTGCCCGGTGAGGTGGACTTCGTGGTCGTCCGGGAGAACACCGAAGGCGAGTACAGCGAGATCGGCGGTCGGATGAACCGCGGGTTCCCCGAGGAAATGGCCGTGCAGCAGGCGGTGTTCACCCGGGCGGGAGTGACCAGGCTCCTCGACTTCGCCTTCGGCCTCGCGGAACGGCGCGGCGGCCCCCTCACGTCGGCGACGAAGTCCAACGGGATCGTGCACACCATGCCGTTCTGGGACGAGCTGGTGGCCGAGCGCGGCGCCGCGCACCCCTGCGTCGAGTGGAACCAGGAGCACATCGACGCGCTGGCGGCCAAGTTCGTACTCGACCCCGCACGCTTCGACGTCGTCGTCGCGTCCAACCTCTTCGGGGACATCCTCAGCGACCTGGCGGCGGCGGTCGCCGGCGGCATCGGCATCGCGCCGTCCGCCAACCTCAACCCGCCGGGCGAGTACCCCTCGATGTTCGAGCCGGTCCACGGATCGGCCCCCGACATCGCCGGGCAGGGCATCGCCAATCCGATCGGCGCGATCTGGTCGGCCGCCATGATGCTCGACCATCTCGGCCACCCCGGGCCCGCGGCCGAGATCACCGACGCCATCGCCCGCGTCCTGGCCACCACCGCGGTGCGCACGCGCGACCTCGGAGGCTCCGCCTCCACCGCAGAGTTCACGTCCGCCCTCCTCCAGCACCTCTGAGGCGGATCGCGCCGACCGGACCGGGGCGGCGCAGTGGCTAACCGGCGGCGGTGCCGCTGTCCGCGGCCACGCGGAAGCCGATGTTGCCGGTGGAGCTGTCCGGCGTGTTGGAGCTGCGGGCCGCGACGCGGTAGCGATTGCAGTACGAGTCGTGGCAGAGGTAGGAGCCGCCGCGCATCACACGGCTGGTTTCGGGGGCGAACCAGTCGGCGCACCATTCCCATACGTTCCCGACGGCGTTGTACAGACCGAAGCCGTTGGGGCGGAAGGACTTCGCCGGCGCCGTGCCCTCGTAGCCGTCCTCCGCGGTGTTGAGGGTCGGGAAGTCGCCCCGCCAGATGTTGCACATGTGCCGCCCGCCGGGCGCGAGTTCGTCCCCCCACGGGTACCGCCGCCGCTCCAGCCCGCCGCGGGCCGCGTACTCCCATTCGGCCTCGGTGGGCAGGCGCGTGCCGGACCAGGCGCAGTACGCCTGGGCGTCGTTCCAGGAGACGTGGACGACGGGGTGGTTCTGGCGCGCCGCGAAGGACGAACCGGCGCCCTCGGGGTGCCGCCAGCCGGCGCCGGGGACGGCCCGCCACCAGGGGACGGCCGCGACCGGCGGCGACACGGCGGCGACGTCCTCGGTCAGGAAGCCGCCGAAGACGAAGGAGAAACCGAAGTGTTCGGCCTCGGTGACGTGGCCGGTGGCCTTGACGAAGGCGGCGAACTGGGCGTTGGTGACCGTCGTGGGCGCGATGCGGAACGGGTCCACGGCGACCTCGCGCACCGGCCCTTCGCCGTCGGCCGGAAAGGAGTCCGGATCCTCGGTACCCATGAGGAAGCGGCCGCCCGGCAGGTCGATCAGCCGGCGGGCGGCGCGCGGTGCGGCGGCCACGGGCGGACGTGGCGCGAGGGAGAGCGCGACGGCGGTGGCGTCACCGTGTCCGGGGGTGCAGCAGGAGAGCATGACGGCTCCGTCGGGGTGCGTGGAGGGGGAGGAGCGGGTGCCCCGCGGGTGATGCCGCGGGGCACCCGAGCGGCCGGCGCTAAGCGGTGCGGTCGGCGGCGAGTTGCGCCGCCAGGGCGGGGATGCCCAGGTTCTGCTCGTCGGCCGGGGTGGCCTGGTACAGCTGGTTGGTCAGCTGGTGGGGGTCGCCCGCCAGGTCGTAGTACTCGCGGAACTTCACCTGCCCCGTGCCCGACACGGTGCCGTTCCCGTCGGTGGTGAGGTCGTAGTACTCCGTGTACTGCTTGTTCTGGGACACGTACGAGGCCCAGGTGGGCGGGCCGCCCGCGGCCGTGCCCTGCTTCCACCACTCCACGAGCAGGTGGTCGCGGCTGTACGAGGAGAGCAGGGAGCGGCCGTCCACCGAGTGGGTGGGGGTGATGCCGGCCGCGTCGAGGACCGTGGGGGCGATGTCGATGTTCGCGGTGATGCGGCTGTCGGTGGTTCCCGCGCCCAGGCCGCCGGCCGGCCAGGAGAGGTAGAACGGCACCTCGTGCGCCGGGCGGTAGGGCACCGACTTCTTGGTCCATCCGTGGTCGGCCCAGGTGAAGCCGTTGTCCGCGATGTAGATGACCAAGGTGTTCTCGAGCTGGCCGAGAGCCTGCAGTTTGTTCTTGAGCGCCTGGACCGTGTCGTCCACGGAGAGCAGGGTGCGCAGCTGTTCCGCACGGATCTGCTTGCCGTCGGCCAGTGTCCCGGTCGCGTTCCGGATGTAGGCCGGTTTGTCGCTGCGGTCGCTCTCCGGGACGGAGGGCCTGCCGTCCCAGTCCGGGACGGCCGTGCCGGCGTACTTGGCCTCGGGGGTGCGCGGGCCGTGGGAGGCGTACGGGGTGACGTACGCGAACCAGGGCCGGGTGTCGGCCGCCGCCTTGTCGAGGAAGTTCAGCGTGCGGTTCTTGATGATGTTGGTGGTGTATCCGTTGATCGTCTGGACCGTGCCGTTGACGTTCCACTGCGCGTCGACGTAGCCCGGCTGGAGCAGGGCGAACTCTTCGAAGTGCGGCGGATTGTCGGACAGGGTCCAGGAGTTGAGCCACTTGCCGAACAGGCCGGTGCGGTAGCCGACCTGCTTGAGGTACCGGGGCAGCGTGGTGCTCTGGTCGAGCTGGTACGAGGCCTTGTTGTTGCGGACGCCGTGGTGGTGGGCGTAGCGGCCGGTGAGGACCGACGAGCGGGAAGGTGCGCAGAGCGGGGTGGTGACGTGCCCGTTGGTGAACTTGACGCCCTGGTCGGCCAGCCAGGCCGTGGTCTTCGGCAGCGCCCATTCCGTGTGCTTGGGCTGGTCGTCCGTGACGATGAGCAGGATGTTGGGGCGGGCCGCGGCAGCGGCGGGGGAGGCGGCCGCCACCTGGGCGATGGCCGGAACCGCCGCCGCGGCCGCGGCGGCCGCCGTGCCGGCGAGGAATCCGCGGCGGCTCACCCGCGGTCTGCTGTTGTCGCTCATGGGATGTCTTCTCCTGGTTCCGCAGCTCGTACGGGTACGGCAGGGCGACTGCCGTGAAGGGGGAAGAGAGACGGGCATCGCGCATCGGGCATCGACCGGCCGGCCCCCGAGGGGGCGGGCCGGTACGCAGATGCCAGGTGGGGATCCCGTGCGAAGAGGCGAGGCGTGACTACCGTCGCGCTCGGGCGATCGGACACAGCGCGCTCGCCAGCCTGCCCAGATCGAGGTGGCGGCGCGCGGTGAGAAGGCTTCCAGCTGCCATGCCGATGAGATTAGGGGCGGTGGAGAAGCCGGTCCATGTACGGCATGTGAAGAGTGCAACTCGGCCTGGACGGCGTGGTGTTGGCCGGACGGACCGGCCGGTGACCGCTCGTCCGATCAGCTCTTGACCAGGAGGCCGCGGGTGCGCAGGACCCGGCGTTCGATGGGGCTGAAGATGAGGAGGTCGATGGCGATGCCGACGACGAGGATGA